>JBIKLZ010000009.1:0-31540 GCA_044359535.1 Chlamydiia bacterium
GGAAAAATTGTTTTAGTCAATGATTATCTGATGTTAGAAAAGGGGAAAACTCTGTTTATAGATAGAATTTATAGATAAAAGCAGCCAGTAATCTAGCTGCTTTAAGGATATAATTTTTACCTTTTTGTCAATCCCCATCTACAAAGACAATGGTAGTAACCTTTGGTCTTTTGGGACTCTCGAGTTGTGGTGTCTTATCTTTAGAGTTTCTACTATTCTCTGTACGATTAGCTCTAGACCTTTTCAAGTTTTCAGTGATTCTTTCACGACGCAGTCTAGTTCTTTCCTCTGGTGTTTCTATTACTGGTGTTTCTATTACTGGTGTTTCTGTTTCTTGTGTTGCTGCTGGTGCTGCTGGTGCTGCTGGTGCTGCTGGTGCTGTTACTTGTGCTGTTGCCCTTGCTATTTCTTTTCCATTTTTTTCATTTGAAGATTTATGTACGCCCGCTAAAATAGCTATGACTAAACTTGTGGCGCCTACAACTCCGAAAAGGATTGGACCAATAGCGACTGCTAAAATGGTTGTTGCTAAAATAGTTGTTACAACGGCTGCTATAAGTGTTGCACCGGCAACTCCGGACAAAACAAAAATACTTTTTTTCAATGCAGTCTTATCAACTTGAGCAGGAGAGCAAGCGACTCCTACATTGTTGTCATTTCTAACAGACATATATAAACTCCTTGTTTTAATTAATGATAATTATATTATATTTAATTAATAAAAATCAATAATTAAACAAGAATTTTAAATCTAAAATGCGTAAGCGTTTGATTTATAAACGATTGAAAAAAAGAGGGGGGGTTTCCCCCCCCTTTTTTTTTGTACCCTATTTAGTCTTTGATTTCTTCAACATCAGCGTCTTCGATGTCGTCGTTTTTTGGGCCATTATGGGTGTTTTGGTGGGTATAGGTGCGTTGTTTTTTACCATCACCTTGAGCTTCTCCTTCTGTTTGAGCTCCTTTCATAGACTCACCGATTTTTTGAATCGATTGGTTCAATGCCTCTTTGGCTCCTTTAATACTCTCTGTGTTATCAGAGGTAAGAGCTTGTTTTGCTGCTGCAATTTTTTCTTCGATCTCTGTTTTTACCTCTGCAGGGATTTTTTCTGCATAGTCTTTAAGAGATTTTTCTGATCTAAAAATAAGGGCATCTGTCTCATTTTTTAGATCAATTTTTTCACGAGCAATTCTATCAGACTCTTTATGAGCCTCTGCATCATTGACAGCTTTATTGATTTCAGCTTCACTTAAACCAGAAGAGGCTTCAATACGAATTTTTTGCTCTTTTCCGGATTGCTTATCTTTTGCCGATACGTGCAAGATTCCATCGGCATCAATGTCAAAAGCAACTTCAATTTGAGGGACGCCACGAGGGGCCGGTGGAATATCAGAAAGGTCAAAATTACCGATCTTTTTGTTATCTGCTGCCATTTGTCGCTCCCCTTGAAGGACGGCAATGGTTACTGCAGGCTGATTATCCGCTGCTGTAGAAAAGACTTGCTTTTTCGATGTTGGGATGGTTGTATTTCTCTCAATGACCTTTGTCATCACTCCACCTAAAGTTTCAATTCCAAGGGATAAAGGGACCACATCGAGTAAAAGAACATCTTTTACATCACCGCTTAGAACCGCCCCTTGAATTGCAGCGCCCAAAGCTACCACTTCATCAGGGTTGACCCCTTTATGAGGCTCTTTGCCAAAGATTGCTTTAACTTTTTCTTGAACCATAGGCATACGGGTCATCCCACCGACTAAAATGACTTCATCAATATCTGAAATAGAGACACCGGCATCTTTCATCGCTTTAAGGCAAGGCTCTTTAGTTCTTTCTACTAAATCTGAAGCAAGACTTTCGTACTTTGCTCTAGATAAGGTAAGGTTTAAATGCTTTGGACCCTCACTGCTCATTGTGATAAAGGGCTGATTGATGTCTGTAGATGCAGTTCCTGAAAGTTCAATTTTTGCCTTTTCAGCAGCATCACGAAGTCTTTGAAGGGCCATTTTATCTGAGGTTAAATCAATCCCATGTTCTTTTTTGAATTCATCAAGAATCCACTTCATAATCACGTTATCAAAATCATCGCCCCCTAAATGGGTATCCCCATTAGTAGCAAGCACTTCAAATACCCCATCCCCAATTTCTAGGATAGAGACGTCAAATGTACCGCCCCCTAAGTCGTAAACAGCAATTTTCTGATCTTTTCCTTTTTTATCAAACCCATAGGATAAAGCAGCGGCAGTTGGTTCGTTAATAATACGACGGACATTTAATCCTGCAATTCTCCCTGCATCTTTTGTAGACTGTCTTTGAGAGTCGTTAAAGTATGCCGGAACAGTAATCACAGCTTCTGTCACTTCTTCTCCAAGATACTCCTCGGCAGTGTGCTTCATTTTTGATAAAACAGCCGCCCCAATTTCTTCTGGGCTATAGGTTTTATCTCCCACTTTGATCGCTACTTTTCCCCCATTGCCCTCAATAATTTTGTAAGGGACTGTCCCTATTTCATTTCTTACTTCACTAAACATCCTTCCAATGAATCGTTTTGCTGAAGAAATGGTGTTTTCTGGATTTGTCACTGCTTGGCGCTTTGCTGGAACACCGACTAATCGATCGCTCCCTTTAAAAGCAACAATCGATGGGGTGGTTCTTGATCCTTCTGCGTTTGTGATCACTTTACCCTCTTTTCCCTCCATGATAGCTACACAGGAGTTGGTAGTACCAAGATCTATTCCAATGATTTTTGTACTTTTTTTCTTTGTCATAGTTTTTATCCTCTTTTATATAGTTATTTTTTTTCTTCTTCTTTGGATACTTTTTTTGCAACTTTAACTTTTGCAACTCTAATTACACGTTTATCATGTTTATATCCTTTCATTAATTCTTCAATCACTGTCCCTTCTTTACAAGTGTCTGTTTCAACCATTTCAATGGCCTCATGATAGGTAGGATCAAAAGGTTTTCCTTTACTTTCGTAAGAGACAATCCCGTGATTTTCTAATCCTGATTTAAACTGATTTAAAATCATTTTAAACCCAATAGCCCAATTTTTCATCTCCTCAGATAAGTTGTCTGTAAATGCTAACGCATTTTCTAAACTATCAATAGGGCCTAACATCTCTTCAGCAATATTGCTTATTGAGTAGGCAATCAGTTCAGTTCTTTCATGCATTAAACGTTTTTTTGTATTTTCCATTTCTGCAAGGGCTCTAAGATATTTATCTTTGAAGTCAACAGCTTCTGCTGTTTTTTGAGTTAACTGCTCTTGTAAAAGTTCTGCAGGGCTTACTATTTTTTCTTCGCTTGTTTCTTTGTGGTTTTGTTCTTCTGTGCTCATGATTTCTCTTTATGGGTTAAACCGATGACAGGAAGTTCTGTAGAGGTATACGTCACTTCTTTTGTTTTTGGCATACGGTAATTTAGTTGATATTTATATAAGGTTTTTGTGAGAGTATCACTTATATAGGATGAGACAGTTTTTAACAATGAAATTAGGTCTTTATAGTTCATCCTTGAAGGGCCTAATAGGGCAATACTCCCTACTTTTTTATTGTGAATAAAATAGGGGATTTGGATCAATGCGGACTTATAAGGTGGGGAAAGATAGCCTTTTAAATCATCTCCAATATAGAGCTTTAAAGAGTCACTTTTTGCCATTAATTGCTCTAAAGAAGGGGTGTTTTCAAAAAGAGCTAATGTCGATGAAAGGGTTTCTGGATCATGAAATTCACTGTGGCGTAAGAGTTTTGCAAACCCCCCTTTATAAATATCTGGATGGTTCATTGTGGTGTAGCTGATAAAGTGCCTTAAAACCACTTCATTATAGGCCCCTTTTGCAAAGGTCTCTTCCTCTTCACTAAGGGAGGGCTTATTTAAAAATGTCAATCTATATTGAAAATAATCCTCTATCCTTTTAATAGAAAAGGTGCTCATGTGAGAGGGTAAATAGAGAGTTTCGGTATGTAAAAAACCAAAATCTGTCACAACAATGCACACAGCTCTTTGTTCATCAATTTTTGTTAAAACAATTTTAGAGATAAAATCTTGATCAAATCTTGGGGCTGTAATTAGGGTTGCAAGGGAGGTGATTTCTGAAATGGCCTCGGTAATTTCTTGAAAATAAAAGGATAACTTTTTTGTTTCTTTGCAAATAAGATCCTTAAGAAAGCTCTCATCATCTAAAGAGTGTGTTGAGGGCTGTTTTTGTTCTAAAAGATTAGAAATGTAGACCCTTAAAGCTTTGTCGGTAGGGGTTCTTCCCCCCGATGTATGATGCTGCTTTAAAAGATCTTTTGCTTCAAGGGTGGCAAAATAATTACGAATGGTTGCTGAACTAATATATTCAAATCCATTTTCCCTTAAGGTGTTTGACCCCACAGCTTTACCTGTTTTTAAATAGAGGTCAACAAGGCCTAATAAAACCTCTTGCTCCCTTTGATCTTTTGGTTTTGATTGTGTCGACTTCATTTTTTTGATCTTAATTTTTTCCTCTTAACTTGAAGTATACAATGTTAGCACTCAATTGGCAAGATTTTTAGCAGTTAAAATAAAAGACTGCTGATTATTTTTATAAGTGTTTTTATTTCAATAAGTTAACATTCTCATTTTTTTTAATAAAAAAAGGGGGTATAGTAGATTTTCTTAAAAATAGGGGGTAAAGATGTGGGAAAAAACAGAACAAAAGGTATATACAGGTGTCAAAAAAGAGAAGATGTGGCTTGTATTAAAAAATGTGAACAGTTGGAAGCAGTGGAATAGTGAGCTTGAAGAAAGTGTTATGATAGACCCCTTTGAAAAGGGGGGTGTTTTTCACTTAAAACATAAAAAAGCCCCTTTAGTTCAACTTACATTAGCAGAGGTGATTGAAGGGATAAGTTTTACAGATTGTTTGCAACTTTCTGGCGCTAAGATGTTTGGAAGAAAAGAGATTGTTGATCATAGTGAAGGGGTAGAGTTAAAAGTAACCTATTGGATAGAAGGGTTGGGAGCTAAATTTTGGGTGCAAATGTTAGGAGAAAAGGTTAAGGATTCGATGATCTCTCAAATGGAGGGTTTGATGCTGTATCTTGAAGGGGAAGGTTGTTGATTTTTTATTAAGATGATGTTATAATTAAAACAAATTTTAAAAAAGAGGTAAATATGGACATGCCAATAAATCCAGAGCCAAGCAAGAGTTTAGGAGGTTTAGGATGGATGAGCATAAAAGAGACTTTCCCTGAAAGAGCAAGTGAGCTAGGCCAAGCTTACCAATTAAATAATGAACCTGTCTTAAGTTATACAGGAAGATGTCACACCTCTTGTGAAGACATTGGTCTGGATGTGGGTCGTATAATACTTTTGATAGTTTGCCCTTTATTTTTGATCCCTTTAGCCATACTGCTAGTTGATAGAGCTAGATACATAAAGGAAATACAAAAATATAATTACCAAATACTTGAACATTGTAAAAGAAGGCAACATCAAGAAGATGCTGCACAAGCTGCACAAGCTGCACAAGCTGCACAAGCTCCACAAGCTCCACAAGCTCCACAAGCTCCACAAGCTCCACAAGCTGCACAAGCTGCACAAGCTGCACAAGCTCCACAAGCTCCACAAGCTCCACAAGCTCCACAAGCTCCACAAGCTGCACAAGCTGCACAAGCTGCACAAGCTGCACAAGCTGCACAAGCTGAACTAGATGCACTACGTGCGCGCATAGAGCTGCACACGACGCAGAAGCACCCGTATTCTACTGGTTCCTTTCATTTTGGGTGCGATCCACAAACATTTATTAAACGAATGGAATGGGAAGTCGGACGTTCTAAACAGCCCGATACACAAAAAGCGATGCAACTATTACAAACCACGTATTTCTGTGAATCTTTCTGTGGGAGTAGAATTTTAAAAAATCTTTGTATCGGAGGGGCGTCAGCTAATTTTGGTTTTTTTGATCTAGGAGCGGGTCCAAAGTTTCCAGTCGAATCTCAACAAAGTCGTTTTCTAGCGAACCAACTTTACCTGTATGGGACGGATCGAGAAAATGCAATGGCTGAATTAAATAAAACTCCTTTTGCTTCACATTTTCTTGAGTATCATTTGCATGAAGGGAATGGTTTTTTTGGATATGTTTACTCCGCAAACGGTAAAGGAGATGAAATCGATGATCGCGCACTTGATGCCGAAGGAAATCTATCTTCAAGCAAAAAGGTCTATTTAAAGCCAGACTACAAAGACAACAAGGATAGATGGTTTAATGGAGAATTACATTATCAATTTCAAAAAGAACCAAGTGGAGATGGCTACAGCAATGGAGATAAATACGAGAATCTCCTTTCATTAATTGATGGCGCTTTAGATGTTCTTGTGAAAGAAGATCAAAAAGAAGAAGGGGCTGAGCCGATGATGGTCCATTGTTCTTCAGGTGTAGAAAGAAGTGTAACTACAGTTATTGCTATCATCATTCGATGGTTTCAAAGACATAGCATTGCCATTAACGATGAGTTAGTCACCCTTGTGGCCGATTTTATAAGAACTAGAAGACCTACTGCAGCAACATTTGAGGATACTCTACCTAATCCTGGTCTAAGAAGTGTGCATGAAATGCGGAAACAACTTATTCAATATTTAGTAAACAATCCCCCTCAGCATGACGGTGGTGGCGGAGGTGGAGGGAGTAAATAGCCTTTTATAAAGACTAGATCTTGTTATCAATAACAAGGGGTAGGACATCGACAATCGATGGAGACCAAGAAATGCCCCTTGAATAGACAATGTTTTGACCTATTGCGCATGCTATAATTGCTTTTTTGTGGGTGTCAGGGATCTTTTTTAGAATTCGGTCTTTATACTTGGATTGAAAAATAGGGGGCAAATAGCTCACAAGGGTTTTATTTAGCGGATCAGATAAAGAGTCAGAAAGATCAATCGTTTCTAAGTAAGTGAGAATTTCATAGGTATAGCCATTGATTTTTCTTGATATCTCATCAGAAATCTCTGTAAGGGGAAGGTTGAGTTCTTCATGGGATTTTATCAGTAAGGACGCCTCATTTTCTGCTTTTTGCCGAATAAAGGATAAAACATCAACCATTAACCCCTCTTTGTCTTTTAAAAACTCCTCGTTTTTCATCAATAAGCTACAAAGAACCTCTAAGGAGGAGGCCATCACACCCCCTTTATTTGCTGAACTATCCTTAATAATTAAACACCCAAGCTCTTCAAGCAATACCCTTGCTTCAGAGGTTAAGTAAAGATTTGCCCCTTCAACAATCGCTTTGGAGGTTGGTTTTCCCTCTTTATTAAGATACGTTTTATAGTTATTGGCATTTAAGGTTCGTGGCCTTCCCCCCCCCGGAATAAAAATATCTACCTCTACTTGATGTAAATTATGACTGTATAGATGTTGTGCTTCATTTCCAAGGAGCCAATGCTCTTCTAATTTTGATCCCACCATTTTATAGCACAATGTTTGTGTCTGATACTGTGTCTTTTCTTTTCTATTTTCAATATCAAGGAGAAATCCCCCCGAGTGAAGTTTTTCTGCGGGGTAAAATTTTAAGGGCTTTTCTTGTTTAAATAATTTTACAAGCTCTTCTAAATCAAGCCCTTTTGGATCGTATATAGTTCCAGAGATATCTGTGATGGCTAAAAGCTTTGCTGTTGTTTTATAGTATTTGTACAGGTTATAAATTTGATTTCCAGCCACATCTCCATCAGGTCCTCCAGAAATTTTTATTGTGAAAGGGTCCTTTTTTGGGTCGATATTTAAGTATTTTAAAAGGTGTTCCATGTTGACGTTTACAGTAAGTGAGGTCACCCCGTACTGTTTATGGTTAATGCCGTAGGTGGGTTTTGACGAAATGAAAGCGGCTCCTAAAACATATCCAGAATGGACGCTGTAGTCAGCGATCCATTCAATCATTACATTGTGCATGTTTTCATCTGGTCCAAGGTAAATATATTCAGGTCGGCCGTGATAGTCAATCACCTCTTTTGATTTGATTGAACCCTCTTCATTCATATTGATTAAGCTAAGTAAGCTATAGATAAATGAGCGTTGGGAAGAGTATAAATAGACACTTCTTTGCTGTTGATGAAAGGTTTCAATTTTCTTTTCAATTTCAAAAGGGGTTAGACCCCCATTCAAAAGTTCTTTTTGAAAAATTTCTGTTTCATATTTAAGGTCTTCAAATGGTTCAACAAAAATGACCGCTTTAGAACCCCCTTCAGGGATATCCTTATTTTTTTTCTGCTGTGTATAGGCAAGGTTATAACACTCTGAAAAAATATTTAAGCGCTCCCAGGCCCCTTGTTCAGGTTTTTTAGGGAAAATGGTCCTTAAACCCCCACGGGATAAATCTTTAAAGCGAAGTTGAAAGGCAATAAAGGATTTTCCTTTGATGAAAAAAAATCCATAGGGAAGTTCAGGAAACTTTTCCCTATAATCATAAAATAGAGCTGTGAGAATTGCTGGATCGATACGAAAGGCTATAGCACTTTTTGTTTTTTTATAGAAATTGGTTTTTAATCCGTAATTAGTAATTGAGAAGAGGGAAAGGAGAATATGTTTTCTTTTGGTATCTAAAGAAAGGTTGCCTGTATCAATTTCATTGACCCTTTTCAAAAACAGCTCTTTCCCTTTTTCAAATTCTTTTAGGCAGGCAATGTTTGGATTAAATTTTTTATGGAAGAGTTCAATACAAAGAACTGTTAGGTCTGCATGGTAAATTAAAGCTTCGGTGATGCTTTCAGAACTGTACATATTAGGATCGGCATGAAGAATCAATTGATGGGTAAGGTCAATCATTGTTTTTAATAAATTCCCTTCATTTCCCGTTAAAAGAGAGGTAGAGACAAAGGTTTGTTCAATTAAATCGTCATCGGTAAAATACTTTAAAGTGACCAATTCCTTTAAAAAGTCGTCAAGATCGGTAGCTTCCCATGCAGGGGTGTTTTTTTCTCCATGAATTGCAAGTGACATAAGGAGGATGTTTTCAGAGCTGTAGGGATCAATATAGGTGGCGTTGATTTTTTTCATCACAAGGTGATGTCTATTAAATAGTTTGGCAAGTCTATAGAGAAATTTGTATTTATGGGTGTTTTTCCATGCAAGGACAATTTGCATTGAAGGGCCTAAGGGATTGTCTAGAGTTTTAAGATCATATTGGAGGTGATCCCTTGTTTTAGATCTATAATACATCTCTAAAATCTGTTCTAAGCGATCCTTTGTAAGGATTTTAAGGAACCTAGAGTGAATGCTTGTCAATAGGGTATCAAAATCAGATCGGGAAAAATTCACAATCCTTGTTTTCAAGTGTTGATAGATGTCTTCAATATCTAAAGAGGATAAAGGGGTGTGTCCTTTGCTATCCTCATCGTCGAGTTTTGTGTAGTAAATAAGTGCTATACGGATGTTTCCTTTTGAAGGAGTGTAAGGAAGGGGGGCGTTGGAAATGAAAGTTTGATAACTTAAAATCCCAAAGTGTTGAAAGTGTTGTAAAATCTCTAAATCTGCTTTAGGGCCGTCGATACAAACAACCATTGAGAAATCATTAAAATGAATCTGAACAAACTCCCCCTGAACTTTAAAGCCCATGAGGTTATGGACAATTGTCATCATCTCATCATCTGTAAACTCTTCAAAAAAAGATTCTGGCATGTGCTTTAAAGTCCATTGGTAATGGAGTTCAAAGGCCTCTTTTTCATGGATTAATGCCCTTTCAATAGATTTTTTCATAGCCATCCTTTAGTTCCTACTCTAGAACTTGTACAATAATTGTCTATAAAAAACTAAAGAATTTTACCCTTCTTTTGTATTAAGAATCAGCATGAGATTTTGAGTCATACTTAACAAAATGTCCCATAACTGCAAACCCTCCAGATATAAGACCCCCAATAAATACAATAGTGGCTTGGCCTACGAATAAACCTACCATTAACCCAAGGCCTCCGACAGAGCCCATAACACAAAGAGCAATACCTACAGCTAAAAGAATTACACTAATAACATACAAGAGCGTTTGGATTTTACCTTGTTCAGTCCACCGGCACGTAGCTGAGCTTGTAGTTTCAGGTGAAGTGTTTCCAGAGTTATCGATGGTTGAAGTTTGCATAATAAATCCTCATTTTAAATTAATACTTTAATTATATAATATTTTTTATTAAACGTCAATTATATATACATTGTTAAATATAAAGAGGTTAAAGAGTCTCGTAGAAATTGGATTGAGGAAAAAAATCCTCTTAAAGGGGGTCTTTTTTTAACAGTCTGAGGGAATTTAGACCCACAATAACAGTACTGCCTTCATGAAGGATGACGGCAACAAATAAGGGAATCACTCCTGAAAGAGATAAGAGGGCATTTAAAAAAATAGCTAGAAGGGCAAGGGTAATATTTTGCTTTACAATTCTATGGGTTTTTTTAGACTGTTTTAAAAGCCATTCAATTGAAGAGATGGAATCAGTTAATAAGACAACATCGGCAGCTTCAACAGCTGTTTTACTCCCAATCTGACCCATTGCAATCCCAACATAGGCAAACGATAAGGCCGGTGCGTCATTAATCCCATCCCCAACCATAATAATGTTTTCATTTTTGCTGTACTCTTTAATAAGTGTAAGCTTTTGTTCTGGAGTCACATCAGTATGGATTTTTTTTAAACCGACAAGCTTGGCTACAGTTTCACCATTGCTTTTGTGATCTCCTGTAAGCATTTCTACATCAATCACTTTTAAAAGATTTTCAACGGTAGTTTTGATATTAGGGCGTAGTTCATCTGTAAAATGAAAAATCCCTACATCCTCTTTAACAAGAACAAGGGAGACAACTTTTCCATTCCTATCCACTTTTTCTTCGATCCCTTGTCTTTTTTCAACAGGGATTTTTTGAAGAATAAATTCAACCGATCCAACATAGACCCGTTCTTTCTTGTTATTTAATGTGATAACCCCTTCAACCCCATAACCGGGAATGGCTTTTAAATCTTCAACAGGGAAAAGCTCTAAGGAATGTTCTTTTGCGTGTCTTAAGATCGCTTCAGCAATAGGGTGGTGGACTCCATTTTCAAGGCTTGCTGCAATCCTTTCAAGGACTTGTTTGGAAAAGGAGGTGGTAACCACTTCTATTAAGCTACAGCGCAATTGTCCTGTGGTTAAGGTTCCGGTTTTATCAATAAAAAGACGGGTGCAGGAAGTTAAGGCATCTAAAATTACCCCTCCTTTTAAAAGAATCCCTTTTTTAGCGCATGCTGAAATAGCCCCTAAATAGGCTGTTGGCGCTCCAATAATAAGAGCGCATGGGGAAGCAGCAATCAAAAAGGCTAAAGAGCGATAGATCGAACCATGATTGGTAAAAAAGGGGATACTAAATATAAAAGGGAGGAGTAAAGCTATCGCAAAAGAGGTGAGGATAATGGTTTTTGCGTAAATAGAACCAAAGCGATCCAAAAATTTCTCAAGTTTGGGTTTAGCTTCATGGGCCTTTGTGATTAATGTAATCATTTTTGCAAGGGTGGACTCACCGGAAGTTTTTAATACCTCGATAGTTAAGGTTCCATCAGTATTTAAGCTTCCAGCTTGAACCTGATCCCCTTCCTTTTTTAAGAGGGGGAGACTCTCTCCTGTAAGGTGGGATAAATTGACAAAGGAAGCTCCAGAAATCACCTTTCCATCTAGTGGGATAATTTCCCCTGATCGGATAAGAATATGGGTTCCAGGGGCAATTTCTCGAACAGACTTTTGAAATGTTTCGCCACTACTTTCAATAACAATGGCAAGGGTTGGAGAAATTTTTTGTAATGCCGATAGTGCCCCTTTTGTTTTTTGTGTCACCATATTTTCTAAAGAGTGGGAGAGGGCAAAAAGGACAAGGAGTAACGCCCCTTCTAGTTGACTTCCAATGGCTACTGATAAAAAGGCAGCAAGGGTCATCAAAACATCTATGTTGATCGTAAATGTTTTTAGATCGTTTAAAGTATCAAGAAGGGCGGGGGTTCCCACAAAAAAATAGACGATGATCAAAAAGAAATTTGAAAGAGTATCAGATTGATAGGATACTGCGTAAGAAAGGGCTAAAAGAAGGAGCGATACAAGGGATGAAAAAATGGAAGAATATTTTCCCCAAAAGCGGGAGCTTTTGGAAATAAAGGGGTTGTTCATTTCTTCAAACCCAGAGGAGAGGTACTCTTCAAGGAGCAGTGGAGAAATCATTTTGCGCCTCATACTCTCTCCTTATAACCATTCTAGGATGAGAAATTGTGTCAAAAAGTAGGTAGCAAAGGTCGATAAAAAGGTGATGCTTATCCCTTTAATTGTATATTCAAGGGGTTGTAGCCCTTCAATTTTTGCCATTAAAAAGCTTGCGCACGCAGAAATGCAAAAGGTTGTGACAAACAATCCATAATTTTCTGAAATGGCAAGACCCACCGGTAATAAAGTGGCTGTGATTATTACCCCAAAGGCAGCTCCTAAAGCTTGCTTTAAGGGGTGGACGTAAGAATCCATAGGAATACCAAGCTCTTCTTCAAGCATTAAGGCTAAAAGTTTATTATCGTCGGCCATCAGCACATCAATCACCTTACCCAACAAAGGCTCAGTTAATCCTTTAGCTGCATACATATTTGTAAGCTCTTCCCGTTCCTCTTCTCTATTATTTTCAATTTCATATTTTTCATCAAAAACGGCTTTTTTTATCCTCTCTAATCGTGCCCAGCCAAGGTGGGCTGATCTTCCCACTTTCCATAATAAAATGCCCACAAGGTAGAGCGATAAAAGAAGGAGCGTTTGTCTATGGTTAATCCCTAAAGTGGTGCAAATCATTTGAATTAATAGGGTTGAAACTGCTGTTTCTTTTGCACTGTCTGCTGCGGCAGAAAAGTGTCCTGGAGCTTCCACAGCGTGTAAATCACTTGAGACTTTTTTACCTTTTTCCCGAGCTTTTTTTAAATGGTCTAAGACAGAAAGAGTTTCAAAATGGGATTTTTTTGCAGTCATATTGACACCTTTAGAGATATTTTTTCAGTGCAAGAGGGATAGTAAACGATCCATCACTATTTTGAAAGTTTTCTAAGAGGGCTACCATTAAACGGGGGGTGGCAAGGCCTGATCCATTGATTGTGTGAACAAAAGTGTTTTCTTGTGTTGTCCTCTCTTTATATCGGATTTTAGATCTTCTTGATTGAAAATCTGTACAGTTTGAGACAGAAGAGACTTCATAATAGCGATTTTGACCTGGTAAAAAGACCTCAATATCGATGGTTTTAGAAGCGGCAAAAGACATATCCCCTGTCACTAAAAGCATGTTTCTGTAGTGAAGGCCTAGGGCTTGTAAAACTTGTTCAGCTGAAGAAAGGATCTCTTGAAAGACCTCTTCACTTTCCTCTTGTTTGGTAAAGGCAAAAAGCTCAATTTTATTAAATTGATGAATTCTGATAAGCCCTCGCTCGTTTTTTCCATGGGCGCCAGCCTCTCTTCTAAAGCATGGGGTGTAGGCAACAAGTTTTTTTGGAAGTTCGTCAATATCCATAATTTCATCACTATACAAACCATTTAAAGCCACTTCAGCTGTAGGGATAAGATAGTGGTCAAAATCTTTATCTTTAATTCTAAAAAGTTGAGAGGCGAATTTTGGGAGTTGTCCTGAACCGTACATCACCTCGGGTGTAACCATGTGAGGCAAAAGGCGCATTTCAAATCCATTTTTTTTGTGTATATCAATCATTAGATTAAGCAAAGCCCATTCAATTTCAGCTCCAAGACCTGTGTATACAGGAAAGCCAGACCCAGAAATTTTTGCCCCGCGAACAAGATCAAAAAGGTTGTTTTTTTCCCCAATTTCTAAATGATTTTTTATAGGAAAGGTAAATGAGGGCTTTTCACCCACTATTTTAATGCACTCATTTTCTTCCGGATTAAGAGATACTTTTACCTTTGGATCAGGAAGGTTTGGAAGAGAAGAAAGTTTTGCTTCGTAAAGATCTTTAAAAAAGGAGGCCTTTTCCTCAACCTCCTTTAGTTCTACTTTTAGATCGCTCACTTGATCTATAAGAAAGGAGCAATCCTCTTTTTGCTGTTTTTTTACCCCTACTTCTTTAGATAGGGTGTTTAATTTCTCCTTTAATTTTTCAAAGGTAGATAAATGTTCTGTGTAGGCATGGTACTCATTTATTAATTCTTTAAGAGATATACTAGGATCTTTTGTCCGAAGCTGAGTTTCAATAAGAATAGGATCTTTTAAAATTTTTTTGATGGGCAACATAGGGCTTTCCTTTTTGTCCAAAAGTATATTTTAGCCAATATTTTATTTTCAAGGATATAAACAAAAAAGTCTATTGAAATAACTCCAATGTTTTGCTAGACTTAAACTTTATTCCCAACACCAAGGATGATATGAGCGAGCCGATACAAAAATGCAGGCAACCTTTGATTTTAAGGTACCATCGCCTTTTAGAGGTATTTTCAAAATCTGATGATATCAGGGACTTTTATTTAGACAAAATTGAGGGGTTTTTAATCTATTTTGATTTGGATAAAGGGGAAGAGGAGTTGCACCTTGCTGAGGGAGAATTAAAAAGCAACCCTGATCGCTATTGCGCTATCCCAAAACTCACCTATTATGAAACACGAAAATTTATGGAAGGTTTTGTTACAGAAAAAGTCTATGATATTGATACAAAAGAAAAGCTTTTAGAAATTATTAGCTCTCGTGGGGCAAGAGAAAATTTTTTAGAGTTTGTGTATGATCATTTGACAGAATTGGATAAGTGGCAACAATATTATCAAGAACGGTCAAGGGTGAGAATTATTGAGTTTTTAAGGGATAATGAAGTTGTTTTTGTTTTTGAAGAGGACTTAGAGTTTCCCACTCCTTTAATAGAAAAGTTAAAAGAGCTAAAATTTACCCCTCGGGTACCAAAAGATGTGGCAAGTGCTAGAGAGTCGATGGAATCAAGGGCAAAAATGTATTATTCAAGTGATGCTTTAAACCCAAGGCCAAAAAGGGGAAGACCCCCAAAATTGCAAGCCAAAGAGGAGCTTGAACCCGATTTAGCCGATGATTTTTATACAACCATTCCCTCTGCATTAAGACCTTTTGTTTTTTCTCCAGATTTTAGCAACGCTGCAGCTATGTTCTCATCAAGATTTGATTCTGAGGAAAAGCTCCTTGCAAGTATGAAGGGGACAACAAAACAGCCTGTAGACTCAAAGCTTCACGCTTTATCTCAACGGTTGGAGTCATTAAGACAAATTTCAGATCGATTAAAAACTATAGATGGAGATGCAGCTGCTTTATCTAAAAAGGAAATTTCTATTGAAGAAGAAAAAGAGTCCAAAGATCTATCGGCCTTGCTTCAGGGGGTGATCCCTAAGCATAAGGTGAAAAAGACCTTAAAGGAAAGGGCTATGGAATCTAAAGAGAAAATGAAAAAGGTCACTCGAATTAAAACGCGTTTTAAAGAAGAGGATTAAGCAGGGCAATTTAAGAACTTTTTGATTCAGCGCTCTGTTGCACAGTTTCCAAACCTAGTGTTTCTCTAATTTTTGTAACATCAGCTGGATGTGACTTTAAATGCTGAGGTAATGAATTGTGATCAAAATCAGCAAAGATGGCATCGGTTCTGTTTTGATTTTCATCAAAAAGAGCTCTAGTAAGGCTCATTTTATCGTTAATCACCATATCTAAAGACCCCCCATTAATGCAGAAATTTTTAGTTCCAAGGTTGTTCCAATCGTCAGCTGTAAATCGATAGTTATAACCTAAAATCCACAGTACACATCTTGTGATCCCCTGAACAATCTTTAATGCAATTGGGTCTGTAATTTTGTTACATAAAAAACTCTCCAAAGAAGAAAAGGTTACAGAAGCAAATAATGCAGGGTCTCCGATTGTGACATTTAAACATTGTTGTTTCACAAGGGTTGCAACCGACCCTCCAAATGAATGGCCGTGAAGAATAATATTGTCAGCACTATAGCCTAACCTAAGAGCCGCTTTAAAAATTTCATAGCCATCTTTTCCATTTTGTCTATAGGAACCTACGCAGCCAGAAGAGTTGTTTGTTCCCCTATAGGAGAAGGAAAGAAGATCGCAATCCCAAAACAGTCCAGTACCATTAGAAAATAGGGGGTTAGACTCTAAATCTGTTTCACCCTCGCCATTACCCTTAAAATAAATGACAAGTTTTCTCCGCTGATTTGAAGGCTCAGTGTTATTAGGATTTTTATCATAATTTCCTCGAAGAACCGTCTTATCGGGCAAACAAAGTGTGGCATTGGTGAACCAATCAAACTCGTATGTATCGGGGCCGTAGCCTATATTGTTTTTGGCACCTTCTGTGAAGGGGTGGCTTGTAGGAAGAATCAAGAATTTTAAACGAAGAAAAACCCCTGCTAAGAGAATCGAAATGATTCCTACAGTAAGAAGGGTGGCTCCTAGTGCTATAGGGGCAAAGATAAAAACGGTAACCATCAGGGCTATTGCTGCAGCTGTTCCAAAAACTGCCCCGTAAAATTGTCCATTTAATTTTGAAGAACCTTTCTCATAGTTATTAGTTGTGTCAACTTTTATTTCAGAGGCTATTAATTGACTCATTTAAAAAAACCTATTAAATTTAATATGATTTAATTATATAAAAATAAAAAATTTTAGTCAAAGAAAATAGGGGTAGAAATTTTTTCTTGATAGGCTATGGACAGGGGGGTGCTTATTGCGTATCTTTCCATGTGATCCCCAATGGTCTTAAGGGCGATTGCCGGCGTATTACACTCTGAAGAAAGGTGGGCTAAGTATATGTGTCTTAAATCTTTATGTGCGATTTTTTCAATAAGTTCGGCGCATGCTTTATTTGAAAGGTGCCCTTGTCTTCCAAGGACCCGTTTTTTATAAATCAGGGGCCTTGCGCATGCGTGGACCATGGCCTCTTCATGATTTGCTTCAATAAGGAGGTAGTTGCACCCCTGTAGGTGGTGAGCAACAAGGTTTGAAGCAAAACCAAGGTCTGTACAAATGCCCACTTTAATCCCATCAAAGTTAAGTGTAAAAGCCACAGGATCAAGGGTATCGTGTTGGATGCTAAAAGGGAGAATTTCGATATCTTGAAAGTAAAAGGGCTCTCCAGTTGAAAAAATTTTGAAATTTGGACGGGTGTCAATTAATGAGCAGATCGCTTTTGCCGTCTCACCATTACAAAGAACAGGGATAGAGGTGTGTTTAGCAATTTGCTCTAACCCTTTAATATGATCAGAATGTTCATGGGATATGACAATCCCATCAATATCCTCAAGGCAAAGATCCATTTCTGATAGCTTTTCATGAAGCTTGGATAGCGATATTCCGACATCAAAAAGCAATTTTGTTTTTTTTGATCCTACGTACGTTACATTGCCGTCAGATCCAGATGATAATGGGCACATCCCCCTCATTAAAGACTCCATAATGGTATAGTATCTAAATAGAGTGTATGCTATATTTCAGTTTATGAAAAGGGCCATTCGTACACAAAAAAAAACTGCCAAAAAACAAGAGCCGCATCCTGAAGCTAGGGGGATCTTTATTATCGCAGTGAGCCTTTTTATTTTTTTCTGTTTATTCACATTTGTAGATACTGAGCACCAAAAAAATGTTTTTGGATTAACAGGGCATGTGATTGCTTTTGTCCTTAATTACCTTTTTGGACTAGGAAGTTATATTCTTGTTGCCTTTATGACATTTTTTGGGATTAAATTTTTACGGAAAAAAGATGGAAAAAGTCTTGCTGTAAAAACGGGCTATCTATGTTTGCATTTATTTTCGGTATGTATTCTCCTTAACTTATTTGCTGAGACAAAGTGGCTCGATTTTTCCCCTTTTTATGAAAGGGTGTATTCAGAGTCTGTTATTATTCAAGCGGCAATCCCTGTAAAATATACTCGATATAACCTTGGAGGAGTTCCCTTTTACTACCTTTATAAAGATGTAGCAAATTTTAATTTACAGCATCTTTTAAGTGATGTGGGTGTATTGCTCACATTTTTTAACCTTGCAGTGATTGGGTTTGTTTTTTTAACCGATTTGAGTTTTGTTAATTTTTCAAGAAGGGTGTTACATCTTTTTCCTTTGATCTTTAATGCGGTTGTTTTACTTTTAAGAAAGCTCCTTTTATGGATGAGGAAATTTTCGTTTATTCAAGTAAAGCAGGCAAGAGAGAAACATTCTCCCCTTGCTGCATCGGTATTTCCCCCTTATACCTCATTAAATCAAACAACAAAAAGAGAATCAAAAAAGGGAGAAAAAAAGGAGCTAAAAATGCTCCCTCTTCCAAAAAAGCAACAGATTATTCACAGTCACAGCTTTGCTACAGATACTAAAATTGAGTTTTCTAAACAAAATAAGGCGCCAGTAGGAAAAATAAAGGATGCACATTATAACCTCCCCCCATTAGATCTGTTATCCAACACAGCAGAGGTGGATCAAACAGGGCTAAAAAAAGAACTTCAAGAAAAAGCTCAAATTTTGGAAGAGACCCTTGCAAGTTTTTCTATTGAAGCAAAGGTGGGTCTTATCCACTCAGGACCTACAATTACCTCTTTTGAAGTCCACCCAGCAATTGGTGTAAAGGTTCAAAAAATAAAAGCTTTGGAAAATGATATTGCCTTAAATCTTCAAGCACGATCAATTCGAATTATTGCCCCCATCCCTGGAAAAGCAGCTGTAGGTGTAGAAATTCCCTCTTCAATTCCTCAAGAAGTAGGGTTTAAAGATATGCTAAATGCCTATAGACGCCTTCCCACTAAACACCATATTCCAGTTCTCCTTGGAAAAACTGTTCGCGGAGAGGATGTGATGTGTGATTTAACAAAAATGCCCCACTGTATTATTGCAGGCGCCACAGGCTCTGGAAAATCTGTCTGTATCAATACAATGATCATGTCGATTTTAATGAATTCAACTCCGGAAAAGGTAAAACTTTTATTGATCGATCCAAAGAAAGTAGAGCTTACCTTTTTTGCAAAGATTCCCCATTTAATTGCTCCTGTGATCACTGAACCTGAGGGGGCCTATTCAGCTCTTAAGTGGATTGTAAAAGAGATGAAAACCCGTTATGAAATCTTAAAACGGTTGGGAGTTCGAAATATTCATGCCTTTAATAAAAGGAAAATTGATAAGGAATTTGAAGACTCTTTAGAAATGGATATCCCTGAAGAGATGTACTTTTTAGTCGCTATTATTGATGAGTTTGCAGATTTAATGATGACATCCTCATCAGATCTTGAGACCCCTATTGCACGGATTGCACAAATGGCAAGGGCTGTGGGAATTCATCTAGTTATTGCCACCCAAAGGCCTTCAAGAGAGGTAATTACCGGCCTTATCAAGGCAAATTTTCCTACAAGAGTGGCTTTTAAAGTGTCATCAAGGATCAACTCACAAATAATTCTTGATGAAAATGGTGCAGAAAGCTTGTTGGGAAATGGGGATATGCTATTTTTAGCCCCTGGGACAGCCGAATTATTAAGGTGTCAAGGGGTCTATGTCTGTGATGAGGATATTAAAAAGGTTGTAGCCCATATCCAAGAACGTTTTCCTACAAATTATTTATTTGAATCTTTTGACGACGTCTCTTCCGATGACGGCCTTATTTCTGAAAAGGAAGAGGGGGCCGATCCTATGTACTCAAAGGCTTTAGAAATTGTCTTAACTTTTAAAACAGCTTCTACGACGTTCTTGCAAAGAAAATTAAAAATTGGTTATGCAAGAGCTGCTTCCCTTATCGATTTATTAGAGAAAAATGGGGTAATTGGACCTGCAGATGGGAGCCGCCCCCGAAGAATCCTTCGAGACGAAATAGAAGAATAACACCATGTATGGAATGGATTTGATAAGACCGTTTACACGATGAAAGGTATTGATAATCCTATATTAAAAATGGGCGATAGACGGGAATCGAACCCGCGACCCTCGGAACCACAATCCGATGCTCTAACCCCTGAGCTACTATCGCCATAGTCTTCCAAAGAGTATATTTTTCCTTTTTGATTATGTCAATAGACTTCTTTCAAAACTTCATTTAGAAAATCATTAGAGGTCTTCAAGTAGACGTTTTTTATTAAAAAACTCCTCCTCTTTTTTAAGAGAAAAAATAAGGATAAATGTAATCATTACTGACACAACATTCATAGATGGGTGAAACACTTTTAACAAAAGGGGAAAAGCCCCATTTCCGTACAAAACTGTTTCTAAAAAGGGTTTTGAAAAAAATTCATTTAACTTCCAAAGAGGGGGAAAAGCAAAGGAAAAAATTAAAAGAATAAGGGTTGGAATCATACTTAGGGGAAAAAAAAGATTATAAAAAGAGCCCCACAAGGGGAGGAAGGGGAAGCAATAGAGAAATATGGGTAAAAGGGTGATTTGAAGGGCCATTGAATAAAGCCCTCCTACTGAAAACATTCTTAGTAGAAGGTAGGGGATTTTATGAGATAGGGGCATTAACCTTTGCTTTTTAGAGCACCTTTTTAGGCAAAAAATAGTGCTTAGATCATTTATCCATGGGTTTAATGAAAGAATGACAAAGGTTGCAAGATAGCTTAAAGAAAAGGAGATGGAAAATAGGGAGTAGGGGTCTATTACAATAGAAACGATTCCAGAAAGTCCTAGGGCATTTAAAGGAAGGGGATTTGAAGAAAGGAGGATACTTATTAAGTACAAGGTGACGGCAAGAAAGGACCTAGAGACAGAAGCAGATCCTCCTAAAAAGAAGAAATAGAGCCATGCGCAGAGCAAAAGAAAGAGAAGGGAGATTTTTTTTGGAAAAAAAAGGCTTAAAGGGATTGAGAGAATAAAAATGATCCAAGAAAAGTGAAATCCAGAAATGGCTAAGGTATGTAAAAGTCCTGCCCCTTTAAACTTTTCCTTTAAGAATGGATCGGAAATCTCCCCTGTAACAAGACTTTTAAAATATTCTCTCACCTCAAGATCTTTTACATGGTTATCAATGAATTTTTTACATCTTTCTTTCAATATAAAGCGATTTTCTATAAATGAAAATGTATAAGGAACAGCTTTCCATGAAAAAGGTTGTAAAACATTCCCAGATGAAGAGGGTTTTAACATCCCTTCGATAATAAAGTGTTGGTTAAAATTGGGACGCTCTTGCTTTGAAAGGGGGATAAGACAATAAAGCCCGGTATATTCTTTTTCCGAAAAAGTTTTAAGAAAAGGGAGGTGTGCTAAAAGGTACAGTTTACCATCGATTTCTTTAAGATGTTTAGGAATAAGGTACCCTTTTATCCTTTCTTTAGAAGGGGGAAGCTTTTTTGTATCTTGAAGAAAGAGTAAAGAGGTAAAAAGGGATAACAAAACAGAACCCACAATAAAGGATCGCTTTTTATGGGTAAAAGCTAATAACATAGGGAGAAAAACTCCCATTGAGGATAAAGCGCCACAAAGGAGAGATCCAAATAAAAATAGGGCTGGAAAGCGTTCCCATGAAAAAAGAGGTCGAGAAAATTGCATAAAGAAATTATGAATAAATAGATTTTAAATACAACCTATTTTTGGCTTAACCAGGACGCTGTGAAAAATTGCGATAAAAAAATTGATAGACTCCAAACCAGCGCCCTTGATTGGTTAGGCTACACTCTATAGCGTAGTCTTTAACACTCTGATGAATGGTAGCTACTGGGGGATCTAGAGGATGGTTAGCTGCTTTATATTGAATGAAAAGCAAGGCAACCATATAGGATAATTGCTCTTGTGAATAGATTAAAAGGGGCAAATCCGAGTAAGGACTATTGTTTAAATAGAGTGCTACTGTCATATCTTCGGCAGAATCGATTAAAGAAAGATGCAATAGCTTTACTTCAGGAAGAAGATTGTTTGCCGTTTTAACCAATTCAGGAAAACTTTTTTGTAACACTTCTTTAATACCTAACGGAAAGGTTTGATTGGATACGTGCATAAAAGGATTAACCTGGTTGTTGTGAAAGGTGATAATAGAAAAAACGGTAAACTCCAAACCACCCTACTTCGCTAATTAAACTGCATTCTATAGCATACGTTGTTGCCACCTCATAAAAATGAAGTACAGGAGGGGAAATACGGGGTTGAAAAATTCTATGCAAACAAACGAGTAAAGAAATCATATAGGCTAGTTGCTCTGCAGAATAAGAGAACATTCCTTTTGTTATATAAGGATTTTCATTCATTTTACTATCTTTTTTAATCAATTTTAAAGAATCAGTCATTTGTTTATGCAAAAATATGGCGGTATGCCCTATTTTTTCCACATGATTAGAAACATCAGGAAATAAGGTTTTAAGGGTTTGTTTAAAACTTAAGTGAGGAGTTCTTAATAGGTCTAACATGAGGGTCAAATATGTTAGTCTTCCACCCTGTTTTTGTCAATAGACCTAAAAAAGAGATCTTTTCAGGCTATTTTTGGATTGGATCGTCGTTTAAAGAACCGTGAATGATCCGTGAGGATCGAGCCCCCGTTAAATGATGCAAAGCCCATTCTAACATTACAGAAAGTCTATTTTTAAATCCCATAAGGTAGGCAACGTGGACAAAGCCCCATAAAATCCATGCAGGAAATCCTGTAAAATTCCATCCACGAACTGTTGCCACAGCTTTTCCCGTTCCAATGGTTGCAAGACTTCCTTTATCAAAGTAATAGAATTCTTTTCGAACCTTTTTTTGATGTTTCTTCAAAAGCTTGGCGATAAATTTCCCTTGTTGAATGGCAACAGTGGCTACCCCTGGAAGGATATTACCCTTTTTTGTTACACAATGGGCAGCATCGCCAAGGACAAAAATATTTTCATGGTTTGGAATGGATAAGTCTTTTGAAACAATAGCCCTTCCAGCGCGATCAAGAGGGATATCTAGTGTTTCTAAAAGTTTTGGAACTTTATTCCCTGCAGCCCAGATAATGGTGTTTGATTCAATGAATTTATCATTCATTTGAACCCCATACTCATTAATATCTGTCACAACTGTATTTAACAAAATTTTTACCCCCATTTTTTCAAGGGTTTTTTTTGTATAGGTAGATAATGACTCTGGAAAAGGGGGAAGAGGCCTGTTTGCCCCTTCAATTAAATAGACATGAGCCTCATGCGGATTAATGTGTCTAAAATTTCTTTTTAAAGTGGTTTTTAGCAGTTCAGCAATGGTTCCGGCAAATTCAACCCCTGTGGGTCCAGCTCCAATAATTACAAAATTTAAATACTTTTGACGTTGCTTTGCATGATTTTCCCTTTCAGCCCGTTCAAATGAAGTTAAAAGGTGATTTCTAATCAATAGGGCATCCTTAAGGGTCTTAATCCCTGGAGCATACTTTTCCCAATGATCATTTCCAAAATAGGAATGCATCGCTCCGATTGCTACAACAAGATAGTCAAAAGATAGGATCTCTTTGTTCTCTAATGTGAGGGTTTTTTTTTCTTTATCTATAGAAATAACCTCGCCCATCAAAACGGTGGTATTTTTTTGCCGAGCAAAAATTTCTCTTAAAGAGAGCGAAATATCTCGAGGAGAAAGGGTTGCTGTAGCTGCTTGATAAAGAAGGGGTTGAAACAGGTGGTGATTTTTCTTGTCCAATAAAATGATATCTAAGTCTGCGTTTTTTAGATGTTTACACACAGTAATTCCGGCAAACCCACCGCCGATGATGATTAATTTTTTTCTCTTCATAGACCCTCTTAATTCTATACTTAAAACCAAAGATGAAGTAAAGTCAAGTGCCGAATTTTTTAAGGGAACCTTATGTTAATAATTGAAGATTTTTTTCAAGATTTTGGCGATAACCTCTCGTTAAAAATGAAGGGGGGAAAGTTTGGTCTTAGTAAATCAATTACAGTTCCAGATATTGAAAGACCAGGGCTTGCCCTTACAGGTTTTTTAAATGGGTACTCATTTAAACGTATCCTTATTTTTGGTAGAAGGGAGCTTGAATACCTCCATTCTCTTTCTCCCCTAGTGCGTAAAAGACGGTTATCAAAAGTCCTTTCCCCTAAGTTACCTATGGTTATTGTAACAAGAAATGCCGAACCGTTAGAAGAGATGAAAGATCTTTGTGATCAAAGAAATATTCCACTATTTAGCTCAAAGCACACCACGTCCCATGTAATGCAAAAAATCACCTATTATTTAGGGAGGGCTTTTGCAAAAACAGAATCTTGCTATGGGACTTTAGTGGAGGCCTTTGGTAAGGGGGTCTTAATACAAGGGGATTCCTCTGTGGGAAAAAGCGAGACCGCTTTAGGGTTGATCGAAAGGCAACACAGACTTGTTTCCGATGATGTTGTGATCCTTTCAAGAAGGGAGGGGACCTATATTGAAGGGGAAGGGCCAGCAATTACAAGACATTTAATGGAAATCCGGGGGATAGGAATTATAAATGTGGCCCATCTTTACGGAGCTGTATGTGTGAGTGAAAAGGCAACTATTGATGTTGTTGTAAAGCTAGAGGAATGGGATGATGATCATTTTTATGATCGAGTAGGGGTGGAGGAAAAGCATGTTGAATTCTTAGGGGTTAGAATCCCTTATTATATTTTACCTGTAAAGCCTGGTAGAGACGCTGTCCTTTTAATTGAAACAATTGTCTTAAACCACCGTTTAAAAATGATGGGGGTTCATTCAGCTAAAGAATTTAATGTAAAACTCCTTGATACAATGGCAAAAAAACAAAAGGGCTCTTTAGGTCCTTGATAAAAATAGTTATTGATATAATCAATCTTTATAAGATATGATCATTTTCATATCTTGGTTCTTTTGTGGAAAAGCAGAAAAAAGAAATACGTTTAGAAGGGGTGCCTGTTAGTGAAGGGATTGCAATAGGTACATTTTTCTTATTTAAGGGTAAAGAGGGGGAGATTCCAGAATTTGCCATCACCTCCTCTCAAGTAAGTTATGAAATTGCTAGATATCGAAGAGCCTTATCAAAATCTCGACAAGAATTAGAAGCATTATATACACATTTAGAAAACGAGGGTTCGGTCGAAGTCTGTAGCATTATAGACTCCCACATTCAAATGTTGCAAGATCCTGTGATTTCTCAATCTATTGAAGATAAAATTGCTCACATGAGACAAAACACTGAAAGTGTCTTTATCCATGTGATGGAGGAATATAAAAGGCTCTTTCGAAAACAAATGAGGGGGGAGGGGGTTGAGGATCGACTCTTAGATATCAAGGACCTTTCTTCTAGAATTCTTAGGCATCTAAACCCTTCTATAAGACAAGATTCATTTTCCTATCCTCCCCATTGCATTTATGCAGACTATGAAATTATTCCGACAAAAGCAGCAGAGGCAAAAAAGGGAATTATTGAAGGTTTTATATCTAAAATTGGGGGAGAGATGTCCCATTCAGCAGTCATTGCTCGAGCAAAAGGGATTCCATTTGTCTCTGGGATAAATATTGGATTACTTGAGAATTTAGAAAAAGAAGAGGTGATTATTGATGGGTATAGCGGTGAAATCATCCTTCGGCCAGAGCGAAAAACTGTAGAGAGCTACCTAGAAAAAAGTCGATCTAAACCGTTGTTTATACCCTCTTTTAGCCCTTTGTTAAAAAAAATCACTACAAGGGATGGCAAAAGTGTAAAAGTCTCAGTGAATTTTGATAATATGGATGATTTAAAGAAAATTTCTGACTACAATATTGATACCGTTGGGCTGATTCGGACAGAGTTTTTATTTTTGCAAGAGGCGGTAACCACCCTTTCCCATGATTTTCAGGTAGAAAGATATGAAGAAATTATCAAAGGGGCAAATGGAGCTTTACTTACATTTAGACTTTTTGATATTGGAAGTGATAAAAAAATCATTGATATGCATGAATGTGAGCCCAACCCAGCTCTTGGGTGCCGTTCTATACGTTTTTTAATGAAATATCCAGAAATTTTTAAAATGCAAGTAAAAGCGTTGTATCAAGCCTCTTTAAAAGGCTCTATCCGTCTACTTCTACCCCTTGTTACCGATTATGATGAACTTATCACTGCCCTATCTTTTATTGAAAATTGCCGAAAAGAAATAGAAAAGGAGTTAGGTCTTTCTATTAAAAAAATTCCTGTAGGATGTATGGTAGAGGTCCCTTCTTTTGCCCTCCTTGCCGATCATTTTGCTAAAGTATGTGATTTTTTTTCTATCGGGACAAATGATTTAATGCAATACACCTTAGCAATGGACCGTATTTGTCCTGAAAGTGAAAGTGTTTTTCAAATGACCCACCCTTCGATTTTAAAACTGATTCATCTTGTGGTCCATTCAGCAAACACTCAAGGGATTGAAGTAAGTATTTGTGGGGAAGCTGCCTCTTCAGAAAAGTATACAACCTTGCTTGTAGGCTTGGGTCTTAGACATTTTTCTTGTAGCATCCGATTTGTCCCTTTAATTTCAGCAGCGCTTGAAAAAGTAGATACAGAGCAAGCCACCCTTTTAGCAAACAAAGCCCTTTTATGCAGTTCATCGGTAGATGTCTGTGATCTTTTACATAAAAGCGAAAATGCACAAATGCAATGTTAGAAGCTCCCTGGCATTGAAAAGGGACCCTCTTGCATAAGAGTATCGACAGCTTCTTCAGCGGCTTTAAAAGCAGCAGAAATAAGATCTTCAAGCCCTTCGACATCTTCTGGATCTACACACTCGGGACGAATGGAAATTTTTTTAAACCCTTTTGTCCCAGATAGAGTGACTTTTACAAGTCCTCCGGGAGAAACCCCCACAATCTCTTTTTCATCCATTTGCTTTTGCATTTCAGCCATTTGAGATTCCATAGCTTTGCGTTGTTTTTTCATTTTTGAGTAGCCACTGCCCATAGTTGATCTCCTTTCTATGTTTAGACGTTTCTATCAAGTTTTCCCTCTAATTCTACAGAAGCAAATTGTAAAAGGGTCTCTTGTTGGATTTTTTGATCATTAAATTTCTTTGTATCTTCGATTTTTTCAACAATAGCGTGAGATGTCTTCTTAAGATTAGAGGATAGGTTTTCTGAAAAAGATGTATGTATTATAGAACTTTTTTCCTTTAACCCTTCTAACTGTTTTAAAATCTCTTGAGAAGATGTTGCGTATTTGCAGGAGAGCATTTTTTGTAGAAGCATCTCTACATGGATTTGTTTCCGAATAGGGGGAAAACTGTAGTGATAGGTGTTGCTTAAAATATCTAAAATAGCAAGAACTTGATCTATTGAATAAATAGAAGAGGTGTTTTTATAGCCTTGAACTTCTTCCTCAGTAAAGAGTTTAGACTCCTCTGTCTTGTGGTTAAGGAGGGAGTATGCGTGGTGTTTAAAATGAATGGAGAGTTCATCAATAAGGGAGGAAAGATGGGTATGTAAAGAAAAAAGGGTAGGGCCGAGGGTAAAGGGTAAAGATTGATCAAACGTTTTAAAGCCTTGGTCAAAAGCAAAAAAATATTTTTTCGGACAAACCCCTAAAAGAGCATAGACCTCATCGGAGGTGAGGGTTTCTTTATCATAGGCAACAAGGGTTTCAAGGAGGGATTCAGCATCACGCATACTTCCATCTCCAAGTCTTGCAATTAAAGAAAGGGCATCATCATTGATTTTTTTAGAGATCTTTTTAGTGATAGAGACTAATTTTTGTTTAATTAAATCAAGAGAAATCCTTTTTAAATCGATACGTTGGCACCGAGAAAGGATGGTTGGCGGGATTTTATGCGCTTCAGTGGTTGCTAAAAAAAATTTTGTATTCGAAGGGGGTTCTTCAAGGGTTTTTAAAAGGGCATTAAAGGCTTCTTTTGTCAGCATGTGCACTTCATCTATAATATAAATTTTATATTTTCCATTAAATGTTGCATACCCAACAGTTTCATTGATATTTCGAATGTCATCAATACCTCGGTGAGAAGCCCCATCAATTTCTAAAACATCGAGAGAAGAGGCGTTGATAATTTCTTTGCAAGAACGGCAATTGTTGCATGGCTCGGAGTTATCGGGATGATCGCAATTTAAAGCTTTTGCAAAAATACGGGCAAGGCTTGTCTTCCCAGTGCCATGAAGTCCAGTAAAAAGATAGGCATGAGCTAATTTTTTTGAAGCAATTTGATTTTTTAAAAGGGTAGTTACTGCTGTATGACTTGTCACGTCGGAAAATGTCATTGGACGAAATTTCCTTGAAAGGGCGATATAGTCATTTATAGGCATAAACATCTCCAAAAAGCATATTTTAATATAATCTTCTATCAGGTATCAAGAGATAGATCAAGGTAAGTGTACCAGAAAAGGTGTTTTTTAGCGCAAAAAAATAGAGAAAGTGTTTAATATATGAAGAGATGGGGTGTTGTGTTTAAAAAGAGAATAGGAAAAGAAAAAAAGGGTTGTGGGAAAAAGTTCTCCAAAAGAGACTACCTTTTGCTCCTTATTTTAACCCTGTCCCTTGCAGGATTTTTTCACTTTAGAGAGGTCCGCTTTTTTATTTTTGAGCTCAATAGTGTCGCCCCACATGATATTGTAGCCATTCAAGATTTTTCTTATCTAGACAAGAAACAAATGATTGTTTTAAGGCAAGAAGCCCTTGTTGATTTAGGAAAAATTTGGCGTATTAAAGAAAGGGATATTAAGCAGGTTGAAGGAGATTTTTTAAGACAATTATCCAATCATCCAAATTGGAGAAGCACCTATCCAGTAACCTATAATGAGATGGTTGATGTCTCTAAAGATCTATTTCAAGAAATGGAAAATTGGCATTTTACCGATAAAAGAACCTATAAAAAAAGGGAAGAGATAGGGGAGAAAGTAGGTCAATATTCTTTAGTTGAAGGGGTAGTTTTCAATAAACCCCTTATTCTTCCAAATGACTTTTGGAAAAAAATTGAGCAAAGGGTAGAGGAGGATAATAGCGCCTATGTTAAAGAAATCGCTTTTATCATCAGTTCAATAAAGGGGTATAAATTTCATCTAGAAAGGGATCATGATGAACGGCTTTTAATGGAAAAAAATATCTTTACAACGATTCCAGAAATTTACTCCTTTAGATCTCAGCATGAAATGATTGTAAAAAAAGGGGATGTGATCACTCAAAGGGAGTATGATCAAATCCTTGCAATGAAGGAAGCTTTAAAAAAATCACGCAATTTGTTGTCCCCTTTAAAAATTCTTTCATCTTTATTACTTGCCATGTTAGTGGTCTTTTTAGGCGGGATGTTTTTTTATATGAAACATCAAAAAGTGTTAAAAAGCACAAATACATTAGCATTATACATTGTGTTAATTCTTGTAACATGTGGGATTGCAAAAGGGATAGAGCTTATTCTTAATTCCACCCCTTATCCAATAGCAAGCCTTTTTCAGTTTCCGATCATCATCCCTTTTATGTCGATTTTATTAGCGATATTTTTAAATGAAAGTATTGCTCTGTTTACAAGTTTGTTTTTGACTGTCTTAATAGGTTTTACACTTGCTGTCAGCCACAATCACTTTATTATTATCAATGTGTTTGCTGGGATTGTAGCCTCCCTTAGTGCAGCAAAAATGAAAAAGAGAAAAGAGATTTTTTTTGTTTGTTTTAAAGTATGGGCGGTATGTTCATTTGCGATGTTGATTTATCTTCTTTCAATCAATCGGTTATTTAATGAAACAGCCCTTTTACAGCTTGCAGCCTTTGCAATGAATATTATTGTGATAGCAGTATTATTAATTGTAGTGATTCCAATTATTGAGCTTGTCTTTCATATTATGACAAATATTGCCCTTGTTGAATATATTGATCCTACCCACCCTTTATTACAAAGGTTAAGTTTAGAAGCCCCAGGGACGTACCAGCATTCATTATCTATTGGTCACATTGCTGAGTATGCAGCAAATGCTATTGGTGCAAATGGGATGCTTTGTAGAGTTACAACACTCTACCATGACGTAGGAAAGTTAAATAACCCCCACTATTATACAGAAAATCAGTTGATGACAGGACAAAGACCTTTTAATATTCATCAATTATTAACTCCGATTGAATCGGCCTATATTATTAAAAGTCATATTCTAGATGGGGTGGCCCTTGCTAAGCAGTATAAATTGCCTAAAATTTTTATAGACATTATTTTAGAACATCATGGAACCACATTGATTAAGTTTTTTTACTTAGAGCAACTGAAAAAAATGAATGGGATAGAAAAGGATGTCGACGACAAAGCATTTAGATACCCTGGCCCAAAACCACAAACAAAAGAATCAGCAATTATCATGCTTGCCGATTCGGTAGAGGCAGCTTCTAGAACCCTTGAAGAAAATTCAGAAGAGGTGGTTCAAAAGCTTGTGGAAAGGATTACCTCTTCAAAAATTTTAGATAATCAGTTTGATGAATGTAACCTTACCTTTGATGAGCTTTCTATTGTGAAGCAAAAGCTTGTTGAGATAATAAAAGCGACCCATCATTTGAGAATCAAATATCCAGAAGAGCCTCAGTATAGAAAGTAGTTTTTTTTTATAAAGAACATCCTCTCCAAAATTAGCTTTTATTAGACTTCTTTCGAAACTTGCTTTGATTGAAAAAATGAATTATTTTTGAGTACATTTTTTCAAAAAAGATGACAAAAAGAATCATTTTAAAAACAAATGAAGTTTTGAAACAAGTCTAATAAAAGAGTTACAGTTGAAAGCGCAATAGCACGTTGGAAGAGACTTTTTGGACCTGCACTTCAAAGTAGAAATCAACAAAATCAAGATCTAGAAATTGCTCTTAAATCAAGTATATTGAATAAAATGAAGGTTGCATAAGAGAAACTTGCTCTACTTTATAAAATGGATCTAAGTCCTTTTAGTGAATTAGGAAACACTCCCGAGTGAGTTATCAGTAAATTTTATTTAATTTACTTTAGATAAAATTCTCTTTTTAAAAGATTTAAGTCCATTTCAATGGCTTTATCAAGACCTTCTATCTGCTTTTCAATAGGGGCTAAATTAGAATAGGGCGTATGAAAGGAAGCATAGATTTTAATTTTGGGTTCTGTTCCGGAGGGGCGAAATATAAAGCGTGAACCGTCTTCAAGATAGAAGGTAAGAACCTTGGATCGCGGTAAACAAATAGGTTTAACCTTTTTTTCAGGAAATGTTGTTGAAATAAGAGTTTCATAATTATCAATTTTGATCACTTTTTTTCCCAGCAACGTTTCTGGAGGGTGATCCATCATAAGGGACATTTGTCCATCAAGCATCCCTTTTTCTTTATATTCTATCGATGTCCCCCCTTCTCGATAGATCCCATATTTTTTATAGATCTCATAAAGAAGGTCTAAGAGAGTTTTATTTTCTAAGTGAAGGTGCAAGGCAATTTCAGCAATCTGACACGATGCTAAAACCGCATCTTTATCTCGAATCTGGGTCGATGATAAATACCCTAAAGACTCTTCAAACCCAAAGAGAAATTGATAGGAGCCCTCTTTCCAACGTTCAATAAGTTCAGCGATATATTTAAACCCAGTAAGAGTTTCAAAACAAGTCCCTCCTAAATCGGTTGTGATGGCATTACAAAGGGGGGTAGAGACAATGGTTGTAATACAGGCCCAATTGTGTAAACCCTCTTTATGGGTAGCTAAAAAATAAAGAAAAAGAATCCCAAGCTCATTGCC
>JBIKLZ010000026.1:0-16637 GCA_044359535.1 Chlamydiia bacterium
AAGGAGATTTTTTACTCTCACCTGTACTATCAATGGATCTGCGCGCATACTGAATAGGGATCTTTCGTACCCCTTGAAGAATCATAACTGTACCGACAATAATTGCTACAAAAATTACAGAAAGGACAATTAAAGAAGTAAGGGTCAGTTGTCCAGCTTCTTGTGACTCTATATTTAATCCTGAAATAATTGTTCCTAAGGTTCTTGGAACAGCAGCTAAAATCCCTAACGAGATAATCATACTAATACCGTTACCAATGCCCTTTTCTGAAATTTGCTCCCCTATCCACATTAAAAACAAAGTGCCTGTTGTCATAGAAATGATTGTCACAAGATAAAAAAGCCATGGAACGCCAAATGCTGTTACTTGTGTAAATTCTGAAAAGACAACCCCCGGTGTGGCCACATTAAAACCTAAAGCTTGCTTTGCATATAATGCCGATTGAAAAATGGCTATGAAAAGGGTGAGAACTTTTGTCCATTTCCCTAACTTTCTTTTCCCTGCATCTCCATTTTCCCTAATTTCCTTTTGAAAAGAAGGGACAAGACTCATTAAAAGCTGAATAAAAATGGATGCTGTAATATAAGGCATCACACCTAGGGCTACTAATGTCATCTTAGCAAAAGCACCCCCAGTAAAGACATCTACGAGTTGAAAGAAATTTTGACCGCCCCCTACTGCTTGCCTAAAAGACTGAAGAATGAGCTCTCCATTTATTCCAGGGACTGTAACATAAGCTCCTATTCTACAGATCAATAACATTAAAAGAACAAAACCAATTTTTTCTCTTAACTCTTTCACCTTAAATATACTACGCAGCTTTTCAATCATTTTAGATACGTTCTACCTTACATTTAGCGTTTAGAATCTTTTCTTCAGCACTTTTTGTAAAATGTTGTGCTTTGAAATCTACTTTCACAGTCAGTTCACCGTGACCAAGTATTCTAATTTTCGCTGATGATTTCTTAGAAATCAAGTTTTTCATTTTCAATGTTTCAAGAGAGACAATATCCCCATCGACAAACTTCTCAGAAATCATTCCAAGATTGATAGAAAATTCAGGTTTAAGGAAGCTTCCGCGAGTAAATCCTCTGATAGGAACTTTTCTAAATACAGGACGTTGTCCCCCTTCAGTTCCAGCTCTTCTTTTGTAACCAGATCTTGCTTTTGCTCCTTTAATTCCACGACCACATGTTTTACCTTTTTTTGATCCAACACCTCGGCCCACTTTCTTCATTTTTGGCTTTTGATTGTCACATATTTTAAGTTCATTAAGAGTTAACATTATGCCATCCTCGCTTCTAGTGTTTTCTTTTTATTTTGTAGACTTGCTAGTGCTTTTATAGTTGCTCTGACCTGATTGCTCGGGTTGTTCCCTGCTAAGCTTTTAGCAACCACATCTTTTAATCCACACATTTCTAAAACAGCTCTAATTTGTGATCCTGCAACAATTCCAGTCCCCTTTTCAGCTGCTCTGATGATTACTGTAGCTCCATCGGCAGTGGCTGTAACGTCGTGAGGAATTGTATCGCCTTCAATCTCAAATCTTCTCATACTTTTTTTGCCATCAACAACAGCTTTTGATACAGCATCTGCGACTTCTTTTGCCTTACCAAAACCCATTCCAATAGCTCCTTTTCCATCTCCAACAATTACAAGAGCTGAAAAACTAAATCTACGTCCACCTTTTACTACTTTAGCACAACGATTGATGAATAGGACTTTTTCTTCAAAATCCTTACTTGCTGATTCTTCTTTTTTATTTGCTCGAGTATTTTTTTTCTCTTCTGCCATGTATACTTATCCTCTTTAAAATATCAATCCAGCTTGTCTTGCACCCGTTGCAAACGTAGCTATTCTACCATGAAACTTATAGTGACCACGATCAAATACAACAGTATTAACCCCTTTTTCCAAAGCAAGTTTTGCTAACATTTCTCCTGCTTTAAGTTCTCTTTCCTTTCTGCTTTTAATCGATTTTAATTCTTTAGAAGCTGTAGATATACCCACTATAGTAGTTGAGTTTCTATCATCAATGATTTGAGCATATACGTTTGTTAATGAACGATGTACGGATAACCTTGGTCTTTCTGAATGAATCAAAGGCTTTCTAATTCTTCTAGCTCTTTTAGCTTGTCTTTTTTTTGCTTTTATTAATTCACTTTGCATAATTCTTCCTACTTAGATTTTTTACCGGCTTTTCTCTTGATATACTCACCGTCATACTTAACACCCTTTCCTTTATAGGGTTCAGGGGGTCTTTTTGAACGGATTGTTGCACTAAATTGACCTACAAGAACTTTATCTGTACCCGAGACATGGATCTTTGTGTTTTTCTCAACTTCAACTGTAATTCCCTGAGGGATTGAAAGTTCACAAGGATGAGAGAATCCAAGACTTAGATCGAGAATATTTCCTTTTAAAGCCGCTCTGTAACCGACTCCTACAAGTTCTAAAGTTTTTTTGTACCCTTGAGAGACACCGATAACAGCGTTGTTAAGGCGTGCTTTATCAAGGCCTGCAAAAGGTACATGCTTAATTGCTTCACTTATGACAACATTGGCAGTATTTCCATTAACAACAACAGACACTCCCTCATGTAGACTCAAGGTAATCAACCCTTTTGGCCCTTTTACACTGACTTTGGCACCATCGACTGTCACTTGTACACCCGTTGGCAATGTTGTTGGTCTTTTTACTAATTTTGACATTTTCAAGTTCTCCTTTTAGGTTCTACCAAACAGAGCAAAGCAGCTCTCCACCTATATTTTCACGTCTAGCTTTTTCTGCATCCATTACACCCTTTGATGTAGATACCACAGTCTTTCCTAACCCTCTTCTTAAAACAGGGAGTTGTTCAACTCCAACATATCTTCTTCTTCCTGGTGAAGAAACACGTTTAAGATTCTTAATCATCGGTTTACGATCAGAAGTGTATTTAAGATAGACACGGATAAAATGCTTCTCATCATCTGTAAGAACTTTGTCTATAAATCCTGCTTCTATAAGAACATTTAAAATGTTCAAATTAATTTTGCTGTACAGGACATGTACAAACCTATGCTCTCTTGCTAGCGCATTTCTGATTCGAGTTAACATATCTGCTATTGGATCATGTATCATTTTAAGCGAGATCTCCCTTAATTACCTGTTTTCTTTTTTAAAGGCATACCCATTAATTCTAAGAACTCTACACATTCTTCATCAGAACTTGCAGTGGTTACAAAAGTAATGTTCATACCTTGTGATTTTTTCATTTTATCTAAATTTACTTCTGGAAAGACCGTTTGATCCTTTAGACCCATGGAATAGTTTCCCCTTCCATCACACTTTCGCTTTAATCCTCTAAAATCTGGAATTCTTGGGGTAGAAATATGTATCAATTTAAACATAAAATCATACATACGCTTTCCACGAAGAGTGACCATTGCACCGATAGGCTGATCTTCTCTAAGTTTAAAATTAGAAATAGATTTCTTTGCTTTAGTAACATAAGGCTTTTGACCTGTGATAAGCTCTAGATCCCCAATACAATATTGCAATATTTGCTTGTCATTTGCTGCATCGGCTAAACCCATACTTACAATAATTTTTGAAAGTTTAGGAATATTATGCTTATTCTTAAAATTAAACTTCTTCTGTAGACTATCTCTTACAACAGTACTATAATGTTTTTGATATTCAGATTTTTCCATATGTTCCTAAATCACTAAATTGTTCTTATTACCTTATCTTTTTTGTCAGCAAGGAGAATATAAATTTCCTTTTTGCCTTCGCTATTATATCTAGCTCTAAGCTTATATCCTTTACCCTCTTGACAGTAAGCAACATTTGATATATTTAAAGGAGCTTCGAATTCAACAATCTGCCCTTTTCTACCATTTTGGTCGCCTTTTACATGCTTTTTCTTTTTATTTAAACCCTTGACTATGACTTTTGTTGAGCTCACAGCTTGAAGAGTTCCTTCTTTCCCTTTTTCGTTACCAGCAATAACAATTACTGGATCGCCAATTTTTAATCTTTTCATAGTTCCTTCCTAAATTACCTCTGGTGCAAGGGAAATAATTTTCATAAATCCTCTATCTCTTAATTCACGAGCTACAGGGCCAAAAATACGTGTTCCACGTGGATTTTCAAGCTTATCATCTAAAATTACACAACTATTTACGTAAAATTTTAAAAATGAACCATCAGCACGTTTGATATGTCTTTTAGTTCTTACTATAACAGCACGAACAACATCCCCTTTTTTTACCATTGACTTCGGTTGTGTTTCTTGTACAGAACAGACGATTAAATCACCAACACCAGCATAACGTCTTTTAGATCCTCTAAGGACTTTAATACACTTTACACGCTTTGCGCCTGTATTATCTGCAACTTCTAATTGTGACTCTTGTTGTATCATTGTTTATTTTCTCTCTGGTTAATAGTTGTAATGCGCCATCTTTTTAATTTAGATAGGGGTCTTGTCTCTCTGATAGTTACTGTATCCCCTAATGAACATTCATTATTTTCATCATGAGCATAAAACTTTGTATTACGAGAAATCACCTTTTCATATCGCTTATGTCTACCGGTAGATGTGACAGTAACAACAACTGTCTTATCCATCTTCACAGAAGTCACTTTGCCCATATAAGACTTTCTTTCATTTAGTGTTGTCATTTAACTATTGTCTCCTTGCTGCAATGCTCTTTTAACTGTATGAGCTCTTGCAATTGTCTTTTTAATCATCTTGAACATATGAGGTTTTTCTGCAGTTTTTCTTTTATTTGCAGATACTCTTAACTTCATAAGTTCTTTTTTCCATTCGATGATTTTTTTTTCTAGCTCATCTGTCTTTAAGTTTCTTATTTCATCTAGTGTCATAGGTTTCCTCTAATTCTTTACCGTCTCAAGTCTTTTTACAAATCTAGTTGGGATATTTAACTTGCCTGATGCAATAGCCATCGCTCTTTGTGCATCTGGTAAAGTGATATTTCCACCCACTTCAAATAATATTTTCCCAGGTCTGATATCTACAGCCCAATGATCTACTCCCCCTTTACCTTTACCCATACGAGTTTCAGCAGGTTTTTTAGTCACTGGTGTATGTGGAAACACACGAATCCAAACTTGACCCTTTCTACTAAAGAATCTAGTTATTGCAATCCTGCATGCCTCTAATTCATTTGCCTTTATCTTCCCTCTTCCTAACGCCTGCATTCCATAATCGCCAAAAGCTACAAAGTTACCTGCTTTACTTAAACCTTTAAGCTGGCCCTTTTGATTCTTTCTGAATTTTGTTTTTTTCGGTTGTAGTGCCACTGTAACCCCCTATCTTCCTGCGATTTCTTTCGACATTTCATTTCTAGTTATCCAAACCTTAACCCCTAAAGTACCGTAGGTTGTCTCAGCTCTTGCTGATGCATAATCTAAATCCACTCTCAAAGTTTGCATTGGAATTTTTCCTTCCTTATACCACTCTTTTCTCGCAATTTCTGCACCTGCTAGCCTTCCTGAGCATTGTACTTTAATCCCTAAAGCCCCTGCATCCATTGTTGACTGCATCGCTTTTTTCAAGGCTCTTCTAAAAGCTGTCCTTCTTTTCAACTGCATTGCAATAGCTTCAGCAACTAATTTTGCATCAAGATCTGGTCTTTTAATCTCTTCCACTTCAAGCCATACTTCTTTACCAGTGAATTTTTTTAGATCATTTTTTAAGATTTCGATTTCAGTTCCCTTTTTTCCAATCACTAACCCAGGTCTTGCAGTATGAATTGTCACTTCAACTTTATCACCCATACGCTTAATTGTGATTTTGCTCGCTGATTGACAAGAAGGTTTTTGCATAAGAAATTTTCTAATTTTGTGATCGCCTAATAAATTCTCAGCAAAATGTTTCTTTGAAGAAAACCAGCTAGATTTCCAATCCTTTCTGATAGCAAGTCTAAAACCTGTTGGATTTGTCTTTTGGCCCATACTACTTTTTCTCCCCAATTGAAACTTTATTTTTTACATCGACACCAATTGTTAAATGACTTGTTTTTCTCTCAATTGGAGCTCTCATTCCGCGGCTTCTTGTCCAAGCTCTTTTATGAAATGTTCCTTTATCTACATATGCCTCTGAGATATAAAGATCGCTTTCATTGGCATCATTATTGTGAACCGCATTAGCAACAGCTGACTTTAAAGTTTTAGCAAGCATTCTTCCTGATTTAGTTCCTGTTTGATTCAATTGGAACAAAGCCTCTGGAATATCTTTCCCTCTGATTAAATTAATAACAACGCGAGCTTTTTGAGGGCTTACTTTTGCGTGTCTTGTAATTGCTCTAGCAAGAGCCATAATTTTCTCCTAATTTACTTCTTAGTTCCTGGTTTTCTATAAATACGTGTTGGAGAAAACTCACCGAGTTTATGCCCCACCATATTCTCACTTACAAACACAGGAATAAACTTTTTCCCATTGTGCACTTCAAAATTAAGGCCAATCATCTCAGGCGTTACCATTGAACGTCTAGACCAAGTCTTAATTGGAGTTTTTATATTCTCTGTTTTCGCTTTTGTCACCTTAGCACTAAGGTGATGATCAACAAAAGGGCCTTTTCTTAACGATCTTCCCAATTCCTACTCCTTATTTTTTCCTACGGTCTTTTACGATTAACTTCTTACTCTTTCTCTTAGATCTTGTCTTATATCCTTTAGCAGGAGTTCCCCAAGGAGATGTAGGATGACGACCTTTTGATTTTCCTTCACCACCACCCATACAACCGTCTACAGGGTTTGTTACTGTTGCTCGAGTAAGAGGTCTTCTACCTAACCAACGATTTCTTCCCGCTTTACCAATAACCATAAGGTTATGTTCAGGATTTGATACAACACCTAAAGTAGCTCTACATGTATCTTTTACTAAACGTACTTCCCCAGAAGGCATCTTTAACGTTGCGTAACCGCCACTTCTTGCCATAAGTTGCGCTGAACTTCCTGCAGATCTTACCATTTGAGCCCCTTTTCCTGGAATCAACTCAATATTATGAATGGTTGATCCTACGGGCATTGCATTTAAAGGAAGGCAGTTTCCTGTTCGTAAAGGAGCCTCTACTCCAGATTGAACCACATCTCCTTGCTTTAATCCACGAGGTGCAATGATATATTTTTTTTCTCCATCTAGATAATGAAGTAGAGCAATGTGTGAAGATCTATTTGGATCGTATTGAATTGAATCTACTTTTGCTTTTACACCATCTTTATCTCTTTTGAAATCAATAATACGATAATGTTTCTTATGACCGCCCCCACGAGCTCGTGAAGTAAGATGTCCTTTTGAGTTTCTTCCAATACCTGTGGTTTTTTTTGATAACAAAGACTTCAATGGTGTCGCATTCTTTGTTAACTCTTCAATTCCAGGGAGAACAAGAGTTCTTCTTCCAGGTGTAGTAGGCTTATATTTTCTTAGCATTTCCCGTTCCTATATTAACTTTCAAACCCTAATGAGGATCCCTCATGAAGAGTTACAATTGCTTTTTTAATTAACTTTGCAGCACCATGTCTGATTCCACGCTTTCTAGAAGTTTTTACTTTTCCAGGAAGGTTAACGATATTTACTTTCTTCACTTTTACATTTTGTTCTTTGTAGACATCTTCAATCTCTTTTCGAATTTCAATTTTATTTGCCCAATTGGCCACTACAAAGGTATGCTTTTCACATGTAAAGGCTCTCAAAGATTTATTACTTTCCTTATCTTTCAAAGAGGATAATACACTTGATTTCTCAGTTACATGCAACGCTTTGATCACTTCAGATTTTCTTCTATCCATTATTCCCTCTCACTAAATCATTTAAGTTCTCTACAGCTGTGTCTACAACAATCACATGTTGATGAGCAAGCACTGTATATCCATCGACATTTTCAATATATTTAAACGAGACTTTTGGGAGATTTGATAAACTCTTTTGGAAATTTCTAATCTCTTCCCCTTCACGCTTATTCACCAAGAATAGACAACTTTTTTCTATTCCTATATTTTTTAGGAAGCTTGCCATGATGGCTGTTTTTGGTTGCTTGCATCTGGTTGATATCTCATCTTTGAAGAACACAACGCGATCATTTTCAATTTTTTCAGAAAGAAGGGTTGCAATAACCATTCTCTTTTCTTTTCTATTGATTCTAACGTGTTGATCAAATTTCGGTTTAGGGGTATGGACTCTTCCACCTCCCTTATATTGAGGGGCTCCTAAAAACCCTTGTCTTGCTTTACCTGTCCCTTTTTGAGCATGAGGCTTAGCCCCTGAATGGTTAGATTGGCTTCGATCTTTTGTGTTTGCCGACCACTGTCTAGCGTTTTCTCTTAAAGCTTTAATATAATCTTTTATTGACTGAGGATGCGCTCTTCCATCTGTTGCTAAGATAGCTAATTCAATTGGATTAAGCTCTTTTCCATCAAGGTCATACTGTTTACATTTCTTTGACATCGTCATTATCCTCTAATTACTTCTTTCCCTTGATATTATTTCGTACGTAGATTGTTCCGCCGTTTGCCCCTGGAACAGCCCCTTTAACAACCATCACTCCAAGTTCTTTATCAATATCGAGAACTTCTAAACCTTGAGTACAGCAGTTGGCATTACCCATTTGACCAGACCCTCTTTTACCTTTTTGCACACGCCCATGAGAGGTTAACGATCCAGAAGATCCAATATGTCTAACCACAGGTCCTGAACCGTGAGATTTAGCAATACAAGCAACCCCGTATCTTTTTACAACCCCTTGGTGCCCCTTACCTTTTGTAACCCCATGAACATCTACATATGAACCGACTGAAAAGTAGGTAGAGTCAACGCTATCGCCTGCTTTCAAATCAAAAGAACCTCTTGACTCAAGCAACGTTTTCATCGGGGTAAGACCGTTTTTAAACTGACCAAGATCAGGCTTTCTCGCCCTTCTTTTTTCAGCATCACTTAAAGCAAAAGCTGCAAGTTTTACAGCCTCATACCCATCGTTTTCTTCAGATTTAGACTGAAGCACAAGGTGCGATTGAATTTCAAGAACAGTGCATGGAATATTTTTTCCACTTTTAGAACAGAAAACGCGAGTCATCCCACGCTTCTTTCCAATTAGAGTTAGAGACATACTATTATCCTTTATAGCAGTTTCCCTTCTCATAAAGAAGGCTGAATTTTGTTTAATCAGTAGAGCTGAATTCAGAATCTACGATAAGTTATGCAAAGATGTTATCAAATGGGTCTATTTAAACACAATGGTTTTTTTATTTTTTTTTGATTTCCCCCAATTTTCTCTAAAAAAAATCGCGTTAGGAAATTCTCTCAATGAGTACAGTTTTTATTACGTAGACCTTTACTTGAGAAATGACAAAACTTGCCCCTATCATTGAAGCAATGATGAAAAAAATGATCCATTCTTTTTCTGTTAATTTTTCTTTTGATTGGGTCATCTAAAATATTTACTTTCAATATTTTTAATACCGCACACATGATCAATAATTTTTATTGCTATAAGAAGGACAAGGGTTGTAACAATAAGAGCCATGAATCCTGGTAAAAAAAGTGTCGCTGAACTAAAAATCAATAACCCTATTGAAAGGATCGAAATAGCAAGGACAACAAACTGAACGATGATCTCCCCTTGTTTTACAGCTGAATAGAGAGTAAGATCTCTTAATTTTTCAAAATTGCCTTGTTCTCTTGCGGTTTTAATTTGATCTTGGCAAGACTTCCTATTTTGGCCCATTTTTGTGATTAAAAGGGTGGATTGGATTAAAGATACAATGATATTAATCACTGTGCCTACAACAGGGACAGTAGTCAAAACAACCATTGCTAGGGAAGATAATGATGATACAAAAAAGACCACAAGGGGGGCAATTCCCTGACAAAGGGTTGCAAAAAAGGCCAACACTGAACAAGCTAGCTGTGCCCCTATATCTTTCTTCCCCTCATGGGTAAGGGGGGTAGTTGCTGAAGCTAAACCTGCCCTTCCTGCCACTACCACTGAATCCATAAACTCCCCTATGTTTACTCTTTAAGAATACCACTGTGGGGAGAAACTATCAAGATCTAAAGTGCACTTCTATTATCACATATTTTTTTCAACTATGTGCGCATCTTGAAAATGTAAGGATTTATAATTAAATTTTTATGTTTATGTGTCGTACAATGGCACATTACAGTAGACTTCTTTGAAAACTTGCTCTGATTGAAAAAATGAATTATTTTTGAGTACATTTTTGAAAAAAGATGACAAAAAGAATCATTTTAAAAACAAATGAAGTGTTGAAAGAAGCCTACTATTGGAAAGTCTCATGGAGAGTAGAATTTTTTTTATGAACTAATCCACTTCATTAAAAAAATTTACTGTTCATGTTTTACTTCTTTTTATGTAATTAACTTCTTTTCATCATTTTAGACCCTGGAGCCAAGGATCTAGGCCAAAAAAAACCATCCAAGAAATTTCTTGGATGGTTTTACTAAAAGATAAAGTCTTTCTGTTTATGAACTTGATGAACTTGGTGAACTTAATTTTTGTAGCATCTTTTCAAGCTTGTCTATCTCTTTATTTGCAATCGAAACTGTTTTGTCTGCTTCAACAGCTCTTTTATTCAATGTCAAGAATCCTCCAACAAGGTTAGCAAGAGCTACAACCCCCATGATTCCAGCGACAATCAAAGGTGATACAGTAAGAGCTAAAACACATACGATTAAAGAAAAAATACCGGCAATCACAGAGACAACCCCAAGAGCCATGTTATATCCAGTTAGAACTTTTGCTTCTTCAGTGTAAAATTTTACTTTTCGCACTCTTTTTTCTTCTATAGTTATAGCTCCTTCAGCAATCTGAACAACCCCTCCAACAATTTCAACCACAGATCCAGCAATTCCTAAGCCAGATTTGACATTGTCTTTAACATATAAAACTCCATTTTTTATAAAAAGCTCTATAGAATTAAGGACATTTTTAATTGTTATGAGTAATTTTGCCAACATTTCAACAATTTTTATTGTAAGATCCCACTCTTTTTCTTCACTTTTTTCTTTTTTTAGTGCTTTTATTGCTGCATCAAGTTTTTGACCTTTTTGCACTAGTTCTAAAATACCTTTTAAAGTGTTTGCAATAGAGAGCGCTTTTGCCCCATCTTTTAACTGCCGATCGATTTCTTTAGCTCCTCGAGCTGCTTCTGAATCCCCAAAAGAAGCTATCATTCTTATAAGAAACCCAACCGTTTTATCACCTGCTAAAACTGCACATACGGCTACTGGTGTCGGCATTTCATCACTTGACCAAACCGCCTTACCTTCCTTAATGGTTACTTTATAAGAAGCTTTACTGCTTGCGCCGTCTAACCCCTCTTGTTCTTGCTCTAAAAAATTTTTTAGGGTGCTTAGATCCGAAACCAAGGCTGTTCTTAATTTTTGATAGTCGTCGCTCGCTTGATCTGTCACTTTTTCTAGTTCATCAAATCGTTTTTCTAGAGCTTTAAAACCAAATTTCGGACGTAGGTATCTAGCTTTGTCATTGCCTACAGGACTTTTACTACCTCCACCTTCTCCTACTTCTTCTGATGCTTGTGAAGAACTCCTAGATCTGCTAGATGAAGAGTCCCCAACAGTTACCCTTCCTCCTAATCCAGAATCGCCTTGATCTTCTTCCCCTCCAGCTGGATAGCTTGATTGATGTCTTCTTATACTGGCACCTAAAATTCGCGCCACTTCACCTGTTTTTTGTGCAGATCGGGCTCTTAATCTTTGATCAACTTGTCCTGGTTCGCCTGTTTGTTGCATTATTCTTGAATCTGATCCTGACACTGGGGCAATTGACATTCTCTTTCTCCTTATAAAAGTTGCACCTCAAATGATTGAGATGGTGGTGTGTTTTCCTATTTTTTAACGAGAAATAAAATAACGTTTAAATTGTAAAAAAACTAATTGTAACAATTTTTTTAGGTTTTTAAATTTCTCTTTATATTTACTAAAAGGGTACATGATGCGTTCATTAAATGCAAGTAAATAGATTGTAAAGATTTAAAAAAACTATACTCTACCTTGTACAATCACAATCGGAGTCTTATTTCTAGCTCCATTAATAAAATCTTGAACATCCATTGATTTCTTACTTTCTGGTTGCACTCTGCAGATCCGTATCACCCCATCCTTACATCCCACAAGCCACCCCTCCTTTTTAGAAAAGCCTACCGTCTGAGGGTAAGCAACTCCATCTGAAGAATATTTTTCCCCTCTAAGAATCTTTATTAGAATCCTTTTTCCCTCTAATTCAACCTCTGTGATAGCCCCTGGAACATCCCCAAAGGCCCGAATGTGATTCAAAATGGTATCGACACTTTGCGTCCAATCAATCCATTCATCCCCCTTTGTCACCTTTTTTGTAAATGTCACCTCTCCCTTTTGGGGCATTTTGCTCACACAGTTCTGCTCACACTCCTCTAAACACTCCAATAGCAGCGCCTCAGCTTTTATAAACATTTTTTTTTCTATATCGCTATGGTTTTCTTTTTCAGAGATTTTTAACTTTCCCATCTTTAAAATATCCCCTGCATCCATCTTTTTTACCATTTCAATAATGGCTACCCCTATCTCTTTATCCCCTTCTAAAATAGCGCTCCTTAATGGGGATGCTCCACGATATTTTGGGAGAAAAGAGGGGTGGATGTTTATAGGAAGTTGTTTGGGAATTGCAAGAAGCGCTTCACTTATAATCTCTCCGTAAGAAACAACGACAAAAAGATCGGGGGTAAACGATCTTAAAATCGAAGCAAACTCAGGTGTTGAGGCTTTTTCAGGTTGAAACAAAGGGATGTTTGGGTAGTGTTCTAATAAAAATTTTTTTACCGGAGGGGGCAACACTTTACCCCCTCTTTCTTTGGCTTTATCCCCTTTTGTTACCACAGCGACAACCTTTTTCCCATGAAAAAGGAGCGCTGAAAGAATATGAGTTGCAAACAGGTCCGTTCCAAAAAAAATAATTGATTGTATAGAATCCTTCATAAGATTTTAAAGAACCTTTTCCATATTTTGAGCTCCGACCTCTTTCCTATAAGGGGAGATCCCCTTTGAAGTACTACTACAAAATTCTACCCAATTATCAATATGTTCACTTTGAGGGATCGTTTCTAAAATTTTTTCCCGTGCTTCGACCCATTTTAGCCCCATTTTATAGGTAATACGAAAGGCTTTGGCCAAATTACGTTGCTCTTCATGGGAAAAGTGCCTTCTTTTTAACCCTACAATATTTAAAGAACTCACTTTACATGGATAACCGGAACATATTGCATAAGGAGGGATATCTAACACAACCATTGACCCCCCTCCAACCATGGCGTGATCTCCTACCCTTAATTTTTGAGCAATGGCACATAACCCCCCTAAAATCACAAAATTTCCAATCGTTACATGCCCTGCAAGGGTCGCTCCATTTGTCATAATCACGTGATTACCCACAATACAATTGTGCGCAACAAAGCAATAGGGCATAAGGAGGCAATAATTCCCCACCTTGACCCTTGTTCCATCCCCGCAAGATGAATTAATTGAAACATATTCCCGAATATCACAGTGTTGTCCAATCTCTACAAAGGTTTCTTCCCCTTTAAAGCTCAAGTTTGTGGTTGGCGACCCTAAGGTAGCAAAAGAGGCCACTTTTGTCCCCTTTCCTACTCTTACATTCCCTTCAATTGTCACATGAGATTTTAATACAACCCCTTCTTCTAGAATAATACCTGGAGAATCTAAAATACAGTATGGACCCACTATAACCGTTTCATCTATTTTTGCATCTTTATGCACAATTGCCGTGCTATGTATATTTGGCATTAAATTTTACCCTTTCCCTTTTATTATCGAAAATGTCATTTCCCCTTCAGCGCACTTTTTCCCATCAACTTCAACTATCCCCTTACATTTTCCTCCAACAACAGAGGCATGTTTTACCTCTAATATCAATTTCATCGTATCCCCTGGATAGATAGGTCTACGAAATTTAAAATGATCAATCCCTACTAAAACTTTAAGACCTTCATAGGCCTTTAGTGAGATAAAAATAGCCCCCACCTGTGCTAAGGCTTCAACCATTAAAACCCCTGGCATCATTGGGTCATTGGGAAAGTGGCCTGCAAAAAAGGGGGCCTGTTCTTCCAATGTTTTGTAGGCGATCATCACCCTTTTTTCCATGTCAAAAGATTCAACCCTGTCGACAAATAAAAAGGGCTCTCTGTGGGGGATGCGCCGCTTAATTTCTTCTAGATCCATCGCCCCTTGATCCACTTCCATTATTCCTCCATAATATTTTTATAGATCCTTTTTGCGCACTCTGTATGAAGAAAGTGCCCTCCAAAAAGGACAACAAAGTGAGCTCGCACTGGAGCTCCTACTAAAGATAAGTCCCCTATCAAATCAAGGATTTTATGTCTTACCATTTCATTAGAGCACCTAAGCCCCAATGGATTTAATACCCTTTCTTGATCAATGACCACCCCATGATTTAAATCTCCCCCTTGAATCACCTTTTTCTCCACAAGAAGTTCAATCTCTTCTAACAGGGCAAATGTTCGACAAAAGCTAAGCTCTTCTATAAATGATTTTTTGTCCACACTAAGAGAATAAAATTGTGAAGAAAGAAGGGGGTGGTTTTTATAGGCAATGGTATAACTGACCTTCAATTCTTCTGATGGAAGGGCAATAATTTGACCGTTTTGTGTATCTAAATAGATCGGCTGTTGTAGATAATAGATCTTTTGAATACCCTGTTGGGCCGTAACGCCCCCTTCTTCAAGAAGTCTTACAAATTCTTTGCTACTTCCATCACAAATTGGAGGCTCAAAACTATCTAATTCAATCACAAGATCATCAATGTCTAAGGCATAGACAGCTGCAAGAACGTGCTCGACACATTGAATACTCACCTCCTTGTTTCCAAGAATTGTGCATCGTGGAGTCCCTTTTAAATGATCGATAGTTGCTTTTATAAGAGGGCTATTGGGCAAATCAAGACGCTTAAAGAAAATCCCCTCTTCTATTGAGGGGACAAAAGATAAGGTCACCTTTAGTCCAGAAAAAAGTCCCACCCCATCGATTGTGACCTTTTTACAAATCGATTGCCTGACCCTTTCCTTCACCGCAAAAGCTCCATGTTGAGCTTTGTATCCCTCCGATAGTGGCAATTGATCTCCTTTTCTTATGAAGAAAGTCTATTCTAAAGAGTATTTTTTGATCAAGTTTTTATGGTAAATCACATGTGGGATGCCTAAGCAGAATAAAATAAGAAAAAACCATCCACAGTTTCCTATATGTGAAAAAAACGTTTTGTACCTATAGGGGACAAACGATTCTACTAACACTCCCTTATAAAGGCTCCCATCTGCTTCTTTTAAAGGAAGCCTTTTTACCACCTTCCCAGTAGGGGAAATAAGTGCCGACACCCCAACATTTCCTGCCCGAATAGAATAGATCCCCTGCTCAACAGAGCGCATCCTTCCAATATCAAAATGGCTTTCAATCAGCTTTGAATCAATAAACCATCCATCATTATGAATATTAAGATGCAGCTGCGGCTCTAGCTTATTTCCTTCTAAAAAATAGTCAGGGAACCCCTCATCAAAACAAATCGTTGGGAGAATGTTCCATTTTGATTTAAAAACGTCTACCCCAGACCCTTGTTTAAACGACCCATCAAGGCCATAACGCCTTGCAATGGGTTGTAAAAAATCATAAGGAATATACTCTCCAAGGGGAAGGAGGTGATGTTTAACATATACCCCTAACAACTTCCCTTTAGAAAAGTAAAAGAGACTATTTTTTTCTTCAGCAATTAAGCCCACTGCAATATCGGTATGCAAATATAGCGAAAAAATGGTAAAAAGGTCGATATGATTAAATCTTTCTTTTCCATAAAAAAAGGGGATCATATCTTTTGGTAACATCCTTTCCAAATCTTTTTTGGTGTACCTTTCTAGGTATCCATCTCCTCCAAGGGTTGCTTCTGGCAGGCAGACTAAATCAAGAACATCTAAAGACTCCAGCCTCTCCCATAAACTTTTTACCTGTTCTTCTATCGGTATATAACAGTCTTCTTTTCCTGAAAGAGGCCATTTTTCTTCTACTCTTAGCCCTGTCTGAACAATGGCCACATCGATTTTTTCTCCTGCGACCTGATAATAAAAATGGGTTAAATAAAGAGTGTATCCACAAAGAATGGGGAGAAAAACAGTTATACAGTAAGTGGCTGCCCTTTTTAAAGCGATCGCTTTTGCTACCATCAAACTTACAAAAATCACAATAAACGAAAGTCCATAAACTCCAAAAAGTGATGCAAGCATCCGTGTCGGTTGAAAAGGGGATAAAATCAATCCCACTAGGTGAAAAGGAAAGCCGCAGATCACAAAAAGACGAAGGTACTCACAAAAAGCAAATAGAAGGGAAAGTTCCCCCATTTTAAAAAGGGTTAGATCTTTTACCCCTTTTGGAAGAAAATACCCAAAAAGAGAAAACCCTATTGGAAAAAGGGACGAAAAAAATAGATAGACATAGAAAATTCCATCCCCATGATACTTTGGGGGGGGCGGGGGGGGGGGGGGGGGTGGGTGGGGGGGGGGGGGGGGGGGGGGGGGGGGGGGGGGGGGGGGGTGT
>JBIKLZ010000032.1:0-14143 GCA_044359535.1 Chlamydiia bacterium
CCAGCCAGTACATCTGTACTAAAAAATAACAGACCCCCCATCCATAACAATAAATGGCTCGAATCTTTCTTTTTTCAAAATAAAAAAGGGATAAAATAAGGGCAGGATAACCAAAAAAATAGGCACAAGCACACGCTATCTTTGATTCCGGAGTCGCCCATAAAGGGATAAGGCTGGCAAGAAAGAGGCATAAGTACCCTTTTTTAGAGTTCATCATGCACTATCACTTGTCTATCATTAATTTTATTTCCAGAAAGCAAGAGAAAAAGCCCCCCAAGTAGAGCAAGGTTCTTTAAAAAAAGGACCAAGTTTGAATGCATTTGTTCTCCTTGGTAAAACCAAAAAGGAAAATAGATAAGGGTAGAGCAAACAATACCCAAAATAAGGAGAAAAGCCCCTAGTTTTTCAAAAAAGGAAAATAGAACCATCAATCCCCCAACAATATATAAAAAGATGCCCATCCCAAGCAATACCGCAATATAAGAGGTAAGAATATCTAAAAATGTTCCTATAGACTCAAAATTTCCTTTAAACATTTGCCAGTTCACCACTGCGGCGTCTAATTCTGTGTAGGATTCATCCCAATTATATAAGGCAAACGCTCCAAAAATAATAAACATTATTGAAAGAAAGCTCCTTCCTAAAAGTCTCATCCACATCCTCCTATTTTCCTTTTTATATCCTAAAATCCTTTAAAAGGGTATACTTTTCCCCATGTGGAGCCCCTTTAGAAAAAAACATTTAGAAATTGTTCTTGAAACTGCTTTTCGATCAAAAGTCTCTTTAGATCTTCACATGCATAAATATTTTACCCTTACAAAAAGCCTTGGGTCAAAAGATCGCCTCTTTATCAAACAGGGAGTGTACGATATTATAAAATGGAAGGGGCTGTTCTCCTTTTATGGGGCAACCACCTCAAAAGAATTTGTTGAACTCTATTTATCAGAGAGCTCTCCACTTGGAAAAGACCTTGGCTTTCTCCCCTCTCACCAACAGGTGAGTTTTCCAAAATGGCTTTTTAAAAAAATTGTTGCGTCTTTAGGTTATGAAGAGGCAATGCAGTTTTGTAAAGTAAGCAATTCCATTGCCCCTGTCACCATTCGATTAAATCCTTTAAAGTGCTCTAAAGAGGATTTTTTTAACACTCATAAAGAACATTTAGGACTTATTCCCTGTGCAAACGCCCCTTATGGTTTTCATGTGGAAAAAAAGGTCCAATTTACTTCTATGGAAGCATTTGAAAAAGGGTTTTTTGAACCTCAAGATGAAGCCTCTCAATTAATTAGTACCTTTGTAAAGGCTCAAAAAGATCAGCACATTCTTGATTATTGTGCTGGAAGTGGAGGAAAAACCCTTGCTTTTGCCCCTGAAATGAAAGGCTCTGGACAAATCCACCTCCATGACATCCGAGAAAAGCCACTAATGGATGCAAAAAAGCGGCTAAAACGTGCAGGGATTCAAAATTTTCAAACATACCTTGGCAAGGATAAGCGATTACAGTCCTTAGTAGGAAAAATGCATACTGTCCTTGTCGATGCCCCTTGTTCTTGCACAGGAACCTTACGAAGGCGCCCTGATCAAAAATGGGCCCTTACCGAATCCTTTCTTGAAGAAATCACCTCTATACAAAAAGATATTGTCATCAACGCCCTCCCTTTCCTAAGAAAGGATGGCACGTTGATTTATGCTACGTGCAGCGTTTTAAAAGAAGAAAATCAAGATCAAACAGAATTTTTAAAAGAACGGAAGGATTTAGTCTTTATTTCTGAGCACTTTATTCCCCTTACAAAAGGGGGTAGCGATGCCATGTACTTAAGTATCTTTCAAAAAAAATCTCTTGTGTAGAATCCCTTTTTACCCTACCATCATTGCTATGAAGTATTTACCTATAAAAACTTTTTTTCTATCTTTTGCCTTTGGGGCAAGCGCCCTTTTTGGGTCAAACATTCAAATTCAAAATCGCATTTTAACTCAAGTTGGACATCAAACAATTACCGTCCTTGATGTAAAAAAGGAAATGGATAGACAAATCTATCGTAGAGATCCAAAACTCTTTGACTCTCCTGAAGCTACATGCAGTTACTACTACCAAAATTGGAAAAGCACCTTACAAAAAATCACTCAAGATGAAATTTTTCTCCTTGAAGCCGAGCAGATGAAATATGAAATCCCCTCTCATGAAATCACACAAAAGGTCACTTACCTATTTGGTGATAATGAATGTGAAGCCTACAGATTTTTATCTATCACCCCAGAGGAAGCCACAGCTTCTGCAAAAAGAGAGATCTATTCAGGTCACCTCTCATGGTTTAAAATTTGGGCTCAAACTCTATCAGAGGCAACACCAAAGGCGATCCTTGAAGCCTACAACTCTTATGCAGAAAATCTTTCTAAACAAGATAGTTGGACCTATCAAGCTCTATATGTCTCAGGGAAAGAAAAAGGGCTTGTTGATGAAGCGGCTCAAAAAATCACCTCCTTACTAAAGGAAAGTCACTCTTGCAACCTATCGGCGATCGTAGATCAACTCCATTCCCCCTCTCAAGAAGTTTTTGTCTCCCTTTCTAAGGATATCACTCTAAAGACACATGAATTATCTCCTTCTCTTTTAGACACTTTAGCCTCTCTTGAAGAGGGGATGGCCTCCTCCCCTATTTGTGGTAGTAAAGGGGCTACATTTAATGCAAAAATTCTTCAACTTAAAGAGCATAAAAAGCAAGAAATCCCCCCTTTAGCCACAGTAAGTGAAGACTTAAAAAATGCCATTGTTTCATCCTTGGGCGACAAGCACACACGGGAATACTTTGCTCCGTTGTATAAGCAATATGATGTCCAAGGTCTATTTGGAGAAGAACTCCTTACTAGCAAATTAGAACCTTTTTTACTTGTAAATGAATAAATTTCAACCCACAAAAATTTCCATAATAAAAAAAATATGGGAAGAAGAAGGGTTTACATTAAAAAAATCTCTATCTCAAAATTTTCTCATTGATCAAAACGTTGTTGAAAAAATCTTAAATGCCGCTCAGATTTCTGAAAAAGACACTGTCCTTGAAATAGGGCCTGGATCAGGAGCTCTTACTGTAAGTATGTTAGATCGGGGGGCAACAGTCTATGCTATTGAAATCGATCCCCTAGCTTCAAAGATTTTAGTAAAGTATCTACACGAAAATCCCCGATTTCATCTCATAAACCAAGATGTTCTAAAAGTGGATTTTTCCTTTCTTCCCATCGGAACTAAAATTGTTTCTAACCTTCCCTACCACATCACCTCCCCGATTATTGCAAAAATTGCTGATCATCATTTTCTTTTTACTGAGGTGATCTTAATGGTACAAAAAGAGATGGGAGAAAGGATCATGGCAAAAGCCCCTTCAAAGAATAGAAGTTCGTTCTCTATTTTTACAAGTTACTATTTTGAAAAAAAATCTTTATTTGTTGTAAAGCCCACCTGCTTTGTCCCCCCCCCAACCATCGACTCGGTCATTATTTCCCTCCGCCCGAAAAAAAATCTTCCCTTAAAAAATCCAGAATCCTTTTTTAGCTTTGTGAGAAAGGCTTTTTCTCAAAAAAGAAAAATGTGCTCAAGTGTTTTAAAAGATCTAGAGATTAAAGAGTATCTAAAATCTTTGGGACTTAATGAAAAGGCGCGCCCTGAAGAATTGACCACTTTAGATTTTCTAAGACTATACAACCTTGCGGCCCCTTTTTGGAATGAGGAAAAAGAGGATAAAGATAGAAGTTAAGGTTAGGAAGGGGTAGCGCGCAATCCATTGGATCACTTTATTAAGGATAAGGGAAATCCTATAGGTTAGACAATAACCTATAGAGTCTTTTGCAAAAAGTGGGTATTGGGCAATAGGTTGATAATTGCTACTATAAACATCTAAAGTAGCCACAAGGGAATTGGCATCTAGGGGCCCTTTTATTTCATTCCAGTTGACCTCAGCGAAAAATTCCTTTTCCTCGGAAGGGTAAAATTCTATAATGCAATCCTCACCAAGTTTTGCAATCAGCGCCTTATTTGCCCAAGGGTATTGAATAGAAAAAGCACTGTCTTGCTTGTTAAAAAGAAAGCGGCGCTCCTTTTTTTCCTCAAAGGCAGCAGTGAAAACTTTACTACAATCGTCATAAAGCAAAAATCGATTTTCTGCTTTGTTTACTACAACAATGAGTGCGCGCTCCCCTTTTTTTCCATAGACGGCTATATTGTGTTTGGCTGCTTTATGGTATCCAGTTTTGCCCCCTATGACATAGGGTAAAAAGTGACGCCCTTGCGGATCAATAAGTCTATTAGAATTTTTTAATGCCCTTGAAGGGGAAAAGTTAGTTTTAGGGATCTGATAATCAAGAGTTGAGATCAACTCAACAAGGATGGGGTGACTTAACGCTTTTTGTAAAATGATAGCTAAGTCAAAGGGGCTACTAACATGCTCTGGGTGATGCAGTCCATGGGGGTTTAAAAAGTGGGTGTTTTTACATCCAATTCTCCGAAGGTAGGTGTTGATATGGAACATACAGCTTTCAATAGACTCAAAATAGACCCCAGCAAGGACATTTGCTGCATCATTAGCAGATTTTACAATCAAGGCGTAGAGTAAATCTTTCATAGCGATTTTTTCCCCTCCACGTAAATAAATACTTACCCCATCATACTCAAGAAGATAGGGGGGAAGTGAATAACTGCTTTCCTCTTTCACTTTTGCAGAGATCCCTTTTAAAAGTTTTTGATCACAGACTATCTGTTGATCGATATTCACTTCACATTCTTCAAGTAGGTAAAGAGCTAAAGCAAGCTTTGTCACACTTCCTGGATAGATCCTTTGATCCATATTCTTTTGATAAATGACATCCCCTGTCTCAGCATTCATAGCACAGACAAATGGGGAAGAGGTTGTGACTGAAAGAGAAGCGGCAAAAACGACCATAGGAAATAAAAAAAGCCACATCATAACATTTATCGTATCCATTAAATCGATTAAACTCAAGAAGTCTCAAAAGTTGATAAAAAAAAGTAAAAAAAAGTGTATCAATAAATTTCTCTGATCGCTATGTAGGGATTTAAACCATGTGCTCAAAAGGTGATCATGATCAAACCAGAAAAACTTGAAGAATACTATGAAAAATTCTTAGAAGACCCCTCCTATTGGGTTCAAGATGGCGTTGTTGAGGTTCATCTTGAAATGCTTAAGGATTGGGGGTTGCTCAATCAATCTGAGGAAGAAGAAAAGCTTCTTCAAGACCAATTTCCCTTCTATTTTCACGTCCTTGAAAATACAAGTAAGGTCACCTTATTTAACAATCAATTCATTGTTTGGATTATCCCTGAAATCATTCAAGAGCTTCATTCAACACGGGTGATGATCGCTCTTATTAAAGACAATGACTTGAAACTAGAAATTGTCTATACAACTAGTGGTGTCTATAATACTCCAAAATATGTCCTAAAAACGTTAAGACACTTTTTAACAGAGGTGATAGATACAGAAGAAGAGATCTCAAGCTTTCTTAAACAATAGAGCCCTTTAGCCCCTTATTTTTTTTGTCAAAGTAAGAATGTTTTGATTGTCACAATAACTATATTCCATTTTATCCACCATTTTATGGATAAATAGGATCCCTAGCCCCCCCTCTTTTTGAGACTCACAACTTTTTGGAGGAGTTATTTCTGGTAAAAGTGCCGGATTAAAAGGAGTTCCTGAATCCTTTAATTGAAATTGAATGACACCTGATTCCTTATCAATGTCATAGGCAATTTCTACCAAACCGTCTTTCCCTTCATAGGCATATAAAATGATATTCAAAATGGCCTCTTCTAAAGCCAATTCAAATTTTTTTGCTTCTGATGGACCCATTGCAGTGCTTGCAATCACTTTGCGATAGTAGGCCATAATTGAATCTAACTGAGAGACCGAAGCTTGAAAACACTGCTTTTCCAAAAAACCTCAACTGCCTGTTTTGATCTTTGATTTGGCAAGTCTTGAAACTATTTTTTTTGCTAAATCTTCATAAGCAGGTCTGTAAGATTCTCCCTGAGCACCCTCTTCAGAGTCCAATTGACCTAAAGAGTATTGCAAAACACTTAAATCACCGACGTAAGGATCATTAAACTCAAGAGTCCCAGGAACTGTCGGGTTAACAAAATCGTAAATACTTTCTGCTTTTAGGAAAAAAGGTTCTATCACCGTTTCTCCTGACTTTGCATCTACAAGCTCTACCTTTGCAACCACCTCTCTTTGACCCTCTGTTGGATAAAAAACCTCTAAATCGGCGTTTGTTTGAGGGTTTCTATCCCACATAAAAGCAATTTTTGATGTTGAATCCTCTGTGATCGTTACAAGGAGCTTATATTTTGCATTTCGATCCTTGTAGTTGAACCTATTTGTGTAGGCCATTTCGCGCGCAATTTGATTTCTCAAAATACCCTTGGCATCCTTTTTTATTACTGGGATAGAGGTTTCTAATGCTCTATCACCATTATGTTCTAATTGGGCTACTTTATAGTTGCAAGAAGTGCATAAAAGAAGACACACAGCTAAAAAGGAAGTCTTTTTCATTCAGCTCCTATCAAAATAGAGGATTGAGGGGTGTTTTGTAATTCTTTAAACTGGTCTAGGTTATAGGCAGCCACCTTTTGAACGGCCAAAGTCGCATATTTTGAAGAAGGGTATTTTGCAATCAGTGTCTCTAAATACATTGTTGCCGATACATATTTCTTTTTCTTTTCAAAGAATAAAGCGCTTTTATAAATCTCTTCAGCATATAAATCGATAATCTCTAGCATGGCCTCTTCCATTTGTCCTTTTAAAGAGCTCGATGGGTAGATTTCATCAAATTTTTTCTTATTTAAAAGGGCAAATTCATACCATTTTGGGTCAAGGTACTCCACTTTTATCTGTCTTTTATACACTTTCATGATTTGTATAAAAGATTCTTGAGCAAGGGGATTATTTGAAAACTTTCTTATAAGTTGTGAAAAACCCTCTACACTTTCACTAAATAGATCTTCTTGTAAATACATAGAGGCTTTTCTAAACATCGCTTTGGCAGCAAACTCACTTCTTGGAATTGTAGATATCACCTCATCATACAATTGATAGGCTTCTTGCCACATCGACTCAAGCCGTGGTAAAGCAGACACCCCCCATAAATGGCCGTAGTACCCTTTTTCAAATTTTTCTGCTATAAAGTATTTATAATGTAACGCTTCTTCAAAATGGGGCGAGCTTCCCTCTTTTTCAAGAAATTTTGTTAAATAATCATTTGCCAAATCAGGATCGTCCATATGGAAGTAACTGACTCCAGCAAAAAATAGGACCTCTTTAGTAAAAATCGATTCTGGGTAATTTTTTTCCATCAACGGAGCACTTCGGACAAGAACATCCCATTGTTTCTTTTCATAAAGAGCCTGAAGGTTAGAAAAATCACTTTCTTCACTTGCACATAAAAGGATTGGAAAGACAAATAATGCGATTAAATATTTTTTCATACTCTTAAGAGTGTACCTCTTCACCTTCAATAATGTCAAGAACTGGATCAAAGGACTTAAAAGAGCCTTTCATTTCTTCAGAAGATTCAATCCCCCTTGTCTCTTCAATATAGAGCTTTCCGACCCTTTTTTCATTCGAAATAAAGTGGACTTCCAAAGGCCTTGAACCTGGAAAATTTTTTATCATTGTCTTTAAAATAAGGACCCTTTTCATCGTCATTTTTTCGATATCTAGATGCAGTTGTACAGGGACCATTTTTTTTTGTTCTTTAAGATCATTGCTTACCCTCTTTTTTATACTTTTACTCGCTTTATTAAAGGAGGCTTCAATCTCTTCTCCCTTTTCTTTGATCTCTTCTAATCTAAACATATCTTTACAAGAAAGACGAAGCGCCCCTTCATTATCATCGGTAGATAAAATTCCAATATAGAGGGCATTTTCTTCTAAAATGGGGGCAATTTTCTCGTAAAGATCGGGCCAAATGGGGATTTCAAAGCGCTGATCTCCGTCACTTACCACACAAATAGCAAATTTCTTTTTCGTCCTTTGAGCCACTTTTACATTGACCCCATCCATTACAAAAGGGACCTTAAAAACCTCTTGAGGGGCCCCTTCCATCACCTCTAAAAAGCTTTTACAACCAAGAGCCTCGACAGCCTCTTTATAGCTTCCTAATGGATGGCCTGTGACGTAAAAGCCTAAAAGTTCCCTTTCATACTTCAATTTTTCAAGATCTTCAAACTCTTCATCACTAGGGGGAGGAGCTTTTTCATTTTTTCCCATCTCTTGATCAGAAAAAAAATCTAAAATCCCTTTCTTTTTCTCCTTTTTCACTTTTGAGATCCTCTCAAATTGGTCTTGTAAATAAAGAAAAAGTTGCTTTCGCTTCCATCCTGTGTAGTCAAAGCAGCCGGCTAAAATCAAGTTCTCCACCATTTTTTTTCCAACGGAAGAAAAATCCACCCGTGTGAGAAAATTTTCTAATGAGTGAAAAGGCCCCCCTTTTCTACGCTGATGAGAAATTTCTAAGACCACCCCTTCTCCTACCCCTTTTATCGCTGAAAGGGCAAATCGTACCCCTTTATCGGTAGCAATAAAATAGGGATACGACTCATTGATATCAGGGGGTAAAATAGGGATTCCCATATTCAAAGCTTCAGCAATATGTTTTGACACTTTTGAAATATCTTGCATGTCAGAGGTCATTAACCCAGCTGTCCATTCATAAGGAAAATTGGCCTTTAAATAGGCTGTTACGTAGCTAATGTAGCCATAGGCTGTAGCATGTGATTTATTAAATCCGTAGGAAGCAAATTTCTCTACCTTATTGAAAATAGCCAATGCTTGCTCTTCATTGACCCCTTTTTCCTTTGCCCCTTGTCGAAATTTTTCCCTTTGTCTTCCCATCTCTTCGTGATCTTTTTTACCCATCGCACGACGTAAGACATCCCCTTCTCCTAAACTATATCCAGCAAGTAATGAGGCAATCTGCATCACCTGCTCTTGATAGACCATAATGCCATAGGTCTCTTTTAAAATGTCTACAAGCCCTTTATGATCATATTCTATCTTTTCTTTACCATGCTTACGATTGATAAATGAAGGGATCATATCCATCGGCCCTGGTCTATATAAAGCGCCCACAGCAATAATTTCTTCAAAGCAATCAACATGCAGTTGTTTCACAAGTTCTTGCATACCCAAAGACTCTAACTGAAATATCCCAGAAGTTTTACCCTGATTTAAAAGCTCAAAGGTTTTTTTATCATGAAGGGATAAGTTCACCCAATCTAAATCAATCCCTTTATGCATTGAGATGGCATCGACTGTTTTTTGAATCGAGGTCAAGGTTTTTAAACCTAAGAAGTCAATTTTCAACATCCCCACTTTTTCTACAGGCTTCATTGAAAATTGAGTCACAAGTAAATCGGTGTCTTTTGCATTGCACACAGGGATTACATCTGTCAAGGGAAGCTCAGAAATAATCACCCCTGCAGCGTGAACCCCTGTATTTCGAACGCTCCCTTCTAATTTCTTTGCTAAATCAATAAGGATTTTTACATCCTTTTCTTCATCAATTAACCGTTTAAGCTCTTTATCTAGTGCCACAGCTTGATCAATTGTTGCCCCCACTTCCTCAGGGATAAGCTTTGCAATGGCATTGACTTTTGATAGGGGGATATTTAACACCCTCCCCACATCTTTGATGGCCATTTTAGCTTTCATTGTACCGAAAGTAATAATTTGAGCAACTTTATCCGGTCCATATTTTTCAATGGTATATCGGATCACCTCTGAGCGACGCTCCATACAGATATCCACGTCAATATCGGGGTAGGAAATCCTTTCTGGGTTAATGAATCGCTCAAAAAAGAGATCAAAACCTAAAGGCTCAATATCGGTAATTCCTATCAAATAAAGGATAATTGAACCGGCTCCAGAGCCCCTTCCAGGACCTACAGGGATTTTATTTCCCTTTGCCCAATGGATGAAATCATAGACAATTAATAAGTAATCGCTCATCCCTTTTGAAGTGATGATCTCTAATTCATAAGCAAGTCGAGAATGAATCACTTCCTTTGGGTCCTTTCCTGGATATTTTTCCTGCACTCGGGAAAGGGCCTCATTTTGATACCTTTTTTCTATCCCCTCAAAAGATAATTTCTCTAAAAATGCGTTAGCTTCCCTTAATCTTTCTTCGGAAGTGACCTGTTTTCCAACAAGATGGGGGGGGGTGTAGACAGGGTAATGTTTTTTATCAAAATCAAACTCCATACTACAAAGATCGGCTATCTTATTTGTGTTTTCAATCGCCTCTTCAAGACCCCTGTAGCGGTTAGCAACCTCTTCCTTGGATGGAAAAAAAAGATTAAAACTATGGGCAATTTTTCTTTTCGGATTTTTATAAAATGTAGAGGGCTTACCATAAGCCCCTTGTTCTAATAGTTGTATTGTCTCCCCAGAAGCAATATTCATCATCACTTCATGGGCTAAAAAATCCTCTTTCTCCCCATAACGAATTTCAGGGGCAACAACAAGTGAAATGTGATGTTTTGCTCCAAGGATTTTGTAAGCAGAAAGCAACTCCTCTTGCGCTCTGTACGTTGCCTCCATTTTCTGCATCACCCATGGTTCAGTATCGACCCCACATTGCTTTAACTCACTTAAAGACATCCGATTTAAAGAAATCTGAAGATAAAAGTCATTAGCAAAAATCCTTTTGTAAAAGGCAATCTCCTCTTCTACCTCCTCTTCAGTTCCATGTAAAACAAGCTCCCCAAGAGGACTATCAAAAGGTCCAGAAAGGCAGATCAACCCTTCACTATATCTTTCTAAAAGGCTCTTATCCACACGTGGTGTATAATAAAAGCCCTCTAAATGAGCGATAGAAGAGAGCTTGCATAAATTTTTATAGCCTTGCATATTTTTTGCAAGAAGGACAACAGGTCTTGCCGCAGCTTTTCCCCCTACTTTCTTTTTCTCAGTACATATCCCTTGGGCAACCATGATTTCTAGCCCAATGATGGGTTTAATCCCCTCACTTTTACACTCCGTATAAAATTCGATACACCCAAAAAGGTTGCAAAAATCGGTTAACGCTAACGATGTTAAACCCAAGGCCTTTGCCTTTTTAACCACATCCTGTATAGAAAGGGTCCCATCTAAAATAGAGTATTGAGAGTGAAGATATAATGGAGTATAGTGCATTAAAGGTCCTTATTCTGTCGGAAATGACTCCCTTTTATGAGGGACCCACACTAAAGAAAGTAATGAAAAGGCAAAGAGGGCACAAAGAAGAAGGATGATAAAAAAACTTCCCCACCCATAATCTTCAGCAATCTTTCCAAATGGATAACCAGCTGTTGTTGCTCCAACATAGGCAAACCACCCCACAAACCCCGTAGCGGTTCCTGCGGCCTTTTTATGAGCAAGTTCTGCTGCTTGCATCCCGATAAGCATTTGGGGTCCAAAAATTAAAAATCCTATACAAAACATAATGATATGGGCATAAATGACCCCTCCAAAAGGGGTGAGCCAAAGACTTGCTGCAGCAATAATAACCCCCATAGAAAAAATGGCATTGATAGGCCCCCGTCTTCCATTAAAAAGTTTATCCGATAAAAACCCTGAGGCTAAACAACCTATAAACCCCCCTGCCTCAAATGTAAAGATACAGGCACCAGCGGATAACAGACTAAACCCTTTCACTTCATACAAGTACAATTGACCCCAATCATTGATTGCAGTTCTGACTACATAGACAAAAAAATAGGCAAACCCAAGGATCCAAATATATTTATTTCTTAAGACAATATCTAAAAGAAGTTGTCTTTTAGACATTTTTTCACTCAACTTATCCCTTTCTGTGATCTTTTCACCTTTGTACTCTTCAATAGGGGGAAGGCCCAAGGATTCTGGAGTGTCACGAAGTCTGTTAATTAAAAAAAAGCCCATAAGGATGCATACAACCCCTGGAAAATACATTGCCATTCTCCATCCATAGGCGTTTGCAATCACTGCAACAATAATAGGGATGACAGCCCCCCCTAAATTATGTGAGGTCCCTTGAACTCCCCACCACCGCCCCCGTTCATTTTGTGCATACCAATGGGTTAAAAACCGAGCACAAGGGGGCCATCCCCAACCTTGAAACCACCCATTTAACCCCCAAAAAATTCCAAAAAAAAGTAATGAGGAAGAAAGACCAAAACAAATATTCCAAATTCCTGTGAGCATCAACCCAATAGCCATAAAATACCTTGGGTTGGATCGATCACTCATGATTCCACTAAAAAATTTTGAAATCCCATAGGTGAAATACAGGATGCTCCCTAATATCCCTAAATCGGCCTTTGAAAAACCAAGTTCTTCAATCATTAAAGGCATTACAAAAGTAAAACTTTTTCTAGAAAGATAAAAAAAGGCATACCCTGCATACATCGCGTAAAAGGTCCGGATTCTCCAATAGGAATATTTTTCTTTAATAACTACAGGGTCAAGGATCCTTTCCCCTATTGGGGCATTTTGAAACATGGTAAATTTTTTAAATAATCCCATCTACTTCCTTAAAATATTTCCCTACAACTCTATCCACAGGTTTTCAAAAAGTCAATCCTTTTTGATTCCAAAGAAGCTTTACATGTTTTTCCCTTTTGTCTATACTTCTCTCATGGAAAAAAAACGGGTTAAAGGATGTTATGACAGATATCCACATGCAAAAGAAAGTTGGCAACAGCCTGAAATTTGGTCTTTTATCGATGTCATGATTGAAAAGATCACCCTCTTATATGGTTTTAAAGAGGTGGTTACCCCCTCTTTTGAATATACAGAGCTTTTTACTCGATCTTCAGGGGAAGAAAGCGATATTGTGAGTAAAGAGATGTATACCTTTGAAGATAAAAAGGGACGCTCACTGTCCCTTCGCCCAGAACTTACTGCTCCCACCCTTCGGGCTTACATAGAACATGGTGGGGACCACCAAAAACGTACCAAGCTTTTTTATAAAGGTTCTTGTTATCGCTATGACAGAGCTCAAAAAGGAAGATATCGCCAATTTAATCAATTCGGAGTTGAGGTTCTTGGCCAAAAAGATCCTTTTGTCGATATTGAAGTGATTGCGATGGCAATGCATTTTTTCTCTCTTTTAGGGATTAAAAAGGCCACCCTTTTGATCAATTCCATTGGCTCAAAACAGAGCCGCTCATCCTATGAAAAAGCCCTTGTTGCCTATTTTTCTAACTATACAGAGACCCTTTCTGAAGATAGCAAAAGGCGCCTTTTGAAAAATCCTTTAAGGATATTAGACTCTAAAGATCCTGCCGATATTTTGATATCTAAGAACTGCCCAAATATTTTAGATTATCTTGATATAGAGGAAAAGGCTCACTTTAACACCGTCCTTGAAGGGTTATCCTCTCTTGGTATTGATTATAAAGTGGAGCCCCGTTTAGTAAGGGGACTTGATTATTACACCGATACTGTTTTTGAAATTGTGAGAGAAAATGACGGCTCTTCTCAAAATTCATTAGGCGGAGGGGGCAGATATGATGGACTTGTTCAAGCCCTTGGGGGCAAAGACGTCCCTGGAATAGGTTTTGGTCTTGGCCTTGAAAGGGTCATTCAGTATCTTTTAGATGAACATATAGAGATTGAAAAAAAGGATCGCCCTTATTATTACTGCATCGGACTAAACAACCCATCTAAAATGATTTTAACCCCTTTTATTCAATCAGCCCGCCATGCAAACATCATTGCCGAAATGGATCCGACAACTTCTATAAAGGAGGGTCTTAAAAAAGCAAGTGAACTAGAGGCTCATTTTGCAATCCTTATCGGTGAAGATGAAATCAATCAAGGTGTCTATAAAATTAAAGACTTAAAAAAAAGACAGGAAGAGGTAAAAGGGCTTAACACCCTCTTTTCTTTGTTGGAAAAAACCCCAGTGCCTTCAATATAATAAAGCGAGAACTCATGACAGCTACAACATTTAGATCCCATACCCTCCAAGAACTTTCTAAAAAAAACATCGGAGAAACTGTCCGCTTATCTGGATGGGTTCACCGCAGAAGAGATCACGGCGGTCTTATTTTTATAGATTTAAGAGATCGTTATGGGATCACACAAATTATCTTTGATCCAAAAATAGATCCCAT
>JBIKLZ010000010.1:0-30770 GCA_044359535.1 Chlamydiia bacterium
CTCCTTGATGTGTAACGAATTCCATCAAATCGAGCAAGGTTTGTAGCTGCTTCTGCAGGGGCTAAAATATAATAGACAGGGACAGAGTACTTGTTGTGAGGAAGGGTGATATCTACTGTTTGAGCCCCAGATTCACGTAAAGTAGTTAAAAACCTTTCAAAGGCCGATTTAATTTCTGGGTCTATCCCCTCTAATAATTCCCTAGGCACCCCAATTTTCAGATGGCAAATATCCCCATCTAAAGCATTAAGATAATCCTCAGCTGGAGTTTGAATCGAAGTAGAATCGTGGTTACAAGGGGTGGCTAAAACATTTGAAATCAAAGCTAAATCATCGATACTTCGAGAAAAAGGGCCTATTTGATCCAAAGAAGAAGCAAAAGCGACAAGGCCATGTCTAGAAATTCGACCATAAGTGGGTTTAAATCCATAAATTCCACAAAAAGCTGCCGGCTGTCTTACTGAACCTCCAGTGTCTGATCCCAAAGAAAGGGGGGCAAGAAGACCTGCAACAGCTGCTGCTGAACCCCCAGAGGAACCTCCTGGAGTGTAGTCTTGGTTCCATGGATTATCGGTTCTGTGATAGGCAGATGTGGCTGTCGATGACCCCATTGCAAACTCATCCATGTTTGCTTTTGCAATGATAATGGCATCGTGCTTTTCTAATTCTTTGATCACAGTTGCTGAATAAGGGGCTATATAGTTTTCTAAAAACTTTGAAGCGCACGTTGTTTTTTCCCCTTGAATAAGAATGTTATCTTTTACAATGACAGGGACCCCAGCAAGAAGCCCAAGCGTTTTACCACTTTTTTGTTTAGCATCTAATTCGGCAGCTTTTTTTAAAGCCCTATCCTCTAAAACTGAGAGCAATGCACCATAAGGTTCTTTTTTTGCTCTCTTTAAAAAAGCGGTGATAATTTCAGTTGCTGAATATTCTTTCTTTTTAAATTTTAAAGAAAGCTCGATCGCTGAAAGTGAAAACATTAGTATCCATCCTTTTCTTCAATAACTACTGGAACCTTTAAAAATCCCCCAATTCTATCGGGAGCATTTTTTAAAAATTCTTCAGTGGGCAAAATAGCTCCAACCTCGTCTTCATCAAGCTTTGCTTTCATCCCTTTGATAATATGGGTAAGGGGAGGGGTTTTTTCAGTATCCACCTCATGAAGCATTTCTACAAAGGAAAGGATTCTGTTTAAATTTTCTATAAGTCTATCTTTATCTTTTACAGAGACATGAATTCTAGCAAGACTTTCAAGAAATAGTAGATCTTCTTCTTTAAACGTAGACATGGAATAAGTATAAAGAGGGGAGGATATATTGTCAAAAAAAACCCAAAAATTGTTTTGAGCTTTTGTTCCATTTTATCCTATTATTAAGAAAAAATAAATATTTCTCTTGTTTTATAATAAATAAATAACCATGTTCCGGTTTATAGAAAACATGGGTGGTTTATGAAGAAAAATATTTTTAGTGTTATGGTGAATCCAAGGGGTTTTATTAAGTCTTTAACCCCCCATCAAATAGGAAAAGCCCCTCTTCTCCTTCTTTGGGTAATTGGGATGGTCTATCTTATGAGACAAGCGACTCAATTTGAGTTAAGTTATTACTTTTCCTATGGATGGGTCTTTGTAGCTGCTGTTGTTTTAGCCATTCCTTTTGGTTATATTATAATGCATATCTTCACTTTCTTTATTTATTGGGCAGGAAAGTTATTTAAGGGAAAAGCAAGCTATAGACAGCTGTTTTCAGCAACCTCATATGCAAGGGTCCCTCAAACCTTTGTCCTTATCTCTTGGGTATTATTAGTTTCTTTATTGGGGCAAGTGGCTTTTACTCAAGTCTATGTATTAGTCGGTTTACCTCCAGTTATTTCAGCTTTATTATTTGTACAAATTGTTTTTTATATATGGGAGTTTGTCATTTCTCTTCATACTATTGGTGAGGTACAGGAATTTTCGGCATGGATGAGTTTATGGAATTACATCTTAGCAGCTGTGATAGTTTTACTTATCGCATTCTTTGTTCAGTTTTTAGTAGCAATTGCATTTTCATTAGATCCTCGACAAGGGCATGCTTTAGGAAGTGTTTTAGAATTTATTCAATAATTTAAGGGGTTTATATGAAAAGGTTTTTACAAGCGGCTCTACTTTGTGTGTTTATATTAACAACAGGAAGTAGCCATTTAAATGCAGAAAGCAGTGGAGGGGCAAAAGCAGTTGAGTTTCAAGGGTGGAAACAACTGCATTCGGAGCCAGGAAACTGTAAAGCTATGTTTCCTAGAAATCCAGATCACATGCAACAAGATATGAAAATGAAGGGAAGTGAGAGTAATTTGCGTTACCACGTCTACGTTGCCGATCATCAAAGAAAAGAGGTCTTCATGGTTCTTATTGCAAAGTATCCAGGGGAGGTGAGAAATGAGGATGCTAAGAAAAATTTAGAACATTTTCTACACACCCTTGTCTCTCAAAACGCCAACAATCGCTTGCTATTTGCCGATTTAATCATTGTTGACGGAAACCCTGCGATAGACTTTTTTATTCGTACAGATGCTGTCTACTTTAAAGGGCGAGCTATTCAAGCCAACAACTCTTTATATTTACTAGCTATGGAATGTGAAATTAATAACTATCAAGAACATCACTACAATTTCTTTATTGAATCATTTTCTTTAGATAAATAGATCTCGGTAGGTTTTGAAATGAAGTTTTGAAACCTCTTCTAATTTTCCTCTCCCATAGGTGGAGAGGAGTTTTTTTCCCCCAAGAATCACCTGTTTTGAGGCCCCTTTTGGAAGGGTCATCCCCACCTCTTTGGAAAGTTTTTCCAACCCCTCAACAAAAGCATCCCTAGCAAGGATCGATGCGCAGGCAACGGCAATATCCTCTTCTCCCTTTGTCCTTTCTGTCAGCTTAATATGGGTGTTTCCTGTTCGATTAAGAAGGGACTGCATGAATGGAGGTTTTACAAATTGATCAAGAAGGACGTCGTTGCAATCGACTTTTTTTGAAAGCTCAGTCATTGCTTTAACATGGGCCCATCCAAGAAGGGTGTTTAGATTTTGAAATTTTTCATAGAGTTGGTTGTATTTCTTTGGGAAAATTAAGACAATTTCATAGGCGCAAGACTTTTTTAATTCTGTAGCAATATGATGAATTTTACTGTCTGTTAATGTTTTAGAGTCGGCAACCCCAAGAGACAATAAAAAATTGGCTTGAGAGGGGGCAAAATAAAAAGAGGCTACACATAATGGGCCAAAAAAATCCCCTTTTCCAGCTTCATCGCAACCAATTCGAGCGGTCATGAGAAGATTTTTTTTCCCCCCTTCAGGGCTAAAGGTGTTAAGGATTTCTGGCTCTAGATAAAATTGAATGAATTCATCTTTATCTTTACCTTGAACGGTAAATTTTCCTGAGAGGTAGAAGGTGCAAGAAAAACCTTTCCCTTTTGCTGAAAAGAGGGTAAATGGAGGCGTAGAAATAACACAGCCTCTTTCAATAAGATAGGTGTGAATTTTTTTTGCATAGGAGGGATCAATAGTGGTTACAAAACAATGGCTCATGAATACAAAGATACCTAGGATTGCAGTAATTGTCTATATCAGTTACTCTTATTTTTTAACTAATACATGGGGAAAAGGATGGTTTCAGATACAATAACACTTGGAGGGCTCTACAAAAAAAGACGATGTGAGCTTGGGTTATCCATTAAAGAGGTAGAAAGTGCAACTTCAATTAGAAGTGCCTATTTAGAAGCAATAGAAGAGGGAAGGGGAGATCAATTGCTTTCTTTAGTTTACATTCAAGGTTTTATGAGGCAATATGCCCTTTTTCTTGGATTAGATCTTTCTATCCTAGAAAAGGAGTTTGCCCCCTCTTTTGCTAAAGAAGAAACTCTGGAAGGGGAAAGAAAATGTGATTATGGGATAGGGGGATTAGAGATGAGACCGGCATCCACCTCTAGTGGAAAGCTAAAAAATCAAAATCTTTTTTGGGCAGCAGCTTTTATCGGAGTTTTTTTCTCAGCCTTTTTGCTAGTTAAACTTTTAGGTATTTTTTAAAATAGTTCTTTGGATATACTCTTTAAGAAAAAAGGGGTGTTATGGAAGGGCAAACTGTTAATGATTTTGAAATCAAAAGAATCATCGGAGAAGGTTCGTTAGGACCTGTATATCTAGCTGAGCATAAATTTATAAAGAAACTTTTTGTTTTAAAGTTTTTACCCGATAGTCTTTATCAAAACCCTCTTATCAAAGAGAAGTTTATTAAAGAAATTGCAAAAATAGCTTCTTTAGATCATGATAATATCACCTCTGTTCATAACGTTTCTTCTTGTGGAGAAAAACTGTTTATTGTTTCAGATTTTATCCCTTATAAGCTTCCTGTTTCGATGAATCTTGGGGAGTACCTATCTACTTGTTCAGAAAGATTAAAGGAAAAAGAGATTGTACACATCTTAAAAGAGGTTGCTTTTGCCTTAGATTATATTCATACTCAAAGTTTTATGAAGGAACCTCTTTTTCATGGAGGGGTAAAATTAACCAATATCTTGCTCCACCAAAAGAAGGAAGGGGGCTATACTTTAAAACTTTCTGATCTTGGAATCACAACTATACTTGGATCAGAGTACATATTAAACCTTGCAATGGAAAAGGTTGTAAAAGGATCAAAACAAGAGGGGGGAGGGCATCATCAAAAGCGTTGTTTTACCCATACTTTTGGATTTTTAGCGCCAGAGCAACGATTTAATGAAGCAAACAACCCCTCCTATAAATCTGATATCTATGCTTTTGGTGTTCTTGCCTATTTTCTCCTGATGGGACATCTCCCTGAGGGCTTTTTTCCCCTTCCAAGCTCTGTGTATAAAAAAAGTAGTATCGATTGGGATAGAATTGTTCAAGCAGCGCTTATGCAACATCCTTCACAACGCCCTGATAATTTAACCGCCCTTATTCAAGGATCAATGGACATGACACCCCTTGAAGAGGTTGTGATCCCTAAAATGAGCCCTCTAACCCCTCAAAAAGATAGAGAAGAAGCCCTTGTGCTTTCTAGCGAAAATAAAAGTGAGACTAAAAATTCAACAGAAATCCTTAAAAAAGGGACGCAACATCTTTCTTTAGGCTCTCAGGTAGGAGAATTAAGTTCTTCAATCTCAGAATTTGAAAAGAAACTAATAGGGGGTTTAACAGCTACAGCTGTTGCCCGTCCTATGAAAATGCAACAAACTCCAATAACTGAAAAAGAAGAATTGCAAAACATCTCTTTAGAGCCGATTTTTAAAGGAAAATCGGAAGTGCGATCTTATAAGCCAGAAAAGATTGCAACCGATGGAATTTTTCCTATTTTGACCGATACAATAGAGATTAAAGCAGGGGTCTATGAGCGAGGTTCAGAGTCTGGAGCTCGGGATGAAAAACCTCGTCATAGTGTGCACCTTAATACTTTTAAAATGGACATTCACCCTGTGACAAATGAGCAATTTCTGAGATTTTTACTCTTGATGGAGGGGGAAAAAGATGATTTAAACAATGATATCATTTTGTTAAGAGAATCTCGGATAAAAAGGCATTCGGGGGAACTTACCATTGAAACAGGGTATGCAAAACACCCTGTTGTTGGGGTAAGCTACTACGGAGCTAAGGCCTATGCTGAATGGGTGGGAAGACGCCTTCCTACAGAAGCAGAGTGGGAAGTTGCAGCTTCAAATGGAAATGTAAAAAACATCTTTCCATTCGGAGATGGGATAGAAAGATCGGAAGCTAATTTTTTTTCAGCAGATACCACCCCTGTAATGAGTTACCCCCCTTCAAAAAATGGGTTATATGACATGGTTGGAAATGTCTATGAATGGTGTGAAGATTGGTATGAGTATAGTTATTATGAAGTGTCTGCTTTAGAGCCGGATAATCCAAAAGGGCCAAAACAAGGGGTTTATCGAGTTTTAAGGGGGGGGTGTTGGAAAAGTTTAGTCGACGACATGAGGTGTTCACATCGATTTAGAAATAACCCTGGGACAATGAATAAAACCTATGGTTTTAGGTGTGTTTCTCAATAATCCTATTTGATTAAAGACACTATTTATGATAATGAAAGGGAATGAAGGAAAAAATCACTCAAATTGATCGAGGCTCACTAAAGCGTGTTTTGGGGTTGTTTGATGTTTTTGCTATTGGATATGGCGATATGGGCTCGTCAATCTATTACGCTTTAGGAATTACAGCTTTTTTTGCTTTAGGAGCAACCCCTATTGCCCTGTTAATAGCTGGGTTAGTCTTTGTATGCACAGCTTTAACTTACGCAGAGATGACTTCAATATTTTTAGATTCTGGCGGGTCAGCTAGTTATACTCGAAAAGCATTTAATGATTTTATTTCATTTATCGCAGGGTGGGGTCTTCTCCTTGATTTTATTGTAACTATATCCATATCCAGCTTTGCAATCGCGCCCTATCTTTCCTATTTTTTCCCTATTCTAATCGATCCGGACTATAAAGTAGCCTTAAGCTGCTTTTTAATTTTACTTCTTCTATGGATGAATATACAAGGGGTAAAGGGATCGACAAGGATCTCTCTTGTCCTTACAACAATAACTTTGGTTACTCAATGTTTCATAGTTATTTTTGCACTTTGTACAGTTATGGATTTCTCAATTTTTTTTGAACATCTTAAAATTGGAACGGGTAATCCCCTGTTTTCCCCCACATGGGAGAGATTTTTTCACGGTGTAGCTATGGCAATGGTTGCCTATACAGGGATTGAGTCGATGGCTCAACTTTCAGCAGAGGCAAAAAACCCAAAAAAAACAATTCCTAGGGCTATTATCTTAACAATGAGCCTCCTTATTTTATCCTATTTAGGACTTTCTGTGGTGGCTTTGTCTGTTCTTTCACCTCAATTACTTTCTACAAAATATCTTGATAACCCCATTTCTGGGATTGTCGATACCCTCCCTTATATAGGACACATTTTAGGTCCTTGGACAGGGCTTTTAGGGGCAGTGATTTTGCTTGTGGCAGCAAATGCTGGACTTATTGGTTCATCAAGGTTGGCTTTTAATATGGGGGAATATTTTCAGCTTCCACGAGTGTTTTATCGTTTACATAGAAAAAAGCAAACTCCATATATATCCCTTTGTTTTTTTGCTCTTTGCTCCATCACAGTGCTGTTAGCAAGTCGGGGGAAGTTGGTGTTTTTAGCAGATCTATACAATTTTGGGGCTATGCTTGCCTTTTTTAGTGCCCATGTATCACTTATTGTTCACAGAATAAAATTTCCAGATGCGATTCGACCGTTTAAAATCAAAGGGTCAATAGGAAGGGGGAAGATAAAAATTCCAATCACCGCGATTTTAGGGGCGTGTGCAACCCTATCGGTTTGGTTACTTGTGGTTATTACAAAACCTTATGGGAGAATTTTAGGATTTTCTTGGATAGCCTTTGGCCTTGTTATCTATTTTTCCTATCGGAAAAAAAAGGAGCTATCTCTTTTTGGTCAGGTAGAAATAGAAAAAGTGGAGGTCAAAGGGTATAGTGAAATAGGTTTTAAAAGGATTTTACTTCCAACAAAAGGGCATTTAGGGACAGACACCCTTCAAGTAGGGTGTGCGATTGCAAAAATATATAATGCAAAACTTACAGTAATTCACGTTATTGAAGTTCCTTTAATGCTTCCAATATCGATGCAGTTAGCATCACAAAATCATTTCTCAGAAGCCATTTTAAAAAAAGCAGAGGCTATAGCTGCTGAGCAGGGTATTAAAATTGAGTTAAAGTCGATCCAAGCAAGATCTTGTCTTAAAGCCATTTTAGAGTTAACAGAGAAAGGAGAGTTTGATTTGTGTATTTTGGGGGCTTTTATCCATCGCTCTATAGGGCCCCTTGCTCAAAGTCTAATGAAATCCATAGTCAATTGTAGGGTCTGGATCATAGGATCAGAGTCGATGAAAAAGGTTTAATCGACTAATAAGCACGAAACTTTATGAGTTTTACTGATCTGCTTTTCTAAGACATTTTTATTGGCGCAAGAAAATTCTTTGGAAGGACACTTTTCCAAATAGGGGCAGATATGTGGATTTTTTGTCTCTATTTCCTTCTTTTTATAGAACACAAAACGATTTTTCAAAACCCCTTGAATATAGGAGTAAATAGCAGCGCTATCGATGCCCAAAGGTCCTTTTTTTACAACCTCTTCAGTAGGCTGTGTAAACACAGGGAGCTTTTTAGAAAACACAAGGGTGGAAGAGAGGAGTTTTTTTGTAAAGGGGTGTAAAGGGCGTTTATAAATTGAGGTAGAGCACCCCTGTTCTACAATTTTGCCGTTGACCATCACTAAACATCTATCAGAAAGATTTTTCACAAGGATTAAGTTATGAGAAATGAATAATAAAGAGAGGTGATACTTTGCCTGAAGATCTTTGAGAAGGTTGATAATAGAGGCTTGAATGGGCATGTCTAACGCGTGGGTGGGTTCATCACAAACTAATAATTTAGGATTTGAAGCTAAAGCTCGAGCTATGCTTACCCGTTGCCTTTCCCCTCCACTTAACTCATGGGGAAAGCGCCGTTTATATCCATCATTAAGACCAATAGCTTCTAAAAGTTCATTAACCCTTTGATTTTGGGAAGTTTTATCCCCAATTTTATAGATAAGGAGAGGCTCTTTAATGATTTCTTCTATTGTCATACGGGGGCTTAAAGAGCTATAAGGATCTTGAAAGATCATTTGGATCTCTTGTTTAACAAAAGGGGGAGCTTTTTGCCTGTTTTTAGCAATTTTAACTCCTTTATAATAGATAGAGCCTGTGTACTGAGAAAAAATTCCAAGAATAGATTTAGCTATAGAGGATTTTCCACAACCACTTTCTCCAATAAGGGCAAGGGTCTCCCCTTCAAATATTTCAAAGCAGACCTCTGAAACAGCTAAAAAGATCGATCCATTTTGTTTATGTGAAACTGTTAGGTTTTCTACTTTTAGAAGGGGTTTTTTTAACATAAAGTGACTTCCTTTTTTTCTATTAAAGGAAAGTGGCATAAGACTTCATTATTTGAGCCCATTTTTTTAAGGGGGGGGAGAATTTTACACCGATGTTGAGCAAACGTACATCGATTATAAAACGGGCAACCTGAGGGGGGGGGATCTCTTAAAATTTCAATAGTGGCAAGATATGAATTTTTATCCATCTCCATAGTGGGTGTTGAATCGATTAAAGCTTGTGTATAAGGATGAAGGGGCTTTTTGCATACATCTTCAGAGTTTCCAGTTTCAACAATTTTTCCTTTATACATCACAATAATGCGGTCGGCAAAATTTGAAACAATGCTTAAATCGTGAGTGATAAAAATAACACTCATGGCAAGGGTCTTTTGCAATTTTTTTAAAAGAAGGAGAATTTCATGTTGAATTGTCACATCTAAAGCGGTTGTGATCTCATCAGCAATAAATATTCGGGGATTGGGTGCTAAAGCAATAGCAATCATCACCCGTTGGCGCATCCCCCCTGAAAGTTCATGAGGGTACTTTTTATAGATCCTTTTTTGATCATCTAACTCCACTAATCGGAGATACTCAAGGGTTTTTAGATAACTTTCTGAAGAGGTCGTGTGAGGAAAATGGAGTCTTATCGATTCTTCTATTTGTTTGCCAATAGGGGCTGTTGGATTTAAGTAGGTCATTGGGTCTTGAAAGACAATAGAGATCTCCCTCCCTCGAATTTTTCGAATACTTTCTTCAGAAAGGGTTAAAAGGTTTTGATTCCCATAAATAATTTTAGAGCCTTCAAACGCTTTTCCATTTGGGGAATTAAGTTGAAGAATGGCTTTTGCTGTTACCGATTTACCACTTCCTGATTCTCCAATAATACCTATAAATTCATTTGGATAAAGAGAAAAGTCTATGAGATCAACCACTTTTTGGTGGGGGTTATTTGAAAAAGAAAAAGTAAAGTTTTTTACCTCTAAAAGGGCTCTATGTTTATATTTTAGATCTTTCATTAACGAAACCTTGGATCAAAGGCATCTCGAAGACCATTGCCTAATAAATTAAACGCAAGCATTGTAATACTGATAAAGGTTGCAGGAAAAAATAACCTCCATGGGTAATAAGTCAAAGCAGCAAGGCCGTTGCTAGCCATTGTCCCCCAGCTTGCAACAGGTGCTTGGACCCCTAAACCTAAAAAGCTTAAAAAGGATTCAGTAAATATTGCCGATGGAATGGTTAAAGTTACAGTTGTAAGGATTGTTCCAAAGCAATTTGGGATAATATGGACAAAAAGAATTCTTCGGGTGCTTGCCCCAAGAGAAAGGGCTGCTTGGACAAAGTCTTGCTCTTTTAATTTTAAGGTTTCAGCGCGGGTAATTCTTGCCATGTTGATCCATCCTGTAAGGGTAATAGCTAAAATGATTGTGATAATCCCTTGCCCCATCACAACCGTTAATAAGATCACCATGAGCAAGTAGGGAAGGGAGTGAAAAGTATCAGCAATTCTCATCATCACCTCCTCTGTCCTTCCTCCAGAAAGGGCAGCAAAAGAGCCATAGATAACACCAATGATCATATCAATAATTGCAGCAGTAATCCCAACAAAAAGAGAGATTCTTGCCCCCCACCAAATTCGTGAAAAAATCGATCTTCCAAGGTCATCTGTACCAAAAAAAAATTCTTGATTAGGAGGGGTGTTTTTCATCCCTAAATTTGTCTCATAATAAGAAAGAGAGGAAAAAAGGGGGATAAAAATGGAACAAAGGATAAGACTTAGTAAAATGTATAGGCCGAGCATAGGAAGTTTTTTGCTTTTTAACCTTTTCCAACTTTCTTTAAAGTAGCTGTCTGAAATAGGTTGACTACGAAAATTCATGATTTTGAAACCTGTCTTTAATTCGTGGATCTAAGAAAAAATAAATAATATCTGTCATTGTGATTGAAACAAGAAGGATAAAACTATAAAAAATAGTTAATCCTGTGATAATAGTATAGTCCCTATTGGCAATACTAGAAACCATCCACCCCCCAAGACCCGGAATTCCATAAATTTTTTCAACAATAAAACTTCCTGTGGTAATGGAAGCAAATAAAGTGCCTAAATAGGAAATCACAGGGAGAAGACTGTTTTTTAAGACATGATTTTTCCAAATCTGAAACTTAGAAAGGCCTTTGGCTCTAGCTGTTAAAATATATTCCTTTTGAAGGACCTCTACCATCGACTCTCGGGTCATTTTTGCAATAAAGGCAGAGGGAAATGAGGCTAAAGCAATCGAGGGTAGGACCATGTGAGAAAAACTTCCCCAACGAGCAATGGGAAAAATGCCCCATTTGATCGCAAAAATATACTGTAAAATTGTGGCAGTTATAAAACTTGGAACACTCATTCCCCCCACAGCTAAGATCATTCCAAAATGATCTAAAAACCGCCCTTTATAGAAGGCGGCAATAGAGCCCCAAAAGACCCCCCAAAAAATAGCTAAAATAAAGGCTAGAAAACCAAGGGTGGCTGATATTGGAAATCCTTCAGCAATGATTTTATTTGTTGTTCGCCCCTCATATATAAAAGAAGGGCCTAAATCTAGGGTTAAAAAGCCTTTTATGTACTTTATGTATTGAATGTACAAAGGTTTATCTAATCCATAATGTTCATATAGACTCTTTAAAATTTCTTCAGGAATGGCTTGCTCTTGAGTAAAAGGATCTCCAGGGATAGACTTCATTAGAAAAAAGGTGAGAGTCACTATTGTAAAAAGAGTGAGGGCAAAAAAAAGAATTTTTTTTAAAATATATGTATAAACCATTTAAGGCATTATAGGGATCTAAGGGATTAGAGTCAAAATTTTATGAAGAAAAAATGTTTTTTTCATAGGGTTTTTATTCTAAGGGGCTAAAAAAGGGAGGGGGGTGACTTTTTTAAAAAAGCTGGCACTATTAATCTAAATATCTATATTTCATAAGTAATGGGGGTTTATTTATGAAAAGTGTGGATTCAAGTGGAAGGTCTCATTTATTTGGACAAGAGGGTCTTGGTAGGCAATCAACTGTGTCTAATGAGCAAATAAGAAAAACACAAGAAGCCACCACTGACATCTTTGGATCAGCTTTTTCACCAAAAAGTCCCGCTTCGTTAAAAGGAAAACCAATAGATCTAAAAACTGACCCTCTAATACTTACAGAAATGGAATTAGATAGACTAGAAGAAGAATTTTTGAACTGTAACAGTGAGACTGAGCTAAAAGGACTAATAACGAAATATAGTCAGGTGAAAAAAAGATTGGAATTATTTAAAACAGACTCCGAAAGTGCAAAAACAAAAAAACTTGAACGAAAAACAGGAATAAAAAAGTTGTTTACGCAAGTATCTAGAGCAGTAGCTACAGTTTTAAAAAAGGATCTAAATTCATCGATTGAAACATTAATGCAAAGGATAGATAATGTAATTCCTCAACTAAATGGAGAAATAGAGACAAAATTTGGGAAAAAAAGAGAAGAACAAACAGCAACCCAAAATCCAACAAAAGCGGCAGAAGAAAAAAGGGATCAGCCAAAAGTTTCTCTTGGTACAGCAAACCAAAATCCTACAAAAGCGGTAGAACAAAAAAGGGATCAGCCAAAAGTCTCTCTTGATAGCGTCAAAGGTGGAGCAAACTCAGAAATTGGCACTGTGGGCCTTCCAAATTCTAGAGTGGATTTAGGTTTAGTAAACGTCTGCTACATCAATTCTTCTGTACAAATGATTGCAAACATTCCTGGATTAAAATCCTTAGTTGAAAATTCACACCCCGCAGAAGAGGGTGTAGCTATGAAAGAAGATCTTTTGAAGCTATTACAAGTAATGGAGAAAAAACCGGCATCTGAAATGGATGTAGAGAGCGCATCAAAAAAATTTTGGGATACATTTCAAACAGCAATAATAAAAAAGGGTAAGGCTGCTTTTGGTCTTAAACCCGGAGTTGGGCAAACTAATAGTAGTGGAGAATTTATTGCTTTTATAGGAGATGTATTAAAGATCGCCCCTTTCGAAAATCTTCCTGGAAATGGAATTTTTCGTACTTATCAAGTGGAAGAAGTTCTTCCTAAGGGCAATGGGAATTTTTTTATCTCTGAAAGACAACAAGATTCCGGTCCTGTTGAAAAAAGAATCAATATTCAAGGGGAGCGCTTTATTTTAAAGGGGGCCATCCATTTTGAACTAGACCCTGTTACAAAGCAACCTTTGAATCACTATACATGTTCTATTTTTTTTGAAGATGAAAATCAATGGATTAATTTTAATGATAAATCTAAGCTTCCTAAAAAAAATGATGAAATTGAATTTGAAAGCGCTGTGGTTTTAATGTACGAAAAAGGCTAAGCATTTGAAGATAGGTCTTTTAAATAATAGATTTGCTTTTCTGGTGTATCTGTGTAGATCTGTGGCATTTTAAAACAATCGACACAAAAAATATTTCGGATAAAAGGGGTGTTCATTTTTTCTATCCCCCCTTCTGTGATATAAGGGCTATGGCTGATAAAAAAAGTGTGTAAACGTACATCTTGAAGATGATCTATACCCTTATCAGAGATTTCTTCAGCTTTTCCAAGGTGTAAAATTTCCAAGGGACATTTTTTAAAATGAGAGAGCCCCTCATCAGAGAGTAATGAGCAATTATCGCTCATAAAGGTTTTTAAAAATGGGGAGGTAATAGATTTTAAAGAAGAGTCTGTGAGAATTGGGGATCCATGAAGGATTATTTCACATAGTCGGTGGGTAGAAAAGGCATCAAAAAAAGAGCTATCAAGATGTTGAGCTTCTGTCAAATATACCTTATCTAAAGAAAGTGAGGAAAAAAAATGAAAAAGCCCTTCTTTAGAAAAGTTTTTGCATGAAAGGGAGATTTCTCTTAAAGGGAGGGTTTTTAGATAGTTGAGACTCTTGTCAGTAAGGTTTTTACATCCAAGAAGGGATAGCGCTGTGATTGTTTTTGGAAGAAAGGGGATGTCTTCATCGGAAAGGAGAATATTGTTTTCTAGAGTGATTTTTTTTATCCCTTTTGGATAAGAAAAATCTAATGATGCAATAAGGGGGGCATTATCAAGATAAAGGTTTTCAAGACTTGAGTGTGTCTTAAGAAGGATCTGAAGGTCGTTAGGGGGGATCATTAGATTTGAAAGGTTGAGAGTTTTTAATAAAGAGTCTTCTGAACTGATCTTTTTTACAGAATAAAGGTGTTTAAGTGTGTTATAAAGAGGAAGATATCCTTCAAAAATCTCATACCGATCTTTTGAGATAATCCCCGATAAGGGTTCTAAAGATTCGTTGAGAAGATAGGCTGTCGGATTGTTTCTTTTTCTAACAAGAGAAGAGCCAATGGCGCTATTTTTTCCAACAAAAGTATATAGATCCATAAGGGTGGGGAGAAGATCTATTTGGGAGGCTACATCTGTAATTTCTTGAGGAGTAAATGTCCCACAATGGAGGGGGAGAATTAAAAGGGGGATGTGGGTTACAGATGTGTCAAGGGAAAGAGAAAGACTTGGACGATCGGCATGCTCTTTTGGGTACCCATGATCCCCCATGATGAAAAGGTGAATAGGAACGTGTAAATCAGAGAGTTTTTCAATGGCTAGGCCTAAAGCATGGTCAGAATATTCCATGGCCTTTTCAAAAGGGGTCTTTCCAAAAAATGGGATGAAGCTTTCAGGGGTGACAAAGGGGTGATGATTGGTTATTGAGGCTGTGCTTATGAAAAGAGGGGATTGGGCATCTTGTATTTTTTTAACCATAAAATCATACATAAACTCATCATGGACCCCCCAACTTGTTCCAAAAGCCTCTGGATTTTGTTGTTTTACATCCTTTTCATCATAAATTTCATCGAAATGGTGGTTTTGTAAAAATTCCCCTTGCCGATCAAAATGGTGACTGCCAGCTTTTATAAATAGGTTTTTGTACCCCTTTTCTCTAAAAAAATTAGGAAGCCCTTTTAATGGAAGAGTTAAAACAGGTGAAGAACTTTCTGTAAAATCCTTTCCAAAACAAGGGGGAAGGCCGTAAAAAGTAGCAAACATCGCTTTAAATGTTTGTGTTGCACTTGCATAAAAATGGGAGAAGAAAATCCCCTTTTTTGCCCATGTATCAAAATGGGGGGTAATTTTCCCCACATCTGAGCTTCTAAAAGACTCTAGGTAGATAAACACAACATGGGGGTTTTTCTTTGGAGGTAAAGAAAAGACCTTTTTTCCAAAAAATCCGGTTGTATATTTTTCTAAAGGATAATCGTTATTGACTTTATAAAAAGTTTCATTTTCTGAAGAGGGGATTTTTCCTAAAGAGCCCCCTTTTTCTTTTACAAAACATTGGTAGAGCATCAAAAAAGGGTAGGGCAAAAGGTTTTTTGGAGGGATACAAAGGAGAGGGAGGAATAAAGAGGAAAACAATGAAGGTTTTGAGAGAAAAAATGAATAGGCAAAAGAAAAAAGGAGGAAAAAAAGAAGCAGAGGGAGGGGGGCTTGTTTAAAAATGGAATCTTTTAATGAGGGGAGGTGTTTTAGATGCTTTAACGCTTTGATCTGTAAAGGGGTGTTGAATGTACGTAGATGAATTGTGTTACATATACTTAATAACAAAAAAAGGGGGTAAAAGGGCTGAATCGGTAAAAGGATAAAAAAAGAGGGGATAGAAAAAGCGCCAACTATTGATAAAAGGGTTTTTTTTGGGGATTGCTTTGAGTATAAGGGAAGAAGGAGGAAGGGTAGGGATAAAAGGATGTGCATCATAACTATACTCAATAAAAAATAGGGAATTTATTTCTATAGATTCCTTGAAAATTTTTAGCAACGAGGGTAGCATAGTAGTCCTTTAACAAAAAGGCCCTTATGTCAAAATATACCCCCATTGTTGGAACCCTTGGATATGTTCTTTCAAAAGATCACTCTCAAGTGTTGATGATTCATCGAAATAAATCTCAAAAAGATGACCATATTGGTAAATATAATGGACTTGGAGGAAAAATGGAGCGGGATGAGGCTGTTTCAGCTTCTATGGCAAGGGAAATTTTTGAGGAAGCAGGTATTGTTGTTGAAGAAATGAAATTTAGAGGGACAATGAATTGGACAGGTTTTGGAAAAAATAATGAAGATTGGATCGGATGTATTTTTTTAATCACAAAATGGTCTGGAACCCCTTTTATGACATGCCCTGAAGGGGATTTAGAGTGGATAAACCTTGATAAAATAATGCAATACCCTTTGTGGGAGGGGGATAAATATTTCCTTCCCCTTGTATTTAAAAAAGAGGAAGAGCCTTTTCACGGAAGAATGGACTACCGAGGGGAAAAATTAATTTCCTATTCTTTTTCTTAAAAATTATGGAAGGGGACAAATATCTGTATTTAAGTAAACGTCTTGAATTAAATGTAAGAGTTTTACTCCCGCCTTCATCGATTTTTGAAAGGCTTTGCGTCCTGAAATAAGACCGCTTCCCCCTGCTAGCTTGTTAATTAAAGCAGTTTCAGCAGCATCTAAAAGATCATTTTCCCCAGAAGGGCCCCCAGAGTTGATCAATGGGATTTTTCCTCCAAGACAGTTAAGGACTTGATATCGAGCTAAATCAACAGGATGGTCAGAAGAAAGTTCTGAGTAGACCTTTTCTGATGTGGCCCCAAACTTAAGGGTTTTAAATCCCCCGTTGCAAGTAGGGAGCTTTTGTTTAATAATATCTGCTTTAATTGTGCACCCTAAATGATTTGCCTGTCCTGTTAAATCTGCTGCGGTATGAAAATCCCCTTCTTTTGTTTTAAAGGCGGGATTTCTTAAATAGCACCAAAGGACAGTTGCCATCCCTAATTGATGGGCTTGTTCAAAAGCCGCAGCGATGTCAACAATTTGTCTATTGCTTTCTGCCGATCCAAAATAAATGGTGGCTCCAACAGCTCGAGCGCCAAGCTCAAAAGCCTCTTTAACACTTCCAAATAGGATTTGATCAAAGGAATTTGGATAGGTTAATAGTTGATTGTGATTTATTTTTACTAAGAAGGGGATTTTATGGGCATATTTTCTTGCTAAAATGGCAAAATTACCAAAAGTTGTGGCCACAGCATTGCATCCCCCTTCTATGGCAAGTTTTACAATATTTTCTGGATCAAAATAAAGGGGGTTAGGGGCAAAAGAAGCCCCTGCTGAATGTTCAATACCTTGATCTACAGGTAGAATAGAAAGATAGCCAGTGTTTGAGAGTCTACCGTGATTGTAAATAGATTGAAGGTTTTGTAAGACACGAATGTTTCTATCTGAATTGAAAAAAACATGATCGACCACATCTTTAGATGGGAGGGTTAAAAGCTCTTTGGGAATTTTACATTTGGGATGATCTAATAGATAGGTGAGTTTTTTCCCTAATAAGACCTCTAATTCTTGCATTAACATGATTTTCTCCTTTAAGAAATAAAGGGAACAATCTAGCAAAAAAAAGTAAAAATTTCAATCATTAAACGACTTTTTTTACGAGCCTTTTAAAGGCAGTGGATAAGTCATTTAAAAGTTCGCTATTTTTTACTGTAAGCTGTTTTAGTTTTTCTTCAGAATTGCTTTGAAAAAGGTAAAAGACCCCTTGAGCCGGTTGTGAAATTTTAAATCCGGCAAAAGTAATCAAAGCTTGAATAAAAGACCAGAAGCGAACATCAAAACTATTGGTGATTTTTTCCCTTAATCTTTTCACTGATTCTGTATAACCATTAACTTTGGATAAAAGAGCATCTGCTTTTTCTTTAAGTAAAGCTACTTGTTGGCTATGGTCTGCGACAGCTTTTTCTAAAGCAGCTTGATTTTTTTCAGCAATTTTTGAGTTTATTAAATCATTCATAATTAAGTCCATTTTTTATTTAATTATAGCATGTTTTATATATTATTTAAACAAAAACATTAATTAATATAATAATATTTTAAGTAAGATGTGTCAAAAAATGTATATAACTGATTTATAAAGACTTATATATGGGTTTATCGGTGAATATTTGAGCATCTTTTGTGCGCATCGCGCAGTCTAATAAATATTTAACTATAAAGTCTTTGTTTTCTATCAAAAAATTATTTATTTTATCGATTCTTTCCTCCGAAGCCATGTCCATAATACCAAGTGTTGCTAAGGGTTTAATAATGGCATGATACAAGGCTGGATAAAGTTTTCCCATAGGTGTTTCTTGATTAAAAACGGAATAAAAATGACTCTGTACCTCTTGAAAAAGACTATAGAAAGGCTCATTTGCCTTACCTTGATAAGAAGGGCAAAATATACCTAAAAAGTCTTTAGCTATCTCCCTGTTTTTGTATTTAAAAATCCTAAATAAAAAATCGCTTATTAAGAAAGAATCCATAGATGGATATGTCCCTTTTTTTTTGTCAATCTTTCGAAAATCTTGTACTTCGGGTGGACTTGAAAGGTTTTTTCCAAAAAGTGAATTTTCTAAACCTATTGTAGAAGCTTCATAGCGAGTAAAGCCCCAATTCATTAAAGTTTTAGCATCTACGTATTGTGAATCTATGGAGTTAGGTTGCCTTGAATAAATAAATCCATTATCAAAGATGGGAATATCAGCTAAAGAACAAGGCCCCGGTATAATACCCCCTTTAGTTAATGCTTCATTCAATTCTCTAGCCATCGCTAGTGCATCTTCTTCAGTTTGTTGTTGTGTTAGGTATACAGTAAAAACTTTTCCTGCTAAATTTTCTGATTCATCCTTAGTTCGATATTGTGAATTGACTATTTTAAAAGTGTTGCCCCCCTTTTTGATAGTATTAACGATAATAGGTAATGCTTTTAACATATTTTTATCGGATTGCTCCACTGTAATATGAATTTTCTTATGGCTATTTTCAACTATTCTTGGATTATTAATATCTCCTATAAAGGTATAAATACTAAAAGCAGATCCATCACTTGGGTAATAGAAATATCCCTGAGCTTTCGCAATGTCCTCCATTTTAATATCACAATTCTCTGGGATAGAACCCCCAGTTTCAACAGGATCAGCTTGTAAGCTCTCGTCAGGCTGAGGGGGAACATCTTCTTGGATTGGTATTGTTTTTAATGAATCATTATAGTTTTTAAGATCAATTATTAACTTATTTCTAAGTGCAACTAAAATCACATAAGCTATTAATGAAATGACATTTAAAAAAATTAATCCAACAATATGCCAACCAGCAGCCCATTTATTTTGATTAACGGGGACAAGTTTAAAGGAGAGGGGGTCATTTTCAATAGACCCAATTTCCAATGCCCCAAACATCCGTTCAAGATTTATAAGATCTATTGAAATAGTTGGTTTTTCCATTTAATTAATATAAATCTTTAATTATAAAATTATTGTAACATTTTAATGAAATATTTTCACTAAAAAGATTGAGTTTTGGGGTAAACTCTATGTTGAGGATCTATTTTTTCAAGGAGAAGAAGGATTCCTATAGTTTTAAGCGCCTCTTTAACAATAATTTGCGGGCTATGAGTCGTTCCTTTGATCATAAATGGGACCATATATCCAGGGGGTAAAAAGGTAAGATCAAAAGCCCTAATTAAAGAACTTGTGGTAAGCCCTACGTGGATATTTAAAGCATCGGAAAGAAGGTTTATAGTACCTAAAGAGAGGATTTCAAAGGTGTTATCAATAAGAAAGGGGCTTTTATCAAAGCTTGCAATGCTGTTTTCGATAATAAAGGGGATTTTTCCACACTCTATAGTGATTGCCTTTGGGACCTTTTGCCTTAAAAGGTTTAGGATCACACTAAGGAGGTGATTTTCTTTACAACGTAAAGAACCAAGTCTTAATTCACCTTGAAGTTTTAAAGAGCTTTTAGATTCGGTATTCAAAGAAGCTGAAAAAAGCTGTAAAGAAATTAAGGGGCTGGAGAAGGGGGGGATAAGTATATGATTTGTAAAGGCCTCAACCCCTTCTTCAATCACCTCAGAAGTTACAAGTGCAGGTTTTACAAGGGTGAGCTTATTTTGATCATAAACAAGGGTTAAAGAGCCTTCAACCCTATTAAGGAGGGGCTTTTCTTTATAGTAGAGGGTTGCATCGACAAAATGATAGTCGATCCCTTTTTTTAATAAAAAGGGGATCAGTGGGGTGTGTATCACAAGGGATGGGATTTTAACCTCTGTATTTTGATCCTGCCATCTAAGGTTTTTTAAAGTAAGATCTGAAAACCAGTTGAATTCAATCCCTTCTACCTGAAGTGTTCCTTTAATCTTTCCTACCATCGTAGTGAAGATTTTTTCTTTAATAGAGAAGGGAAGGGTTTTTGGAAGGGAGAAAATAACAATAAGAAGGAGGATAAGGGCAACAAGCTTTTTCATAAACTATTCTACAGTAACAGATTTAGCTAAATTTCGAGGAAAATCTATTTCTTTATTAAGAAAAAGGGCCATGTAGTAGGCAAAAAGTTGTCCAGCAATACAATAGGTAATTGAAGAAAAGGGGTGCGAAGGAAGGGAAATGGTGTTGTTTGTTAAGTCTCCATAGGTATGGGGGCCAAAAATTAAAAGAGGCCCTTTTCTAGCCTTAATTTCATGTAAATTTGAAAGGGTTTTAATCGCAGTTGTTTCTTCCCCTAAAAAGGCAATAGTGGGAAGATATTCATCAATAAGGGCAATAGGACCGTGTTTCATTTCTCCAGATGGGATTGCTTCAGCAGGTAAGTAGGTGATTTCCTTTAATTTAAGGGCTGCTTCTTTACTCACAGGGAACATTGTAGAGCGCCCTGTAAAGAAAAAGTGAGGGAAATGAGAGAACTTTTTAGCAGCCTCTTTGATCTTAATTTCTTTAGAAAAAAGATCATTAATCCATTTTGGAATCTTTTTCAAATCCACACTATAAGCAGTGGTATCTACTTTTTTCACATTCCCTAAATGAATGGCAAGAAGGTATAAATGTAAAAGTTGTCCAGTAAATGCTTTGGTAGAACAAACGCTCACTTCTTTCCCAACCCCTAAAGGGATCCATCGATCACACTCCCTTGTTAAGGTTGAACCCCCCACATTACAAAGGGCAATAGTAAGGTCAAAAGAGGCTTTTTGATAGCGCATTGCTGATAAAGTATCAGCTGTTTCTCCTGATTGAGAGATAAAGATGGCAATAACCCCTTTTTTCTTTAAATGACGCTGATAGCGGTACTCAGAAGCTAGATGTACAGTTACAGGGACTAAAGAAAGTTCTTCTAAAAAGGGTTTTGCAATAAGCCCTGCATGAAACGAAGAGCCGCAGGCGATGATATCGATATGCTCGGCTTGTAAGAGGGTCTTATCATCATTTTGTAATTCTTTAAAAATGAAAGAGCCCATTTCACAACGCTCTTGAAGGAGTTTTTTGCAAAGAAATTCTTGTTCATGGATTTCTTTGAGCATAAAGTGGGAATAGTGCTTTTTATCTACAACATCTTCACTGATTGTTAGACTATGTAAATCCTGATCCCTTTTCACCCCTTTTTCTGTGTATACTTTTAAAGTAGATGGAGAAATCTCAACAATTTCATTATTTTCTAAAATATAGGTTTGGTAACTTCCTGAAGAAAAAGAGGAGGCATCAGAGGCAATGTAAACATCTTTAGTTTGGTTGCACATCCCAACGACTAAAGGAGCATTTCTACAGGCCCCATAAATTGTATTTGGAGAGTCTTTATGAATAAGAACAATAGCAAACGATCCTTCCACCATTAAAAGAGCTTTATCAAGGGCAATTTTAAGATCCCCTTCATAAAAAAATGAGATTAGATTAGTCACAACCTCGGTATCTGTTCCTGAGGTAAAGGGGATGTTTTTACTTAATAGAAACCCTTTAAGATCTAAGTAGTTTTCAATAATCCCATTGTGAACTAAAGCGATACTTTGAGTGTGGTCGATTTGAGGGTGTGCATTTTCTTTTGAGGACTCTCCGTGAGTTGCCCACCTTGTATGAGCAATGGCTAAATCCAAATCAAAGGTGTTGTTTTCAATTAAAGGGTAGAGTAAGTCCGCTTTACCCACTGTTTTATAAGAAATTAAAGAGCCTTGATAAATCGAGGCCACCCCTGAAGAATCATAGCCTCTATATTGAAGTTTTATAAGTCCTTTAATACAAGCTTTTAAAGCATCAGTTCCTTTTTCAGATTGAATATATCCATAAATTCCGCACATAGAAAAAAATATACAAAAGAAAGCAATTCTTTTCGAGGTTTATCTTGAAAGTTTTTCGTTTCATACCTATATCTTTTAGAGAAGGAGCTTATGAAAAAGAAACATTTAAACCATCCGACAGAAATGTATGTGCGCAACACCCACAATATCCTTCAGTTAGATCAAACAACGGGGGAGGCAATCACAGCTATTCGAAATATCCATTCTGAAAAGGATAAGCCTTACTACTTTGTATTAGATCAAAAGGGGCATTTAATTGGATTTGTCAATATTAGGCAACTTCTTATACAGGATCCAAAAACTCCATTAAAAGACATTGTGAAAACAAAAGTTCATTTAGTGCAACATAGACAGTCTATGCTAGATGCTTTAGCTATCATGCAAAAGTTTCACCTTTTAGCGATTCCTGTTTTAAAACAGGGGCTTTTTTTAGGGGTTATCGATCTTCAGGAGTATTTTGAAGAGGATTTACAGATTGATTCAAAGCGCAAACGGTTACAAATATTTCAAATGATTGGGGTGATTGTTGAAGAAGGGCCCACAAAATCGTTATACAAAAAATATATTCATCGCATGCCTTGGGTGTTTTGTAATATCGTTGGGGGGCTTATGTGCGCTATTATTTCTGATATCTATGAAGTGGTCCTTCAAAATGTCATTCTCCTTGCTATGTTTATCCCTTTAGTCCTTTCACTTTCTGAATCTATTTCTATGCAATCAATGACGATGAGTATTTATTTAATGACCCATAAAAAACACAGTTGGTCTAAGATTTTTTACTATACAATTTTAGAAAGTAGGTTGTATTTTCTAATTTCAATTACTGCAAGTGTCATCGTGGGTTTACTCTCCCTTTTTTGGGGTGAGGGGTTTGCTCCAGCATGGGTGATTTGTATGAGCATATTTATATCAGTTAACTGCACAGCCGTTTTAGGCTCTCTTATCCCTGTGGTTTTACATCGATGGAGGTTAGATCCAAAGGTGGCCTCTGGCCCTATAGTTTTAATGGTAGGGGATGTGTTTACAACCTTTATTTATTTGGGTTTAGGTTTTATTTTTCTTTTATGAATTTCCCCAATGAGGTTTTCTCATTTCAAAAATGATAAATGGAATAGCTGTCATTATGACAATTCCGATCGTTAAAAATGAGACAAAAAAGGGAAGGTGGAGCCCGTTAATATCTGGTGGGGGAAAAAAACCAATCACAAATGAAAAAAGGACTCCGATAAGGCCAAATCCAGCAACAATAGTCATTCCCAGAGTTCCAAAAGGGACGGCATAAGGGCGAGGATCGTTTTTTCTAACCTTTTTTAAAACAATTCCTGAAATAAAAAGGAGGATGTACATTAAAATGTATAATTGAGCGGCTAAAACAGTCATCATCCAAAAGGAGGAACTGACATTGGGCATAAGGAGAAATAGAATCGAAAGGGCTGAAACAATGATTGCTTGGATAGACATTAAAACAATGGGCATACCATGCTTATTTGTTTTTTGCATAAAAGGGGGAAAATCCCCCTTTTCCCCAGCAGTTAAAAGCCCTCTACAAGGTCCAACTATCCAATTTGAAATCCCACCTAAAGCTCCAATTGCAATGAACAATGAAACAATAGGGGTTAGTGAGCTTAAGTTATATTGTTTTAAAAATGCACTTACGGCAAAAATTGTTCCAGAAACTAGACTAATTTCATTTGAAGGGACAACTATTGCAATGGATAGAGTCCCTAAAATGGTAAGGATCACAATGATTGCTGCCGATAAAAAAATGGCTATAGGGAAGTTTTTTTTTGGGTTTTCTACATCACCGGCATGAATAGCCGGCATTTCTAATCCAGCAAAACTAAGTAAAATTCCGGTTAAAACAGAAAAAGTGGACATTTGGGAGAGATCGGGGAAAATCGGTGTAGACTTCAACGAAATCATAAAGGGTTTTCCAGAAAAAAGATAGATTGCCCCAAGAACTAAAATGAGAGCCGTTGGAATAAAGGTTCCAACAATGACGCAAAAGGTGCTTAGTTTTCCTGTAAAATGAATCCCGCGTAAGTTTAACAATGTAAGGGCCCAAAAGACAATAATCACACCTACGCAGGTATATAGTGGATTGTCTGAAAGATGGGGGAAAAAGACATAAGCGATTGCCGCTGTGATAAAAGAGAGAATTGCTGGGTAAAAAACAATATTTTCTACCCAAAGGAGCCAAACGGCAACAAATCCCATTCGATGACCTAAGGCTTCTTTAACCCAGATATAAATGCCCCCTTTTTGTGGAAAAAGAGTAGAAAGTTCGGCAGAAACAAGGGCACAGGGGATGAAAAAAAAGATCATTGAAAGAAGGAGGTAGAATATGGAGGTGTACCCATATAAAGCGGTGATAGGCCAGTTTCTAATACTTAAAACTGTCGCTAAATTGATCATTAATAGTAAAAAAATGGAAAGGCTTTTTTTAGAGGAGTGCATTTTAAGGCTCTTAAAGTTAAAAATGGTTCTAGTGTACCCTAAAAAGAAGAAAACATCAATATTAGATGATACAATTTCTAAAAAACGATCTCTTACAGCCTATCTCTAATGAGTCCTTCTAATTCTTTCATTATAATAAGAAGCCTTTGTCATGTATGCTTGAACTGCATCTCCATAACAAAGTCTGTTTAAATCCATTTCTTTATTAAATAAACTAAAGGGAACAAATTTTAATGAAAAATAAAGGGTAGTTAGTGTGTACATAAAACAATAAAAAGCATGATTTTGATTCTTATCCGTCTCTTTGGTTTTTTCACAAAGATGGACTACATAGGTTCCAGCAAAAATAAAAAAACGGAAGGTTGCTTCAATAATTGATAAAAAAATATTTAAAATAGAGACGAGAAAAAGTCCAAAATCCCAACAGACCTTCGATCTAGAGTTGCAAACAGCCTCTAAAACAGCTCCAGAAAAAGAGATTTTTGATAAAATAAAAAATTTTCGAACGCCTGGGTTTGTTATATTTTCCATAAATAAATTATAATAGATTACCCTCTTTATTTTATAGAAACTTCGAGGATTTCTTTCCATTCTGTTGTATATCTTAAAGACGTTGTCCCTTTTCTTGAGAAATCTTTACTTTGAGAGGCAAATCTAACCGTTTTAGGGCCAAAACGGCGGTTAATTTGATCAAACGCTTCCATTAAATGAGGGGGGTGGTTTTTAGCAGGTGAGAAAAGGTCTTGTTGAGTGGTTTTTTCATCGGAAAGTCTATTAAAATAGACCCCAGCACGTTTAACTAAAATAGCGCCATCAAGAAGATCTTTTAAAGTGTGTTCTTTGTATTTTAAAAAATCAGGGGTGTAGTTGGAGGGAGAGGTAAGTGTGTACGATTTAAAAAAGGTAGATCGGTTTTTTTTATATCTGGAGGTGTCTAAAAAAAGGGAAAATTCACCCGCTGTTTTACCTAGTAAGCGCAATTTTTCACACCCTTCTGAAATAAAAGATGCAATGATTTCTTTTATTGTTTGAATTCTTATAATTTCTGAAGGGAAAGTTTTGGTGATTTGGATAGATTTTTGAGACCCTTTATCGATAAATGGGTAGGCACTTTCCCCTTCAAGCTCCTTTTTAATAAACATTCCATCCATCCCTAAAAGGCCTTTTAGAAAGGGATCATTTAAGGAAAGAATATCATAGGCTGTTTTGCATTGATGCAGGGAAAGTTTTGAAAATGATTTTTTTCCAATACCCCAAATGTCATCAGCAGGAAAGGTTTTTAAGGTTTTTTCAATGTTTTCTGTGAGAATTTTTCGATAAGGGGGGGAGCTTTTAGCAATTTTAGTAGCGATTTTAGCAAGAGTTTTAGTTTTAGAAAGGCCGATAGAAACATCTATTCCCACCCATTGTTTGATTTTCTTTTGTATATTTTCTAAAAAGGTGTCGCAAACAAGGGGGGCGGGGATTTTTAGAAACATTTCGTCGATCGAATACATTGACATTTCTAGATTATAGGTAAGGACTGTTTCCCTAATGCGCTGAGAAATATCAGAATAAAGGGTAAAGTTTGGGGTTTTTACAATGACATCCTCTTTTAAAAAAAGGGATGTGTAGTCAAAAGTGGCGCCCCCCATAGGGATGCCTAAAGCTTTAGCTTCTTTAGATCTAGCAATGATAATTCCATTTTCACTAGAGCATACCACTAAAGGTTTTTTTCGATACTCGGGGTGAAAAAGGGTTTCACAGGAAGCGAAAAAGTTATCACAATCAATTAAACAGATCATTGTCATAGAGGTTTATGAATAGCATAGGTAACAGTGCCAAAAACTTCAAAATCCATCCCCTCTTTAATTTCCAAGGGTCTATATTTAGGGTTTTCTGCCTGTAGATATGTTTTCTTCCCCTCAAAAATTAGACGCCTGACAAGAAACTTTCCCTCTACAGAGGCAAGGATTATTTTTCTTGAAGAGGGGGTTTTAGATCGATCGACAACTAAAATATCGCCATTAAAAATGTGAGCCCCTTCCATAGAATCCCCTTTAACTTTTATAAAATAGGTGGTTGTTTTGTTCTCAACAAGATACTCATTAATATCAAGTCTTGAGGAGGGTTCCTCATTTAGGGTGCAAGTTGTTCTTGTAATTATTTTCTCTTTCATAGATGCTATTTTCTTTTAATTCTATACGAGTTTGGGAGTTTTAAGGTAGTGAAAAGAGAGCACTGGAAATCAAAATTAGGATTTATGTGGGCGGCAATAGGATCGGCAGTAGGTCTTGGAAGTATTTGGAGATTTCCTTACGTTGTGGGTGAAAATGGAGGGGCTGTTTTTGTCCTTTTATTTTGTTTTTTTCTTGTCCTTGTAAGCTTACCTATCCTCTTATCAGAAATTGTGATTGGAAGAGCGACAGAATCAAATCCATCAGATGCTTTTAAAAAACTTGGGAAAAATAGATTTTGGAAAGGTGTGGGAACCCTGCAGGTGATCACAGGATTATTAGTGAGTGTTTTTTACAGTGTAGTCTGTTCTTGGACCCTTGGCTACCTTTTAGAAGCTTTTAATGGAAATCTTTCTTATTTTACAACACCTCTTGCTGCACAAATATTTTGGAAATCTTGTCTTGAAAGTGTGACGTGGACAATGGGGTGCCAAATAGGTTTTGTGTTTCTTTCAGCAGCAATATTGTATGTGGGTGTTCAAAAGGGGATAGAGTCCACCAATAAAATTTTAATGCCCCTTCTTTTCATGTTTCTCCTTTTTTTAGCTGTTGTTGGAATACAGATGCCGTTTTCAAGTAGGGGGCTGTTATTTTTATTTTCTCCTAATTGGAGCGCTTTAAATGGTAAAATGGTTTTACTTGCCTTAGGACAAGCTTTTTTTGCTCTTTCTGTCGGTCAAGGGACGATGATTACCTATGGAAGTTACCTTCGAAAACAGGATAATCTTTTTGCAATCTCTTTACCGGTAGCTAGTTCAATTGTGATTGTCTCCCTTTTAGCAGGAATAGCTATTTTTACAGTGATCTTTTCTTTAGGGGGAAATCCTTCAAGTGGCTCAGAGCTCATCTTTGAAACCCTTCCCCTCCTTTTTTCAAAAATGGAGTTTGGGGGGTTTATTGCAATCCTCTTTTTTTCCTTAATTTTTTTTGCTGGACTAACCTCTCAAATTTCAGCAATGGAGCCTTTTATCGCCTATCTTACCGATCACAAAAAGTATTCAAGGCATAAGGCGGTGAGTGTCTGTAGCCTTATAGTTTTAGTTTTAGGACTTCCTGTTGGATTGTCCTTTGGTTTATTGTCTGATTGGACTTTTTTTGGCCTCAATTTATTTGGGGCTTTAAGCTTTTTTTGCATAAATATCCTTATTCCTTTGGGGGCCCTTGGAGCGGTTTTACTTGTAGGTTGGAAAAACCCATTTGACGATTTTTTAAAAGCTCTTCAACAAGGAACCTCTCAAACGCTCATTAAAAATTCCTTATTCAGATGGAGTTTTGCTTTGACTGTTAGGTATTTAGCCCCATTTGTAATTTTTATTCTTCTTTTAAATCTTTTTTATGCAAAGTAAAATGTAAAAGGATAAAGAAAAAATGTTAAAAATCTATTTAATCCGCCATGGGGGGACTGCTTGGTCAAAAACAGGTCACCATACGGGGCTTACAGATCTTCCCCTAACTGAGGAGGGGGAAAAAGAGTGTAAAGAGTTATACAACAAAATCAAACACGTGGACTTTAATGCAGTCTATTGCAGCCCCTTACAAAGGGCAAAAAAAACATGTGAGCTGTGTCACTGTATGGATAAAGCAATCATCACAAGTGATTTACTCGAATGGGATTATGGCGATTATGAAGGGATGACAAGTCAGGAGATTGGTTTAATAGATCCTCACTGGACAGTTTTTTCTAAAGATCCAAAAAACGGAGAAACCTCTCATCAGGTGGGGCTTCGAGCAGATCGGATGATCAAAGAAATTTTAACATTGGATGGAAATATAGCGATTTTTTCATCCTCCCATTTTTTAAGAGCTTTTGTAGCAAGATGGTTAGGTTTTCCCGTTTCGTGTGGGATGTATTTTACCTTATCGACAGCTTCGCACGCTGTGTTATCTTTTGAACATACAAATCCTGTTGTTGAACGTTGGGGTGTTCCTTGTAAAAATGGATAAGCTCTAAAAATCTCCCCTTGATTAAAATTGTTGATTATATAGATTCATTTTTATAACACAAAGAGGTTGCGATGAATAATTCCGGGAGAAAATTAGTTTTAATCACAGGAAGTGCTGGGAGAATTGGTTCAGCATTAGCTAAGCGTTTGGGAGAAAAGTATCAAATTGTTGGATTTGAGTTAATGAAAGCTATTTACGCCTCAGAAAATGAAGAGCTTGTTCCTTTAGATGTTTCTTCTGAAGAAAGTGTGAATCAAGCCTTTAAACATATTGAGGCTTTTTATGGAAAAAAAATTGCCTCTGTAGTCCATTTAGCTGCCTATTATAGTTTTCAAGATCAAGAGTACGAAAAGTATAATAAGATCACCGTCCAAGGGACCAAACACCTTTTAAAAGCCCTTGAAAGGTTTGAAGTAGAACAATTTATATTTTCTTCTACAATGCTTGTCCATAAATCGACAAAACCTGGAGAAAAAATTTCTGAAGGATCTTTGTTAGATGGAAATTGGGCTTATCCACAATCAAAAATTGAAACAGAAGAAGTGATTAGACAATACTCTAAAAATATTCCAACAGTAGTGATGAGGATAGCAGGGGTGTATGACGATGATTGCCACAGCATTCCAATTTCAAATCAAATACAAAGGATTTATGAAAAGAGTTTTACAGCCCATTTTTTTCCAGGAAACCTAAATTGTGGAGCCTCATTTTTACACATGGAGGATTTAGTTGATCTTTTAGAAAAAGCTGTTGATATGAGGAATGACATTCCAAAAAAGGTGACTGTTCTTGTGGGGGAGGATCATACCCTTTCAACAAAAGCGATACAAAACACTATATCAAGGAATCTATTTGGTAAAAAGATATGGATGATTAGAGTTCCTAAAGTTTTTGCATGGATAGGCGCTTTCTTTCTATGCCACATCCCTTTTATGGCCAAACCCTTCATACGCCCTTGGATGATTTTTTTAGCCGATGAACATTACGAATTAAATATTTCAAAAGCAAAAAAGCTTTTTAATTGGAAACCCACACACTGTTTAGAGGATTGTCTACCCACTATGTGTAAAGACTTACAAAAAAATCCAGTGAGTTGGTATATAAAAAATGGCCTAAAAATGCCTAAACATTTAAAGAAAATTGCTAAAAGTCAAATGAGAGAGAAAAAGAAAGAGGAGTCATCTTGTTGTAAAAGGAAGGCTTCATGAAAGAGATTTCAAAGGAAGTTAAGGATAAGCATAATAGATATTTATGGACCGTGTTTATCTCTTTATTTTTAGGGGTATGGCTTTTTGTTTCGCAATACGCTTTAGGGTATACAACCTATACAATGAAAATAAGCGATAGTGTTACAGGTGCAATAGTTATTTTGAGCTCACTTTTTGCCCTTAAACCAAATAGACTGGGTTTTGTCTCTTTGTGGGTGATCTGTTTTGCTGGACTTTGGTTGAATTTTGCCCCCCTCCTATTTTGGGCAAAAGGTTCTGTAGAGTATCTAAATGATACTCTTGTGGGGATCTTTTTAGTCCTATTTTCTGTAATTATTCCAGGGATCCCAGGAAAAGTAGAGGTAAAAGGAGGAGCCGTTCCTTTAGGGTGGAGTTACAATCCTTCCTCTTGGGCCCAAAGAATCCCTGTAATTGCCTTAGGCATTTTGGGTATGTTAATTTCTAGATACCTAGCAGCCTATCAATTAGGGTATATTCAAACAGTGTGGGATCCAGTTTTTGGAGAAGGGACAAAAGAGGTGATCACTTCAACAATCTCAAAATCCTTCCCAATCCCTGATGCAGGACTTGGATGTTTTGCCTATACTATAGAGGTCCTACTGGGGCTAAAAGGGGGAGAAAACAGGTGGAAAACAATGCCTTGGATGGTGATGGCCTTTGTCTTGCTTGTTGTCCCTCTTGGAGTTGTAAGTATTATTTTAGTGATTTTACAACCTTTAATTGTAAAAAGCTGGTGCTTTTTATGTTTATGTACCGCAACAGCGATGATGATAATGATTGTTTTTGCTGTCG
>JBIKLZ010000003.1:0-96214 GCA_044359535.1 Chlamydiia bacterium
AGTCTAATGCATTTTCCGATTATGAACTTGTTCACCTTTATGCCCATCCATACTCCCTTAACTGTTTTGAGCTAGCAATTATGTATCGCTGCTTTCCTCATTTTGAGGCCTTCCACAGAGAAAAAATGGGGGCTTTATCCCAACATATACAGCGTTTAAAGGAAAACACCCCTTTAATCACTGCTACTGATCTTATGGCTTTAGGGATGGAAAAGGGGAAAGAATTAGGCCTTGCCCTTAAAAAAGCGTTGATTTTAACTATCAATCACAATTGCCTAACCAAAAAAGAGGTTCTTGCTTTAATGAATTTGGAAAACAAGTAATGTAATATCGTCAAACTGCTCTTTTTGACCCACAAAAAGTTTTATCTCCTCCATAATGTGGGCGACAAATTCCGATGAGGTGGTCCCTTTAAATCTATTTAATGATTCAATAAACCTCTTTTCTGTGAAAAGCTCATCGACGCTATTTTGTGCTTCAATGACCCCATCTGTATAAAGGATGCAAAAATCTCCATAATCCAAAGCAATCGATTCAAGCTCCACACTTTCAAGGGGGTTAATCCCTAATGCAATCCCCTTTGTTGTAAAATGTTCTATAGCTCCCCCCTTTCTTTTTACAAAGACAGGTAAATGACCCGCATTTGTAAAGGTGAATTTTTTTTTCTCTTTATCCAAAAAACCGGTAACAAGGGTGACAAAATTGCACGACTCTTTTGTATCTCCACAAAAAATATTATTTGTTTTTACAACTAAATCATTTAATCCTTTTCCATCTAAAGCTGCTGTTTTCAAAATACTTCGGAGATCAAAGGAGTATAAGCAACTAGAAATCCCTTTCCCCACCCCATCTGCAATAGTGATAAGAATCACTTTATCAGAAATTTCCAAGTAATCATAAAAATCCCCTGCTACCTCTTTTGCTGGAGAGTAGTAGGTTGCAATTTCTACCCCTTGAATTTCTGCCTCTTTTGAAGGAAGAAGGGCTTTTTGGATTTGATGGCCAATTTGCAGCTCTTTTTCAAAAGCCTCTTTAAGACCCCTTTCGGTTTGAACTTGCTCAATATAGGTCTCTAAATTGTTCGTCATTTGATTAAAGGCCTCTCCTAGATGGTTGATCTCAAATCCGTAACGATCTTTTTGATAAAATACCTTTAAATCCCCCACCCCAACAGCGGTCATCACCCCTTTTAACTGTTGCATTGGTTTAGACATCCTTTGTGTAAAAAGATAAGAAACAACCCCCCCTGCAACAACAATAAATGCAAAGGCAATAGCTAAACGAAATAGGAAGGATAAAAATGTATTCATCGCCACATACTCAGAAACTGAAATGACCAAAATCAAATCACTATTTGGAAACTGACTTAACGAAATAAATTGCTTATTCCCTTCACTAAGAAAAAATTTCCCTCCTTGTATATAGGGAATTTTTTCTATTGTAAATCCATTATTCCCTTCCGTTTCTGAAAAGATCTTCCCTTGATACTCCTTTTTAGTTGTAGCTAGGATTTTTCCCCCTTTATCCATAATTGAAATATCAAGATTATCCATTTCTTCAAACGCTACCATTTTATATAAAAGGGTATCTAAAGCAATGGCTATCAAAACAACCCCCTCCACTTTTCCATCCACTAGAATAAGACTGCCTACATATAAACTAAGTCCAAGCTCTGGATCCTCCCCAATAAAAGCATTGCCCCCTTCTTTTTCAAGCTCTTTTATACTTTTAATTTGTGAAAAATCAAGACCGACAGTGTTTCTAAGGGTGCTACTTTGACAGATTAACTTCCCATCAGGAAAAGCTTTACAGTACATAATTGCCGAAATCTCTTGATTAGCGGTAAATTTTTGTAAAATTTTTGTCACCTCAGCATGACTGCTTTCTGTGGAATTTAAATTAAAATTTTTAATAAATTCCTCTATCAGCATCAATGAATTTTTATAAATATCAACCCTTTCCTGAAGCCATGCCCTTTCTTCTTTTTGGATAAGCTCCACATCCTCAAAGAGATTTCTTACATATTGACGGTAGTCAACTAAATATAACACTCCAGAGTACAAAACCAAAGGGATAGCAAGAAAAATTAAGCTTATAGATAATACTCTAAAACTTAAAGATCCTGATAACCCACTGCTTGCCTTTTTTGACATAATCTGCCATCCTTTATCCTATATGAATACAATATCTTCAAAAAAAAACCCCATTTTTACACATTTTAGCAAGCTGATCTCTTCAGCTTCCTATCGCTATTGTTGCCAAAGTGCTGTGATTTCTGGGGATATCTTAATACAAGAGATCTCTTCTTTCTTACCTATCAAAACCCTCATCTCTCATCAAGAGATTTATTTAAAAGCAGAAAAATCCTTTATTTGTGAACCCTCCCTCTTAAAGACGATGGCAAAACTCCCTTCTATCCAAGGGGCTTTAGCTGAAATTGCCCTCCCCTCCTTTGTTTCTCTCTCATCAAAAAAGAAAATTGCTCTGTTTGACACAATTACAGATCCTGGAAATATGGGGACCCTCATTCGCAGTGCCAAGGCTTTTGGGATCGAAGGGATCCACATTACAAAAGGGTCGTGCGATCCATTTAATGATAAAGTGATCCGAAGTTCAAAAGGGGCTGTTTTTTCTTTACCCATTTCTTATGAGCCTTTTACCCCATTAGACACTTCCCCTTTCAGGATGTTGCTTGCCGATATGGGGGGAAAAAGCTGTCACAATATTTCTCTTCATTCTCCTTTTTGCATCGTACTGAGCAACGAAACAAGGGGCCTAGACCCTAAATGGCATGGGGAAAAAATCTCTATACCGATCAATAAGGGGGTGGAATCACTCAATGTGGGTGTTGCAGGGTCAATCCTCTTTTATCAATTTTCGGGGGTCCAATGTTAGGGAAAGTGATTTCCATACGGGGAAAACATATCCACGTACACATTGAAGATAGGGTTGAGTATTGCACTTTGAAAAATGCCTTACATAGAGAAAAAAGCGACCAAAAGGGGGCTATTACTATTGGCGATAGTGTTGAGGTCAATGACAACAACCAAATTGTGACAATACACAAAAGAAAGACCCTTCTTCAACGGACAGACCCTTTAAATCCAAGAAAGCGGCAAGTTATAGGGGCAAACATTGATCAAGTCTATATCACTTTTGCTATACAATCCCCTGATATCAACATCGCCATGGTGGATCGCTACATCATGGCAGCTCAAAAAGGGGATCTTACCCCCATCCTCCTTATCAATAAAATCGATTTGGGCAAGGGCAACGATGTTGAAGAACTTATAAAGATCTACACAGACATCGGGATCAAGATCATCGCTGTTTCAACCTATACCGGTCAAGGGATGGATCGACTTAAAGAGCTCTTAAAGGGAAAAACATCGATGTTTGCTGGTCCCTCTGGAACTGGCAAAACCTCCCTTATTAATCACATTACAGGGAAAGAACTTTTAGTGGGAGAAATATCAGAAAGAATTCAAAAAGGGCGCCATACCACAACCTTTTCATCCCTTATCCCCCTTTCTTCAGATACCTTTATTATTGATACCCCAGGGATTGCCTCTTTTTCTGTCTTTGATCTTTCGGAAGTGGATATTTCTGACTACTTTTCTGATTTATGTGAGCCTCTAGGACCTTGTAAATTTCGTACATGTACCCACACACATGAACCTTTATGTTCTGTAAAAGAGGCTTTTGCCAAAAATCTTATCCCCTCCATCCGTTTTTTCTCCCATCAAACAATTATTAATGAAATAGTACACAAAGAATCTCTCTATTAGACCCCTTGCATAAAAAGAAATTTTTGTTAGGGTTCAATTATATGAGTATTATTTTCGATATTAAGGGTTATGAGCTTCTTGACTCTAGGGGCTTTCCCACTGTGGGTTGTAGAGTAAAAAGCAAAAGTGGCTTTTTTGGTTTTTCAATTGTCCCCTCAGGGGCTTCAAAAGGGGCTCATGAAGCCTTTGAACTTCGCGACAACAACCCCTCTCGATATGGAGGAAAAGGGGTTTTAAAAGCTATCTCTCATATCGAAGGGGTTATAAAACAAACCCTTGTGGGGATGGATCTTTTTGACCAACAAGGGATTGATGATGCCATGAACCGTTTAGATCATACTCCCGATAAATCCAATCTTGGGGCAAATGCCATTTTAGCTGTCTCCCTTGCGGTTGCAAGGTGTGCAGCAAACATTCAAGGGAAACCTTTATACCGTTATCTTGGAGCGCAAGAAGTGATCCTCCCTACCCCTATGATGAATATTATTAATGGGGGTCTTCATGCAGATAATGGACTTAATTTTCAAGAGTTTATGATCTATCCTCATGGATTTGATTCCTTTTCTGAAAAAATACGTGCAGGAAGTGAGGTGTTCCACACCCTTAAAAAGATCCTTACTCAAAGGGGCCTTTCTACCTCTGTTGGGGATGAAGGGGGATTTGCCCCTCATTTAAAATCTGCTGAAGAGGCGCTAGATCTTATCCTTATGGCTATTGATAGGGCTCATTATCAACCCTCCACACAGATATCCATTGCATTAGACTGCGCAGCATCAAATTTTTATGAAAAAGATGGGTACTTCATTGAAAAGAACGATCCAAAAAAGGGGATGAGGACTTCAGAACAACAAATAGCCTACTTAAAAGAACTTATTCACAAATATCCCATTACCTCGATTGAAGATGGCCTTGATGAAGAGGATTGGGGAGGGTGGCACACCCTTACAAAAGAGTGTCATGGTATACAGATTGTGGGAGATGACATTTTTGTAACGAATAAAACATTTCTTGCAAAAGGGATTGCCCAAAAAGTTGCTAATGCCATTTTGATTAAGCCTAATCAAATTGGGACCCTTAGTGAAACCCTTGAAACCATTGCTTTTGCTAAAAGGCACCGTTATGAGTGCATCCTTTCCCACCGATCAGGGGATACAGAAGATAGTTTTATCGCCGACTTAGGGGTAGCAGTGGGTGCCACAATGATTAAAACCGGATCATTGTCACGGTCAGAAAGGGTTTGCAAGTATAACCGCCTTTTGGAAATAGAAAAAAACACTTCCCACCAATAGCATTTTGATCTATCCTTAACGGCACTATGAAATGGTTGAGCCTTATTTTTTATTGCACCTTTATGTTTGCTCACACTTCAGAGATCTATGAGCTTTGTAAAGAATTTAAAAGAGACTTTACTCTCTTTAATTTAGGCGCAAAAGATGGGGAGCTTGCTTTTTCTCTATCAAAAACATTTAAAAACGCAAAAGTGATTATGGTTGAAGACAACAACCCTCATTCCCTTTCTCTTGCAAGTGCCTTATTAAAAAAGTGTTCAGAGGACAAAGGGGGCAATACCCCCATGCTCCTTCATCTTCGCTTTAAAGCTACAGATTTTGAGAATCTTTCTCATTGTAATTATTTTGATGTGGTTACTGTTATTGGCAAAAGCACCTACACAGCAAAACAACCCTCTTATGTCGATCTTAAGGATTATGTTAAAGGGCTTTTAAGCCTTGGATGGCACACTTTTATTGAAGCCCACCCTTCTTCAGATCTATATCATGTCCTTGAAGAGTTTCACCCCGAAAAGATCATTGAAGGGGAAAGCTCTTGCCTCTTTCATTTTATTTCTGAAAAAAGGGGTCTTTCAAAAGCCCATCTTTTTAGTTCGGAAACGCAAAGATCCATTTGTGTCGATTTTGAACAAAACAGTGAAATCTTTCACGGGAACGCCCCTTTTAAAACCCTTATTTTACAACGCCCTGCAGGCCTTTCTCTCATAGATTTTAAAGGGCTATACGGAGCTTTTCCAACCTCTTTTGATTTACATCAGTTTCATAATAGCCTTTTTGTTCCAAAAAAGTACATCGTATACCCCCATGAAATGATTGTTACTGTCAATGGACTGCTTTTAGCAAGTAAAAATAGCCTATGCAAAGAATGTAAACCCTATGAACAAGGTTTTATAAACGCTCTTATCGATAGCAAGACACAATCAGAAATAAAAGATCTCTTAAAAAATTAGCACTTTTCTGAGCAATAGGCATCTAGCTCTTTTTTATTTGTTTTAAAGGCCTTATCCCCTTCATGCCAATTAGCAGGACACACCTCCCCATTTTTTTCAAAATGTTGCAACGCTTGAAGAACTCGTATTGCTTCATCGACACTTCTTCCAATAGGGGTGTCATTGACAAGTTGATGCCTAATTACCCCTTGACGGTCAATAATAAACAGACCTCTATAGGCAATGGCATCCTCTTCTTTTAATACATCATAGGAGCGTATAAAGTCTAGTTTCATATCGGCAATTAAAGGGTAGCTCACCCCTTTAATTCCACCATGATTTTTTTCTGTGGCAAGCCATGCAATGTGAGAGTACGCACTATCTCTTGAACAGGCAATCACTTCTGCCCCCAAAGACTTGAATTGCTCATATTTTTGTTGAAAGGCATGCAATTCTGTTGGGCAAACAAAAGTAAAATCTAACGGATAGAAAAAAAGAAGGACATACTTTCCTTCATACTTTTGAATAGAAAAATCATGAACAATAGCACCATTTACCACTGCAGACGCTTTAACTTGGGGAATTTTTTTTCCTATTAAACTCATGAAATCAGTGTAACAAAAAGACTTTCATTTTACAATGAATTTTAATTCCACCCTTGGGTCCAAGCATCTAAAGAATTTCCCCTAAATCTTTGGGTAGAAAGTCTGACTCTATTGCTTTTATTTGCTCTATGTTTGGAGTCAAAAGAAGGTCGATCTGATTTTAACCCTTTTTTTGCATTTCTAATACAATTACGAATTTTCTCACCAATCAAGGCAGATTGATCCCCATTTACCCCTATAAAGCTCATCCTTAGTTTAGAAACACTGTTTTTAAACTCCATTTTTAGAGGAAAGCTCCCCTTTAACCTAAAAATCTCCTTCACAATATCCAAAACCTTTTGATTGATGGTGGGTGTAGAAAAATTAAGGAGGACATGCAATGTTGAGACATTTTTTTCACTTCTTAAAGAGAACATGTAAGATAAATGACTCATAATAATTTCCAATAAAAATTGGATAAATTATAATTTTTAAGGGTTTTTTTGTAAAGGGGGGATGAATGAAAATAAATTCCCCTTCCTAAAAATCCATCAACAAAGTACACTATACTCCACTTCTTTGCACTGGTAGCTCAACGGATAGAGCACCTGGCTACGGACCAGGAGGTTAGAGGTTCGAGTCCTCTCCAGTGCGCTTTTACACAGTAGCCCTCTATTAGATATGATCGATTGGAAAGAAATTTGGAAAATTCATAGCCCCTACTACAAAGATGGAACATTTGCCCTCCTTTTACCCAATAATAAAGAGGTCCTTTTCGAACCTGGCCCCGCTTTTGGAGATGGCTCTCACCCAACAACCAATCTCATGTTAGAACATTTACCCTCTATTGTAGAGGACAAAATTGTGGTCGATGTGGGAGCTGGAAGTGGGATCTTATCGTTAGCTGCATCAAAACTTTCAGCAAAACAGGTTTTTGCCTTAGAAATTGACCCCCCTTCCATAGAAACCATGAAAAAAAATATAGCGTTGAATAAGGTTGAAAATATTTCTATCAATCAAAGACCCGATCATTTTGATGTGGTCCTTATCAATATGATCTCATCTGAACAAAAGATAGCTTTGAATGCCTATCCATACCTTCTTAAAAAAAGGGCTCTTTTCCTTATCTCCGGCCTTTTAGAAGAAGAGGTAAAAGAAGCTCAAAAGACCTTTGGCCCCTTTTTGCCCCTTAAAATTGAAACACGGGAAAAGTGGGCTTTTATCCTTTGTGAAAGAGAAGTAACTTCTTAAAGTCCCCTTTTCCTTCTAAAACCTGCCCATATTTCTTTTAATTTTCTGTTCAAAGTGTGTATAAAATCTCGTCTTTTTTGAAGATCGCTTATTGGAGAAGTTGAAAAGCTCTCATCACTATTGCTGCTTGAGATCTGATCGTTTACATCTAAATAGCGTCCATATGGAATGTTAACTGGCACATTTCTTGAAGAACCTTCTTTAAGCCAAGCATTGAGCTGAAAAGAAGGGCGTTGTTTGCTAAACGTGCCAAACAGAACTTGATCTACAACCTCTTCAATTTTTTTACGCTCATCCGAAGGGATGCTTTTTAAAAAAAGAGTCCATTGCAAAGAACCGTTTTCTGAGGTGCTTTCATAGGTATAGTTTTTCCTATTCCTAATCACTTCCTTTATCCTTTCATCGATAGCAATGATTTGAGGAGAAGTAATGCCCTTAAAAGTCCCTTTTAAAACAAAGCACCCCTCTCTTTGAATACGACTCCATTGATAATCGACATGGGAGTACTCCATAGATAACCCTTTTTTTATAAAAAGGATATAGTGCCCATGGAAAAAAATCCACAATTATTAATTTAAAGGGGGCCATCCTTGGGGGTCATTTTTAGGTGTTGAAATCCAACGGGAAAAAAGATCAAACATTGCAATTGCCTCCTCAATTTCTAAAGGAAAAAACTCAACCTGATTAATTGCTCCTCCATTTAATGGAACCATCGATTTTATCGATTTAAAGACCCCTTTATATTCATCAAAATTTCTATAGAGAATATAATAATTTATCCCAAAACTCTCTTGATCGTCAGTAGCGATAAATTGAACATAGAGGTCATTTCCTAATTCCAAAAAATTTCCTGATTCATTAATATTCAAGAAACATTTTTTTTCACTGAATTTTTTTACTACTTCTTCTTGAGCTATATTAAATATCTTTGTTAAACGGAAAAAAACACTTCTAATGACTTCTTGATTAGGATGCCTTGCTGAGCCATACTCAAACTTTTGCCCATTCCCAACATTTATTTGAGCTAAAAAACCAATAGGTGGCTGCGTATCAAAACATGTGATCATAAAACATCCTTGTATTCATTTTTATCTTTACTTAGAAAGTTTTGGCCATCCAGCTGGGTTAACAGCAGGCCCTAGATATCTTTGAGCTATCACTGTTGTGGGCGATGGTTCTCTAGAAAGGGTTACTTTAACGTTCTTTTCCTTTCTGACTATTTCTACGTATGTCGGTTCTTTAAGATCCAGTGCCTCGTTGTTGCCTATTGCGTATTGACTTGTTGTTGTTGTTCCATATGGTTGCATACATTCCCCCTTGTAAAAAAACCAAGAGGTTACTCTGCCTAGTTATTTAAGTAAAGAAAAATCAATTGATTAAGCTTTTTATTTATAAAGAGTTGCATTTTCCATAACAGGAGACTCATTTTTTATGCATTTAAATGCAAAGACAAGAGCTGGTTTTTGCCAATGGTCATTAAGCGATGGGGCAAAATGCGTTCGACTCACAAGCTCCATCCCTTTAATCTGAAAATGATATCGATTTTTTAACCCTGCCATTAGCTCTTTTAGATCCTCTAAGTGTACTGTTTCATCTAAAATAAAAATGGGTCTAGTTTTTGTAAGCAACCCAGAAATTTTTTTTCTAACACCACTTGCTGTCTCCCCACTGTTTAGGTAAAAAAAGTCAAGGTCGTTAATATAGGATAGGATTGGATCGTATTTCTTAGCTTCCCTTCTAACAATAAATATGTGCCCTTGAGTTGTTTCCCCAAACAAGAGGAAAATAAACCTTTTTTTCAACCCTTTAATAAAAAGAGCGACACGCTGCTCCTCATATTTTTTTGCAAAAGGGAAGTTTTGGTAGTAGATATTATAGACTCTATGAACCGTTGCTTGCGAAATAAAATGTAAAAGGGGGATAAAAAGCCCTTTAATAAAAAATAGTGAAGCCCCTAGAAGGATAAAACCCATCATTACAAACCCCGCTGCAGGGGTTAAAAAAAGGACCTTTTCAAATATCATCATTGAAATAGGGGCAAGCAACACCCCAGCAAAGCTTAAAAAGTTTCCCGCAGCGACAACTTTTCCCCGCTTTTCCGATGGACAGTGCATTTGCATATAGGAATCTAAAGGGATCTGATAAAGACCTCCAAGGAGTCCTATAATAGATAATACAACAAAAACAGCTGAAATAGATTTTGAGCATATGGGGATTAAAAAAACAAAAAAAGCCATTGCAATCATTGAAAAAGCCGACACTCCTAAGTGGACCCCTTTTTTACACACTTTTCCTGAAATAAGAGATCCAAGGGCAATACCAAAAGAGGTTCCTAAAAACAGATACCCCCCTCCAACTTCAGACATCCCCAATGAACTGATGGCAAAAGGAATGAGGTTTAACTGCAAAAAGGCTCCAATAAATAGAAAAAAAGCAGAACCTATCACCACCATAAGGAGCTTTGGGGTTTTTTTACACAAAGAAAGGGTCTCAACTAATTGAGCAAATGGGGGCTGCTTTGCATTGATTTTTGCTCCCACTGCCTCGGTTTTTGGGATGTTTAAACTCGCAATAAAGCCAACAATTGCAGCACCCATACACACACTTAAGGACAATATAAAATTTTTCCCCGTAATTTGTGTTAAAAACGAAGCCATAAAGGTCCCTAAAATGATGGCTATATAGGTGTAACTTGTTACATAACTATTTGCTTTAGAAACATTTTCTTTGTTAACCAGTTCAAGGATGATGCTGTATTTTGGAGGGCTCATTACAGCACTTTGTAAAGAGAGTAAAAATACCGTAGTATAACAAAGCCACACAGTTTGGGTCATATAGGCAAAATAGCCCAACCCGATGATGGCCACCTCTAGCCCCTTCATCCACACAATAATTTTTTGTTTACTCACTTTGTCGGTAATTGCCCCTGCAATGTTTGAAAAAAGAAGGAATGGAAGGACGTAGAAAACCCCTACAAAAAATGTGATATCTGAGGCATGAACTGCCCCCTTAAGGTCAATTAAAAGATAGATAGTTAAAAATTTAAATAGATTATCGTTAAATGCCGCTGTAAATTGGGCAATATTTAAAAAACTTAAAGCTCTTTTTTTACGAACCTCCCCATAACGCCTTTTTATTTTTGAATACTTGCTAGAAACAGTCTTATCCATAATAATCACTTTGATGAGTTGTATATTTACCCAATTGTAATCCCAATGACCGATTTTTTCAAGAGTCCATTTAAAAGTTACACTAGTAATTCTTTTAAAACATTAGCAAAGCTGTGCATTGAAAATATCCATCACCAGCCTTTGTTTTCTAAAACCTACCTTGTCTATCCTTCTAATGAAACAAAGGATTTTTTCATTCAATCTTTTATTGAAAAAAATTCATCTATTTTTGGAATAAGGTTTGTCACCCTTCAACAATGTATTCACCTTCTCTTAAAAATCTGTTATAAAAAAGATTTGCCCTTTCCCTCCCATTATGAATTGATGTTTTTTTTAGAAGAAAAAATCACTTCATTGCTTAATCTTGAAGAGCCCTTTGTTTACCCCCTCAAAGAATATATTGAAGGAAAAAAAGAGCGGATTATCCCTCTTGCCTCTACCTTAAGTCATGTTTTTCTTGAATACCTCCTTTATGGGGACAAAGCCCTTTTACCTTGGCTTGAAAAAAAAGGGTGGCAACAATATTTATTTAAAGAAGTTTTAAAAAAATGGACCTCTATTATTGATGCCATAAAGCAGTGCCCCCCTCCAAAATTTTCCCTTTCTATACATATTTTTGTTCTCGATGTCTGTCCAAAGCTCTATCTTAACCTCATTGAAAAACTCTCCCCTTACATCACTTTTTCTTTTTATCTTTTTTCCCCATCCCCTCTTTTTTGGGGAGATCTTATTTCTCGGAAAAAAAGCGCCTATTTAGATAGACACTTTAAAAAAAAGAACACCTCCTTAGAAGAGCGTATCGAATTTGCCTCTTTTGCATCCAATACCCATCCCCTCTTGTCCCATTTTTGTGAAGGGGGAAAGGGTTTGTACACCTACTTACACGATCAAGGGAGCTTTGAAGAGTATGAAGACATCACGATGTCGTCAGATTTAACCTACATTCAAAAGGCGATTTTGTATCAAATTAAGCCTTCTGCTCCCCCTTACCAAGATGGGACTTTTTCTATTCATGCCGCCCCCTCCCTTCTTCGAGAAGTAGAAGTGGTTATCAATAATATTTTAACCCTTTTACACAATAAGCCTCACCTACATCCTTCTGATATCACAGTTCTTGCCCCCGATATAGATATCTACTACCCTTACATCTCCTTCCTTTTTTCAGGAAAAAATTTCCCCTTTACATTTACCATTTCTAACTTACAAAAGACAAAACACTGCCCCACAATGGATAGTTTAAAACAGCTTTTCTCCATGATTGATAGCCGTTTTGAAAAAGATGCCCTCCTAAAACTGTTTTCCTCCCCTTTATTTCAAAGAAAATGTCAAATCAATCAAGAAGATGTAGAGACTTTAGAAAAAATCATCTCTTACACAGGGATTTCTTGGGGATTTGATAAACAATCCAAAAGTGCAGTATTAGATGGAGAGGCCTGTTCCTTTGGGCTCTTTGAAAAGGGCTTTTCACACATCCTTGATGTTCTCACTATGAAAGATTCCCCCATTGAATTTTCTCAAGCAGAAAGTATTGGAGATGTGATCGATCTTGTCCAAAAGCTTCATGAACAAGCCCAAAGCTTTGTTCACAAAAAATACACTCTTCAACAATGGAGCGCTAAAACCATTGCTTTTGCCGAACAATTTCTCTACCTTGATGATTCTGCCGATCTATTTTTTAAAGAGCTAAAAAAAATCACCACCCTTTCTACAACCTCTCAATTTTGTTATTCCTATTCAAGTTTTAAACGGTTGCTTGGGGAAATCTTTGCAAAAAAAGGGGGAAAAGACTCCATGTATAGTTCTCCCCCGATTACATTTTCTTCTATTGAAGATGCCCCACCCTTAGATAAGGCTCTATTTTTTATCGGCCTTGATGAAGAACATTTTCCCTCCAAAGAAAGGTATCGCTCTTTGCATGAGCTTTCTAAAGAACCCCTTTATGATAAAAAGCCTACCTCTTCTCAAAAAGCCCGCCTCTATCTTTTAAAAGCAATCATGGGGTCAAAAGAATCTGTCTGCTTTAGCTACACGTCGAATAACCCCACAGATGGGAGGGAAACAAACCCATCCCCCCTTATTGAAGAGATGATCCACGCCCTTTGTCTCCCCCCCCCTATTCAACACCCCTTTACCCCGTACAACACAACGTACTTCCTCCAAAAGAATGTCTTTTCTAAACATTACCCCCTCTTTCTTGCTTCAAATGAGCCCTATACCCCCCCTTATACCTTTGAAAAGGGGGAGAAAAAGGAGAGCCTTTCACAAGTGATCGAAATAAAGCACCTCAATGTTTTAGCTCGCTCCCCTGGACGATTTTTTTATACCGTTTCAGCACATCTTTTCGAACAATCCCTTCTTTCAAAAACCCCTTTTGATGATGGGGAGTTCTTCCTCTCCCACCTTGATAAATCAAAGATTGCAAGTGCTTTGTCTAGAAAAGAGGAGATTAACTTTGAACACTTAACCCTTACGAACAAACTCCCTGGAGCGATTTTCGAAAAAGTGGCTAAAAAGGAGTTAACCTCCACTATCCAGACGCAAAAAGGGCATTTAATCACCCTTTTTAATAACATAAATCCGTATTTTTCAATCACTTTAGACCCGCATATCAAAGCTAGCATTAAAAAGGATTCCACCCTCTTTTTACCTGCCATCGTTCATCAAGAAATGGGATTAACCTACACAATCAAAGGGACAATAAATAACCTCACCGATAAAGGGCTCATCCTTTTTAAAGAACCCAAACTACCCGAACTGTGGAAACACCTTCCCACCCTCATCCTCCTTTCTCACCTTGATGTAGACATCCCCCTTGCTCTTTTATTTGTAACTGAAGGGGTGACAAAAACCTTTGAAAAATCTACGCTACAACCGTTGCTTTCCCCCCTTTTATCCTATTATCAAAAAGCGATGAATGCCATTTCCCCCCTTATTCCTGAAGCGGTAGAAGAGTATTGCATTTCAAAAACTATCGATTTTCCCTCTATAAAAGAAAAACTCCGGTATAAAGACAATGACCCCTTTCTTGAAAAAGGAGAGGTTAAAAGCTTTCATCACTTTGAAGAAGAATTATCACAACTCTGTTCAGCCCTCAATAAGGAGATTTCATGAAACCCTATGATGTTTTAGACCCCCTCTCCCCTCTATATGGAAAGATTTTTATCGAAGCCTCTGCTGGAACAGGGAAGACATTTGCCATCGAACATATGGTTTTACGTCTTATTTTAGATGGAATGGATATTACTCAGATTCTAGTTGTGACATTTACAAAAGCTGGCGCCCTTGATTTAAAAAGACGGATCCACAGCTCCCTTTTAAAAATGGGGGAAAACCTTCGAAACAACGATCTATCGACCCCTTACCTTCAATCAATTAAAAATAAAGAAGAGGCCCTTTTACTCATTGAAAATGGGTGCGTCCTTTCTAGTGAAATGCCCATCTACACCATTCACAGCTTTGCTTTTCAGATGCTGTCCACCTTTGCTTTTGAAGCAGGAAGCGACCTTGAGCTTTTAGATTTTAATGATGATAAACACAAAGATCTTACCTTTTTAGCGATTTTAGATACTTTAAGGGGACTTACATCTGAAGAAGTGATTTCAGCAGGACAACTTTTTACACTTGTGGATAGTGACAGAAAAATCACTACCTTTACAAAGAAAATCACCTCTTATATTCAAAACCATAAAGCTTTATCGCTCCCCCCAACTTTTTCTGAGTTAAAAAAAGACTTTTTAACTCTTCTTGAGGATGCAGAACTTGAAACTCTTGAAGAGCATTTTGAAGAGTTAGCCCCCTTATTTAAACGGTGTATGTCGAACAAAAAACAGATCCATCCCTTCCTTTTTGATCAACTTCACCATCTAAAAAAGAAGGATTTTGATTCCCTTATTGGAGCTAAGGACTCTTTAATTGAACTGTTACAAGCTCAAAATATCAAAAAGGGGAAACAGATCCCTTACAACAATCCCCTTTTTTCCCTTTGTCAAAAGCTCTCCCCTATTCTATCTGTTGCCAAAGATCCAACGTCCCCTTTATCCCATATTGCTATAAAAGCAAAAAAGCGCCTTGAGAATCAATCTGTCAAAGACCCTGATGGGATTTTATATTCACTATTGGAGAGTTTAAAAAAACCTTCTCTTAAGAAAAAAATTCAGGCCCTTTTTTCTGCAACCATCATCGATGAATTCCAAGATACAGACCCCATCCAATGGGAGATTTTAAAAACCCTATTTTTTGATACTGCACAAACATTTTGTACCGTTGGGGATCCAAAGCAATCCATTTATGCTTTTCGGGGGGCAGATCTACCTACCTACCTTGTGGCTAAACAATCCTTTTCTCACCATTTTTCTTTAGATACCAATTTTAGATCGCAAAAAACCCTTGTAGAGGGTTTAAATCTCCTATTTTCTGAAAAAACTACCCCAGGATTTCTTTCTTTTGAAGAGCACTCTGAAGATTTACGCTACTATGAAGTAAAGGCGGGGAAAAAGCAAGAGGGGCCATCAACACTCTCTTTGTGCCTTGCCCTTCCTAAAAAAGAGGGGGGGTTAAAAGCAAGTCTTGCTGATATTGAAGAAGAGATTTTTTTTCCCCATATTGCAAACACCCTTCAAACATTAAACCTCCCCCTTGACCAAATTGCCATTCTTGTAAAAGATCGCTATCAAGGTCTTAGCCTTTGCTCCTATTTGCAAAAAATGAATATCCCCACAAAAGCCACTTTTTCTTCCTCCCTTCTAAAGTCCCCCTTTTTTTCCCTTTTTGAAATTCTTCTTTTTCTTACCTACTCTCCACGATCTGAATCATTAATCAAAGAACTTCTTTCCCATAGCTTCATTAATGCCTCTATAGACCTTCTAAAAGAGGATTTATCCCATCCCCTTTTACAAAAACTCTCCATGGATTTTTCTCTCCTTAAACAGATTTTAGAAGAAGAAGGGCTATGCGCCTACTTATACGCTTTGATGGACAAAAAGCTCTTTGCTCATAGATCTTTAGGAGAGCTTCTTTGTCATAATGAAAGTTCTTTTCTTACAATGATGCAAATTTTTTCCCTTTTTTTAAAACATTTTGACACAGATCCAAGACAGTTTATCAGTGAAATACAAAAACTAGATCCAGATACATTTTCCTTTTTAAAAAAAGGGACAGGGACCGATAAAAAAAGCGTCACTATCATGACATCGCACTTAAGTAAGGGGCTTGAATTTGAAGCTGTGTTCGCCATTTCTTTATACACACGGATGAAACAATCTGTAGAAAGTAGAGACAAGGCCATTTCTCTAGATAAAGAAAAGATGCGACTGTTGTATGTCACCCTTACCCGGGCAAAATCACATCTGTATATCTACGGCACTTTATTTGGATCGATCTTTCCAGTAGACATAGGGGGAGCCTCTCCCTTAGAACTTTTTTTAAGTAGGGTACAATCCCCCTTTCTATCCTATGAAGCCTTATATGAAAAAATCCTAACCCTTAATTCTAAGGATGTGCTCCTAACCTCTCCAATTTCTGCTGGAATTCTTTTTGAAGAAGGCGCAAATAAATGGGAGATAAAAGAGGACTCAAGAAAAATTTACCCTCCAGAGGAGGCTAAAACGTACCAAAAGCCCCCCCGATCATTTTCGTTTTCCTCCCTTTCCTTTGAAGAAGGAGAAATTCTACCAGTAAAAGCTCAAGCTGATTTTCCCTATGGTTCAAAGGTGGGCAATCAAATCCACCTTGTTTTAGAAAAAATCATTGAAGAGGGGCTTTACACCCCTTTTTCAAGGGAGACACTCCTTCCTATCCTCCAAAAATCATTTTTCCAAACCCCTTTGGAGGGGTTTGAAGAATCCATTTTTGAGAAACTAAAAGAGATTTTCACAACGTCCCTTAAAAGCCCCTATGGATCTTTTACCCTTGAATCGGTCCCTCCACATCAAATGTGGCAAGAGGTTTTATTTCAGTATAAGCTTGAAAACTCCCCTTCTGAAATGAAAGGGTTTGCTGACCTAGTTTTGCTTCATAATGAACGCTTTTACATCGTTGATTGGAAATGCAACCATTTAGAGGGGTATCACCCAGAGGAGATCTGGAAGGCTTTAGAAAAACATCACTACACCACCCAAGCATCGATCTATACACGAGCGTTAAAAGGGTTTTTAGAGACCAAACACCTTTCCTTTAAAGATTATTTTGGGGGGGCCTTTTACATTTTTATCCGAGGGGGAAAAGAGGGTATTACCTATTTTTCCCCTGAGCCCCTACCTGACAAGGAGATTGTATGTCTACAGTAGAGTATGGTTCCATTGAACATCTTTTTGCCTTAAAGCTTGTTAAAGATAAAGAGCATCCCCTCTACCCTTTTTGCTTAGAGTTAATGAGAGCCTCTTGTGAGGGCCATCTTTTTATTGAAAAAGAAGATGTCGACCCGGCAATTGATAAAATCCTAGAAAAAAAACATGCCCCTATTGTCAAAGATGGCAACGCCTACTACCTTTGTAGAAATTTTTTTTATGAGGTAGAAATTGCAACAAAGCTCTATTTTCGGACATTGCTCCCAAAACTTGATCAAAAAATCCCTCCCCCAAACTCTTTAAATGAAAAGCAGCTAGAAGCCTTTTCCCTATTTAACACCTCTCCCTTTTTTTTAATCACAGGAGGGCCTGGATCAGGTAAATCCTTTGTTGCTAAATCAATGATCAAGGCCTATAAACAAAAATATCCCGATAAAAAAGTGATTTGTTCAGCCCCTACAGGAAAAGCCCTTTCGGCTCTATCTGATGAAACTGAAGGCTCGCAAACGCTTCATAAGCTTTTAGGGATTAAAGAGAGTTTTGAAGTGGAAAGGACCCATCCAGTGATTATTGCTGACCTTCTTATTATCGATGAGTGCTCAATGATTTCTCCTAAGCTGTTTAACCTCCTTCTTTCTAGCCTCCTTGATATCACCCAAGTGATTTTAATTGGCGATCCTCATCAACTTCCACCTGTGTCAGGGGCTTCAATTTTTTATGATATTACCACCCTTGAAAAGATCGATCAAGTGACCCTTTTAGCCCCGATGCGCTCAGATAAAAAGTCCATTATTGATTTTTCTACGGCGATTTTAAATGAGGATGAAAAGGGCCTTAAAGACATTTTAGAAGCTCATAACGAGATTCAACTTTTCCCCCTTGAAGCCTTTAACCCAAAAACGCACAATAAAGAGCACATAGTACTTACCCCTTTTAGAAAAGGGCCCTATGGTTCTTTACACTTAAACGAGGTGATTAAAGGGGATAAAGGGGAAAAAATCCCTATTTTAATCACTAAAAATGACTCTGTGACTCAACTTACAAATGGCGATATTGGCTACCTTCACAATGATATTGCCACATTTCCAGAAAAAAATATTTCCCTACCAAGACTTATGCTTCCCCTTTATGAAAAAGCCTTTGCACTCTCTATTCACAAAAGTCAAGGAAGTGAATTTGACCACATTTGCCTAATTCTACCTGAGGACGCCCAGACATTTCCAAAAGAGCTTTTATTTACTGGGGTCACACGGGCAAAAAAGAGCATCCACCTTTTTGGATCTTTTGAAACTTTAATTGCCCTTATCAAAAACAAAAAGCACGGCTCCTCAAAATTAAACTTCCGGTTTAATAACCTCTGTAAGGAAAGAAAGAATTTCTTCCTTTTTTGTGAAGGAAGCACCCTTTAATGTCTCCATATAGTCATAAAGAGTTGTTTCTAAAAAGCTCCGCAATTTTTCAATGATTTCTTCATACTTTTGATGAGATTCTTCTTTTATATTCTCTAAAGTTTCCCCTAAAGTTTTTAAATATTCTTCAAGAACTGCTATTTTTCCTGCATCAGAGCCCCCTTCTTGAAAGCACTCTTCTAATGCTTTTAATGCCTTTTGATGTTTAGGGTCTAAAAGGGCTAGATTCTGTAAATCTTGGATTAATTTCACCTCATAAGAAGTAACAACAACATGCGGTTTAATAACCTCTTTGAGTAAAAAAAGAACCTCCCCCCTTTTTTTTAAGGAAACACCCTTTAATTTGTCAATATAGTGATAAAGAGTTGTTTCTAAAAAGCTCCGCAATTTTTCAATGGTTTTTTCGAGTCCTTGAGAAGGTCTCTCTTCTAACTTCTTTAAAGTTTCCCCTAAAGTTTCTATATATTTTTCAAGAGCAAATATTTTTCCTGTATCAGAGACCCCTATTTCAAAGCACTCTTTTTCTAAAAATTCTAAAGCTTTTCGATGTGTAGGGTCTAAAAGGGCTAGATTTTGTAAATCTTGAATTAATTTGACCTCACAAGGGATAAAAACAACACGCTGTACTCCGTTAAGAAATCCAGCTGCACGCCCTAAAATTTTTTTAGATAGGTTGTTGACCCCATTAAAAACCTCTCTCACCCCTGAAGATAGATTACCTGTAGCAACAAGAACAGGTCGCTCCTTTAGCTTTTGCCAGCCGTTTATTTCCATGATCCCTCCTAAAAATAAAAAGAGAATTTAATATATTCTAAATTAATTTGATACAAAAAATTGTACCCTCTCCTTTTTTTTTAATTCTTTAAGTATAGCCTCCTCCTCCTCATTGCCTTCTATCTCAAGATTTCTATTAATGTACTCTAAAAGACGCTCTTTAAAATTATCCACACATCTTTGTATAAGAAGGATCTCAAGATCATCATAGGGCTTATAATGGGTTACCAAAGCTCTGTGCTTTTTGGATGCATCGCTAATAGCCTGTAATTTTATTGAATCTAAAACATTTTGAATAAGAACTTTTCCAAGATCTAAAAGGATTTTTTGATAAGGCCTTTGCTTTTCTGAAAAAGGGGGAAAAAGAATTTCAGACTGTCTAACAATTAAATCTCTTGCATTGCGTGCAGAAATTGGCTCTTGCCCTAAATCTTCTTTGACACCTTTCATCTATTGAATATATATTTCCCAATAACTTTCTTTTTTGAACAGAAAGTCCCAATTATTAAAAGGATAGGATAAAGATCCATCAAATAAAACTAAAGAAAAAATTGAAGATGGGTCGATGATAAAGGCTAAAAAGAATCCTCCCCAATTAGTATCGGCAAAAACAATAGGTTCATTTATAGGAAAATGATCCCGCATATAGGAGTAGGTATTACCTACATCCATCCACCCCTTTTTAAACATTTCCATTCCAGGGAGAAAATTACAAGCATGGATCTCATTGGTGAGAATAAACCCTTTAAAGGGGTCTTTATCAAATGCAGATATCTCAATATCTTTTGCATCCTTCATCCATTCAATAAGTGAATAACACAAATCTTTAGGGGTTTGAGCGCTTATTTTTTCTTTCCTTAATGGGGTTGTTGAGCAATAGTAGGATTTAATAAGCGATTCAATATTTCCTCCACTAATATAGGCATAAGGAGAGGTGTTTCCTTCTCTTTTTAAATAGGTTTGATGCATGCTATGAACCCTTTGCTTTTGCTCTTCTATGAATTCTTTTGTATCAATTGCAAGAAGGATCTCTGAAACAATGGTTTCGATCACCTTTTCAAGACCCTCCCCCCTTTTTAAATTGATCAAAATGGTTTCAGTAAGGACAATAAACTCCCTAATCGCGGCAATATACTCTTGATCTGTATAAATATAGGTCCACACCCTTGAGTCGCTTCTCCCATGTTTATAGACAAGGCGAAATCCCGCAGCTTGATCTTCAAAAGGATTGTCTCCTGCAGCCATTTCTGGGTCGTATAGCTCCTGAAAATAATGTGGAAATAATTCCCCATACTGCTCTATAAAAAAAGGATATAACGACGCAAACGCTTTATTTTTTTTCCCCCCCTCTTCATAGTCAGTAATTTTTCGATCTAAATACAACTGTTTGATTTTTGCTGATTGTTTAATACTGTTCATTCGATCGATAGAAGATGCTGCCTTAAAGGCGGCGTCATCAAAATCTAAACTCTGTTCTAAAAACTCAATATCGCTAATAAGATCCTTTTGTTCCTCGTTTTTTTCTTTAACTTTCTTTTCAATGATCCCATAAATCACTTTACCAAGACCCCCTGTCGCTGTATTGTCTAATCCAAGGGCAGAAAAAAAGTTCCACCTAGAAAATCCTACTTGGACATCAGCTAGCGCTGCCACTGTATACTCATAGGATTTCATTAGTGGGCTAGCAATAAAAACCCCTTCTGTTTGAACCCTTCCTGTTTTTATGCATTGGGGGATCCTTACCTCCTTTTGATCAATAACCCTTGTAAGAACTTTTTTCATAGAGGTTTTATAAAGATCATTAAAAAGGGTTGCAAGGTCGGTTTTTTGAAGATGGATTAAAAAGGCTGTTGCAAAACAAGAGCCAATTGTTTGCCTTAATGGGACAAGGAGCGCTACTTTTAACGCAATTAACCGATCCAAAGATTCTTCCTCTGCACACACCCTTTTAAAGGGCTCATTTTCTAAAAAAAAGTGGAGCGTTTCAATCATATGGAAATGAAAAAACTCTCCTAATATCCCTTCAATAGGGGGTGGTAATTGGGATAAAAAAGCCTTAATTTTATTGTCATCGGTTAATAGTGTTGCAATAATAGAGGCCCTTGAATAGATCTTTGCCATCCTTTGATCGCTTTTATCTCTAATCTTGCAAAGCTCTTTCTCTTGTGCTAATATTATTTCTATCATCATTTTCAAGGGATTCAATTAAAATGTCTACTTCATACAACGAAAAAGAATTAATAATCAAAGAAAAAACTACCGGCAATGCACTTATTGCTTCATTAGGGTACACAGATCCTCATAAAGGGGTGACTATTTCTATAAATGGAGTTTTAAAAGATCTTTCTGATGACATTTACCCCGATGATAAGGTCAAGATCTATGATTTTGAGGATAAAGAGGGCAAAGAGGTTTTTTGGCATACTTCAGCCCACGTTTTAGCTCAAGCTGTTTTAAGGCTTTTTCCTCATGCCCTTCCAACCATTGGTCCAGTAATTGAAGGGGGATTTTACTATGATTTTGCCCACCTAAATATCTCAAGCGATGATTTTAAAGCCCTTGAAAATGAGATCAAAAACATCTTGAAAGAAAATTACTCTACAGAAAAAGTGCTCTTTGCAACAAAACAAGAGGCCCTTGCTGCATTTGGCTCTAATCCCTTTAAAAAAGAAATCATTCAATTTCTCCCCGACAATGAGCCAATTACGGCTTATAGACAGGGAGAATTTTTTGATCTTTGCAGAGGCCCTCACCTAGCAAAAATAGGAAAAATAAAAGCCTTTAAGATCATGAAGTGTTCGGCAGCTTACTTTAGGGGCGACCAAGAAAGAGAGTCGTTAACAAGGATTTATGGGGTATCGTTTCCTGATAAAGGGATGTTACAAGACCATTTAACCCTTTTAGAAGAGGCAAAAAAAAGAGATCACAGGGTCATTGGACAAAACCTCTCCCTATTTTCTTTTTCAGAATTTGCCCCTGGGATGCCTATTATAGAGCCCAATGGAATGGTCATTTGGAATGAGCTTTTAAAACATTGGCGAGCCCTTCATGATGCCGATGAGTATGTAGAAATTAAAACCCCTGCCATGATGGATAAAGGGCTTTGGGAATTGTCAGGCCATTTTGCCAATTACAAAGAAAATATGTACCTTTCAGAAATTGATAAGGGTACGTACGCGATTAAACCGATGAACTGCCCAGCGTGCATGGTTTTTTATAAATCTAAAAAACATAGCTATCGAGAACTTCCGATGAAAGTCGGGGAAATTGGAAATGTCCATAGACATGAGCTGTCTGGCTCATTATCGGGATTATTAAGGGTTCGGAGCTTTCATCAAGATGATGCCCATATTTTTATGAGAGCCGATCAAATCGAGGGGCAAATTTTAGAGGTATTACAGCTCACTGAGCGTTTATATGCCCCTTTTGGTCTTAACTACCATTTAGAGCTTTCGACCCGTCCTAAAACTAAAACTATTGGGACAGATAAAGACTGGGAAACATCAACCCTTGCCCTAAAAAATGCTTTAATTTCTTATGGAAAGGGATTTTTAATCAACGAAGGCGATGGCGCATTTTATGGCCCAAAAATTGATATCCATGTTAAAGACGCTATCGGCAGGAGCTGGCAATGCGGAACTATTCAATTGGATATGTCCCTTCCTGAAAGATTTGAACTTACCTACACCGATGAACATGGGGAACAAGTGCGCCCTATTATGATCCATCGCGCTCTTTATGGATCTATTGAGCGCTTCTTTGCTATTTTAATTGAACACTACAAAGGGCGCTTCCCTTTATGGCTTTCTCCCAAACAAATTGCCCTTTTACCGGTTGCAGACCGTCATGTAGAGTACTGTAAAGAGATAAAAAAAGCGCTATCTTCCCAAGGCTTTAGAGTTCATATTGATGATTCTCATGAATCGATAAGTAAAAAAATAAGAAATAGCCAAATGGAACAAGTGAATAAAATGGTGATTATTGGCGATCAAGAAGTTTCTTCAAAAACCCTTACATGTAGGGATAGAAATACACAAGAGGTGGAAGAAAAGCTCCTTCTTCAACCTTTTATTGAGATGTTAAAGAAGCTACGAGATGAAAAAAGGGAGTGTTAAGCTTCCCACAACTCTTTAGAAAACTTTTTTAATTGATGATCAATGGCTTTAAGATTTTCATATGAAAAAGTGTTTTTATAGACATGCACCGCTTCCATTGCCGCTTCAATAAGATACAGAACTTGACTTGCTGAGCTTTCCTTTCTTTTTTGGCGTCTATCCTTTCTTTCTAAAGGAAAAGCCTTTCTAATGGCTTTTAAATAGGTTTCTTTTGCTTCCCCATCATAACTGTCTATGACCTTTTGTTTATCCTCATCACTGCAATTTCTTGAGGCGATGGTATAGACAATTTGCTTAGGCATCGATAGTACTTTTTCTTGTAAGGCACTATTTAAAGAAGCGTAAAAAAGGTAGTACTTTAAAAAATTATAAGGGGTTTGACGGTTTCCATAGACTTGTTTAAGCCATGAAGAAAAGGCCCCCTCTTTATACGATTTGAAAAGGATTGAGGCTTTATAAATCCTTTCCCCATGAAGGAGGACCGATTGATGGTGAATAGCTTTTATTTGGGCTGTTAATCCGACTAATAAGGAATAATCCTCGCTTATATTTACAGAATTGATCTGATGATCAAGGAGTAGATCTTTTAAAGCAACCGATTCTCCTTGGGATAAAGAGCCCTTTTTAGAATCAATTGCAACCTCATCTAAACCCTTATACTCAGAATCTTTTTCCTCAAGACGCTCTTTTCCTGCAATAGATCGCCTAATTTTTTCAGATAATTTCATCTCTTACTCCCCTAATAACAAGATATCGTCACAAGGATCCCTTATCTCATATTTTTTTTATGACAGCAAGAAACTTTTTTAGTTTATGTGGTTCGAATTTCTTTAAGCTCTTTAGAAGTGAGGCCATCAACTAAACAAGAAACCACCTCGCCATCGACAATTTTCCCCAATAGTCGTGATGCTTGGTAGTGAACAACCACACTTTCTGGATCCAAAGCAGCTTGTTCCTCATTATCGACAATTTTGACATAGGAGGCAGGGAGCCTTTTCATTTCAACAATTGTTGGGTAGTGGAGAATCACTTTTCTAAGACAAACTTGATCATAGACTGCCCCCCCCTTTTCAAGTTGCTTGTGGCACTCTTTTTCCCAGATGGTTAAAAGTTTTTTAGCCGATGCTGTGTTGTTAAAAAACATTGTCCCACTTAAAATCTTAGAAGGGTCATCAATAGGGACATAATCATTTACCCTTAAAGCACAATCTGCCTTGCACTCAAGAAGGAGGGTGGGGGTTTTTAAAATAACACTATCGACATCTGTCCAAATAAGGGGACGTTGATGCTCTTCTAATTTTTTCAAAAGAAAGGTGGGTTTATAACAGCAATTTTTTTCCCAAGACCCTAAATTTGGGACTTCGGTGATTTCATACTCAAGGTCTAAGGCTTTGCATGAAGCGATTAAATCCTCTGCTTCCCTTTTATATAAAGTGTCTTTTGTGTAATAACTAACGATTAATGGTTTTGTGTTCAATTGTAGGCTCCTTTTTGGGATCTCTATAGAAAAATTTATGATTCAATAAAAAAATGGCAGTATACACAACTTAAGAAACTTTTGGCAAGCTATTGCTTTAAATGTTTGCACATTCTTTATCAAAAGGATCTTCCATCACAGCACGAAGCCTTGCCATCTCTTTCTGGTAAAGGGATGGCAAGAGAAGCCTTAATATTTCTCCACAAAAATTTTTTTTCCGCTATGATTGCCCTTTTTGAAAATTTCTTTGGCAAAAGAGGAAAATTCCACATAAAACCTCCCTTATTTGATGCAAAAAAGGAGAGCTTCTCTTTAGAAATAGGGTGGATGGTCACATTCTCCTAAAAAAAGAGTTTTACCCCACTTAAAAGTGGCTTTGTAAACCCGCTTTACATTTTTTCACACTCTTTACAAGGGTACTGTTCGCAAGAATATTTATGCATAATATATTTTGCCCCTATTTCCCTTGGATACCAATCATAATAGTAGATTTCCCCATTTTTAATTGGAATATGTTCCCAACATGGTTGGATTTGAGTGAAATAGAGTGCAATATAACTTTGATCAGAAGAACCACTTTTATAAGTGTTTTTCAATTTAATAAGTTTATTAACAATTTTTCTATTGATAATATTTGTATCATATAACATCATCGTTGTTTGAAAATAATCCCCACTTAAGTCAAACTTCGTTTTTATATTTTGATTATCTCTTATCCCAGGAAATTGATCCTCTAAAGTCCACACATAGTTAGGATATGCATTTGAGAGAGCCACTAATTTATCCCTTTTTCTTAACTCTAAAATAGGGCTAATATCCTGGTGAATTTTCATTCCGCAATCTATGTATAAAATATATTGCCACCTCTTGAAATAGGGGTCAAACAAATAAAATTTTTGTATTTGCCCATTAAGCTTGTCCCTTGAATAGGCATAGCTGTATTCTATTTCATCTACTTTAATTTCAGGAAATTGGATAAGCTCTAACTCCTCTGTAGTGTATTTTTCCCTTACCCTTTCCTTGGTTAAACTTCCTGCGACCACTAAACAGACCTCCCCACTATAGCGCCCCTCATTTCGTAACATTTTATAGGTTTCTTGAAATCGATCGTAGTACTTTTCATCAGTCAACAAAACGACACATATTTTTTCTTCACCCCTTAGTTGATAATGCATCGCAAGTAAAAAACTCACTACACACACAAGAATGTTCTTCATTTTTCCCCCATTGTACGTTTTTTCCTTTTTGGTTTAAAAATCTATTTGCAAGAGAAAAATGTTTGCATCCGAAAAAATTTCTTGCTGAAAGAGGGGATGGATGGGCCCCTTTAAGGATCAAATGGTCCCTTTTTTTTGCAAAAAGGGCTTCTTTTTGTAGTGCTTTTTTCCCCCATAAAAAAAACACCTTCTCCCTTTTATCCTCCCATAGATGTGTCAATACTGCATCAGTAAAGATTTCCCAACCCCTTTTTTGATGCGATAAAGGGCGCCCCTCCTCTACAGTAAGGAGGGTGTTTAATAAAAAAACCCCTTCTTGCCACAGATCTTGAAGCAACCTTGGCTCCTGCTGAACATCGTCTTGCATTTCTTTATAAATGTTTTTTAGTGACGGGGGATACTTTTGCCCTTCATTTACAGCAAAGGCAAACCCATTTGCTTTTCCATAGGTTGGATAAGGGTCTTGCCCCACAATTACCACATTTATTTTTTCAATTGAAAGGAGTTTAAAAGGGGCAAACACCTTTTCCTCCTCTGGAAAAATCCTTTTTGTCTCCCTTTCTTTTTTCAAAAAAGTCTCTAACTCCTTAAAATAGGGTTTTTGCATTTGTGTTCTTAGAACTTTTTCCCACGAAGATTCAAATTGTTTATATTTCATACTCTTTTCTAGTATTTAGAAGATCTTTATTTTTGTCAAACTCGTTCTTTTACACGAAAACCCTTTACCAGTCTGCATTCACAAAAAATCCCCCCTCCTCAAAAAAAATGATTTTGGATTGTGTGAAAGTTGTTGATAACTTGTCTATAATTCTCTCAAAACTTTTCCTTTGTTTAAAAAGGGGGCTTTTTAAACAGGTTTTGTTCATCTTATAAACACCCCTTTTCTCTATGGAAAAGTTTGGTTTTAAACAAATCCACACCCTCTGAAGAAGAAGAAAAATATAAAAGTACTATATTCTTTCTCTTTTTTTGTGGATACTGTGTTTATGTTATACGAAAAATGCCCCCTTTTCCTCTTTTCTTTATTTTCTGCCCAAGAGGAGAGGTTAAAAAATGCTATTTTAGCTTCTATAGCTCCGTGGGAGTTAAGGGAGCGGTTATTAAACCCTTTTTTGGGTAAAAAGAAGTGTGATCTTTCCTCTTTTTCCAATGTTCATTTTATTAATTCTGACTCTATTTATATAGAAGAGGGGGTATCTATTGCCCCTGGAGCTTTAATAGAAGGGCCGTGCTACATAGGAGAACATGTTTCAATTGGTCATTGTGCCTACATTCGAAAGGGGACTTTTTTAGCAAAAAATGTCCACATTGGTCATTGTAGTGAGATTTCTCGCTCTCTTTTTCTTCAAGGGGCTAAAGCCCCTCACTTTAATTATGTGGGGGATTCTGTTATTGGGGAAAATGTCAATTTAGGGGCTCATGCTACCTTAGCGAATTTAAGATTGGATAAAAAACCGATTAAACTTCATTTTGAAGGTACGACAATAGCTACAGAGAGAATTAAAATGGGCTCTTTTGTGGGGGATAACGCTTCTATAGCTTGTGGTGTTGTTCTAAATCCAGGGACAATTGTTCCAAAAAAGAGTCTTATTTACCCCCAACAAACAACATATGGACTCTTTCATGGGCAAACATAGGCAAACACTTCTTGTTTTCCACAAAGAGGTCAACAATGAAATTCAAAATTACTTACGCTCAATAAGCAACTCACCCCTTTATCCTCCAATTGCCTATGCTTTATCCACAAAAGGGAAAAGACTTCGCCCCATCCTTACAAAAATGATGGCTCAAGCTCTTGGGAAGGGGTATGATGTTAATAGATGTGCGTTAGCTATTGAACTTTTTCATACGGCCTCTTTAATTGCCGATGACCTTCCTTGTATGGATAATGATGACTTTCGAAGAGAGCAACCCTCTCTTCATAAAAAATTTAATGAGGCAACAGCCTTACTTTCTAGCTACTGCTTATTAACAGAAGGGTTTTCTGAAATTGAAAAAAGTGGGGTTGTTTATCATCAAAGAGGGTATGGAACAGAGATTGATGGGCAAAAAAGGGTTTGTTTGGCTTTAAAGGAGACAGCAAGGCTATCTGGACCCAAAGGGGCTGCTTTAGGGCAATATTTTGATATAGAGCAAAAAAAGACCCAATCCTTAGAAGAGTTTGAAGAGCTCTATTATCTAAAAACAGGGACCTTATTCCAAGGGGCCTTTACCTTGGGGTATATTTTTGGTGGTGGCGATCTAAAAAATCTTTCATTAATAGAAAAGCTCTCTTTTCATTTAGGTTTTGCTTTTCAAATACGGGATGATCTTGAGGATATGGGGGAAAAACAAATGAGTTTTTCCAAAAGATTTGGAGAACAAGAGTCCAAAAGAAGGTGTGACAGTGAGCTCAAGGATTTTTTTATAACCCTTGAGCAGCTTGATGTTGACAAGGCTCTTTTTATAGAGCTTGTGGAGTTTGTTTTTCCGAAATAGGGGAGAGATACTTTTCTTGGTGAGCTTTTATAATAAGCCCTTCAAGCTCCTCTAAAAGGAGGGGATCATTAGACAGTTCTGCTTTTGCCGCCTCTCTTCCTTGAAAACGCTTCCCTTTAAACGAAAGCCAAGGCCCCTTTTTCTCCATAATGCCACTTTCAACCCCTAGATCTACAAGAGAGCCTGTTCTAGAAATCCCTTCATTAAACATAATATCAAATTCAGCACTTCTAAAAGGGGGAGCCATTTTATTTTTTACAATTTTAACACCCACTTGAATCCCTTGATCTAGGTTATCGACCCCTTTAATAGTTGCTTTTCTACGAATATCCATTCTAACAGAGGCATAGAATTTTAAAGCCCTACCCCCAGGGGTTGTTTCAGGACTTCCAAACATCACCCCAATTTTTTCTCTGATTTGATTGATGAAAATAGCGCATGTTTTTGATTTTGCTAAAGTAGATGTTAGCTTTCTTAAGGCTTGAGACATAAGTCGTGCTTGAAGACCAATGTGAGAGTCCCCAATTTCTCCAGCAAGTTCACTTTTTGGGACAAGGGCTGCTACAGAGTCTATCACAATAACATCGACAGCTCCAGATCGGGCAAGCATTTCAGCAATGTTTAAAGCCTCTTCTCCACTATCGGGCTGGGAAATTAAAAGCTCGTCTACATTTACCCCAATGCGAGCTGCATAAGCAGGATCTAAAGCATGCTCAGCATCGATATAGGCTGCAATCCCTCCTCCTTTTTGACAGTTGGCCACAATATGGGTAGCAAGGGTTGATTTACCCGAAGATTCTGGGCCAAAAATTTCAACCACCCTTCCTCGAGGAACCCCTCCAATTCCAAGGGCAAGGTCAAGGGTTAGCGCCCCTGTTTTAATCACTTCAACTTCTAAAGAGGCTCCCTTTTTTCCTAAGGACATAATAGAGCCGGCTCCAAATTGTTTTTCAATATGGGAGATAGCAAGTTCTAAAGCTTTTTTCTTTTCTGATAGAGGATTATCTGACATGGTCTAACCTTTTTGTGAAATTTATAATCAAAAAGACTATATAGGAGAAAATAACAAAAAAAAAGGGTTTTTTTGCTTATGGAAGAAGGGGATCGATTTTTAGTGGCCGATGTGGGTGCGACAAAAACGCTTATTTATTTAGCAGTCCATAAAGAAAAAGAGCCTCTTGTTATAAAAAAAATGACATTTTTAGCCGAAGGGTTTTCTTCCTTAGAAGAGATCCTTTTTCTTTTTTTGAAAGGGGAGCAAAAGGTCCATTGGGGGGTAATAGGGGCATGTGGAGCTGTGAAAAATGAGGTATGTCACCTTACAAATCTTTCTTGGATAATAGAAAAAAATGCCATTGCCAATCAATTTCCTATTGAAAGGGTTTTTTTGATAAACGATTTAGAGTTAGAAGGGGGCTCCCTCTTTTCTTTAGAAAAGAAAGATTTAATAGAGATTCAAAAAGGAAAAAAAGGGGAGGGGTCGGTTAAAGCCCTTTTATCAGTGGGAACAGGTCTTGGTGAGGCTATTGTTTTAGAGGATAGGGTCCTACCCACAGAAGGGGGGCATGCTGATTTTGTCTCCACAACAAAAACCGAGTTTGCGTTTTTTGAGTGGATGAAAAATATGCAGGGGCATGTATCGTGTGAAACAGCCCTTTCTGGAAAAGGGATTAGCCATCTTTATCAATTTTTTTCTGAACAAGAAGGAAAAGAAAAAATAGAAAACATCTTTTTAGAAAAAAATGAGGCCTCAAAAAAAGCTGTTTCCTTTTTTTTAAACACTTTAGGGAGGGAAGGGGGGAATTTTGCTTTAAAAACCCTTTGTTTTGGAGGTCTTTACCTTTCTGGTGGGGTATTAAAGAAAAATCCTTTAATCCTTCAAAGGGGGGAGTTTTTAGAGGCCTTTAAAGAAAAAGGGGTTCATAGATCTGTTTTAAAAAGCGTCCCCATCTATCTAATAAAAGGGGAAAAAAGTCTAATTTTAGGGGGGTGGAATTTCTTAAAACTGCAAAAAAAAGACCCCCTTTCAAAAAAAATAAGTGAGACTGGGAGAGGTTTGCAAAAAAAACAGTTGTATTAATAAATTGTTTTTTTGTATAAAGACTATTTTTACTAAAAACTACTCTGAAGGGGGATAGAATGAAACTAAATAGGATAGCCGGAGTGTTATTGACAGCAATTACTTGTATGTCTACTAGTCTAACAGCCGCTGATGTAACAAGTACTAAATATAATGGATGCAAAGGGCCATCTCTTTGTTCTTCATTTCCACTCTTGGATAACGGCCAAAACTGCTGTTATACATGGCATTTAGATGTTGGATTGCTTTACCAACAACCCATTTTTAATGGAAATAGCGCAGGATCTGCGTTTGTCCCTGTCTACCAACAAACAGGAACAGCAGCAACAAGTGCTATTAGCCAAACAGAAACAACTTTAAACGTCGCAATGGATTACGTTTTAGGGGTTACAGCAAGTGTTGGATACTTAATGCACCATGATAATTGGTTTTTCGGAGCGAAATTTGATTGGTTAAGTGCAACAAGCAACACAAATTTTGATGAAACAAACACATTTTACCTTGCAAATAGAATGTTTGCTGATGGAAATACTTTAGGACTTGAAGCAGATTTCGGTATTTTTGCAGGTTCTGGTTTTGATCCAAGATCAGATTATTTTGACAACATCAACTATAATGCAAACATTGATATCTATGCATTAGATGTTTTATTAAGCAGAGGAAGCTATATTTCAAACTGCTTTTCTTACGAGCCTTGGATGGGTGTTGAAGCTCTTTGGTTTTCAACAGCTACATTGAGTAAATACTACACAACTAGCTCAGGGGGTCTTGGAACAACGTCTTATGCACAATTAGCAGCAAACTACGATGTATGGGGCGCAGGACCTACATTTGGTTTTAATGGTGAATACTACATCACAGAAGGTTTAAGCTTCTTCTCTGATTCAAACGTAGCATTGTTAATTGGTGAAGTGACAGGAAAGTATACAACAAGTCTTATCACAAGTTCTACAACTACCGATCCTTTAGAATCTGTATTGAATGCAAACAACTCATCAGCTTATATGTTGCCAATAAGATCTATAATTGGTGTTAAACTCTCATCATTTTGTTTAGAGGATAAGCACTTTGTAGCTCTTAAATTAGGTTATGATGTAAGAGTTGTTGGTGTAGCCCCAAATCAATATTTAGGGACAGGATTTAGTACAAATGGTCTATATGCTGATTTAGTTTGGAACTTCTAAAACAAATTAAATAGGACAATAAAAAAAGAGTGGTAATAAAAATTACCACTCTTTTTTTATTTTTAAAATAAATAGTTGCAAATAATAACTTTTAGAGTTATAGCAAAGATAAGAACGAAAATTTTTTAAAAAAAAAAACCCAAGAGAGGTACAAAATGTTAAAAAAGAGAAGCGCTCTTACTATGCTTAGTGCAATGGTATGTGCAATACACTCACTATCTGCAAACCCAATGAACCAAGAGGATCCTCAAAGATCTTATTTGTATACAAGCTATCCAGTAAAAGATAGTGTTGGACTACAATTGAATCTAGGTATCATTTACGAACAAATGAGAGTTGGTAACGCTGTTGCTGCTGAATCTGTTATAGAAACAGACATAGTTAATATTCCTTCAGTTCCACAGGATTTTATAAACTACAATGCAGTGAATCAACGTTTTAATTTTGATATGGCTGTAGGATTAAAAGCAGGTGTTGCCTATTTTTTTGAACCAGACGGTTGGCTATTATCTGCAAATGTTGAATGGCTAAGTGCTCAAACAACCTATGCACAGCAGTATGACGGAATCACAAGATATTTTCCAGCAGATTATCCTGCGGTTTTTTTAACTACATCAGCTCACTTTCCACTTGATTTTCAAGCAGTAAATGCAAGTTTCAATATTGACTACTATCTTTTAGATGTTGTTTTATCTAATGGATCTTATTTTTCTGGAGCGTTTACTTTTGAACCCTTTGGTGGAATCCAAACTTCATGGATCAACTACTATACCTATAAACAATTTAGTAGAGATTCAAACAACAGTGCACAAACAAATGCCAATAGTGATGGAATGCTTCCAGCAAACAGGTCTTGGGTAAAGCTTACAAATATCAATTTTTGGGGCTGTGGTCCAGAATTTGGAATAAATGCAAACTACTACTTGGTTAAAGGGTTTAGTGTCTATTCTACATTACAATTAGCTATTCTTTTAGGACAAACAACATTAGGGGATTCAACAGGGATTGTTGAAAGCAATCCATCCACTCCAACATTTCAATATATTGGGGATACTAATAATTTAATGAGTCCAACAACAAGGGCGATTTTAGGTCTACAGTACGATGCAAATATGTTTAATGATACACAGCATTTAAAAATCAGAGCAGGTTTTGATACAAGATTTTACTTTAATCAACACCCAGTAGTAAGATATGAAAATCAATTCTTGTATGATAGAAACGTAACAGCTAATGAACTATACCAATACGAAATAACTAGACCTCGTATTGAAGAAAACAACACATTTTCTATGGTTGGTTTAATTGTTGATGTTACTTACGACTTCTAAAATAAAAGGGATAAGTAAAAAAGGGCGGTGAATTTTTTCACCGCCCTTTTTTTTTAGACACAACTCTCAATAATTGTGATCACTTCCTCTATACAAGAGGCTTTTGTAATCTCTTTTCGAACAAAGGTGTAGGCCTCTTCCTCCTTTAAATACCAACAGGCAACTTTCCGAATATCAGAAAGGACTTTTCTTGGAACTTGATAGCGGAGAATTTCTTTCACATGTTCACTAAATAATTGAAATGGGGTTGGAGGGATAAAATCTTTTCCCAGTAAAATATCTTGTGAAATATGTGGATTGCCCATCGTTATTCGAGAAACAAGGACCCCATCGGCTCCTGTATGTACAAGGGCTTTTTCCGCTGATTCCTTACAATTGATATCCCCATTTGCAAAGACTAGAATAGAGCGCTCTTGATCACAGGCCTCTTTAATATAGTCCCAGTTTGCTCCCCCCTTATACCCCTGCTCTCTTGTTCTACCATGAATAAAAATGGCATAAGCACCCGCTTGCTCAGCAATTTTAGTCACTTGTTTAGCGTTAATAGAATGTTGATCCCACCCTGCTCGTATTTTTACTGTAATGGGGATATCTACCTTTTTTTGCATCTCGTAGACAATTTCCCCAATTTTCTCAGGCGTTTTTAAAAGGGCTGAGCCGCTGCCATCTTTGGTCACTTTATCCACAGGACATCCACAGTTTAGGTCCAATAGATCAAAACCAAGATCCTCAATTATGGCACTGGAGGTCCTTGCCACCTCTTTATCACTTGTGCATATTTGCGCCCCAATAGGGTGCATCCCTTTTGAAAAGGAGAGGATAGAAAAGGTCCCTTTATCCCCCCGAACTATAGCCTCTCCTTTTGTCATTTCTGTAAAAAAAAGACTATCGCTAAACTTTCGAACCATCGCCCTAAAGGGAAGATCTGAACATCCAGCAAGGGGTGAATAAACAATATTTGAGGCAAGCTCAAGGTTTTTTATTTTTATAGGTCTAAAAAGGGTCATAAAAATAGAGTTGTAATAAAAGTTTTTACTAATCGGAGGGTGACAAGGGCTATCATTGGACTTATATCAAGGACCCCTCCTACAGGAGGAATCAATTTCTTAAAAATATTCATATAAGGATCTGTCAAAAAAAGGATGTATTTAGAGGCCTGATACCTATAAAGGGAGGGAAACCATGAAAGGGCTATTCTAATAAATATTAATAACGAATAAGTGGAAAAAAATGTTTCAAGCATCATCGAACTCTTTGTGGAACTTTACGAACTATTTTACCATAGTAATCTTTTACGTCATCCTTTATTATACTAAAAGACTAAAGTTTTAGTTGGGTGTAAAGTATGTATATTCTTGGGCTATATTCAGATGGGGACTACTTTAAAGTGTCCCTTATCCTAAAAAAATATGGGAAAAGGCGCCTTGAGTTTATTAAAGAGATAAAAAAGGGTGCTTTCCATCTAGCACACTTAAAAAAGGCTTTAGAGCAAAAGGGAGCTTTCTTTAATAAGAATATAGAAGTTGTTACAGCTATAGATCCTGAAGAGCTTTTCGTACAAAAATTTTCTTTTCCTGTTAAAGGGCGATCAAAAGTTTTAAAAGCACTCAAATTTAGACTTTCTGATGAGGATATTTATTTTGAAAAGGGGGCTTATTTTATCCCAACATTTCAAAGGAAAGGGAACCAAACAGAGGTGGCTTTATATGGGTACACCAAAGAGGCGATGCATTCCCATGTGGAAGAAATAAAACATTTGGGTATAGATACTCACATTGTATCAACAATACCTAAAGCTTTTGAAAGATTTATTGATCTATTTGCCAAAGTGGAGCAACCTTTCTTTTTGTTTCACTTAGGTTGGGAAACCTCTTTTTTTTATTTTGTGATCAACAAAGAGGTTAAAAGGGAGGTTTCTTTTAGGTGTGGTTTAAAAAATATTGTCGATGCGGTTCAAAAGGACCACATTTTAACAGAAAATGTCGATATGCAAAGGATTCAAGAGCTGTTTATTGAATCCATTGATCAAGAAAAGAAAAATGACTCAACCAGGTTGTTTTTTGAAATAGAAAAAGAAATTTCCAGAGCATGGACATTTATCCTTGAAGAGGAAAAAAAGGCTCAAGAGGTTTTTTCTGTCCTATTTACTGGGTATAGTGACTTTTCAAGGGAATTAAAACCATACCTTCCCCCAATAGATTTTCAAGAGGTTGTTTTAACCCCCCATTTAGAGTACACCTCTTCACAACTTGCTTCCTATGCTATAGAAATTGGTCTTGCATTAGAAGGGGCTATTTCTTCAGTGCCCCCTTTGCAACTTGCTCAAGGAGAAATGATCCCTTATGCTCAAAAAAAGAGGGTGAAAAAAAGTTTAATCACCTTTGCAACCCTTTTAACCCTTTCTTGTGGGGTTTTATTTGTTTCATTAAACTCAATCCTTTCTGTGAAAAAAGGGGAGCTAAAAGAAAGATATGAAAGGGCAATTTCGGAATTGGATGAAAAGGCACATTTAGACATTGATTATAAAAACCTTGGATCTAAAAGAAAGCTACTGCAAAATGAGGCTAAAAAACTACAAGAGAAACAAAAAATTTTAGAGGGTCCTTTCCCTTTTTCTTCAGTCCTTGAATGGATAGCAAAGTGTGATCAAAGTTCTTTTATTGTAGAAAATATAGACTATCGCATTGTTCAAGCCCCTTCTTTAGAAGATCCCTTGGGGGGGTATATTGTTGAGGTTGCCATTCAAATTGAAAAAAATGAACATGGATGGGATGAATTTTTTCTCAAAAAAGGGGAGAATGTCTTTTTTGATAGAGAACCGGAATATGAAGAGAAAACCAAAAGCTCTATAGTTAGGTTGAGGTTAAAATGATAAAGGATTTTTTTTCAAAAAAAAATTGGATGATGGATGCAACACTTCTTTATTCTCTTATAGCTGCCCCTGTAATCTTATTTACAGCAGTATTAACCTTTTTTATCACAGCGATCCATTCTTTAAATGAATCCGAAAAAGAGGTGATCTTTGTTGAAAAACTGTTTCAAAAGAAAAAAAAAAGAGAGCCCTTTGATAAGGATCCTAAAGAAATAATCAGAAATATAGAAGCTCTTAACCTCCTTGAAGAGGAGCAAAGACTCCTTTTAAAAATTTTTCAAGAGGGAGAAAAAGAGGAGCTCTATGATGGAGTCTATGAGCGGTTAGCTTTTTTAAAAAATAAAAATCACATTGCTTTTGAACCCTTTGAAGGAAATGAATCTGTAGTGTGGAAGGTAAAAGAGCCTATAGAAATGAATCAAAACGATTTAAAAAATATTTTGATTATTGAAAAGAATTTCCCGTACTTGTTTTTTTCTTCAGTAAATTTTAGAACAATAGATAAAAATAAGGGAGATATTTATACTATAGAAATGGAAATCACCCAAAAAGGAAATAATGGGAATTTTTAAAAAAAAACATCTACTTTATATTTTGCCCATTCTTTTATTAGGGTGTAGATCCTCTTCTTCCCCAAATCTTGTTCATCTTCAAATAGTGGATAGAAATGGCTACACACAAACTATCAGCGACAGTGAGGGGATGAAAAAATATGAGAGGTATGATTTAAAAGCCCCTTCTCATCATAAAAAAGTGATTCGGGTATTTGATAAGGATAAAAAAGGGGTGATCACCTTATACCATGAAAATGGGGAACTTTGGCAATATGTGGAAACAAAAAATGGCAGGGCTTCTGGGGTCTATGAAGAGTATTATCCTAACAGACAATTACATATTAAAAGCATTGTTAGTGAAGGAATAGCTGATCTAACCGATCAAGCAAAACTTTCTTGGATATTTGATGAAACATCTACGGTATATGATGAAAATGGAAATGTGATTGCAACAATTCCTTACAGTAAAGGGGTGCAAGAGGGGATTGCAACCTATTTTTATCCTAATGGGGTGGTGAAAAGGACAATTCCTTATTTAAACAATAAAATTGAGGGGAAGGTGTGTACCTATACTCAAGAAGGGGTCTTATCAGCAACAAAAAATTATTTTTTAGGAGAGGAAGAGGGAGAAGCTATTTTTAATGGATCTTCTGTTGAAGGGGGTTATAAAGAGTTTTATAAAAAGGGTCGCTTACTTGAGGGTAGATATCTTAATATAGATGGAACCTTTTTTTCTGAGATTAAGGAAGGAGAAGGGAAAAAACCCTATTTTAAAGAGGGGGCTCTTTATAAAGTCTGCGAATATAGAAAAGGGATTGAAGAGGGGGAGGTAACCCTTTATAGAAAAGATGGCTCTATTGAGTCTACCTATAGTGTTATCAACAATGAAAAACATGGGGAAGAGATCTGTTATTACCCAACTCACGTAGGAGAGGAAATGATAAAAAAATTTCTAATCACATGGAGAGAGGGGCTTATTCATGGGAGGGTTTGTTCTTGGTATCCAAATGGGGTATTAGAAAGTGAAAAAGAAATTGTGGATCATAAAAAAGAAGGAACCTACCTTAGTTGGTATATAGATAGTTCTTTGATGATGGTGGAAGAGTATAGACAAGATAGACTTATCAATGGAAAATATTTACGTAAAGGGGAGAGTGTCCCTATTTCTCGGGTTATTGATGGGATGGGAGAGGCTCATATTTATGATAAAGATGGGCTTTTGATAAGAAAGATTTCCTATTATAAAGGGTATCCAGTGGAGTGAAAGAAGAGCTTAGACAAAGATATCTAAAAATAAGAAAGGGAATATCCTTAGAAAGGAAACAAGAGGCAAGAGGGGCTGTTTATAAAAAGCTCCTTGAAATGACACAAGGGGCTAAAGAGATTCTTTCCTATAGCCCCCTTGAAGATGAAGTTTGTGTCGATCTATTTAATCAATATTTAGCTGAACAAAACCGTTTATTTCTCCCTCGTATAGAAGGGAAAACCCTTGTCCCATATAAGGTTACTGATATGGGAAGTCAGTTGAAAACTTTTTCTCATAGATTTTTAGAACCTATTATAGAGTGTGAAAAAAAAGAAACGGTCGATCTTGTCATTGTCCCTGGGATTGTTTTTGATAATAAGTGCGGAAGAGTTGGATTTGGAAAAGGGTTTTATGATAAATTTCTTTTTAAAACCAAAACACCTTCTATAGGGGTTCTTTTTAGAGAACAACTTTTTGATGGAACTCTTGTTTTAGAAGATCATGACGTACCTATGGAGAGGCTATGTATTATCTAATTCTTTTTTTCTGCACCCTTCCCCTTTTTTCTAGAGAGATTCTTGTCTCCTATTTTGATAGAGAAATCTATAAAGAAAATAGACTTAATGTGCAAGAGTACCCAAAACATGTAGAAGTTTCTGAAATTGAGCAGGGTTTTCTTGTTGCATTTTCCTATCCTTTAAACCCGAATGCGGGAATTTTATCAATACATGCCGGCTCTTCTGTCGGTCGATTTAATGTGATAGGGGATGAAGCCTATTCTTACTCAACCTATCTATCGGCAAAGCTGACCCCTTTTTCGATTTTTTTATGTTCTCCCTATGTGGAGGTAAGTCTTGCCGGCCCTACCTATCTTTCAAAAGGGACCTTAGGAAAGATCGATTTTGGCTCCTCTATTGTCTATCAAAATAGTTTTGCCTTGGGTCTTAAGGTTGCATCCCTTTTAATCGAAGCAAAACTACTTAACTATAGCACCTCGTTGCCCGATGCGTTTAGTAAAAAAAGTATCACATTCCCCCTGATTATATCTGCTGGAACCTCATTTTAGTTAACAAATAACCACATTTTTCTTAAGGGCAGAGTTAAATGATCTCCCTAAGAAGAGGGCAATCCCTAGCCAAAAAAGGAGCAGTGGAAAACAAAGGGATGCACTCATCATTAAATAATGAGCTTTTCCGGCGGCGGCTCCAAAGGTCGATTGCAGTGGGGATAAGGACATGTTGAACATTGATCCCATTTGCTTTGAAGATCTAGATCCAAAAGTTTCTACCCATGCTTGAGCTTTAAATTTCACATCATGAGAGGTAGGGATATAAAGCTGCTTTAGAGCAGGTCCGTTTAAAGCGTAGTTGATTGCTTTTGAACCCACCATCAAAACAAAAAGAAATGAGAGGGAATTAAAGGTTAAAAATCCTAAAAGGGCTGAGCCAACAATAAGAGGCATTGATGCCAGAGCTATTTTTACACCTAAATACCGTGTAATATTACTTATTCCAAAAAGGAGGCAAAAAAGGGATACAGAGTTGACACTCGATGCATAAATACTTAAATAGTTACTTAATTCCACTCCAGAATAGACAGAACTTGCTGCAATTTTGAAATTAAAATCAAAAATAGTGACAATCACTTCATAGATAAAATTCACTCCAAAAATCCCTAAAAGGTAGCGATGATTAAGAAGTAGTTTTAGTCCATCAAGAAATCTAGCCTCGTGCTTTACTTCGTTTTTCAAAGGATTGACCCCTTCAAAAGAGTGCAAAAGATGTTTTGGTGTAGCCTTTAAAAAGTATCTCACAAGAGGGATGATCATAAAGGTTAATAGAGAAAGCAATAAAACAGAAATGGCATCAGAAGTATGAGCTAAACGGTGAGGTAATCCTCCAATGCTATAAGGAAAAATAATTCCTCCAATTTGACCTAAGGCAACAACGAGAGGAAAACCCTTTTTTGCAGAGATCGGGGAAGTTGTGTCTGTTGAAAATGCCCAAAATAAAGCAACAACTAACGAACCAAAGCTCTCTCCAAAAAGATAGAATAGATAGCCTAAAATCTTTGTCCCAAAAGGATAGAGTTCTTTAGCCCCTTGGAAATTGTATAAAATTAGACTAAACACAACTAAAGCTATTGAATACAATGTTGGAAGAAGGATCAGCATTTTTTCTCTTGAATTCTTTTCAAGGAGCTTTGTATAAAAAATGACCATGGGCATTAACCCTATCAATGAAACGGTTTTTGCAAAAGGTAGTTGGATACTTCCTACAAAATGGACAAAAAGGGCATCTTTTAGTGGACGAATAGTCCAATAAATTCCAATGATAAAAGCAAAGATGAGCCCCATCCTTAAAAATTTTTTAAATTCTTCCCTTTCAAAGGTTCCAAAATTAAATCTGCATATATATTGAAAAAATCTTATTAAATAGTCTTTTTTATTCATTTTCATTCTCCTTTTTGAAAGATCATAGACTAACATATTTGATTTTATTTATGTTCTTGATATAATCGATAACACATATCGAAAAAATTGATTTGATTTAAAGGGGCTAGGCATGAGAAATTTAGACAAAAAAAAAGTAGATGAAGGGTTAGAAGAGCAAACGATGCAAAAATTAGAACTCTCATTAAAAAATCTAAGGGTTGCCGATGCTGAGTTGTTTATTTCCGCTGCAAGGATGGGCAATCTTGGAAAAGCTGCAAAAATCCATTTTTTAAGTCAAAGTGCAGCAAGTACTGCAATTTTTAGGTTAGAGACGGCCTTTAATATCCCATTGTGCACCCATCAAAAGAAAAAATTCACCCTTACAAATGAAGGTGAAATTCTCCTATTAAGGCTGGAAAAATGGATAGAACAATTAAAAAAAATGGTTTTAAGAAGTGAGGATGTCCCCATACGCATTGTAACAACACATGCCATTTCAATTGTGGCTGTCCCTGGATTGTTTTCTTTAGGCAATGTAGAGTTTAAAAATCAACGTATAGAAAAGGCTTATACCGCTGTTTTACATGATGAGGCCGATATTGCCCTTGTTTTGGATAATGCTTCCTGGAGTGGTTTAGTGGCTACTGAAGTGGGAAGAGGGACCTTTCAATTGTACTCTAAAGATCCACATGTCCCTTTAAAGGGTGTATTGCTTCCAGAAGATCAAATGGAGGTCCTTGCTTTACAACAAACATGGAAAGAGGTCAAAGGCTATTTTTTACCTGTAAAAGCTCGGATACCGAGTTGGTCTTTGATCGCAAATATTTGCTTTGAATCTGATGAAGTGGGATTTCTCCCAGATTTTCTTGCTAAAAAGTATCATCTTCATCCGGTAATGTGGCAGCCTCCTTCATCAAGATATAGGATTTTAGTGTTACACAAAAATACTGACGATCAAAAGGAGAAGTTTGAAAGGATCATTACAAGGCTTAAAGAGCTGTTTTCATAAGGTTTTTTCAACAAATAAGAGAATTGTTTTTTACAGCAGTAGTAAAGGTTCTTCCTAAAAGAAGGGCAATCCCTAACCAAAAAAGGAGTAGGGGAACACAGACAATTCCACTCATTAGAAGGTAATAGGATTTTCCAAGGGAGGAGCCAAAAACCGATTGGAGGGGAGAAAGTGACATGTTAAACATGGAGCCTATTTGTTTTGATGTTCTAGATCCAAAGGTTTCTATCCATGCTTGAGCTTTAAATTTCACATCATGAGAGGTGGGTATGTAAAGCTGCTTTAATGCAGGGCCATTTAAAGCGTAGTTGATCGCTTTTGATCCAACCATCAGGATGAAGAGAAAGGATAAAGAATTTAAGGTTAAAAATCCTAAGAGGGCCGAGCCAACAATAAAAGGCATAACGGCTAAAGAGACTTTCACCCCTAAAAATCGTGTAATATTACTTATTCCCAAAAGAAGAGAGAGTAAAGAAACGGTGTTCACACTTGATGCGTAAATGCTCAAATAATTTGTAAGGGCAACCCCTGAATAAAATGAACTTGCTGCGATCTTAAAATTAAAGTCAAAAAGGGTGACAATCACTTCGTAGATGAAGTTGACTCCAAAGATCCCAAGAAGATAGCGGTTTTTTAGAAGTAATTTTAAACCATCGAAAAATCCGGTTTCATGGGGAGGTTCTTTTTGTACAGGGGATAAAAGCTCCTTTGGGGTGGTTTTTAATAGAGCGTAGACAAGGGGAATGATTAAAAATGTCAACAAGGATAAAAGCAATAGGGAAAGAAAGTCGGTTACAAAGCCAAGTCGATGGGGCAGTCCACCGATAGTAAAAGGGAAAAGTATTCCCCCTACTTGACCTAAAGCAACCACAAGGGGAAAACCCCGTTTTGCTGATACAGCAGCGGTTGAATCTGTAGAAAAGGCCCAAAATAAAGCGACAACTAAAGAACCAAAACTTTCAACAAAAAGGTAAAAAAGGTAGCCAATTAAGGAAGAGATGAAAAATAGGGGTGCAGATCCTTGAAGAAATAGGATAAGGAGGCTAAAAGCAAAGAGTATAATAGAATAAATCAAAGGGAGAAAAAGGAGCATTTTTTCTCTTGAAAAGGTCCCTAAAAGCTTTGTATAGAGGATGACAATAGGAAGAAGGGCAATAACTGATACGGTTTTAGCAAAAGGAAGATTTAATTGACCGGCAAAGTGGATAAAAATAGCATCTTTTAACGGGCGAAGGGTCCAGTAAATCCCAATGATAAAAGCAAAGATAAGGCCCAATTTTAAGAATTTTTTAAATTCTTCTTCTTCGAAAACACCGAAATTAAACGTACATAGTGTTTGGAAAAAGGAGAGAAAAATCGATTTTCTTTTCATGGGTTTAAAGGAATTTATGAGCTGGGTTTAAAAGGAAGGGGGGTCTTTTTTGAGGGTTTGTGGTCAGGTGGGGATTGATCAGACCATTTTGAAACAGGGGTGGAGCTTTTATCCTCATCATTGGAAAATGTATTCCCATCGTCATTTGTCCATGTATTTCCCTGATCATCGGTATAAGTTTTTGGTTTTTTTGGCTCATCACTTGGCCGCTTTCTACTTCCTTGGACATTTAAACAGGAACCATCCCCTTTAGAGCACCCCCCTGAAGAGGATGAGTTGGCATCATTTGTCCAAGTTTGCCCTCCATCATTAGACCAATTCCCCGCTCCTTCATTGATGGAGTTTTGAGAATTTTCTCTTTTTTGTAACTTTGAATTTTTCCTAATAACACAAGATTTAGTCCCTTGAGGACTCCCAAGGGCGTTGACTGTAGCCCCTGTTGGAACATTTGTCCAGATTCCAAATTGGCTGATGTATTCTGGGGGTTTATCCTTCTTTTCTTTTGGGTCTTTATCCTCATCTTTTTCAGGGGGGGTGTAGTTATAGGGTCTACTTGATTCACATAAGAAAATAATAGTAAATGGGGTATAGGTTTCATCGGTGTTGGGTTCAAAAGAGCCTTGAGAAACATTATAAATATACATTTGCCCAGATACTAAATGGATAATATCTAAAAGTCGTCCTGTGCAATCAATGATCTGAGCATTTAAAGTAAAGGCGGAATCGTTAATAAGGGAAATGGAAGTGGAAAATAAGGGAAGTACTGTAAACCCAAAAATGAAGAAAATGGATTTTTTTATTCTGAAATATAAGCCCATTTAAAATCCAAAATCCCTTTGTGTGTTAAAAAAACCTCTTTAAGAGAGGGACTTTTTAGATCTATGAAAGAGTCTTTGTATAAAGGGATTACTAAGGATTCATCGATTAAAAAGTCATCCAAAGGCCCTTCATTGAGATCTTTTATAGCCAGTTGAAAATCCCCTTTATTTATTTTATTAAAAAAAAGTGGGTCCTCTAAAAGCTCCATCTCAACTTCTATTCCAAGAGAATTTTTTAACTGAGATTGAATGTATTTAGGCAGTTCTAAGTTTTCAGAAGCTAAATAGCTCAAAGTAAAGATGGGAAGCTTTTCTTTAGAATGGTTTTGAGATGTTGCTTCCTTGGTTTGAATTGCTGAAGCAATCGATTTTCTTAAGAGGGAATCTTTCAAAGGGAAGTAGTCGGTATTCATTTCTAAATAATGAGTGATGAATGGGGGGTGAATAATGACATCGGCAGATGCATCTTCGATAGTGCTTTGTGTAACCAGTGTGATTTTTTGAAGTTTTACCTCTTTACTGTCGTGATAACGGCTATTTTTCTCTAGAATAACAGTTCCATTATCAACCCAAGAGCTCACTTTAAATGGACCGTTACACACATAATGATCGATAGATGTATCCCAATTTTCATACTCTTTTACAACCGCTTCATTCATAGCAAAAAAAATTGGGGAAGCAAGCCATTGCTTAATATCAGAGACACTTTCTTCAAGTTCAATAAATAGGGTGTAATCCCCTTGAGAATAAACCCCCAAAAGGGTTGCAGGAAGCAAACCTTCTTTAATAGCTTTTGCATTTTTAATAGGAAATAAGAGGTGAGCATGAGGGGAAGAAATTTCCTTCTTTAGAGCAGATTTCCATGCAAAAATAAAGTCGTGAACGGTTAAAGGGTCGCCATTTGACCAAAGGGTCTCTTTTAGGGTGATTTGATAGGTTTTTTTGTCCTCTAAAAGTGTGCAACTTTGAGCTATCCCTTCGATGATTTCCCCCCCCTTATTGAATCTAAAGAGCCCTTCATTGAGATTTCTAAGGGTGTTTAATTCTGTAAGGGACTCAGCTTTTCGAGGGTCTAGGGATAAAAGCTCTTTTTCAATGTGGAGAGTGATTTCTTGGGGGCTTTTTTTTGTAAAGGTAGAGGTGGAGCTATGTGAGCAGTTTAATAAGGGGAGGAGGAGAAAAAAACCAATACTTTTTATCCATCTGTTCTGTAGGTTCATAGCAGGTCCATTATTTATAAAAGGAGAACCAAGTATATGTATAGAAGGTTTTTTATCAAGGATTAAGTTGAGTAAATGTTAATCCCCTTCCTCTAAAAGCTTCTTCTCAAAGATTTCTTGGAGACGAACATGTTCTTTTATTGAACTGCTAGAGGGTTTTTTAAAAGACTCACTTTTTCGATCCCTTTTTGTCAGCATAGAAAAAAAGGAGGAAGAATCGATGACCACAACGTCTAATTCCTTAATCGCCCTTTGTAAGGCTCGATCAGAAGTAATCACCGTTACAGTTTTTATCTGTTTAATAGCATAAAGCTTTTCAAGGATAAGATCATCGGCTTCTAAATGGGTGGGGGCAAGGACAATTGTCAGGGGGGGGTCTTGTTTAGAGTGGGGATAAGAAGAGCTGTGATGGATGGGGGTATCAAAAATCATCTCTCCTGAGAGATGTTTATTCTTCATAAGAGAAGAAATATATTGAACAAACAACTCTCTATTTTCTAGTGATGGATCGACATCTTGAAGGGTGAAAAAAAGGTTATACCCATCGATTATATAGTGCAAAGGAGTCGAGCTTCCAAAGTGATTTTAAGTTTATCAAAAGCCTTTCTTCTATGAGAAATTTTTAATTTAACATCTTCAGTAATCTCAGCAAAGGTATGGTTGTAATCTGTACGTATAAACAGGGGGTCGTATCCAAATCCTCCAGCTCCACGCGGCGCCTCTAAGATTCTTCCCTCACAAAAGGCGGTTACCGATTTGATAAGGCCAGTTGGCAAAGCCAATGCAAGGGTGCAGTGATAATGTGCCAATCGTTTATTGTCAGTAAAATCCTTCATCTCAAAAAGGAGCTTTTCATTATTCTCTCGATCGCTTGCATCCTTACCTGCATAACAGGCACTTAATACCCCTGGGGCCCCATTTAAAGAAGGGACAACAAGACCAGAGTCATCGGCAAGGGTGAGCATATTGCAAAACTTAGCCGCTACAATGGCCTTTTGTTGAGCATTTTCTTCAAATGAAGTAGAGCCTTCTTCAACGGGGGTAAAATCTTTGAAATCTCTAAGGGTATAAACATCAAGAGAGGGAAAATGTATTTTTAAAATGGCCTTTAATTCTAAGAGTTTATGTAAATTATCTGTCGCTAGAAGAAGTCTCATGATAGTACCTATAAAAAAAGAGGATACTAAGTATCCTCTTTTTCATCTATCCTTATTTGAATAAATCTAAGGTTCTATATCAGCTTGAGCTCGTCAATTGATTTGCGACTGACATAAGTGATTTATTGCATCTGCACATTCTGTGATCGATACAGTGCTTTTATACAATTTAGAGGAGAGGGATTCAAGAAGCTCTTGAGTTGAGCTATTTTTTGAAAAAAGTGTTGAGGCCTGTTCAAGTGAAATAAAAGCAATCGACTTATAAAGGGTTAAAAGCATCCTTTGTGAATGAGGGGAAGATAGATTTGTTAAGGTAAGACTTTTTTGACAATGTTGAGTTTCAAAAGAAGCATCAAGGTAGGCAGCCCCATTTGCCAGAAGCAAGAGGTAAGCAAAATCAAATCTTTCTTCGTCGTTTAAGCTCTCTAAACAAGGGTAGATAGGAAGCTTTATTTGATACTCATTTTCAAGAAAAAGCTTACATTCATTTACTTTTTCCGAAAAAAGACCTTCCTCTGGATTATGCAAAATTTCAACGCAAAGACCTAAAGTATAGAGTCTTTCAACCCATTGCTTTTTTTCTAATTCACTTAAACTGCTTAAAAATTGAGACACCTCACCTTCGCAAAACCATTCTGTTTGTAAAATCGGGGCTGAAGAATCCATAGTATAGGAAATAATCATTTGTTTTATTTGCTCTTGACAATCAAAAATGACTACAGGATCTGTCTTTGGAGTTGGATCATTAGCCTCAAGTCCCCCTAAAAATAGGGACAAGGCAATAAATAATTTATGAAGTTTCATGGGTATTCCTTTAGTTTATTTTAAAAAAAATTGTAAAGATAGATGGATTATAAGTCAATTGGGAATTGGGAAACACTCAACGCCAAGGTGGTGAAGCACATTGGTTAAGAGAATAAAAAAAGAGAATAGAAATAAAAAGCCAAGGGTAAATTTACCTCCAAAAAGTTGATAAGGGGAGGTTCTTTTTTCAATGTACCGTCCCTTATAAATCATCACTACAGGAAATATTCCAAAAAGGAGGACAGCAATCACTCCTCCAAAAGAGAGGGCTTTATAAAAAATGGTTGGATTTGTCCATGCAATAAAAAGGGGGGGTAAAAAGGTGAGAAGAACCATTCCAAGAGGGGCATTATTTCTATATTTTAATTTAAAACCATCAGATAAAAAGTGAGCAACACTTATGGATTGAGCTAAAAAGGAGGTTAAGATAGCTGCAAAAGAGAGTAACGAAGCGGCTAAAGCAATATGAGGAAAAAGGACTTGTAGTGTTTTAGCACCATCAAACCCCAATCTATAACTGCTTAAAATGCTATTTTCTCCTGTTAAAGGAAGGGCTCCAAGGGTAATAATCAGCCAAATAAGGTAAATCCCTAATGTGATTAAAGAGCCTAAAATAATAGAGTGTTTTACTTTTTTCACATCCCCATGAAGATAATGAAATAAAGTTGGAATCATGTTATGAAAGCCAAAAGAGATGACAAGAATTGGGAGCGGAAAGAGCATGTATTTAGGGTTTGTATAAAAAAGGTGTTTACTTTCAATAAGGTGAAAGCTTGTTATGATTAAGGTCAAAAAAGAAATAATTTTTATAAACATCAGAACTCTATTAAGAAGATCTACAGCCTTTGTCCCAAGATAAATCATCCAGCCAAAAAAAAGGACAAAAAACAAACTCCCCATCCATTCTTTTATCCCCTTCACCCCAAATGAAGAAAGGACAGAAGTGCTGTGAATTCCACTATCGGCTATGTAGGCAACCAATAATGAATAAAATAAAGATAGGTAAAGGACAAAGCACAGAGATTTGAAAAAGCGGCCTAATAAAGTCCCCATCATTGTCGAAAAATTGCTTGTATAAGTAAACCATGCTCCTACTTCAACTAATAAAAGTGCCGTCCCTGTCATTAAGGCCCATGCTAGAATAAACATCAGCATTGAAGGGAAAAATCCTGCAAAGCCTGTGAGTATGGGAAGGCCTAACATCCCTGCTCCAACACAACTTCCAGTGATGAGCAACCCTGCTCCAACAACGCTTCCTTGGAACTGACTCTTCATAACGTACTTATTCCTGTAAAACCGAAGCTTCCCTTAACTTTCTTTCCTTTTTCATTTCCTGATTAAGCCTTCCTAAGCTATGGCCCTCAAAATCGACAAAAGAAAAGAAATGTTTAAATTCAGGATAGGCAGAAATCACTTGGTGACATAAATCTTGGGCTACTTTTCTGTAAGAAACATGCCCTTGGGGTTGAGATCGAAGTTCACATAACCATTGAAGGGCCCTTAAGTTAATATGGAAGTACCAACGAATATTGTAAGCCATTGGGACAATATATTGAGCCTCATGAGGCAATTCCTTAGCAAGGATAGAAAAAGCTTCTTTTGCCTTTTTTAGAGCAGAGCAATACTCTTGTTCCATCGGGGAGTCTTTAATTTCTTCTGGAATATAAAAACCTAAATCACAGGTAAGGAGTTGTTTATCTTGAGTAAGCATCCGATGTCTTTGTAGATCTCGATAAATTCCAAAATCAGCAACAATTTCGAAGGTAAACTCTGCATGTTCCAAAGCTCTTGGGGATTTATGGCGTCTATTAGTTCTATGGATCCATCCTTTTTCTAAAATGGCATGAAGCTCTTCGGCAGATTTCCTCTTAAGCTTTTCTTTGATGTTTTCAAAAGAGCTATTGCAATGAGGGAATAAAAGAGCAGCAGCTACATTTAAGGGGGCATCTTTTGAGGAAGAAATAAGTTTTACCCTTGGTTCGGAACAAGGGTTTTCAAATAGGTCATTAAAAGGGGAGGCAATGTCATTAAGCCCTTCATTCATACTATTCATAAAGGTGGTATAACCAATGTTGTACTTATGATTTTCTTCACTTCTTCTGATAAATGAGGGAATGACCTTGTTGAGCTCAACAAAGGTTGAAGACGCAATGTGTGTCAGTTCAAAAACAGTTCCAGCATGAAGTCTTTGAATCAGAGTTTCAAAAAACCTTCCATTTCCAAAAAGCCCCATATTTGTCATTGTTGCAGCAGGAAGAAGGCCACGAAGGCAGTCTAAAACCTTAGCGCGCAAAGCTCCATTGTAAGCTCCTTTTGAGATTGATGGGTCGTGGGGGAAGGTTTCAGCAATAACAGAGGTTAATTTGGGGATAAGCTTGCTGTAGGTTTCAAATAGAAAATCGCATGTTTTAATATAGAGATCTTTAAAGGCAGAGGCCATAATCATAGGCTCTTTATAGTATAAATATTTGCCATCTACTTTTTGATCAAAATAGACATAGCGTGTCGATTTTTCTAAAGGAGAGCCCCCTATTCTAGAATCTTGAATAGCTTTGCAAGCAAGCATCGAAATGTTTTCAAAGGCTATGTGAGCACTTCCTAACTCTCCGATAGAGTCATCCCCATAGCCATCTAAAATTCTGTCATAGAAATTTTGAGCTTTAACAATAGCTAAAGAGCTATTTTTCCCCCCATCACCAGAAATTTCATTAAAAAGCATCTCCTCTTTAGTGATAAATTCTTTTAATAAAAGGGAGCGTAACCCTAAGGTGGATCGTGAATATTTAGAAAATAAAGCCCCTTTAATCACTTCGGGGAGATTTTGAAGGGCAAAAATATTGCTTGTTGTAGAAGTTACATAGTTTTCTATAAGTTTTTTTTCTTCTTCTGTAAAGGTTTCATTAAAACTATCCATTGATCGACTCCATAAAATAGCCTATTCTAACTCAATAGAAGAATTTGGGCATCTTAATTCTTCAGAAAAGGATTCTCCAATTGCATCGAAAGGCCTTTTCCTGTAGTATAGAACAACAAAAAACTCATTTTTCAAAAAAAAGGTAAAAGAGCTCTATGGAATACTATAAGCAATTTAAAAAGCACATTCAAGAAAACAATTTACCGGCAACTGTGTTGTTGTGGCAGGAATACTGCTTAAGTGATGAGGTGGACCCAAAAGAGATGATTTTGATTTTAGAAGGGATCAAAGGGGCGTTGTTTTCTAATGCTTTTGGCGTCTATATTGACACAGGATTAGATTTATGGAAAAATTTAGCTTCCTCACATGAAAAAGACGAGGTGCTTACCTTAATTTTTGATATACAGACGACAAACTCTTCCCTCTATGCAGAGATCGCTCATCAGTACTTGCATCAAAAATATGGGTCTATCGATGTGTTTCATGATCTTTTAAAGATTTTAGGAATAAGAGATGGGGAGGGTCTTCAAGGGTGTATTCGAAACTTTGAGCTCTTGATCCATTTACAAAAAGGGAATTTTTGCCTCCATAATGGGGGTTGGGGAGTGGGGGAAGTGATGGAAAGCTCTTTACTAAGAAGAGAAGTATCCATTGAATTTGACTTAGTTTCAGATGTTAAAAACATCAGTTTTAAAAATGCATTTCACAGTTTAAAGCCCATTTCAAGGGATCACTTCCTTGCAAGACGATTTGGAGATGGGGAGAAATTTGAAGCCTTTACTCGTGCAAACCCTATTGATGCGATAAAACTTTTACTCAAAGATATGGGGGATTTAACCGCTTTTGAGATCAAAGAAGAGATGGCCGACCTTGTCATTCCAGAAGAGGAGTGGACAAAATGGTGGAGCAACGTTCGGGGAAAATTAAAAAAAGATGGAGAAATTGTTTATCCCGAATCGATAAATGAACCCTTTAAGTTGAATGAAAAAAGGGTTTCTCATCAAGATCGGTTGAAAGTTGAAATGAACAAAGTCACATCTGTGGATGGTTTAATAGAGGTTGTTTATGAATTTTTGAGGGATTTTGGGACCTTTGCAAAAGAAAAGGGGCTCAATGACTTTTTAAGAAAAGAGCTTGGAACTATTTTAACAGATAAAAAATTGAATCCTTCAGAAGAGATACAAATTCTTTTTCTCCTACAAGATTTGTCTGAACCTTCTGTCAAGCAATTAAAGGAAACAATTCAAAGACTTTCAAAGGTTAAAGAGGTCCTTCAAGCCATCCCAATTTTAGCCTATAAAAGAAGGCTCCTTTCAGAAATTGAATCTGTAAGAGAGGACTGGGTAAAAATTTACAGTGAGTTGCTTGTTTCGAAGGAAAAGCACCCTTTAAGAGATTTTATTTACGATCAACTTATTGCAAGAAAAGAGGATAAAGAGTGTGTTGAGAAGTTAAAAGAGGTGATAGCCACTCCCCAAAACTCTCCTTTTGCGTTTTTATGGTTTTTTCAAAAAATGATGAAAAAGAAAGTAGAAGGATTTACAGATCAAAGATCTTTAGACGCCCTTTTCATTGGATTTTTTGTCCTTATGCACTATGTTGAAGTTTCATTAAAGGATCGTCTCCTTACAAAAAAAATGTATGGGATGCTATCGGAAGGGCGATTTGAGATTGTAAGGAGAATTTTTAAGGAACAAGACCTATCGACAACTAAAGAAATTTTACTTTTAGCAACAAAATGTCAAATTATTACCCATCACGACCAAACAATCTTAACCTCTTTAGCAGAGGTGGTTCATCCAGAGTTGAAAAAGGAGGCAAAAAACCAAGAAGAGGGGCAAAAGGTCATTTGGACAACTTCTGAGGGGGTAAAAAAGATCACTGCTCGTTTAGAAGAAATTGCAACAAAAGAGATGATTGAAAATGCAAAGGATATTGAAACGGCAAGGGGTCATGGAGACTTAAGGGAAAATAGCGAGTATAAATTTGCTCAAGAAAAAAGAGCCTCTCTCCAAAAAGAATTAAAAAATCTATCTTTACAGTTAAAAATGATGAGGGTATTGTCTAAAGAGGACATTGATACGACAAAAGTTTCTGTTGGGACAAAGGTGGTAATAAAAAACCAACATGGAGAAGAAAAGGAATATGCAATATTAGGTCCTTATGATGCCGATGTTGATAAAAATATCATTTCAGATCAGTCAAATCTAGCAAAAGATCTTTTAGATAAAAAGGTGGGTCAAAAAGTAACTGTTAACGGCAATGAATGGAGAATTATCACCATTTGTTCCATATTATAGCCAAGGATCAATATGAGTATAAGTAAAGTGATTGGGGGTGCTCTTCTTGTAAGTGGGACAACCATTGGAGCAGGCCTTTTAGGTCTTCCTACAACATGTGCATTTATGGGTTTTTCTCTCTCAATTCTTATTTTTATCATCACATCTATGATGATGCTATGCACTGGTATCTTTTTTGTAGATGTCACCTGTGATATTAAAAAAAGGGTCAATATTATTTCTATGGCTGAAAAGACAATTGGCAGATGGGGGATGATGGTCTCTTGGATTTCATACCTTTTATTAATGTACTCATTGATCTCTTTATACATTGCAGCAAGTGGGCCGTTATTTCAGCAAGCAAGTCTATATTTTTTCGACATCCCACTATCTGATGGTCTTTCGCATTTTGTCTTAATTCTACTATTTGCGTGGGTGATCTACCTTGGAACCTATGGGGTGGATATCATAAATAGGGTGCTTATGGTAGGGTTAGTCCTCTCATACATTCTATTGGCATCCACTCTTCCTGCGCATATTGACTTCAAATATTTAGAGCATCTAGATTTTAGAGCTTTTTTATACCCTCTTCCCTTTGTAATTACTGGATTTGGATATCATATCATTATTCCGACCCTTGGATCATACATGAATTATAATCGCAAACTCATGATCTATGCAGTTGTCATAGGAAGTGCTGTGGCTCTTTTGATCAATATTTATTGGCAATTTCTTGTGTTGGGGGTGATTCCTTTAGACCTTTTTGCAAAGGTGTGGAAACAAGGGATCCCAATTACACAAACCCTTGCCCAAGTGGTTGCCTCCCCTTTAATTTCTATTGGGGTCTATTTATTTTCATTTTTTGCCATTTTAACCTCCTTTTTAGGGGTGGGGTTGAGTTTATCAGACTTTTTAATTGATGGATTAAAAATAAAAAAAGGTTGGGAAGGGAGACTTTTAGCTATAGCCCTTACATTTTTACCTCCCCTTCTTTTTGTTAACGTCTACCCAAGAGGCTTTATGCTCGCTTTAGAATATGGAGGCGCTTTTGTGGCAGTGATTTTAATTTTCATCCCTTCGGTTATGGTATGGAAACTAAAAGGGCACCTTTTTTATAGAAGTTCTAGAGGAAAGGGGTTAATCACAGTTGTGATCCTTTTTTCAATGAGTGTCATTATTGTAAATGTTTTAAATCGTTGGGATTTTTTTACAAAAACACTTGAATCTATTGGGGGATTGAAGGGTTGAATGAAGATAAAAAATTTCATTTAAAGAGTAAATTCACCCCCAAAGGGGATCAGGTTCGAGCAATAAAAGAGCTTACAAAAGGGTTAAATGAGGGAAGAAATTCTCAAGTCCTTTTAGGGGTTACAGGCTCTGGAAAAACCTTTACAATGGCAAATGTGATTGAAAGGACAAATCGACCGGCCCTTATTCTAGCTCACAATAAAACCTTAGCAGCCCAACTTTATGAAGAGTTTAAAGAGTTTTTCCCAGACAATGCTGTGGAATATTTTGTCTCTTACTATGATTATTATCAACCTGAGGCTTATTTAGCCCGAAGTGATACCTATATTGAAAAGGATTTAGCGATCAATGAAGAGATCGCAAGGATGAGACTGTCTGCGACTCGATCCCTTGTAGAAAGGGACGACGTGATTATTATAGCCTCTATTTCTTGTATTTATGGATTGGGTTCAAAGAAAAACTATGAAAAAATGGTTTTTTCAATAAAAGTGGGTCAAGAGATATTTAGGGATCGCCTCCTTTTTCAATTGGTGATGATGCATTTTGAGCGCTCTGACATGGACTTTTTTCGAGGCTCTTTTCGTGTTCGAGGGGATATTATAGAAATTTTCCCCGCCTATGAAGACAAGCAGTGTTATAGGATAGAATTTTTTGGTGAAGAGGTTGAAAGGATAAGTATTATTGATCCTCTTTCAGGGAAGGTGATTGAAAGAATTGATGAGCTGAAAATTTTTCCAGGCTCCCATCATGTTACCCCAGAAGAGGTAAGAGATAGAGCCTTGTTTTCAATTGATAAGGAACTTGATGAAAGAATTAAATTCTTTAAAGAGAAAGAAGCTTTTGCTGAAGAGGTTCGTATTCGACAAAGAACTCGGTACGATATCGAGATGATTAAAGAAATAGGTTTTTGCAAAGGGATAGAAAATTATTCGCTCCACTTTGATGAAAGAAAGGTCGGAGAGCCCCCTTCTTGTTTAATGGATTATTTTCCAGAGAATTATATTTTGTTTGTCGATGAATCCCATCAAAGTATCCCTCAAGTGCGTGCTATGATCCATGGGGATCGCTCTAGAAAAACCTCTCTTGTCGATTTTGGATTTAGACTCCCTTCAGCCTTTGACAATAGACCCTTATCCTTTGAAGAATTTTGTGAAAAAAAGCATCAAACTATTTACGTATCTGCTACTCCCCATGAATGGGAGATTAACGAAGCTGAAGGGGTGGTCGTCCGGCAAGAAATTCGACCTACAGGACTTTTAGATCCAGAAATTGAGGTAAGAGGGGCTATTAATCAATTAGACGATGCGATTGCTGAAATTGCAAAAGAGGTAAAAGTCAATAGAAGGGTTCTTGTGACATGCCTTACAAAAAAGCTTTCTGAAGAGATTACAACCTATCTACAAGAAATTGGGGTCAAAGCAAAATATCTGCATAGTGATATCAAAACCCTTGAGAGGATGAGAATTATTGGCGACCTAAGAAACGGAAAGTTCGATGTTCTTATAGGAATTAATTTACTTAGAGAGGGTCTTGACATCCCTGAGGTGAGCCTTGTTATGATTTTAGATGCCGATAGAGAGGGGTTTTTACGTTCAGAAACGTCATTAATACAAACCTGTGGAAGGGCGGCTCGAAATTGCTTTGGACGGGTGATTCTTTATGGGGATAAGATAACCGAATCGATGCAAAGATGTATCGATATTACAAAAAAAAGGCGCCTAATGCAAGATGCCTACAATAAAGAGCACGGGATTACACCTCAAACAACAACAGCAACAGCAATGGGAAAAATGTATCAAACATTAGACATTGTGGAAGAAAAGGCAATTGTGGATCATAAGAAGATCACATCGAAAATCAAAGAGTTAGAAAAAGCGATGACAAAAGCAGCAAACAATTATGAGTTTGAGCTTGCCGCCCACCTTCGGGATGAGATCAAGTCTTATAGAAATGTCCTTCTTTTAGATTAGATCTATAAAAACCATAACTTACTGACAAATAAAGATGTGTGTACTTGATAAGTAAATTTTGATATTCTTGATTATCAAAAACTTCTATTCCAAATTTATCTGTGAAATGATGATATATATCTAGAAGTAATTCTTTAGATTCTTCGAAGCTAATAGAATCTACATTATCAAAAAATGCAATAATTTTTAAAGGGTTCTGTTCTTCAATAGCATCATACAAAACAGATGTTTCAAAAGAAAAACAGTGAATTTTCCAAAAAATAATAAAGATCAGAAAAGGGTAACGCTGTTTTATCAATATATTTTTCCATAAATTAAAAAATATAGACCTACTAAAAATACCCAAAAATTCAATCCAATAAGAAATGTGTTTTTAGCTTTCCAAGCTTTAACTAAATGAATGGTTGAAAAGGTAAAAGCATAAGCAAATGGGATAAGCCATATCATAGGACCCAGTATTTTATAGAAAAAAGATTTAAAAAGTTCCATTTTTAATCCCAATTTTTAGAAAAAATAGCAAAGACCTAAACAAGAGTCAATAAAAAATATTAATCCTTAACAATGTTTTTTGAAATGCATTTAGCAAGTTGCATCATGTCTAAAGGTTCATTAGACCCAAAAAAGGCTGCCATTAATGCGTCAGGGACAATCAAGCGCTTATTCTTTTCATCTTGAAGCTGGTGCTCTTTAATATAGATCCATAACTTTTTAGTGATTTCTCCACGACTCATCTCCTTTTCTCCCACAAGGGCTTTTAATGCAGCAGAGACTTTTAAAAATGGTGAGTTTCTTTTTGTCCCACCCCTTTTTGCCCCCCCTTTTTTCTCATAAGGGGTTTTTAAGTGGTCTTTATACTTTTCTTCCACCTCATCAATGCTATTGCCTATGACATTACAATCAGGGAAATTTGAACAGGAAAAAAACATCTTTCCAAATCTTGATTTCTTTTGGGTAAGAGTGCCATCACACCCTTTTGCCGGACAAGGGGGGAGATTTGTTGCAAACTCTTCCCCTTTCTTAGGGATGTTTACAATGGTTTTACACTCAGGGTAACCAGTGCACCCTAAAAACAATCCAAAACGAGAGCTCCTTGTTTTCATCTCCTTACCACATTTAGGACATTTTTGATCCCAGTTAAAATCATCGGCATAGGGGGTTTTATCAAGGGCTTTTTCCTCTTCAATCGGGGCGCTATAGTCACACTCTGGGTACCCCGTACATCCATAAAAATACTTATCGTTAGCAAAGATTTTATTTAATTTATGCTTGTTACATTTTGGACAGTCAATATCTGTGGGTATCCTTGGAATTTTAGCCTCTTTTTTTGCTAATTCCACCTCTGGTTTAAATTTTTCCCAAAACTTTTGTAAAAATTTCTTCCAGTCTTTTTGATCCTCAGCAATTTCATCAAGGGTCCTTTCCATCTCTGCGGTGAATTCAATATCCATAATATCCTGGAAATTTTCTTCTAAGAGCTGACAAATAATCTTTCCTAAATCTGTCGGTATAAGAGCCCCTTTTTCTTTGACTGTATAGGCTCTTGATTGGATTTTATTCATAATCGCTGCGTAAGTTGACGGTCTTCCAATTCCTGAGCGCTCTAATTCTTTTACTAAAGAGGCTTCTGTAAATCTTCCTGGGGGCTTTGTAAAGCTTTTGGTCATTTCTGTCTTTTTTAAAGGGAGAATTTCCCCTACCTCTAATGGAGGGAGAATCACCTCAAGTTCAGAAGTTTCTTCATCAGTTTTTTCTTCATAGGCGGCTAAAAATCCTTTGAACTTGATGTTTGAGCCCGATAACCTCATCATCATTGTCTTTATCATCGTATCTTTATGTCCTGAGGCTTGTGCGTCAATATCGACAGAAACAGTATCGTAGATAGCAGCCTTCATCTGTGAAGCAAAAAAACGCTTCCATATCAATGAGTAGAGTTTAAATTGATCTGGGTTTAGAAAATGCTTTATTTTATCTGGGGAGTTTTCAAAGTTTGTAGGACGAATCGCTTCATGGGCATCTTGAACAACTTTTTTTGATCCATAGATCGGAGGCACTTCTGGTAGGTATTTATCGCCATAAAGTAGAGAAATATAGGGTCTACAAAGAGCAGTAGCTTCTTTTGAAACCCTTACAGAGTCTGTTCTCATATAGGTTATAAGACCTTCTGTCCCATCTCCCATATCAATCCCTTCATAAAGATTTTGTGCGACCATCATCGTTTTTTTAGACGAAAAACTATGGTGTCTTGACGCCTCTTGTTGGAGGGTTGAAGTAATAAACGGGGGAGAGGGCTGCCTTTTACGTTCCTTTTTCTCAATTTTTGTAACAGTATACTTGCTATGGTCAAGGGCATCTTTCACACTTGTTGCAATACGTTCATTATCAATAATAAAGACATCTTTCTTATCAGATTCTTCTTTTTCTACCTTTTTCCCATTTACCGTGTGAAGGGAGCAGACAAGGCAATCTTTGTCTTTAGTTAAATGGGCTGAAAGGTTCCAATATTCAATGGGGATAAAAGCTTCAATTTCCCTTTCTCTATCGACAACAATTTTAAGAGCAACCGATTGCACTCTTCCGGCAGAAAGGGTATGGGTAGATCTTCGAATTTTTTGGTGTAAAATAGGAGAAATTTTGTAGCCCACAATGCGATCTAAAAACCTTCGAGCCTGTTGAGCATCGACAAGATGCATATCAATTTCTCTTGGGTTTTTTATCGCATTTTTTACAGCTTCTTTTGTAATTTCATTAAAAGTAATCCTTTGATACTTTGTCCCTTTCGGAAGAATTTCAGCAATATGCCAAGCTATAGCTTCCCCCTCTCGATCAGGGTCGGGGGAAAGGTAGACCATCTCAACAGATTTGGCCGCTTTTTTTAAAGCTGTGACAACTTTACTCTTCCCCTCTAAAATTTCATATTCGGGCTCAAAATTATTTTCTAGATCAATACCAAATTTATTCGGGGGCAGATCTCTGATATGACCGATAGAGGATTCAAAAAGATAATCAGAGCCTAGAAATTTTTGGAGTGTTTTAATCTTTGCTGGGGACTCTACAATAATTAAGGCTTTTTTCATCTGCTATACTTTTTGTTGTTAAATTTCTATTACCAATTACTCTTTTATTAGGATATAAAAAAACCTGTTGCAAGAGCCTTTGTGTAGAGTAAGCATAGAGGGTAGAAGGGATTAATGACAAGAGAAGGTTTCATCATTTGAAAATAAAGAATCGATCTTCTATAATTTTTCTCCTTATTGAATCAAAGAAGGGGAGAGAAAATTGCAATGAAAAGATCTTTTATCATGATGGGGGTACATCTTTTTGCTTTTGGATCTTTTAAAAATTTTGCTCCGAAAATCGCCGCTCCTCCCTATGAAAAAAAGATCGTTGTTACAGTCCCTTCATATAATAATGAAGAGTATTTTGAGAAAAATTTGGAATCGATCTTTTCTCAAAACTATAGCGCCTATAGAGTGATCTATATTGATGATGCATCTACAGACAATACCTTTGAAAAGGTAAGTGCCTTTATTAAAGAAAAGGGATTTGAGGATAAAGTTCTCTTAATACGCAATACTAAGAACAAAGGGGCGATGGCTAATCACTATACAATGGGACACTTAGCTGAAGATGATGAAATCATAGTCACTGTTGATGGGGATGATTGGTTGCCCCATAATGAGGTTTTTACAAGGGTAAATCAAGCCTATCATGATGAAAATGTGTGGGTTACCTATGGAACGGATGAGGCGTATCCGGTTCCAAGAGCTTCTCTTTCCCGTCCTATACCGCTATCCATAATAAAAGAAAAAAAGTATAGGGGAATGCGATTTTTATGGACTCATCTAAGAACCTACTATGGATGGCTTTTTAAAAAAATTCCCTCTACTTCCTTTATTGATCCTTTAACAGGGAAATTTTACTCAACAGCATGTGATGTGGCTATTATGATCCATCTTTTTGATCTAGCTCAAGAGCATGTCTACATGATTCCAGAGGTCATTTATACTTATAACACGGGAAATAGACGAAGCGATGGGTATGTAGATCCAAAAAATCAAGTGGCAACAGAAAAAAGAATTAAGGAAAGAACCCCTTTATAGAGTTTCAATAGTAGCCTTAAAATCTGCGACTTGACTTTCAAACAACGCTTTTTTTGTCCTGCGGATGTCTTCTAGGCGATCAGAGGCCATAGAAAACATCCCTTCTACATAAGAAAGGTACTTTTCTCCTTGATTTAGATTTTCCTCTGTACCTAATCCATCTGCATAGCAAAGCCCGAGCCACATTATCGATTTTTTCTTATACAATGAAAGTTCATGAAGTTCAGCTTCTGAATAGTGCTCTGCAACATTTTCAAAAAGATAGGTAAAAGCTTTTTTTAGGTTCTTATCGACACCTAAGCCATGATGGTACATTTTAAAAAGGGTGTACGCAAAATGCCCTTGGTTAGGTTCTTTATTAAAAGCAGCGATTGCTTTTGAATAGCATTTTTTTTGGTAGTAGTATTCCCCTACTTCTCCCCATAAATGATTTGAGTAGGGGGCATCTAATCTTTCTAAAGTTTTAAGAACTTTATCGATATTGAAAAATATGGGTAGTGGGACTCCTAAATAGATTTCAGCAAGGTGTTGTTTGCTCGTATTTCGAGTTTCTTTTGAGGTACTCGGATGTTCAATCACCTTATCAAGCAATTTTATAATATGGTTTACAATTTTTTCAGTAGGGTTTATCTTAAAAAGGAGTTGAGCTATTGAATATAGATCTTGAGGTGCGTAAAAATCGGTGCAATGGTCTATAGCTTTATTTATGTACTCAAGAGCTTTCCCCTGACTTTTTGGAATGAAAGTTATATTTCCTTCTGAAAAAGTTGGGTCTAAATAAAAGTTAGCAAGAATTAACAGGGATTGTAAACAACCAAGATCAGCTGCCTTTTCATAATAAGCTATTGCACGAGGATAATTTTCTTTTCCAAAACTAGAACAACTATAGATCTCACCTAAAGTGTTAAAAATAAGACTTTTATTTGAATCTATTAATAAACTGTTAAGAGAAGTGATAATTGTCTCTACTTCTTTTATAAAGGGGGGCTTGCTTCTATGCACTTTTCCAACTAAACGCAGAACGTTAAGTCGTGATTGGAGAGCTTCAAACGTGTCCCAAAAATTTTGAGCTACCGCCTGAATTTTTGTGTCAGTGACAGGATCGGGAGAATGAACTCTTTTTTGATGTGGGGTTATTGGTGGAGTTGTTGGTGACGTGGCACCCGAACCTATGGAAGAACTAAACATTCACTCTCCTTTGTACATTTTAATTCCCATAATTTTTTTGTATCATCCCCACTCATCGTAGTTAAAAGGGAGGTAGCTGCCTTAATATTTAAAAATGAGTTTCCATATATTCCTAAATAGATTTTAACAGCTTTTCTTTTGAATGTATGTATGGCATCTTCAGGGGACTTAAGATGGCATAAGATTTTATGAATCAATTCTAAGCGAAGGGAGGTAACCTTTTCTGTCGCCTTGCATTGTTTAAGGAGATGATCTATTGTTAAAGAGTGTTTTAAATCAGGAGCTTTTTTATAATATTCTATTGCTTTATTGATACATTCAAAAGCTTTTTCAGAATCAGAAGAATCTTCAGACAGAATGAATTGAGCAACATACAATAAAGCGGGGATGGAACCTTTATCCCTTGCAATCATAAAATATTTCTTTGATAAAGAGAGGTTTTCTTTTCCAAATGTTTTGGTCATATAAACTTTGCCTAAAGTATATGCCGCTTTTCCATCTTGTTCTAAGTTAGAAATAGTAGATAAAAGATGAATAGCAAAGTGTATTGTTATTTGAACATGAACATCATCTATTTGAGATGGATCAATAAGAGATACACTTTTAAGCATAGATTTTGCTATATTCAAAAAAGAGGATGCTTCTATGAATGTAACTCCTGTTCCTTTATTATATGTCGTTGAATAAGAGGTAAGGCGGGATAGTTTATCTGGAAAGGTAAAAGGGGGTGGGGATATTGATGGGGAAGATGACATTTTATTCCTTTTTTTTAAAAAAATTTTAAAGAAAGGGTGAATACATGTCAATTTTTTTAGTAGTTTAGATCTAATGTGGTTTAGAACAATAAAAAAGATATTTTTTTCTGATCTCTTCAAAAAAACGGTGGTCTTTTTCTGAGGCTTCAATCAAACTATAGGCAGGAAAGCTCTCTTTAGAAAGGATAGAAAAATACTTTTCGCTCCCATTGACTTTGTTATACATCTCTTTATTTGAGATTTTTAAAGATGCAAGATGTTTGTTCATCTCTTTTGGATAAAGAGATTTAAGGAGCCCTAGGAGCATCAGACCTGTTTTTATCGGCTTATAAGAAGAGGTTTCAGTGATATGAATTTTAACCCCTTTACAGAGGGTGTTTTTCATCGCTCCAGAAAAAGGGGTGAAAAAACATGGGGTAAAAATCACCCCTGGGAGTTTTTGATTATTTAATGTATCAGAAAATTTTTTCGCATCTATCCAAGGGGCGGCAACCACCTTAAAAGGATAGGCTGTCCCGATGCCAATACTTACACATCCAAGCTCTCCAATTGCCCCTGTTGTGGCACAATAAAAGGGGGTGTCAGGTTCTGGGATATTTGGACTAGTTGGAATCCAAAGAAGATCTGTCTCTTTAAAAACGGCTCTATCCTCCCATCCTTCCATCAAAAAGCACTTAAGGTTACATCCAATTTTATACTCTCTATTAAAAAGGAGGGCAAGTTCACAAATGGTTAAACTGTGGCAATAAGGGACGTTGATATAGCCGACAAAAGATCGAAACGATTCTTCTAACATAGGGCCATCAAAAGGGCAGTTTCCCATCGGATTTGGACGGTCAAGGACAACCATTTCGATATTAAATTTTGCTGCCTCTTCCATGCAGTAAAACAAAGTGGAGGTATAGGTATAGGGCCTTATCCCAATGTCTTGAATGTCAAAAACCAACACATCAATCTCTTTTAACATCTCTTTTGTGGGCCGTCTTGTTTCCCCATAAAGACTGTAGATCGGTATTGAGCCGTTATAAAGAGTGTGGTCAATAGTTTTGCCTGCCTCGATATTTCCAAAAAAACCATGCTCAGGGGCAAAAATGGCTTTAATAGAAAGGGAGGACTCATCTAGCAAGCGGTCAATGGTTAACTTCCCTTCTTTAGAAACAGCTGTATGGTTTGAAATTAAACCTATCCGTTTATTGTGATAGTTTTTACTATTTTCTTTTGCAAGAAAGGTGTCAATCCCTAAAGTCACATTCCCTCCGCATAAAAAAGCGGGGAAAAAAATGAGAAAAACCTTGAATCCCATAACCATATCGCGTACCCTTTTTGCAAGGAAATCAAAGTATGTCTGAAAAAATGTTATTAAACAAGAAACAACTTGAAGCTATTTATCATATCGATGGACCTCTTGTAGTTATTGCCGGTGCCGGCTCTGGAAAAACCGCTGTTGTGGTTCAAAGAATTGCACACCTACTTGAAAATGGTGTTTTTCCTCATGAAATACTTGCCCTTACATTTACAAATAAAGCAGCTTCTGAATTAAGGGAAAGGTTGGAAAAAAGGGCTCTTACCCCTCCATTAACTGTAACGTTTCACGCCCTTGGAGTAAGAATTCTTCGTGAATCGATCCACCACTTTGGATATACCAATAACTTTTCAATCTTTGATCAATCGGATTCTGAGTCCCTTATCGGTGCAGTTATGGTCGAACTTACGGGGAAAAAGGAAAAAAAAGATGTTAAAGAGATGAAAAGTAACATTTCATCGGCTAAATCTAAACTGATATCACCACAATCCCATTTTTCAAAAGAGTTATTCTTCGCTTCAGAAGGGGAAAGAGCCTTTTTTTTCCAGGTCTATGCCCTCTATCAGGAAAGATTAAAAGGGGCAAATGCTGTAGATTTTGATGATTTGATTTCTCTTACTGTCCAAATTCTACAAGATAAGGAATTACATAGAATCTATGCCGATCGATGGAAGTATCTATTAGTCGATGAGTATCAAGATACAAACCATGCTCAATATCTTATTTGTAAAGCGTTATGCTCAAAACATAAAAATATTTTTGTTGTGGGGGATCCTGACCAGTCCATTTATTCGTGGAGGGGGGCAAAAATCAGCAATATTTTACATTTTGAAAAGGATTTTCCAGGGGCACATGTAATAGCCCTTGAACAAAATTATCGAAGCACATCCCATATTTTATCTGCAGCTAACTATGTAATACAAAAAAATGACCGGCTGTATGAAAAGAATCTTTACAGTGAAAAAGGGGATGGGGAAAAGGTCTATGTACACCCTTTTTCAAATGGATATGAAGAGAGTCGATTTGTTGTTCAAGAGATTAAAAAAGCCTTAAAAGAGGGGGTAGAACCACAAGAGATTGTGATTTTTTATCGAACCAATTCTCAGTCAAGGATGTTTGAAGATAGCCTTATAGAACAAAAAATTCCCTATCACATTATTGGGGGGCTCTCTTTTTATCAACGAAAGGAAATCAAAGATATATTAGCCTTTTTAAGGATGATTGTTGCTCCTTTTGATACAGTAAGTTTTTCACGCATCATCCATTTGCCTAAAAGGGGGTTGGGGCCAAAATCTATAGAAAAAATCATTTCAGCAAGCAGGGAGAGTCAAAAATCCATCATAGATATTTTAAGGGAGGCTCTTGCTGGTAAAGCATTGTTTAAATTAACAACCACCGCTCTTGAAGGGTTGAAAGACTTTTTAAATGTGATGGATCGTATTCAAACAATTGCTATGGAGTCAAAATCCATTGCACACCTTATTAGGGAAGTCTATGCGCTTTCAAGGTACAGTGTTGTTTTATCAGAAGAAAAGGATTCAATGGGTGATCGACTTGAAAATATTGATGAATTGATTTCAAAAGCAGATGGCTATGATAAGGAGCATCAAGGCTCCCTTCAATCATTTTTAGAAGATGTCTGTTTAGACGGTCAAAAAACAAATAGTGAAGGAGATCAACATAGGATTTCTTTGATGACTATCCATAATGCAAAGGGTTTGGAGTTTAGACTCTGCTTTATTGTGGGTTTAGAAGAGGATGTTTTCCCTCATATTCGGGCAAAAAATCGCTATGAGGAGATTGAAGAAGAGCGAAGACTTTTTTATGTGGGGATGACACGGGCAAAAGAAAGGCTCTATATGACTTTTGCAAAAAGACGCTTTTTATGGGGGACTGAAAAAATTCTTACCCCTTCAAGATTTTTAAAAGAACTCCCCAAAGAACATATTGCAGGCAATGAGATTTCTATAAAAAATGAGGTTTCTATAGAGGCTCAAGATGGATCAAGGGTAAGCCATAGAACTTTTGGCAAAGGGTTTATTGTAAAAGTATATGAAACATCCTATGGGGTCACCTATGATGTTGTTTTTGATTCAGATCTTCAAACTCGGACCCTTGTGGCAAAGTATGCAAAATTAACAGTGCTATAAAGATTTTCTTTACTCTTTCTTCATTTTTTATTATTAAGAAAATATGAAGATGTCACAAAAAACGGGCGTTTATGTAGAACAAAATCTCCTCCAAGGGTTTGATTTACATATGGTCCAACAGGTGCATACATTACCTGGCTCTTTATTTTCTGAATTTGTCCTTGAGTACTGCCGTTTTCATCGAGGGCTTAAGGCTAGGGCTTTTACTTTGTCAAAAGGAGGGGGGGATCAACTTGACTATGTAAAAAAAGAGAGCTTATATGAGCATTTAGCGTTTCAAATTCAAGTGAGCTTTGATGCAAGCGAAAAAAAGGAAGCATTAGAGATTGCAGCAAGTTTAGATAAAAATGGCTTTTATGATGGTACAATCACCCCTGTTGTAGAAAAGATGTGGCACCTTGATCCTGTGGGTATTGCTACCCCATCTGTTCAAAAATCACTTTTTGTTCAACTTAAGAATCTTAATCAAGAGCATCTTCTTGCCGCTAACATTTTAGAACATGGGTATAGATACTTTTTACATAAAGATCTAAAGAAAATTGCTCATATTGAAAAGGTCTCCATCGATGAGGTAGAAAAAGCGTTTAGTGTGATAAAAACCTTAAATCCTTTTCCAGGAAGGGTATTTCAAGAGTCTTATGTACACTACATCACCCCTGAAATGATCCTTTCATTTGATAAAAAGTGGAAACTAGAGTTTGTTAAGGAGTGTTACCCCACAGTTAGGATAGTCCATAAAGGTTCCCCAAAAGAAATTGCAGATGCAAAAAGATTTATTCATCAACTCCATCAAAGGAAGAATCGATTAGAATGGATTGTTAGCATTATTGTAAAAGAGCAGGGCTCCTTTTTATTAGGGGAGGGAGAAAAGAAAAACCTAACACGAAAAAGGATTTTAGAGGGGCTTAATATTTCTGAAAGCACCCTATCAAGGATTTTATCAGAAAAATATATCCAAACCCCCATGGGGCTTTTTCCTCTAGGCTATTTTTTTTCAAGGCCTACAGCAACGCCATTTGTAGATCAAAGTGTTGAAAATGCCAAAAAGATCCTTAAAAAATTGATTGATCAAGAAGATAAAAAAGCTCCATACCCTGATGAAATTCTTAAAACACTTCTTAGACATGAAGGAATTATTTGTTCTCGAAGGACGATTGCAAAGTACAGGAAAGGATTAAATATTTCTGGGGCCTATCATCGAACTTGTAAATAAAAGGGGTCGTCGATGCACAAGGTCTTTAAAGAACTAGTTTTAGCGCAAGAAGAAAAGAGTTGATCTATAGAGGCTTTAGCCTCCATATTTTGAGGGACCCTTTTTAAAGCGTCGGTATAGATTGTTTTGAAGTTGCACTTTTTATAGGTTAATGGAGCGCTATTTTTTAAAAAGGTGGGGAAGTTGATAAAATTTGCATAAAAAAGGGTGGGGGAGGGGCTTTTTTGATAGAAAGTGTTTAAGAGGTGTAAAGAAAAGGTATCTGTAAAGAGGCAATTTTCTCCTAAAAAAATAAGAACACTCTCTTTTTTCATTTCTTTTAACCGATCAATGAGGGCTAATGAAATGGGGGTCTCTTGATCGATTTCTACAATCGTTAAAAGGTGATGTTTACCCCTTTTTTTTGCCGAAATATGGACTTTTTCCAACTCAAGAGGGTGATCCCTATCGATGAAAAGATAGATCTCATAGTTATCATAGTTTTGTTGAAACATTGACTCTAGCTTTTGATGAAAGGTTCGATCACTTTCTTTATAGTGAGAAAGAAAAATAAAATCGGTATCTTTTAAATAGCTTTCGTAACTAGGTGGGGGAGAAGTAAAGCTCTTACTTCTTTTGTACATATATAGAAAGGAGAGGGAAAGAAAAAGGATGACAAAAAGGACTTTTAGGCTATGTTTCCGAAACATTCTTGAATAAACTCCCATTTAAATTGAGACCAATGAATTTTATCAACCCTTCCTTTGCTCATTAAAGTGATCTCCTCATCGGTCATGGAAAGGAGAATCTCCTCAGGAAAATCTGAAAGTTCTTTTAAGGTGCGTACACATTTATAGACGCGAAACTGTTTAATAGCTGTAAAGGTAAGGGATGCAAAAAAAAGGCAAAACAAAGGGATTAACGACCATGGGGTGAGAAAAAGGGCTAGAAAGAAGGCGCTGATTTCTTTGTTTGTAGATAGACAAGGGCTCACCCACTTTCTTAAAATAGAAGAGGAAGATCGGTAAGCTAAAATCTCTTCATATTTAGGCTCATCAAATTGAACACGCCTAGCATGAATTTCTTCATGAGCCATCACCTCTTTTGGGGAAACAAAAAAGGAAGAAATTTTTGAGGGTGCATGAATTACAGGGATATATAGATCCTTTTCTACTTCAATAATAGTAGTCCTTGCAGCCTCAAAAAAGCGATAGTTTTTATTTTTAAGTAAAATATACCCCCTATCCACAGGGATAAAAAGAGCCTTTTTAAACCATTTCTTTGGAAGGGTGTTTAAGGGGTTTAAGGCTATTTCTCGAGTTTTTGCCACCCGTTTTAAAAATTTTTCCAAAGTTTCATAGGGGCCGGGGAGAAATCCTTTTTTATAGAGATCTAAAAAGGGTTCATGCATAGAGTAAACCCCAATTAAAGAGCATAGATGAGCTCAAGTTTATACTTTTGAAAATCAAATTTATTATGCATTTCCATAAGAGGTCGTGTAAAGGAAAAGCTTTGAGAAAGGGTAATTGTGTCCTGTAAAGCATAGAGAAAGGAGAGTTTAAAACCCCAGTAGTTGCTATTTGCTACAGCTGTCTCTCTAATAGTTGCTGCCCCTTGACCATTAGCAAATAGGGTGTATAGGCCAATATTATCAGGATTTTCGATACCAATTCCAGAAAAATCCATGAAAGGGATGGCTTGAGGTTGGACAAATTGGACATTAAAATCTAAAGACCAATCATTTTTCTTTCTAATTTCCCCCATTGAAATACCAATATAGCCAGCAAGGTTATCTAGGCGGTTATCAAGAATTTCAAAGGGTTTAGCAAGGGCATTAAATAAAAAAGCGGCATAAGCAACACTTACAGCATCAAAAAAGGGATTTTGAAAGCGATAACCAAGGAGAAATTGGCTATTTAAATAGTTATAGGCATAGTTTATCCTTTCATCTTCATAGTCATGGGTGGCCCAATCAATTAAGGAGTATTTAGCATAAAAGCCCGTATTATAAATATTTAAAAGTCCTGTTTCAACAACAAAGGAAATATGGGAAAAAATTTCACTGACTACAAAGGGTGCGGCATAAAGGTAGAAATCACCATAAAGCTCAGTAGTCCTGTTGTAAAGGAGTAAAATACCATCCATTAATGCGCCGAATTGGATTTGGGAGTCAAAGGTATAACTTAAAAAACGTCGTCCAAATTCAAGATCTGTTGTGGAGACATCGGTTTCAGAAAGGCGAAAGCCAAAAAAGGCCCTTTCGAGAGTAAGACCATCAAAGGTGCCCCCATAAATTCCCATGTTATTATCGTATTCAAGTTTTGAGGAGGCCCACGTCATATCAGTTCTGTAATCAAGGAGAAAATTAAATTCAATATCAAATTGATCACTTGCAATAAGAGGGTGTAAAGATTGGGATCCTAAATACTTGACCCCATTTTTTTGTTCAGAAAGGGCAATGTACTCGACGTGAATGTCAGCACTAATGGATAAGGCTCCGCCCCGCTCATCAATGGTTAAAGCCCGTTTTGTTGCAATCCACTCTTTTAAAGCTTCTAAATTCAATGTGTCGTTATCTACAGCAATCAATTGAGGAGAGAAAAAAAAGAGCAATGAAAAGAAGATTTTTTTCATATTGACTTGGAGGCTGGTTGTTATATATTCTAGGGTAAAGATTTTTTTTGGTAAAGGGTTTTGAAATTTCTACAGATACAGCTTTTTTTTACTCTCTTTTTTTCTTTATTATTAGGAGCCACAGAAGAAAGGTATATTGATAATCAAGAGGTGATTCTCCATAAGGTGAATGGGCTCATCATTACTGGAGATGAACACCTTCCCCCTGATTACATTTTAAAAACAACAGAGGATGTCCTTTTTTATAGGGTAAAAGCGCCCCATGATCTTTTGTTTCAAACCCAATTTTCAAGACGCCTTGGAGAAAAAGTATTAGGAAAATCGCTTACTTTTAAGGATATACAAGAGTGTAAAAAAGAAATTAAGAGCTATTTTTTAGAGCACTGTTCAAGACAAGTGAAGGTAAGTATTTCTGAAAAAGAGTTTTTTGAGGGTGTTGTGGTTGTAAGGGTCCTTGAATCTAAAGTAGGGAAGGTAAAGGTGACTGGAAATGTATGGTTTCCAAAAGGGCATTACTTAGAATACATTCCTTTAGAAGAAAATGCCCCATTAGACACCGATCTTCTTGTTTCAGGGATACAAGATATTAATAAAAGTCCATGGAAGAAAGCTCAAGTTATCTATTCTGAAGGCAAAGGGGTAGAAGAAACCGATATAGAACTCATTGTTAAGGATAAAAACCCGATCCATTTTTATGCAGGGACAGATAATAGTGGGTATAAAATGACCGAATATGGAAGGGTTTATAGTGGGTTTAGTTGGGGAAACATGTTAAATTTGGATCAAGCCATTGCCTTTTCATACAAAGGGTCGCGAGATTTTTCCTCCTACCAATCCTTTTCTTTAGAGTACTTAAGCCCCCTTTTTTCTTTTTGCCGCTTTAAAGTAGTTGGAGAGGGGATTTTTACCCAGCCGGAAATTGAAGAGCTTTTATACGCTGAAAATAAAGGGGTGCTGTGGCACCTTTCGTCAAGGGTGGATCTATTTCCCCCCCAATCGTTTAGTATGGATCAAACCCTTTCTATGGGATTGAATTACAAAGGGACAAATAGTAATTATTCAGAAAATGAACTAGGCTTTTCACACACCTTTGTCACAATGGTTCAAATGGCTCTGGAATATAAGGGACATTTTGATCATAAAGCCCATAAGATGGAGGGTTTTTTGACTCTTTTAGGTCAACCTTGGCAGATTGGAAGGGGGATGGAAAAAAGTGCCTATAATGCCCTTAGAGAGGGAGCAAATCCACTTTTTGGGGTAATTAAAGGGGGGGGCAGTTATAGTTATAATGAAAAAGCTAAGGATCTATTTTCTGGAAAAGTTTCCTTTTATGGACAAATAGCCACAGCTGCTTTAATACCGATGGAACAATATCCCTTAGGTGGGATTGAGGGTGTAAGGGGGTATGAAAACTGTTCAGCACATGTGGATCATGCGTGTCTAATCCATATAGATATAAGGAGCCCACAAACATCGCTTTTAAAATATGTGAGACAAAAATTTGAGTCGCTGGATAGATGTAGCGGCGCCTTTTTTTTAGATGTTGGCAACGGCTGGACAGAAGGATCTAATGAGATGGATCGATCCAGCATCTATTTAATAGGTTTAGGACCTGGATTAAGATATGAGCTTTTAGATTATGTTAATGGTAGAATAGATATTGGGATTCAAACAACAAAAGCCCCTTTAGAAGGGACTTTTGATTCAAAAGTGAGATGCAATTTTAGTATAAACGCTGCCTACTAAATGTAGATTATACTTTTTTAGCAAAACGTGACTTTAGGCGAGAAGCTCTACCTTTTTTAATCACTTTATTTTTAACAGCTTTGTCTAACAAACTGTAGAAAGTTTGAAGAAGAGGGACTTTTGCCTCTGAAGTTTCTTGTTTTAAAAAGGTAGCTCTTAGAGTTTGGATTCTTCTTTTCCAAGTTCTATTTCTTAAATGCTTTTTTTCATCTTGAAGGTGACGCTTTGCAGCTGTGGGCCTTCTTTTAGGAAATTTTTTTTCGTCTTTTTTATCTTCTGCCATCGCACGACCTCTTTTAAATCAAAGAATTTTTTCTAGTGAAGTTATTTTCATGACAAAGTATACAGCCATAAGAGAGATTTTGTCAAAGAAAAATCTAGTTCTTTCCTTATAGAGAGGGAAAAGGTTCGTTTTTTTTACTTTTTTTGAACAATTAAAAAAATATTTAACCTAAAGAAACAAGCCACTTAAAGGCTGTATAGTAATAATAAAGGATTTTTTTTATCCTTTTTTGAAAATATTTCCCCTTCATTTTCCAAATATAGGGGTTTTCTTTCATTCTTTTTATCCAACTAAGGGATCTAAGCTCCCCTTTGAAAAGAGTTCTTTTTGAAAAGGCTTTTTTGTAGGGGAGGTGGAGAAAAATTTCGTTAGGAGGGCTTTTGTAAAGACGCTTATTAAAATATAGAGCCTCCTCTTGATCAAAAATAATGCCCTCTCCAGCTTGGGAAATATTGGAGTAAAAGACCCTTTTATGGCCAAGCAAAAACATTTCGGCTCTTGACATGTACTTCTTATTAAAGGTTTTTTGGTGAAGTATCCATATAATATTAAGGTTTAATTTTTCAAAATCTTCTGTCCGTCTTTTTGCTTCATTAAGGGAAATAGGGGAGCATTGAACTTCAAAAACAGTTTTTTGGGAGGGCCAATAGACATCTGCAATGTGAGATCCCACTTTATATTCTAGAACAACATCAGGAGAGGCAATGATAGAAAGGATTTTGTTTTGAATTGTACGGTGAAGTCTGTTGTTAATATAATCCTTAGCCATAAGGGAAGTTACTATGAGCGATAGACAATATTTAGTAAAGATGGTACCCTTTTTGCTCTAAAGGAGTTCAACCATTATGTCTGAGCAAAGTTTGCTTGAAATTTCATATCATCAAAAAATTGAAGAGATCGTTGCTATTGCAAAAGATCAAGGATTTATCACCTATGAAGACATCAATGATACCCTCCCTTTATCCATTGATTCAGCTGATGCACTAGATCAAATTATCATCTATTTAAATGGAATGGATGTTGAAATTTTAGACCAATTTGAGGTCGAAAAAAGGGCAGAAAGGGTAAAAGAAGCTAAAGAGGGACTCTCTACTAAAAGATCTGAAGGGGCCACCGATGATCCAGTAAGGATGTATTTAAAAGAAATGGGCTCTTCACCCCTACTTACTAGGGAACAAGAGGTTGAAATTTCAAAAAGGATTGAAAAAGCACAAAGTCAAGCAGAAAAAATTATCCTTCGTTTCAGATATTCAGTTTCAGAATCGCTTTCAATTATCCATTTTTTAATTGAAGGTAAAGAAAGGTTTGATAGGGTCATTACTGAAAAGAAAATTAATGATAAAAATCAATTTAATAAAATCCTCCCTAAATTATTTCATTTAATGAAAACTGAGGATGAAAAATTTTCTCATTACCTAACTCTTTTAGAAGATGAAACCCTGTCAAAAATTGAAAAAGCAAAAATTTCTGAAGAGGTTGAAAAAAGTTTGATTCGGACAGCTGCCTATCTTAGAAGACTTCATTACCGCTATGAAATTATAGAAAGCTTTGGAGAGGTCATTTTATCTAGCTATGAAATCTTTTTGAAATTGGAAAATGAAATTAAAGAGCTAGCTCCAAGGGCAGAGAAAAATCGATTTGCAAAAGCAAAGCTGTATTCAGCACAGCAAAAGCTTCGTAAAAAGGAAGTGGCGGCAGGAAGATCTATCATTGAGTTTAAAAAAGATGTAAAAATGTTAAAAAGGTGGATTGATAAGAGTCAAGAAGCTAAAAAAGAAATGGTTGAATCCAATCTTCGATTGGTGATCTCTATTGCAAAAAAATTTACAAATCGGGGCCTTTCGTTTTTAGATTTGATCCAAGAGGGGAATATGGGCCTTATAAAGGCTGTAGAAAAATTTGAGTACAGAAGGGGATATAAGTTTTCCACTTATGCTACTTGGTGGATAAGGCAAGCTGTACAACGGGCCATTTCTGATCAAGCAAGGACCATTCGTATCCCTGTTCACATGATTGAAACAATCAATAAAGTCCTTAGAGGGGCAAAGCGATTAATGATGGAAACAGGGAAAGAACCAAGTCCTGAAGAGCTCTCTAAAGTTTTAGGGATGAGTACCGATCGCATTCAAGAAATTTATAAAATTGCTCAACACCCTATTTCATTGCAATCAGAGGTTGGAGAAGCTGGCGATAGCCAATTTGGTGACTTTTTAGAGGATGTGGGGGCCGAATCTCCTTCAGAAGCGACAGGGTATACAATTTTAAAAGACAAAATTAATGAGGTTTTATCTTCTCTATCAGAAAGAGAAAGGACAGTGTTGATTGAAAGATTCGGTTTAATCGATGGAAAGCCTAAAACCCTCGAGGAAGTGGGTGTCACTTTTAAGGTGACTCGAGAAAGGGTGCGGCAAATTGAGGCTAAAGCACTTAGGAAAATGAGACATCCGACAAGATCTTCTCAACTCCAAGCATTTTTAGAAGTGGCTAATAAAGCAAAGTGTGCATAAGGGTTCTAAAAAAACCTTAGAAAACTTATTTACTAATTTACAATTTTTAATTGAAATGCTAGGATGACATAACTCCTCTATGGGTATAGGTTTTTATGTCCGATTCTTATCAAGCAAAAACGTTTGATCCTCAATATCAGCAAAAAATTGAAGAGATTGTAGCGATCTCAAAAGATCAGGGTTATATCACCTATGAGGAAATCAATGACATTCTCCCCATGAGTTTTGATTCTGCTGAAGAAATCGATCAAATATTGATTTTTTTAAGTGGTATGGACATCCAAATATTGAATCAAGTGGAGGTGGATCGTCAAAAAGAGCGAAAAAAAGAGGCAAAAGAGGTTGATGCCGCTCCAAAAAGGAGTGAAGGCTCTTCTGATGATCCTGTAAGGATGTATTTAAAGGAGATGGGATCAGTTCCCCTCCTTACTCGTGAAGAGGAAGTAGAGATTTCTAAACGTATTGAAAAGGCTCAAATACAAATTGAAAAAATCATTCTTCGATTCAGGTATGCAATTGGTGAAACCCTTTCAATGATTGAATTTTTAAATAAGGGGAAAGAGCGTTTTGATAAAATTGTTACGGAGAAGGAAATTACTGATAAGAAGAAATTTTTCGAGATCCTTCCAAAGCTCTATGTCCTTATGCAAGGGGAAGATGAAAAATTAGAAAGTTATCTTCGTGAGTCTAAAAGGGCTGGAATTTCAAAAATTGAAAAAGTGAAAGTTTTAGAAGAGCTTGAAAAAAGTAGAATTCGGGTTCAAGCCTACCTTAGGCGAATGCATTTTAAGTACGATATTGTTGAGGATTTAGGAGAAGTGGTTTTATCCAGCTACGAGGTTTTTTTAAGTCTTGAAAAAGAAATTACCGACCTTACCCCTCGAGCAGAAAAAAATCGATTTGCAAAAGCAAAGCTTTATTCCGCAAGTGAAAAGCTTTTTAGGTTAGAGCTTGCTGCTGGAAGGACAATTGATGAGTTTAAAAAAGATGTACGGATGCTTCAACGGTGGATGGATAAAAGCCGCGAGGCAAAAAGGGAGATGGTGGAGTCAAATTTACGCCTTGTGATCTCTATTGCAAAAAAATATACCAATAGAGGGCTCTCTTTTTTAGATCTTATTCAAGAGGGAAACATGGGTCTTATGAAGGCTGTAGAAAAATTTGAATACCGCAGAGGTTATAAATTTTCTACCTATGCCACATGGTGGATACGGCAGGCTGTTACCCGTGCAATTGCTGATCAAGCAAGGACCATTCGTATCCCTGTTCATATGATTGAAACCATCAATAAAGTTCTTAGAGGGGCTAAAAAGCTGATGATGGAGACAGGCAAAGAGCCCACTCATGAGGAACTTGCTAAAGAATTGGGTTTATCCACTGAAAGAGTTCGAGAAATTTATAAAATTGCCCAACACCCCATTTCATTGCAAGCGGAAGTAGGGGATAGTGGAGAGAGCCAATTTGGGGACTTTTTAGAGGATACAACAGTTGAATCGCCAGCTGATGCTACAGGCTATTCTATTTTGAAAGAAAAAATGAATGAAGTTTTGCACTCTCTTACTGAGAGGGAAAGAACTGTCCTTATTGAACGATTTGGTCTTTTGGATGGAAAACCTAAAACTTTAGAAGAGGTGGGTCTTCACTTTAAAGTCACCCGAGAAAGAGTAAGGCAAATTGAAGCAAAAGCATTGAGGAAAATGAGACATCCAACAAGAGCGGGACAGCTTCAAGCATTTTTAGAAGCTATTGAGAAAAATACCCATGGTTAACCAATTTTTTATAGAAATTATATCTTCATTTCCTTATACTTTTCCTCATCATGGGGTGTTAGCTCAGTTGGTAGAGCGTAACGCTGGCAGCGTTGAGGTCATCGGTTCGATCCCGTTACACTCCACATGTATTTTTGAGGGAAGATGACTATTACCGATAATTTAGAAGATCCAGGGACAGACCCTATTTTTGGGATCCAAACAGAGTATCAACAAGATCTTCGCCCTTTTAAAATAGATCTAACAGTAGGCGTTTATGTCGGAGAAAATGAAAAAAAGCCTTCGATTTTTTCAAGTGTAAAAGAAGCTGAAAAAGAGCTCATCGAGACAGAAACGACAAAATCTTACCTAAGTATTGCTGGAGATAGGGTTTTTTTAGAAAAAACAGCCCACCTTATTTTTGGAGAGTGTGATCTATCAAAAATGGCCATGGTTCAAACTGTGGGAGGGACCTCTGCTTTACATTTAGGATGGGAATTTTTAAAAAAGCGTGGGTTTTCTACCGTCTCTCTTTCTAACCCAACATGGGATAACCACCTTCAAATTCTCAATGCTTTAGGCTATACCCCCCTCTCCTACCCTCAATTAGAAGGGGCTTTTGACTTTTCTCTCATTACAAATCATTTAAAAAGCCTCCCAAAAAAGACAGTTGTCCTCCTTCAAGCAAAAAGCCATAACCCAACAGGGGTTGATTTTACTAAAAAGCAGTGGGAAGAGCTTTCCACAATTTTGAAAGAACGGAACCTTTTCCCTTTTATTGATTCTGCATATCAAGGGTTTGCTCATTCTATCGATGAGGATGCGTGGCTCATCCGTCTTTTATTAAAAGAAAAGCATGAGTTTTTTGTCGCCCATTCCTATTCAAAATCATTTGGATTGTACAATGAAAGGGTGGGGGCCTTCTATGGAATTTTTGATAATGCAGATCAGGCTAAGCTTGTTCAAAGTAACTTAAATCGTCTTGTTCGTGTTAACTATTCAAACCCCCCTTCGCATGGTTCATCTGTGATTAAGACCATTCTTAGTAATCCAAAACTTAAGACTTCTTGGATAGATGAATTAAGTGGACAAAGGGACCGAATGAATGCCATTCGAAATAAATTAGCCGATGCCTTAGCCCCGATTTTTGATGAAAATGTGATCTTAACGATAAAAAAAGGGCATGGATTTTTCTGTCAATTGCCGTTGAAAAGGGATGAAATTTATCAATTAAAAAAAGAGTATGCTATCTATATGACTCAATCAGGAAGAATTAGTCTTCCAGGACTTAAAGAAAGCAGCTTTGACTATGTTCTTGATTCAATAAGGAAGGTAAAAGGACTCTAAATGAAAAAAAGGACATGGCTTTCTTATTTTCTTTTGGGGATTTTTTGTTTTGCCCTCCTTAATTTTCAGCCCCCATTTCTATTGCGCTTCCAAGGCCCTTTCTTTGGCTTTGAAGAACTGTTTGCGGCCTCTTTTATAGATCCAAAAACGTTAGAAATTTCAGATTTACAAAAGGAAAATGCCCATTTAAAAAAACAAATTGAAGCGGCCACTGCCTTTTTACTTTCATCCGATCATATTGAAAAGATCTATAAAAAATGCTCTGCTTATGACGTTGCAAACAAAGAGGCTTTTTCTTCATTTTATGCTCGCCGCCTTGAGGAAATGGTCTTATTTTTGAATCAGGCTAAATGGCAAATTCCTTGTAATGTCATTTATAGAGATCCAGCAAACTGGAGCAGTGCCATTTGGGTCGATGTGGGCTCAAAAGACAATGCCCTCTATAAAAGGGAAATTATTGCTATTAATAGCCCTGTCATTTTTGGAAATCAACTTGTTGGGGTTGTTGAAAAGGTTGAAAAAGGGAAAAGCCTTGTTCGACTCATCACCGATTCAAGGGTAAATCCTGCCGTTCGATGTGTTCGGGGTGGGGAGCAAAAGACCTACATTCATAACGCTTGTAAACAACTTAAAGACCTCCTTCAAATTCATGGAGATACCCTTTATAGCGGTGTTATTGACCAATTAGACACTCTTATTTCTTCTTTTAATAATGAGGATCAAAGTTATTACCTTGCAAAAGGGTATATGATGGGAAGTAGCACCCCTATTTGGAGGTCAAGGTCCCTTACTCTTCAAGGGGTAGGGTTTAATTATGATTTTGGCGATGAAGAGGGACCTCCAAAATCCATTCATGATCCATCTCAGATTCCCTTATTTCAAAAAGGGGATCTTCTTTTAACTACCGGTCTTGATGGAGTTTTCCCCTCTGGATTAGTTGTCGGTTATGTTAAAGAGGTCTTTCCATTAAAAGAGGGGGCAGTTTCTTGTGATCTAGAAGCTAAAATACCTCTGCCGGAGTTTTCCGACTTAAGAAAGGTGACAATATTACCTCCGATGTAAATCGGGTTTACATTTTGAATACATCTTCATAGAGTTCTTTTCTTGTATTTGCATATGTAGAGATCTCTTGATGCGGGTAGGGGTCTTTTTTATCTACAACCACTCCACATTGAGTGAGTGGATTTTGATTGAGTTCAGTAAAAAAAAGGGGTTTATTGAAGATTAAAAAGTCAGTGCCAATTGAGCTGTGATCTGTATAAAGGGCGTCGATCTTTGATAAAAGGGGATAAATAGGGAAAAAGTTCTCAATAAAGGTCACCCTATCGGTAGATTCATATTTAACTTTAAGGGCTGAAAAAAAGCCCTTTTTATAGGTGTTTGGATGAAGCTTTATAAATAGATGGAATTTTTTTGGCTTCTTAGCAATCAAATGTGTGATCCAATCTTCAACATTATATTCCCAAGAGGGAGCATACAAGAGGTTCCCCTCTTTTGAAAAGCTAAACATTTTTTCGACCATAGAGGTGTAAAACTCTTTGTGTTTTAAAAAATAGTGGAGTCTAAAATTGCCTACATAGATTGTTTTGTCAAGGACGTTGTTTGGGAGCATTTTTTTCATTTTTTCCCCATAAATTAAAAGACGATCTTCATGAATAAGGGGCGACAAATTTTTTTTGTCAGAGGCTCCATGAGGGAGAAAGTAGGTGCGCATTCTTTTTTTAAGGGTAAGTTCATCAAATAAAAAGATGGGGTCAATGATTTGTCTAGGAAGGGTTGTAATAAGGGTTGAAAAATGTGTTGTGATCTCTTGTGCAACACTATTTGGATCGATATAAATCGCATTAATCTCTATGTATTGTTCTTTAATCCATTCATAAAGGGTTTTAGAGGTGATATAGAGAGGAATCCCTAATAAAGAGCTTATCGGGACAATATGATCGATATGTCCATCATCTCTTCCGTATAAAAGGGCTGCAATATTCTTCATGACTGTTTTATAACAAGAGAGGGGTAAAAAAACTAGACTTTTCCACCCTCTACTTATATCATTTCCTTTTTTTATAAAAGGAGACAACTATTTCACAGGAGCTAAATAAATGGTTTATAGAAGAGCAAAGGGACTTTCCTTGGAGAAGGGATAGATCCCCCTATTCTGTCCTTGTTTCAGAAATTATGCTCCAACAAACACAAGCTGTTACTGTTTTGCCCTATTATCTTCGTTGGATGGAAACATTCCCAGATTTTTTAACCCTGTCAAAAGCATCAGATCTAGAAGTGATAAAGTGTTGGGAGGGGTTAGGGTACTATTCAAGGGCAAGAAATTTGAAAGGTATTGCCTTAAGGGTGGTTGAAGAGTTTAACGGAACATTTCCTTCTGATTATGAGGATATCCTCTCATTTAAGGGAATAGGCCCCTATACAGCGGCAGCTATTTCCCATTTTGCCTTTCAAAAGAGGGCAATAGGTGCAGATGGAAATATCAATAGAGTCATTGCAAGGTATTACGGGCATAAAAAAAGGGTAGATATAGAGGGGGGAATTCTCCATTTTTTAGATCAATTTCTCCCCTTTCAAAAAAGTGAGCTCACCTTTGAAGCTCTTATAGAGCTTGGCGCCACTTATTGTACAAAAAAGCCAAAGTGTCATTTTTGCCCAATAAAGGAAAAGTGTGTCGCTTTTAATGAGGAATTGACAGCTGTCCTCCCTATTGTAAAGCAAAGACAAAAAGTTGAAAAACTTTATAGAAGGGTCTTTATTATAGAAATGGATGGAAAAATTGTTGTAAAAAGGGGGCAAAAAGGGCTTATGGAAGGATTAGTGGAATTTCCTTATCTAGAAATGGACCCCTCTTTAGATCCTTTAAAAGGGATTCAAACCCTTTTTTCATGCACACTCCACCTTATTTCTGAAGGAAAAATGATTGTTCAATCGTTTACAAAGTATAAAGCCTATTTATTTCCATTTTTTTGTTCTCTTTCTGGAACAATTAGATGCCCAGAAGGTTACACACTTATTTCTATAGAAGAGCTTTTTTTATACCCATTTTCATCAGGGCATAAAAAGATTTTGGAGAACTATCTTATTGCAAGATAATCCTTGTTTCAAGTAATGAAAAGGGATGAAAGGGATGAAAAAGGCTGCTGAATTTATAGAGATTGCTCCTTGTGTAAGGGAAAAAGGCTCTGTCCACGAATTTTCTGAAGTGATTGGGAAAATAACCAAAGATTTTGGGGTCAAAAATGTCATTGATTTTGGCTGTGGGGATGGAAAGCTCTGTAAAGGATTTGCTAGAGAGGATTATTTAGGTTTAGATAGTGATGAAACTATTTTACAGATTGCAAGAAATACCTTTTTTGACTACACCTTTGCCCTTCCGACAAATACCATTTACAGTGCCGATATGGTTATTGCATGCAGAGTCTTATCCGAGCTTGAGGAAGAAAGGATTCATGAAGTGATTAGAAATATGCGTTGCAAGTGGTTTCTTATTGCCGAACCCTTAAGTGAGATTTCTTTTAACAAAAGAGATCTTGAAGGGTATAAAAAGATGATGCGCTCCCACGATTTGCTCCTTTTCCAACATAGGGTAACACCTTTAGAAGGGGGAAATCATAAAGAGATCTCCTTTTTATTGTTTAAACGGTGTGGAAGAAATCCTAACTCTTAAATTTTTCTCTACACTTTTTTAAATATCTTGATTCTATAGGATTCTATCCTTATAATCCCCCCATTAACTGCAAAAGTCTACGTAGAGGGTTCTTATGGGTATAAAAAGGGTAATAATAGGATGGATCTGTTTTTCAACAGCAGTGTTTGCTGCTGAGTATACCTTAAAAACCCCTTTAAAAGAACGAGTCATCGACTGGAAAGCAACGGTTATCAAAAGACATCAAAATGGTCATGATGAAGAGGTCTTATTTACACAAAAAATAGATGGAAAGGATGTTGCAGTGAAACGCTATCTATTTTCCAATACTGGGGTTGTCGTCCTTGAAGAGGATCTAACCACTGTTGAGGAAAATGGGGTTACAAAGATTGTTCCGGACGGCCCTTCGATAACATTTTATGCCCCGTCATCGGTTGAAAGTGTTAAAGAGTATAATAAAGGGGTTCAAGATGGACTGTTTATTAAGTACACTAAAGAGGGTGTTGAAGAGATTGTAGCTCACTACAAAAATGGCCTTTTATCAGGCTCCTATGTCGAGTATGCCGGAAAGAATCTAAAAAAGCAGGAAGGATTTTTCATAGACGGTAAGCTTGAGGGTGAAGTATGGAGGTACCACCCATCAGGGAAAAGGGCGCAAAAAGGGTCCTATGTAAATGGATTGCTTGAAGGGATTTCTATCAGTTGGTATGAATCAGGGGTTATTGAATCCTATAGTTTTTATAGCGGGGGGCTTTTAAATGATACTGATACAAAAGCGGCCCTTATTTTTTACTCAGAAGATGGGGTTGTCAAAGCGACCAAGCGCTATAAAAAGGGTCTAAAACATGGAGATCACCTTACTTTTTTTTCAAATGGAGCTAAAAAAAGCTACGAGACCTACATCGATGATAAGCTTCATGGAAAGAGTGTGGAGTATGAAGAAAGTGGAAAAATAGTAGCAAGCGGCGAATTTTGTCATGGGGTTGCTATATTTGAACACATCCGCAAAAGCAGTAATGGGAAAATTTTATACATAGCCAACTATGATCAAGAAGGAAAGTTGTTAGAAGACATCAAAGAATTTAATGAAGAAGGGCTTTTAATAGCTAAATACTTTAAGGAAAATGAACAGTTCGAAAAGGAGTTTATCACTTACTATGATAATGGAAAGATCAAGCAATCGCTTCATTTTAAGGGGGGGAAACTTCATGGAAAGGCCGAAGAATTTTTTGAAAGTGGAGAGTATAAGTATAGAGGGCACTATGTTGAAGGGACTCATATAGGGGAGCATTCCACATGGTATGAAAATGGCCAATTAGTTCGAAAAGAAGTTTATATAGATGGAAAACTTGAGGGTGACCTTAAGGTCTATTTTGAAGATGGGATCCTTGCAACCTCTGCATTTTATAAAAATGGAGAGCTTCATGGAAAGTACCTATCCCATACCCCACAAGGAGACCTTGTTTTTGAGGCAAACTATTGTGAGGGAAAATTAGATGGAAAGGTGATCAAATATTTTGATAAGGGAAAAATTTCAGATACTCAAGAGTATAAAAATGGTCTTTTACATGGAACATCAACCCATTATGCTACCGATGAAGGGATTACAGCGATAGAAAATTATAAGGATGGGAAACTAGATGGAGAGGCCATAGGTTACTATCAAAGTGGAAATATGTCCTATCAAAATAGCTACAAAGAGGGTCTTTTAGTGGGGGCTCAATACAAGTATTTTGATGAAAAACAAAAAAGGGTTGCAGTGTGTGAAAACTACAATAGTGAGGGAAAAAGAGATGGAGAGCAAAAGGCATTTTTTCACAATGGCGCTATTTGCCACAGATGTACCTATCAAAATGATAGGCTTCATGGGTTAAAAGAGATCTATAATGAAGAGGGGGAGGTCCTTGAAAGGGCTTATTATGATCAAGGAGATCTAGATGGTCCCCATTATTCAAAAGATAAGAATGGATCTATTTCAGAGGGAACCTTTAATAAAGGGATGCGCGAAGGGATCCTAAAAGTATTTTATCCCCTCCACCCAAAATATGGACTTGTCCAATTTATTGAGGGGTATAATGTAGCTGGAAGCCTTCACGGACCTTTAAAAAAGTTTCATATAAATGGAACTTTAGCTGAAAATTATCAATGTGAGAAAGGTTTTATTGAAGGAAAAGCTACCTACTATAATAGCGATGGGGTTTTATTAAAAGAGGCCTATTTTGAAAAAGGGCTTTTACATGGGGCAACTAAGGAGTTCTATAAAGATGGAAAACTTCAAAGGGTGATGCATTATGCTCAAGGAAAACCAACGGGAGAGGAAATTGCCTATTTTCATGATGGGTCGATCAAGCATACTAAAAACTATAAAGAGGGCCTGTTACATGGGGAATGCAAAAATTTTAATGAAAATGGGATTTTGATATTTGAAGCCGAATATAAAAAAGGGTTGAAGCATGGGATCTTTAATAAGTATTTTGATGATGGAAGAAAAAAACTTTTTCAAAGATATGAAGAGGATAATCGAATAGAAAAGCAAAGTTTTCCAAAGTAACCTCTAACGAGCTTCACTTCCCACATCTTTACTTTCTAAAAAAGAGCTGGATATAAATACTGGTCTTTGTAATAATAGTATTCATTATGAAAGTAGATAGAATACATTCATCCGATTTAGACCCATTTAGACCCTATATCGAATCAATTGAAAAACCTTTAGAAATCAGTACTGCTGATCAAGTGATTCAAAGGGTGTGGTATTATTCCAAAAATGGGATTGTCTCTTTTAAATCCATAGAGATTCTTAATCAGGTTATAGGTTTTGGTGAAAATCCAATGGAACCTGTTCTAAAGACATTTTATGCGAAACAATTCCCTGAAGACAAACAAAAATTGGGTCTAATTGTCGATATTGCAAAAAAAACCCTTGCTATGTTGTACTATTATGGGGCAAAATTTGATGATGATTCAGTTCTTTTAGAAAAAAACCCAAAAAAAGCATTTAAATTATTTGAATCTTTAACTATTTCAACTCCACGGGATACAGAAGTTACAGCATTTTGTTGCTTGATGTATATGAATGGGTATGGGGTAGAACAGAATTTTAATACGGCTTTAACGTTGCTCCAAAAAATTAACAATACAAATGACTATGGCTTTTATGGGAACCTTTTAAGGCAAGCAAAAGAGGGTGAAGAAAATGCACAACTCCTTCTAAAGCATTACCAAAACAGTTTTCAATCCACATAAAATGAATAGAGGCAATCATTTTCGATCACCCATTGCTTAAGGTTTTTTTCTGAGGGGAGGGTTGTTGGGGTGATCTTAATAGCATAAATTCCATTTTCTTCAAATATTAGCCCTGTATAAAATGAAGAAGGGATCTTTTTAATGTTTAACCCAGTTGTGTTTCCACCGAGAGTTGTTTTTATATAGTCTCCTTCCTGAGAGATAAGGAGCATGAGATGATTCTCTTTAAGGCTATTTTCATGGGTAAGGGTTAAAAGACTTTCATAAAATGCTGCCTTTCCATGTCTTTTTCGAAACTCTTTAAGGGTATCGTAACCAAAAAAGGAAAAAATCGAGGTAAGAGTAAGAAGTAGGGCTAGACAAACAGATAGTTCAATAAGAGTAAATGAGTGTTTACGATGTTTCTTGATCATCGAGTACAATAGTTGTGTTGTAGGCCCATGGATAGGTTTCTTCAATTTCTTCGGCACTCATCCCTTTTTCTTTAGTCAGGTATTCAACCCATTTTTTAGAGAAAAGGATAAAATCGTTATCCCCCACCGGAAGGATATGAAAGTCTTCTCCCCAACCATCTTTTAAAAGCTTTTTAGTGGACTTTACCAATCCAGAATCCATCAATACTTTACTTGGATCTTTTAAAACCTCTTCAATAGAAGAGCCTCCAGCAAGCTCAAGGGATAAAATATCATAGACCTCTCTTGAGGCTGTTTCTGTTTTAAAGGCGCGCCCTTTAATAAGGCTTCCTTTCATGTTATGAGTCATTACCCCTCCAACGATAGAGATGATAAATATCACAATCATTATTTCAATAATTGTTAAGGGATTTCTTCTTTTTATTTTCATATAGATCCTAGAGTAAACTTGAAACATCTGTTAAAGGGATTAAAACAGCAAGGAGAACAACCCCTACAATCAAACCAATCAGTAACAGGAGAATAGGTTGCAATAAAGCGGTAAATTTTTCAAGTGCTGTTTGTACTTCTTCATGAAAAAGGGATGTAATATGTCTTAAAATTGGGGCAAGAGCCCCTGCATGCTCCCCTGTGGAGATCATTTTTGATACTAGGAGAGGAAAATGGGTTGAAACTTGAAGGGCTTTGGAAAAAAGTTCCCCTTCCCTTACTAAGACAAGGACTTTATCGATATCCTTTTCAAGATAGGGGTGGTTTAAAGACCCTTTTGATAATTCTAAGGCTGTAAGAATAGGGACTGTGTTGTCTAATAAGTTATAAAGGCTTGTTGTAAATCTAACAATTGCTATTTTAGTTGTAAGATCTTTAATTATCCTTATCTTATAAAAAAATTTTTTTATTGAATTTCTACTTTGTTTGTTCTTTATAGAGAGAAAAACTCCAAGGGCACTTAAGAGAAATGTACCTAATAGTTCAGGAATATGGGAGGTCATAAAATGACTGATAGTAAGGACTGCATGGGTAAGGGGGTGAAGAGTTCTCCCTTCAAAAAGCTCTCCCATTGAGGGGATGATAAAAAGAAACAACCCAAATAGGATGAAAAAGGCAAATGAAAGGAGGAAGGATGGATACAAAAGGGTATCTCTAATTTTTTTATTCCATTTTTCATTTGTTTCAATCATTGTGGAAATTTCAAAAAACGCTTTATCTAAGCGACCGCTTTGTTCCGCTGATTTGATCATCGAAACGTAGATGGGATTAAAGGTCGAAGTATATTGAGAGATAATAGAAGAAAGAGCCTTTCCATATTTTACATTATCGGAAAAATCCAAGATCATTGGGTAGGCTTTTGTGTTTTTGTACTTATCTTCAAGGGTTATAAGGCTTTCATATAAAGGAAGATTTGAATGTAAAAGGTAATAAAGATCCTTTGTGATAGATAAAACAATTTTTGCATTGAGGGTGAACTGTTTTCTAAAGGAAGTGTGTTCAGAGATATTTGTAGCAAGAAGTTTTAAAGCATTGAGTTTTTTTTTCGCCTGTTCAAGGTTTTCTGCATCGATAAAGCGGTACCCTTTTCTTTTAAAATTCAGTTCTTTATAGCGGAAAATGGCCATTAATAGTCCTCAGGAAGAGAGGTGACACGTCTAATTTCATCAAGGGTTGTTATCCCTTTATCGACATAGTACAATCCATCCTCATAAAGGGTTTTCATCCCTTCTTGCCGAGCAATTTCAGTAAGGGTCATTGCATCAACAGAGGAGGTGATTGCCTTTTTTATGGGATCAGAGATGGGAAGGTATTCATAAATACCCCTTCGATCTTTGTAGCCAGAAGAAGAACAGTGAAGGCACTGCTTTTTTAAAGAGCAATCATTAGTGCATACAAGACAAATCTTTCTTACTAAGCGTTGAGAACAAATAGAAATAAGAGATGAGGAAATAAGGTAGGGCTCAACACCCATATCAATGAGTCGGATAATTGTCGATGGGGCGTCATTTGTATGAAGGGTAGAAAAGACAAGGTGGCCTGTTAAAGAGGCTTCAATAGCAATGTCTACTGTTTCCTTATCACGAATTTCTCCAATCATAATCACATCAGGGTCCTGGCGGAGGATATGCTTTAATCCTTTAGCAAAGGTTAACCCCCTTTTATGATTGGTATTGATTTGAGCCATTCCACGAAGTTTATTTTCAACAGGGTCTTCAATGGTCATAATATTTAGATCTTTACCTGCAATTTCGGTAAGAGCACTATATAAAGTTCTTGTCTTACCACTTCCTGTTGGTCCTGTGACTAAAATAATCCCTTGACGTTTTTGAATGTCTCTACGGAGTTGATTAAGGAGCGTTTCTCTTAAATCAAGGTTATCTAAACCTAACAAAACGGTGTTGTTATCAGAAATTCTCAATACCACCCTTTCACCGAAGATGACAGGGACAGAACTTAACCTGAAATCAATTTCTCTTGAACCCATTTTTAATTTTATACGGCCATCTTGAGGCATCCTTGATTCAGCAATATCTAGTTCTGCCTGGACTTTTAAACGGGTAATCAACTGACTTTCAACTTGTTTTGGAAGGGTGTGCTTTGTAAATAAGATCCCGTCAACACGAAATTTCACTAAAAGATGGGTGTCTGTGGGCTCAAAATGAATATCAGAGGCATTTAATCGAAGGGCTTCAATCAAAAGAGTGTTTAATAAAGAGACAATAGATGAAGAGGAGGCTTCTTCTAAAAGGTCATATTCTTTATCCACTGTGGGGTGTGTGTTTTGAGGATCTTTAAAAAGGGTCTCTTGAAAGGAAGAATTTTGCTTTTCTGAGTACAACATTTCAATATGACTATCAATGATCTCTTTGGAGGCAAGAACTTCCTTTATTGGAGTCTTTAATAAAAAGCGGGCCTGCTTTAAAGTCTCTAGGGCATAAGGATTAGCAATAGCAACAAGGGTTTTTCCCTCTTCAAAACCAAGAGCTAGGAGGGTATGTTGGGATGCAAAAGTGTAGGGGAGCAAAGCCCTTTTTTCTTGGATGTAGGGATAGGGGGAAAAATCTTCAATATAGTCTAAACCGATGGTGTTTGCCCACTCTTTAGTGAAGTTGACAGAGGGGTTAGAGGGTTTGTTCATAGCTAATGCCATTTCCATAAATCAAATCAAGACTCTTTTTCATGCTGATTTTTTGGCCATTTTTCCTAGACTCATTCATTTTCATTAGGATTTCTTCACAATCCCCATGGCGTTTTTTGAGCCGCTCTTCTCTTATTCTCAATAGATCTGTCGAAGGATCTTTGATTACTTTGGGCTTAATAAAAATAAACATTTCATTATTAATATTGCTTGTCTTAGATGAACCAAAAATTTTAGCAAAGCCGGGGATTTCCCCTAGGAAAGGAATTTTATGACTGAGTTCTTCTGTTTTTGAGGATCTTAAACCCCCAATGATTACAGTTTGCCCATCTGGTATTCGAACAGTGTTGGTAATGTGTCTTTTATGAACACTTGGTCGGTCGTTAGAGTTGGATTGAATGGTGTCAAATTGAATATTGTTTTCAAGGGTAATATACTGCTGTCCGTCTCCATCATCGCCCTCAGGTTCATGAATTGTGGGGGTAAGGGTTAGGGTTATACCAAAATCCTCGCGTGAATAACTTTGAATAGACTCCTTTTCTTTAATGGTTGCCCCATTGTTAATGGATATTTGATCGGTAATCGATAGGGTTGTGGGCATCTGGTTTAAAGTGGTAGTTGATGGAGAAGCTGTCACCATAATATTTTCTTGGGAGAGAAGAAAGGTGTAACTTAAATCTATTGCTGGGATGGACTTTCCTCCACCTCCGAATAAAGCTGTTGAATAATGGGCTGTTGTTTTTAATAAAAACTCCATAATTCCGCCCCCTGATTTACTTCCATCAAATCCAAAACCACTTTCTGAACGATTTGAAGCGCTATCTCCCATTTTTAGTAGGTTTATCCCACTGCTGGAATTATTTCCCACCCTTCTTTCACAGAGCAATACTTCTATTTCAACCATTTTTTTAGGTGTATCGAGCTTTTTAAGAATTTCTTTAATTTTTGGGAGGGTATCTTTTCTGACCACAATGAGTAAAGAGTGGGATGCGGGGAATGGGAAAAAATGATCGGAATGGACAGAGCCTTTTCCTCCTTGCTTTTGCAAGATATTGGTTTGATTTTGAGGGGTATAGCCTTGTTGCGGTGAAGGACTTGCTGGAAGTGGAGTTGGGTTTTTTGGAGGCTGAGTCATTTGTGTTGTAGAAGGAAGAGATGAATTTGCAATCTCTGTAGATTGTAATGCAAGGTAAACTTTTGAAAGAAGTTCAGCAAGACTCTCTGGACTTGCATGACTACAATTATGCCAGTACATTGTGACTTCACTTGGATCATCGACTTGACACTCTGTTTTCCTAAGCAAGGCTTCAGCTTGTTCAACAATTTCTAGTGAGCCAATAATGATGAGGCTATTTTCCCCTTTTAGAGGAAATGCTGATATCCCATTTCCCCCCTTCATAGAAGCCATAGGTCGGGAATAATCGGTTAACCCACCGAAGTAGGAGCTTAAAAGTTTTACAGCATCATCAGCAGAAATTTTTTGAGGTGAGAGGATCTTTGAGACCCTTTCTTCCCCTTTATCCCAGACATTTTCTGCAAGAGTGATCAATTTTGAAATATCTCTTTTAAGACCGACAATGGCTATTTTTGAGCCTACTTGATAGACATAGGTATTTTTAGGATTTTTGAATTTATCTAAAAAATAAAAAGAGGTCTTAATATTTTCTATAGGGGGGGTGTAGACAAAGATGATCCGTGTGTTTTCATCAATTGCGTCAAGGTGAGATGTTAACGAGGTGATCACCTCAACATTTGTATAGTCTTCTTTTAAAAAATACAATTGCTTTGCAAACGGGTTGAGCTTTTTTATCCCTATATTGTTGTGAGTTAAGATAAGCTCGATCATCTTAGGCCAGCTTTCTTTTGGAATCGTAAGGAGGCTATGAAGAGAAATTTTTAAAGAGGCAATTTCTGGGGGGATACTATACAAAAAATCACAACTTCCATATTCAAGGATGAGCTTTGAGATAGAAATTTCCCCTAAATCCCAAATCCCTGAAGTTTCTGAACCCTCTTTAAATTCAGAACTTTGCTCTTCTTTCCATCCATTTTCTAGATCAGAAAGCTCTTCTCTAAGAGAAGCTATATTTTTAACATAATTTTCAAAAGCCTCTTGATTGCCATCTTCCATCATCGCTGTGGCTGCTAAAGAGTACTCATCTTCAAGTTTTTCATAGGCTTCTTTAACAAGTTTATTCCTTTCTTCTGCCGATGATTCTTTTGTAAGGCTCCCTTTTTCGATAAGCTGAGCCCTTTTTTCTTCAATGGTGTATGCAAAAGCAGCAAAGAAAAGAGGGGAAAAGGTAAGAATAGAAAAGAATGTTTTGAACAATTAGAACCTATCTGTGGACATTATTTACTATACCTTAACGGAGTGTTTTTTTTAAGGGGAATTTGCAATTTTTTAAAATTAGATCGACTCTCATCAAAAATATAGCCAATAAAAACTTCATCCTCCTCCTCCTTTTCAATGCAGTCAAACACAAGAATTTCTTTAAAAATTTTATAATCCATAAGATCATTGAACTCAGAAATCCCTTGGAGTTGAGCCCAAGAAAGGGGGTTTTTTACAAGCCAATCATTTTCTTTAAGAATGTACGTTTTTCCTTCAGATTTGCAAATGACAGTCTCATTGTTTCTTTTGTAAAGGGAATCAAAAGCAAAGGTTTGATAAGAGGTGTTCAATGATTTTTGAAGGGGTATGTTAATTTTTTGACTGTAAAACCCATTTGAACTCCAAAATGTTCCAGAAATTTCATTATTTTTCATTGATGAAACAATAAATAAGGGGGCATTTCTTGAGTCTTTTGGATTTTTGATCCAATTTCCACCCGAAAAACTACATTGATCCCCTTCCTTTAGAGGGAGCATCCCTTTTTCCTTATTTAAAGGGAAAAAGAGCCTTGAAAGATCTTTAGAGGGAGAAAATTCCTTCCCTCCAAGTAGAGAAATGAGCTTATCAGGGGGGTAAAATTTTGCAGAATTAAGGGATTTAAGGGATTCTTCGGAAAATGGGTCTAGGCTACCAAAGGAGGGTTCTGATTTGGGTAAAAAAACAAGGTCACTTCTGTGATAGAGTTCGGCCCCTTCTTTATTTTTGTACAAGCACTCATATTTAAGGGTAAGTCCTGTTTCATTTACGGCGATAGGGGTGATGAAGTAGGGGGTTGTAGCCGATGTGAATTCGATGTGGTTTAAATCTTTAGAGCGAAGATAGACCCTTTCATTTAAGCTAATTTGAATTCTGTTGTCAGTTGAAGAAAGTAGGATAGGGGGAAAACTCTCTTTGTTATCCGGTCTATTGTTGAAAGAAAGGTAGCTTAAATAGCTTGATATATCGGGACTAGGGAGGGTTGGGGGAAGGTTTTTATCTAAAAAGGATAGACTAAAGGATTTTTTAGATAGGGTTTTGCCCCCGGTAGCTTTGTCCATCTCATAAGCAGAGGGGAGTAAAATGTCTTTAAAAAGAAATAAAAGGGGTGAAATAGAAAGTATTATAAAAAAAAGTATGCAAAAATAGCGGATCACTTTTTCCCATATTTTGAATGGTATACCAATAACAATCATAAGGATCCAATTTTTACCTATTGAAGCTTGCAGTATAAGGTGGATTTAATTTTTTGTAAATCAATATAAACCTGAAATACAGATTGAATAAAAAATAAAAACTAATTAAACGGTAATATAAAGGGTTAAATATTTAGGGAAATAAGGGAATGTTATGGAAAATAAAGAAGAAAGAAAGGAAAATAAAGGGTTTACAGTTTCTGAGTTAGAAGGAACAGCAAAGCGTTATGCAACAGAGATAGGGCTTGCAGTGATATTTATTGTTACAGCCATGTTTACCCTTATTTGGGGTGGATCTATGATGGTTTGGTCTATTCTTTTATGTATGATTTTTGCCATTGTTGGGGCTGTAGTTTCTGGGTCAATGGGTTCATGGTTTAATAGGGCTGTTGATTTTATCTACAGAGACAAAATTGTTCTGATCGTTTCAGGGGTTGTTTTAACAATTATTGGGATATTTGTCCCCGTCTTGATTTTTGGACTAGTGGGGCTTATTGCTGGGGGAGCGATATCAGTAGCGATGAAAAAGAAAAAAGGGCACTGTTGTTCATCGACAATTGATACCAAAGGGGGGGTAAATCCTTCCTCTAAAGAGATGCCGAAATAAATAAAAGAAGGGTACCCCCTCTTTTTTTTTCTTTATAAATAGAAAAAGGAGAAAGGGGAAGGGCTTTTATCAAGGTTTGGTGCAAGGGGTCGGTTTCTAAGCAAACCACCCCTCCCTCTTTAAGAATTTTTTTTTCAAGAATGAGGGAGAAAATAGCCTTAAGAATGTCAATATCTATTGAATAGGGGGGGTCTAAAAAAAGGATGTCCACCAAATGGCTATCTAGGTCTTTAAGGGTTTTAAGCGCCTCTTGTTGAAAAAGGGTGGTTTGGTCTTTAATACCAAAAAAGGCTACATTTTCTTTGATCGTTGCCATTTGAAGTTTACCTATGTCATTAAAAATGACATGGTTAGCCCCTCTGCTTAACGCTTCAATTCCCAAGGATCCGGAACCGGCAAAAAGATCAAGAACGGTGGCTCCTTCTAATTTACTCATCAAAGTGTCAAAAATAACTTTTCTTGAAAAGGAAGTTGTCGCTCTTGTTAGGGGTGTATTAGGAACTTTAACCTTCTTCCCTTTAAATTTTCCGCTGGAAATATAAGTCATAGCTTAAGTGTAGCATAAGATGGAATAAAGAGTCACCGATCTAAAAAGTGAGGGGCAAATAGGGTGTAAATGGATAAGGGGGGGGATAATAATTTAAACTATATAAATATAATTAGGGGATAGGCAAAATTAAGTCACTTTCTTTACCCCATTTTTTTGCTTCAAGAAGGTCATGTTCATCATAGGTTTCAACAAAAGAGGCAAGGGATAAAAGGGCTTTTTGAGCGTACAGCTTTTTAATCACACTGCTTCTTGCTTTTCTAGCAGTGGTTAAAGGAATTTCTTTTAGAATGTTGATCCATCGATCTCCAGAGCGACCCTGAATAAAGACTCGAGAATTTTTTCTTTCGCTACTTGTCCCATAAAAGGTAAAGGCTTTATCAGCAAGGACAATTGGCCCCACTTTATCGGAAATATAAGCTTGGGTTGAGTCATTACCAGGAAAAAAGATCTGTACATCGTGAATCAGTGGATGTTTAATATGCTTTGTTAAGACTGAAAATTTTCGTGAGAATGAAGCATGTGTCGGTGTATGTAGAGAAAATCCGTGATGCAACTTTGCAAGCAGTGATAGCATCCCTTTGTTATTTTCATCGCTTACCTGTGCTGTGTAAAGAGAAAAATTTTCACTCTTTGTTTCAGTAAGATCTTTCAAAAGTTTTTGATCCACTCTAATATTATTTGCAAATTTCCCATCTGAAAGAAAGAGACAGGCTGTATGGGCCAATTTTTTTGAGGCTAAGGTTTTTTCCTTTTTTATAAGCTCAACTACATCAGTAAATGAGGTTTTTTGCCCTTGATCAACCTTTTTCAAGTAGCGTTTTGCAAATCCTTTTGCATGGCTTGTGGGGTGAGGATTTTGTTCATGAAGCATCTGTACCTTTCCTTTTGAAAGGATAGCAATGTTAAAGGTGGAGGTAGGATCTAGATGATCAAGAGAGGCGATGATTGCCTCTTTAAAGAGGGCAAATCTGTGGCTTTCTATCGATGATGAGGTGTCTAATACATATAAAACATGGACGGGTAAAGGGGGCATAACATCTTGCAATCGAAGACTGCAAGAAAAGTTGTTCCCTTCTAATGAAGGGTTTAATAAAACTTTTGTCTCTAATATACAACTATCTGAAAAAGAATCGGTATTTAATTCAGCAAGGGAGGGCTGGTTAAATAACCATCCTTGGGTCATTCTATAGGTTCTATTGACCAGCAAAGACTCTTCAAAAGAAAGAGTATGTGAATCAATTAAGGGAAGAGATAGGGTAGGAAAAAAGGGGGTGGGAACTGTTTTTGCCCCTCCAGATAGAAGAAAGAAATTCTCTTTAACCCTCCAGTTTTTGACTTGAACTTCTTTAGATAGATTAGGCGCTGTCATTTCAAGGGGGGGGGTAGGGTAAAATTTTGAAGGAAGGGTAACATCACTTAAGGTAAGGAGTGTCTTTTCATCCTTTGTGTAATCGACACAAATTTTTTCTTGAATAGGGGTTACTTTATTAAAAAGAACTGTTGCTATCGGCTTTGTCTTGTCTTTAAAGGGGGTAGGGCAAAGTGTTGCATTAAATGGGTGGGGAAGAGATCGTCCTTTGGGGGTAATGGATGAAACGCTTTTGACAAACGCAGGGTGTGTGTAACAGAGTTTAGAGGCAACCTTGGACCCTTTCACCGTTTTATTTTTTGAGTGTGAATCTATTTTTTTTAAGAGAAAAGAAGAAAGAGAAGTTACTTTTGAATAGTCTGGGATGAGTGTAGAAAAACTCTTTTGATGATGTTTTATAAGACGACCCATCCTATTTTCAATAAGGTGCCTTTTTCTTTGGTTTTGAAAAGGGTATTTTGTCATTGAATAATTTCTTGTCCCCTTAGGGGGCGCGAAAGTGGCAAAGCTTTTTAAAGAGTCTTTATCGATAGATTCAGTTTTTGGAAAGAAGGGGGTTTGTAGATCCTTTGAAGGGTGAAAAAACTCTTTTTTGATTTCAAAAAAGTATCCAATACAAGGGTCATGAAGGGCTATTTTTCTTTCTATGGAGAGTGAAAGGGGTAAAATATGTGAAGGGAGTGAAAAAAAAGGGTCTTTAATATGGGGTTTTAAAATATGGGAGGGGAGGGGCTTTTTTAGTTGTGATAAAAAAGCTACGTCTTGCTCTAGGTAATATGAAGAAAGGGAATAAAACCCATTTGGAGGTAAAGAAATGGGGGAAGGAAAGGAATATTTTTGTCGCACTCTACTGTTACCGATCTTGCCAGAAAGGGGTTGCCCTTTATTTAATGGAAGATGTGGATGCGAGGACATTTTTTGGGGTATTTTTTCGTTCACTAAATCGATTTTATGTAATGTTTCAAGCCGGGAATCAAGTCGTTTGTCTAAGCGGGGTGAATCATTTACTGCAGGTGCTTTTAGCCCATTTTGTAAACAGTGCTCTAGATCATAGGTCGACGCAGTGTGATCATTTGGATAAAAAAGGGCTTCGATGAGTTCATGATCTTTGATCTTTTGGAGATTAAAGACAAGGTCGTTTAAAAGGTCCTCTCTTAAAAAGGGGAGGCTCATTTTTTCAATACTACCAGAGGGGGGGGTGTCCCCCTTTTTTAGGTAAAGCGTTTCTATTTGGAGCTCAACACCCATTAAAGAAGGGGAAAAGGCTCTTGGCTTAGAAGAAAAAGTGGACAGCGCTGGGGGAGCTTTTTTAAGTGGAGGATGAAAAGCAGAGACTTTTCCATGGACAATCTGGGAATAACTAAGAAGAGCTAAGAAGGGAATGAAGATCTTAAAATTCATGAGAGGTGTTTACCTAATCGTTAGAAAAGGGTCCCTTTTTTGAGTAACTCTATACTTTCATCGACTCTTTTAGATAGATAAAGGCTCATCCTTTCCTTTTTTAGGGAAAGCAACAGTTGCTTTGCTTTTTCTGAGACATCCACACTTAAGGCTATGTGGTTATCTTTTACTTTAATCATCGCCTCCATCCTTAAACTTTCAGCCTGAATAAATGTCATATACTGGGAAAAGAGTTTTGAATACTCATAGCTCCCTTGAGTTTGAGTGACATATTTTTCAGACATGCAGTCTTGCTTATTGGTAAAATCCTCTTGGATCCTACTTAGGAAAAATAGGTAGTTTACATGGGGATCCTTGCTTTTAGAAAGAATTCCCCGGATCTTAGCATACTCAAGGGCAGCTTCTAGATGAAGGGGTTCAGAAGGGGGGTTTTTTTGTATTTGAAGGTCCTTTAGAGCACTTAAAAGGGTAAAAACCCCTTTATTTTCTTCATTTTTTTGACTCTTTGGAAGTTGTTCAAAGCCCAATCTCATCACACTAAATTGAGAATATTCTTCAACAAAGCTTTTTTGGATAGGTTTTAAGGTGGTAATAAAGGTGTAGGTCTCTAAAGCATTGTCATTTTCTCCGAGGAATTCATAAGTTTTAGCCAGTTCAAAAAGGGCTTCTTTGCGACTTGTCCATCCCCATTGTGGATGCTTTGATTGTTTTTCAATTAAAGCACCTAATATTTGTATTTTTTTCTCATGGTCATTTTTTCTTCCAAGGAGGTTGGCATATTTTAACACTTCCCATTCAAGGAATAGTTTTTCTGAAGGGATAGCTATTAATGACGACGATGTGTCAAGAAGAACCTCTTCATAAAGGGAAAACGATCTATCAAAGCTTTCTTTATCACTTGGAAGCTCTGTATCAACGATAAAGAGTTTAGATTCTAAAAGGGGGTCAAAAAGAAAGGCGTTTGCAAGCCACAGCTTGTTTTCAAGCTTAATGTTTTTCTCTCCAAGAGATAGGGCTGTAAAAAGGTGGTCTCTTGCTTTTTGAGTAAATACTTTCTCCATTTCAGAATTTTTTGAAAGGGTAAGATAGGCATTGAAAAGTTCTAGGTGAAGGGCCCCGTTGTGTGCAAGGCTTTTATCCAAGGTCAAGGCTTTTTCTGCATGTGTGCAAAACTGCTCATAAGAAGAGCCTAATTTATGGTAGCAAAGGGCAGTTAAAAGGTAGGCTTCAGATGAATGGGAGTTTTGTCCATAGCTTGAAATAAAGGATTGTAAATAGACAAGGGCATCGTTATATTTTTCTATTTCATAGGAAAGCTTTCCTTGCAAAAAGGCACATTCAATACATTCTTGTGGATCTAAAAGCTCTTTATGAGAGAGGACTTTATTTAAGTCATTGAGAAAATCAACCTTAGAGTACCCTTTTTTCCCCTCTTCTTGATGAGCCTTTAAAAGGTTTAATGAAGAGGATAAAAGGTGTTTCCACGCTGTCGATAAATGTTTGCTCTCCTTATATTTTGAAATAAACTCGGTAAGGGTCTTTTTAGATAAAGGCCAATTTCCATTGTTATAGGACACAAGCCCATATTCAAGATAAAGGAGCTCATCATCAGAAGTGCTTTTTTTTCTTTCAATCAATGTTGCAAGAATTTTTTCAGCTTCAGAAGGGTTCCCCATTTCTTTGAGCAGCATAGCATGAATAAATTCAGCTTGAGCGATCTGTTTATCATTTGGAAAGGAATTGGAGAATTTATGAAGTGTTTCTTTATACAAAGGTTCATTTTTTAAAATTTGAGCAGTAGAAAGTTGCATAAGTAAAGCATTTCTCATCTCTTCTTTAGACCCTTCTTGAAAGGACAAAAATTGCTCTAAGTGAATATGTGCTTCTTCATAGGATTCTAAAGAAAAATAGCTCCTAGCAATGATATATTCTAAAGTGGGCCCTTTTTCCTTTTCCAAAAGGGATGAAACTTCTTTGTAGTGAGCAATCACCTCGTCATATTTTTCTTCTTGGAAAAAAAGAATTAACCGATTTAAAGCAGAATCACCCCTTTTTTCCCCTTTTAATTGGTAAAT
>JBIKLZ010000036.1:0-8927 GCA_044359535.1 Chlamydiia bacterium
CCACATATAAATCTACTGGCATCCAATAATTTTCTGAAACTTTACCCCAAGCTTCTTCACTATTTGTTGGATCACAAAATCTTAAATAATACCAACACGATCCAGCCCATTGTGGCATTGTGTTGGTTTCTCTGTACCCTCTTTTTCCTGTTTCAGGGTTAATGACCTCCACCCATCCTCTCATTTTTGAAAGGGGGGAATTTCCATCTGGAGAGGGTAAAAAATCCTCCATTACAGGAGGGGTTAAGGGCAGTTCATCTAAGTTAAGAAGCCTTATTTCTCCATCTTCCTCATGGACGATTGGAAAAGGCTCTCCCCAATAACGCTGACGGGAAAATAGCCAATCTCTTAATTTGTATTTTGTACACATTCTCCCTAACTGATTGTTGACCAAATAGCCTTCGACAACCCCTTTTGCTTCTACCATAGTCAATCCCTTAAGGGAAAACTTGTCTTTGTCTCCATCTATATAGTTTCCATCATCAGAAATCACTTCCACTACTTCAAGATCGTACTTTTCAGCAAACTCTTTGTCTCTATCATCTTCTGATGGAACCCCCATAACACAACCAGTTCCATAAGAAACAAGGACGTAGTCGGCTATCCAAACAGGAATTTTTTTCTTTGTTATGGGATGTTGTACATAACTGCCTGTAAAAACCCCTGTCTTTTCTTTTGAAAGCTCAGCTCTTTCCATATCCCCTTTCATTGAGGCTGCTTTTTGATACTCTGCACATGTGGCTTTATACTTTTTTTGAACCACTTCTTTTACAATAGGGTGCTCTGGGGCTAGAACAATAAACGTAACCCCAAAGAGGGTGTCGGCTCTTGTTGTAAAACAAGATATAACTCCATCACATCCCTCAATTCTAAAATCAATCTCAATACCTGTACTTTTCCCTATCCAGTTTCTTTGAAGTTTTTTCAAATGGTCAGGCCAATCCAAATCTTCAAGATCCTCAAGCAACCTTTCTGCATAGTGTGTAATTCTTAAAATCCATTGCCTTAAAGGCTTTTGAACCACTGGGTAGCCCCCTTCTATAGACTTACCCTCCTCTACCTCTTCGTTTGCAAGAACTGTTCCAAGTTCTTCACAAAAATTGACAGTCACTTCATCCTGATAGGCTAACCCCTTTTTATACAGCTCTGTAAAAATCCATTGTGTCCACTTGTAATACTTTGGATCTGAAGATGCAATCTCTCTACTCCAGTCATAACTAAGCCCTAACGATTTTAGCTGCTTTTTGTATGTTTTAATGTTTTTTTCTGTAGTGATTTGCGGATGAGTTCCAGTTCTAATTGCATATTGTTCTGCCGGAAGGCCAAAACTATCCCAGCCCATCGGGTGAAGGACGTTAAATCCTTTTTGTCTTTTATAACGAGCGATAACATCTGTCCCTGTATACCCAACTACATGCCCCACGTGAAGACCTGCTCCACTTGGATAGGGAAACATATCCAAAATATAGTATTTAGGTTTAGATCTGTCTACTTCTGTCTTGAATGTTTCCTCTTTTTCCCACTTTTCTTGCCACTTTTTCTCAATTTGATTTGGGTTATATTTTTTATTCATAGATCTTCCGGTGCTATTTGATTATAGGATATGATAGCAAAAACTTGGTTCTATGAGCAATCTAATTTTATGCAAAAATCTGTTGTCTCTAATCCATATTCACCCTATTATAGAGTGCAAACTCTTTTCAAAAAAAGGCACTATGCAAGATATTCATATACCCACCCCCTGTAAAGTTGTCCTATCTGACTTTGATTATAAACGATTTTTGAATGCAAGACTTTTTCTTGAAAAACAGTCAGTAACTCTCATTGCTGTTTTAGAAGAAATTCTCTTTAGTCCATTAAAGGTCTTTATTGAAGAACTTGAAGAGGCCACAGGTTGTTTTGGAGAAGAAATGGACCTTGTTCTTCAAACTCTTTCTCCTTTACATCTTTTTCATAGAGATGGAAAGAACCTGATTGTTGATAAAGAAATTAGAAAATATTTGGAAATCATCACAGAAAAATTCAACCCCGATTTTTGCCCAAACCTTGACTATTTTAAAGAAGTTTTAAAACACGTTCCCATCCATTGTTTAATCTCTTGGTACCATATCCCAAGGGCCTCTAATAATATTTTTAACTCTATTTTGGATAAACATTTTAAAACTCCAAAAATATATAAACAGTATATACAAGAAACCCTCTCTGACAATCTTACCCTTTCACAAATAGTCAATGATGTGATGAATAGTGAAAACAGATCCCTTCCCGCACAAGAACTGATGATAAAATATTCTTTATCAGAAACTGTTTTTGAAGAAATGATTCTGTTTTTAGAACTTCATTTTATCCTATGTACTACCTACGAAGTGAAAGGCCATATGTATAAAAAATATTTATCGGCTTTTATAGAATGGAAAGAGTATCTAAAAAAGGATTTTAAGGGGCAAGACTCACAAGTATCGATTAAAGAAGAACTTGTTGAAAATTGCATCCTTAGTGAGTTTTCCTTTATTAAGGATATGTCGACCCTTCTTACCCTTTCTAACAAGCGCTGTTTAAAAGTCACTTTTAATCCAAAAGATGAACTTTTCTTTTTAGATTCTATCCCCGATGACGTTGTTGATTTACACAATCACTCTCCTTTATATTTAGCAAAAGTGATTAATAAAAGTTTACTTTTAGGTTTACTTGTTGTTCAAGATGATCGATTAAGACAGACCCCACCTGCAGAAAAGTGGCTTGAAACCCCCCTTCGAAAAAGGACATTGATTTCATTTAAACACCCTCATAATGCTCTTTCGCATAAATCTGCATTTACATTTCATCAGCATGACCGAAATATTATTGAAGTACAAAAAGCTCTTTCTTCGATAAAACAAGGGGAGTGGATTTTATTTGATGAGTTTATCAACACCTATCTTTCAACAACAAACAATTTGAAGCAAGCCTCTTTAACAAAAATTGGAGGGGGGTGGAAATACACAAGTGCTGACTATGAGGTGGAAGAAATTGAATTTATCCGTACAATGATTTTAGAGTGGCTTTTTGAATCGGGTATGGTGTTAAAAGGGTCTTTTCAAAATAAAGATTGTTTTAAAGTGTCCTCTCTTGGGTACGAATTATACTCTTAAACTTCATGCTTTTTTCTCACAAGGGCAATCAAACTCCCTGAAAGCAACACCTCTAATTCTCTTTTTGAAAAGCTATGATCCAATAAAATTTCCTTTCCTGTGGTGATATTTTTCATTTTAAGAGGTTGATGGCTTTGTAAAACTGAATGTAGATCTAACATCTCTAATTGATCATTCATAGAGATCTCCTCATAATCCTTTGGGTTTTTAAAAGTAAGGGGTAAAACTCCAAAATTGATCAAATTTTTCCTATGAATGCGCGCAAAACTTTTTGCGATGACAGCGGCTACTCCCATAAATCGAGGTGAAATAGCAGCATGCTCTCGAGATGAGCCCTGACCGTAGTTAGCTCCCCCCACAATAATAGAGCCACTATCCCTTACTTTCATAGCCCTTTGGTAATAGTGAGGATCAAGTCTTCCAAAAGTAAATGTGCTGATCATCGGAATATTACTTCTATAGGGAAGAACTTCAGCTCCTGCTGGAGAGATTGCATCTGTGGAAATATTATCCCCCACTTTTAAAAGAACAGGGCAACAGATATTTTTTGGTAATTTTTCAAACTCTGGAAACTCCCCTATATTAGGCCCTTTTATCAAAAGTGTTTTATGCCCATCTTCAACAGGGGGAATTAGATCTGAGAAAATTTCCATTTTTTTTGGTTCTTTAAATACCGGATAGGGCATGTCTAAATCCCGAGGATCAGTAATAACCCCTTTTAAAGCAGAAGCTGCCGCTGTCTCTGGGCTACATAAGTAGACCTGATCCTCTTTTGTCCCTGATCTTCCCGGAAAATTCCTTGGAGTTGTCCTTAAACTAATTGTTTGAGTAGCTGGCGCCTGACCCATTCCAATGCATCCGTTACACCCTGCTTGATGAATACGAGCCCCTGATTTTGTAAGCATTTGCATGTATCCCTTTTCCATTAAAAAGTTTAACGACTGCCTTGATGAGGGGTTAATGTCATAGGAAACATTTTCATGGACCCTTTTTCCATCAGTAATCATTGCTGCTATTGCAAAGTCTCTTGGACAAGGATTTGCCGAAGATCCAATATATGCCTGAAAAATTGGTCTTCCTTCAATGTCTTTTACCCTCACCACATTCCCAGGACTTGAGGGCATTGCAATCATTGGAACGACAGTGGATAAATCTATTTCATCATATTCATCATAGGTGGCATCTTTATCTGCTTTTATTTCTACCCAGTCATTTTCTCTTCCCATAGAAGATAAAAAAAGTTTTGTTTGTTCATCGGAAGGAAAAACAGTGGTTGTTGCTCCAAGTTCAGCACCCATATTGGCAATCACATGTCTATCCATGGCACTAAGATGTTTTAGACCTGGTCCATAATATTCGATAATTTTTCCCACTCCCCCAGAAACATTATGTCTTCTTAAAAGCTCTAAAATCACATCTTTAGCACTTACCCAATCAGAGAGCCTCCCTGTAAGTTTAACCCCCCATATTTTAGGCATAATAGTATAAAAGGGCTCTCCAGCAATAGCTAAAGCAACCTCTAACCCCCCTGCCCCGATTGCTAAAAGTCCAAGTCCCCCAGAAGCTGGGGTGTGACTATCTGAACCAAGTAGTGTTTTTCCTGGAATGGCAAATTTTTCACACTCAATCATATGACTGATTCCATTTCCCGGTTTAGAGAACCATATCCCAAACTTTTTTGCCGCAGATTGAAGGTACAAATGATCGTCTGGATTTTTGTTATCCCCTTGAATTTGATTATGATCGACATATTGACATGAAACTTCAGTTTTAGCTTTTTTTATCCCTAAAGCCTCAAGTTCAAGCATCACCATTGTCCCTGTGGCATCTTGAGTAAGGGTTTGATCAATTTTTATTCCGATCTCTTCCCCAATTTTCATTTCCCCAGAAACTAAATGGCTTTTGATTAATTTTTGCGCAACGTTATAACCCATATGATCTCTTATATAGAGTTTAAATCAGAAGAAAGCAATAAAAAGTTCTTTATTTAAAATTCTTGAGGGTAAGATCTTTTATTCCAATAGGTTGGTCCATAGTCATAGGTTAATTGCTCCCCTTTTTCAATACGCCTATTTGCGAAAAAAATAATATGGTAGAGACCATCGACAATAACCCCCCTAGAATTTACATTTGGATGAAAACTATGGTTGATAAATCTTGTAAAGTTCCCCTTTTTTGAGGCATCTATAATCCAAGGGGTTCCAAAAAACCCCACCATATAACCAAAAATATAATTATTGGATCGATCGGTTTTTCGTTTGCGAGCCCTTAACTCCCCTGCATACTCCCCTATGTAGGTTAAATATGGAATCGATTGTGTCGCAAAAACACCAAAACCGACAAGGGGATTGACTTTGTCAATGATATGTGGAACTTCCTCCATTTTCTTGACCTTTTCTCCGTAAAGAAAAGCGATCCACTTATTTTCCTTCTTTCTAAAAAGGGGTCGCAATCTATTTTCTGCTCTTTTTTTTACTTTTTCTAAAACTTCTTTGGATGAAGGCTGTAGGGTTGGGATATATTCAAAACCAAATTGTTCCCCAATAGCTTTTTTGTCCTCTAAAACCCCTTTGATTTTAAACTCCTATTTTAGTAAGCCCTAGAAAATGCCACCAAGCAAATCCCACTGTAAAGAAAACAAAAAGATTGATTACACTTATAATAAACCCTAAAGAAAACCATTCCTTGGTTGATACATACCCAGATCCGAAGTAAATCGGAGCTGGACCACATCCATAGGTTGTCAATCCACCAAATATGCAACTAAAAAAGCCAAGAACTAAACTCGCTAGCATTGGAGGGGTTCCAACAGCTATACAAAGGACAAGGAAAGGGACAAACATCGATGTGATATGAGCAATATTGCTAGCAAATAGATAGTGGGCATAAAAATAAATGGTTGCAATCATGATAAAACTGAGCTGCCAATGGGTTGATTGAATAAAGCCCCCTAAATATTGGGAAAAAACATCTGTTACCCCAAATTTTTTCAGAAAGGTTGCTAGTGTGATTAACGAGGCAAACCAAATAAGGGTATCCCACGCTCCCTTTTCTTCCATAAGTTCATTCCAAGTTAAAATGTTTAAAGCAACTAAGATAATCACCCCAAAAAGGGCCACTTCTGTAGAGCCAATTCCGATTTTTTCACCAAAACACCACATAAGGATCATCGAAATAAAGACTGTAATAAGAAAGCTCTCTTTTTTTGACATGGGACCTAAATCCTCAAGTTTTTTCTTAGCAATTGCTGCCATTCCCTCTGTTTGTTTTATTTCAGGGGGGTAAAGTTTGTATAAAACAAAAGGGATTAAAGTAACTGAAACTAATCCGGGGACTAATGCTGCAACAAACCACATAGACCAAGAGATGTCAACCCCAAATCCAAGAGCTAGAGTCTTTAACATTGGATTTCCTGACATTCCGGTTAAAGACATGCCACTAATGACTGCACTGCATTGAAACACTGTTTGCATTAGGTAGGCCCCTATTTTTTTCCTACTGCTTTCTGGATGGCTCCCAAATGCCTTGGATAAAGACTCCACAATGGGGTAAAAAATCCCTCCACTTCTTGCTGTCACAGATGGGATTGCTGGACCTAGTAAAAACTCTGTGAAAACTAAGCTATAAGCAAGCCCTAAAGTACTTCCCCCCGCATAACTCATAATTTTATACGAAAGTCTTAATCCAAGACCTGTCTTTATAAAGCCTCTTGCAATAAAAAAAGCTGCGGCTATTAACCAAACCACAGACTGAGAAAACCCTGAAAAAGCTTGTTCAAATGTTAAAACACCTGTGATAATTAATGTAAGTAAACTCAATAAAGTGATTGCTCCAAGAGGCATTGGCTTTATAATCATTCCAGCAAGGGTAAATATAAAGACAGCAAAGACACGCCACCCATCGAGCAAGACCCCCTGAGGAGGGGGTATCATCCAAATCCCCACCCCAAGAGCCACACAAAACATAAATTTTAAGAAAGAACCCGAAATTTTTTGAAAAAAGGCAAAAGGGGTACTTAAGGTTGAACTGATCATAAAAGGATTCCTTACATTATATAGATTGTTTAAATGATATAGCATCCTCAAAAATTGTGCACCTTATTTTTTACACCCTTTTTATAACGATTCATCCACCATTTTTGCCTCTCCCCCTGTTTGGGTTTGTCCCTCCCTATGTAGATCTTTTTGTTCAACTTCTAGTTGAGAAGAATTTCTTTTTTTTAGCCTTTGAACAACTTTCCATACGTTAAAATTCAAAATTTTAGGTAAAGAGTATTGTAATGTCTCAAGCTCATCAAGCAATTGAACTTCCCTCTCATCCTCCTTTTGGTTGTAGATCTCAAGGATTTCATGGACTGAAATGAGATCTTTTAATACCCCTTTTAAACTCTTTAATTTAAGAACCTCTTGATTTGACTTTATCCTTTCTATTTCCTCACTATGAAAATGTGAACTGAGTCCTGAAAATATTCCACTTGATAGAGCAAAAGCAAGGACAAGTAATTTTATCGTTAAGGTAGCATGCCCCACTTGTTTTCTATTTTCATAAACAGATGTCATCACTATTGAAGTTAATTCTAAGAGTGAAAGAGTTGCTATTCTAAAAATTTTTGATGCTTTTACAGATGAAAATTGCCATTTTGGTATTTGATCTAATTGATTAAATACTTTTTTAAGAGTTTCAATTTGGTGATCCACTGTCTGTTTTAATTGAAAAATAAGATCTTCCCTTTCTTGGTTAGACTCATCGTTGATGTGCTCTAAAGCTTCTACCACAATCATTCTAGAAAAGTGTATTTTATTTCGAATTTGAATTAAATCAGAGTGTCTTAAAACAAATACAGGATCTCTTGAACAACATTTTTTTGTGTAAAATTGATCGATATCAGTATGTCGCGGCACGATGTGTTTTTTGTTTTTAGAAACGTTACTTAAAAGTAAAGGTGCCGAATAAAATTGATTCAATCTTTTTTTGATCACCCCTTTTTTTTCAAGATCTAGTAAAGATCCACTTTCACTTAATTGAACAACCTTTTTCCACATGTATAATTTAGATTGATACTCTTTGATAACCTCATCCCCATCAAAGAGTATTTTTGTTAAAATGGAACGCTCGGTTTCAATCTTTTCTGCTTTATTTTGAGCAAAAAATCGAAATTTGGAAATGATAAAAGAAAGAGAGACAACAGCTATCAACCAATAAGAAGGTGTTGTTTGTTCTTCTATCAATGTGGCATTAAATGCTGTACTATTTGTAAAATAGGTTACTGCATCGACGTAAAACTCCTCTCCAAGGATCGTTATAACAACAAAGAGGTCAAAAATAATATTGGAGATTTCTGTCGCTTTTGATAACCACCACACATTTTCTTTTTTACAATATTCTTGTCTATAGATGAGATCCTTTTTTTGAGCATAAATATGAGCCACTTTCATATCTCTTAATTGCTGGGACATTGTTTTTACTGTCTCAACAGTAGGCTCTAATGCCGATGATTCTAAGCTTTCATTTGAAAGAAAAGCATTATGATAGGCATCAAAAAGGGTTTTCGATTTTTGATACCCATCAAAAATTTTTTCAACTTCAAGATCTTGAATCAGTTCAGAATGTGCATTTTCTAAAGCAGCGACATCGCTTGTAAAAGAGTTTTCATCAACTCTACCCAACCCCTCCCTTCTATCCATTTTCTCCCCCCCCCCTATTTTTTATTTGATGGTAAAAAGAAAATTTTAAATAAAATTTTATTAAAAATAAATAAATTTTTATATATTTTTTTATTCATTTTAGTGTGAAAAT
>JBIKLZ010000011.1:0-29120 GCA_044359535.1 Chlamydiia bacterium
TCTTTTTTGAAAACTTTTTTACTTAATTAAATGAGGGCCAAAGTTAAAACCATTTTCAAATATAATAGTGACCCTTTTCTCCTTATATGAATTTTTTTTCAACTCTACTACATTAGATGTTTGTTCTAAAGTTGTTAAAGCATTAACAATGTTAAAATGGGTTCCGAGGAAATCTAAAGTCTGTTTACTTAATCCATGTTCTTCAAGGTATTTTACAATGTCTCTTTTGGTGGTTCCATAAGCCTTTCCGTTTTTTGCAGAACTACATACATGTATAAGTAAACTTCGAGGTGCTCCTTCAATAGTATGTAATATTCTTGAAACTTCTGGCACTAGCGCTTTGTCACTTTCTGAAAAAGCAAGGATTTTGGAAATAGCTAATTTTTGTTGAGGTGTTAAATTGCTTTTAGGTTTTTCTGTAGGAACCTCCCCTTCGTTTGATTTTGCAGCCCCACCCCCACTAGAAGCTTCTGCTTCGACGTTGTTTTCTTCCTGCATTTGCTTTAAAACCTTTGCAGCAAGCGGTAAAAGAGCGTTTGATTTATTAACGAGCCCAAGTTTACCTAAACATTCAATAACCTTTGGAGCAAATGTCTCAATTGCACTAGCGCCCTCACTTAGTAGCGCTGTCATTGCAGGTTGATTCATGGTACTTAAGTTAAATGTGTGAAATTTTTGCCTGATTTGTGCTTCAGTTAAAGGGGCTTGTTTAAGATTTGAGGGATTTGTTTTGGATATTGAAAGCATAATAAACTCCATTGTTAAATAAAAAATAGAGTATCTTAGACTCAGGAATATTTGCAACAAACTTTTAAAGAAAATCTAATAAAAAATAGATTGAGTTTAATAAAAAATTTATTTATATTAAACAAATATTTAAAAATTTCAATTTTTTGAGGTGTGTATGACAGATGCTTTAGTAACAAGACAAATAGAGACAGCAAATCAAAGGGCAAATACAGCGGGGTGTTGTGGCTGGGTTCACCATGCGGCTATGTATGTAGAGATTGCTTTGATCATTGGGGCAATAGCTTTAGCAATTTTAGGTGGAACAGGTGTTATCTCTTTTGTTTACGCAAGTATTGGTGTGGTCTTAGCTGTTGCTTTTGCCGCTTCTATAGGAATTGCATATAATCGAATGTATATTGTTTTAGGAACTTTAAAACAAGTGGTAAGGGATCTTGAAGAAGAAGTAGGTGAGTTTCGGGAGCTTACCTTTTCTTTAAATGAAGAAGTAAGGAATTTATCTCAACAAAATCAACAATATCAAGAAGCTAATGTGGCTCATTTAAGCGCTATAGAAAGATTAGAGGGGCAAAATGCTGAGTATCATTCTCAGAATGTAACCTATGCACAGCTAAATAAGGAGCAAGAGGTTCTTGTCTCTAAATTAGAGCAAGATCTTGACAATCTTACAAATAATGCAAATCGTGTTTTACAAGAGGTTTTAAGAATTCAGAGTATTGAAGCAGTAGGAAAAAATGCAATAGTAGTGCTAGCAAGGGAAAATGAAATAAAAACTGCTCAACATTTGAAAAAGGAAGAGGCGTTAAATCAACAAACCGAAGAGCTTGTCAAAGCACAACAAAGTTTAAATGAGGCTCATGAAAATCATTTAAAGGAAGAAGAACGTTTAAACCAAAGAACAGAAGAGCTCCAACTTCAACAACAAAAACTAAATGAACAAGATAAACAGATGCATGAAGAGCAAAAAAGGGAACATTTAAAACACATTGAAGAAATTGATCGATTAAATAAAAAAATGGCAGATCTGCAAGAGAAAATGAGTGAGTATTTTTCAAAAAAACATCAAGAAGAGGTCTAAAGTCTAGAAAAAGAAAATGTAGCTTTTTTGAGTCTTTTTTAGTAAACTTGAAGTTTGGTATTAAAGCAAATGGATGTAGTGTTTGACTAAGTGGATTAAAAAAAGCAACATCGAGACCCCTTGGACAACTATAGGGGATGTGCTCGGAGGGGTGTTAGATAAAATCACACACACTCGAAACGCTCGTCCTAGAAATATAGATGCAGTTTGGGGTGCTATTGTTGATCCAGACTATGCTAAGTATACAAGAGTAGAAAAAATTTTAGGGGACACTTTGTATGTAAAGGTCTTGTCGGGCGCAATATACGCTGATCTTGTGATGATTGGAACAAGTGATTGGGTTGCTACATTGCAAAAACAAGAATCCTTTTCTCATATTCAAAAGATCGTTTACCGGAGGTAATAAACAAAGGCTATGACAACCATGACAGAAGATAAAGAAAAAAAGAATAAAGACTATGATGCAAGTAGTATTACCGTTTTAGAGGGGTTAGAGGCGGTTAGAGAAAGGCCTGGAATGTACATTGGAGACACCTCATCTGCAGGTCTTCATCAATGTGTCTATGAAGTTGTGGATAACTGTATAGATGAAGCTATGGCAGGCTATTGTACAGATATTTATGTCACCCTTTGTGAGGACGGTTCTTGCTCTGTAAGGGATAATGGTCGAGGTATTCCTGTGGGTACTCATCTGGATCAATCCAAAAAACAGGGAAGAGATGTTTCAGCAGCAGAAGTTGTAATGACCATTCTTCATGCTGGAGGAAAATTTGACAAAGATACCTATAAAGTTTCCGGAGGACTTCACGGTGTGGGTGTTTCTTGCGTTAACGCTGTATCAAAAAAGCTTCTTTTGAACATTTATAAAGAAGGGTTTGAATATGATATGGAATTTTCTCGTGGAAAGGTTAAAACCCTTTTGAAGAAAAAAGAAAGTAAAGAGGAAAGGGGAACAAAAGTTCACTTTTGGCCTGATGAACAGATTTTTTCTGTTTTAGAGTTTGATTATAGTACAGTGCGCAATCGTTTAAGGGAACTATCCTTTTTAAATAGAGGTTTAACAATTCACTTGTCTGATGAAAGAAGTAATGAGCATGAGGATGTTACCTTCAATTACAAAGGGGGGATTGCCTCCTTTGTCTCTTATTTAAATGAGAATAAGGGCCCTTTATTTCAAGATCCAATTTACATTGGAGGGTCAAGACAGGTCCATGATGGAGTGATCGAAATTGAAGTGGCTATGCAGTGGAATGAAACGTATACAGAAAATGTTTTTTCTTATGTTAACAATATTTCTACAAGGCAAGGGGGGACCCACCTTACAGGGTTTTCAACAGCAGTCACTCGCGTTTTAAATACCTATGTAAAAAATCACAACCTTCTAAAAAATTTTAAAACCTCTATAACAGGAGAGGATGTTCGAGAAGGAATGACAGCTATTGTTTCGGCAAGGGTGCCAAATCCTCAATTTGAGGGTCAAACAAAACAACGCTTAGGAAACAGTGATGTAGGAACTGCAGCTCAGCAGATTATTGGTGAAGTGTTCACTACATTTTTAGAAGAAAATCCACAGATTGCAAAAGTTATTGTTGATAAAGCAGCGTTAGCTTCTCAAGCAAGAGAAGCGGCTCGAAAAGCTAGAGAGCTTACTCAAAGAAAATCGGCATTAGACACCTTAAGGTTACCGGGAAAATTAACCGACTGTTCAGAAAAAGATCCTGCTCTTTGCGAAATTTATATTGTTGAGGGAGACTCTGCGGGGGGGTCAGCAAAAGGGGGGCGTGATCGTAGAAATCAGGCAATTCTCCCTATTCGGGGTAAAATTTTAAACGTAGAAAAATCTCGTCTACAAAAAATTCTTGAAAATACTGAAGTGGGTGCAATGATTGCCGCTTTTGGTTGTGGTATTGGCAAGGATAATTTCAATCCTGAAAAACTAAGGTATCATAAGATTATTATCATGACCGATGCTGACGTTGATGGATCTCATATTAGAACCCTTTTGCTCACATTTTTCTTTAGACATATGCTCTCTTTAATAGAAAATGGCCATATTTATATTGCAAGACCCCCTTTATTTAGGGTCGCAAAGAAGAAAGAGTTTCAGTATATCCATTCCGAAGAAGAAATGGATGAATATTTACTCTCCCTTGGAGCTAAGGATCTCTCCTTTAAATTAGCTGCTTCAGAAAAAATTCTTGATACAAAAGAAGTGAAAGCCTTCATTAATATGATTATCAGTATTGAGGATCTTATTGCAGGTTTAGAGAAAAAAGGGGTGGTTTTTAGAGAGTTTTTGGCAGCAAGAAATCAAGAGGGTCTTTACCCACATTATCAAGTTCATGTACAGGGAAAACCAAAGTTTGTTTATACAGTTGAAGAGTTTGCTCACCTTAAGGAAAAGGATGCTATTTCTCAAAAAACAGTGTTTATCAATTCATTGACTGAAGATGATCCAGAAAGAGAAAAGAAAATTGAAAAATTTATTGCAAAACCTCTTTCTTATTTAGATCTCTTTAAAAAAGATAAATTGGATCATTTAAAAAAGCTTTTAGCCGACCATAGTTTAACCCTTTCTCAATATTTTAATGATGAGGGGAAAATTTTAGATATCCTTACTGAAGAAGGGAGCACTACAAGTTTTCATACACTCAAAGAAATTATTCATGAAATTAGAGTTAATGGACGTCAAGGAATTGAAATTCAAAGATATAAGGGTCTTGGGGAGATGAATGCGGATCAGCTATGGGAAACAACGATGGATCCAGAGAAAAGGACATTAGTAAAAGTGACCATTCAAGACGCAGCAGATGCAGATCAAATGTTTACAGTGTTAATGGGGGATGAGGTCCCTCCAAGAAGAGCGTTTATTGAACATCATGCGCTTTCGGTGAAAGATTTAGATATTTAAGGAATAATGAGATTATGAGTGATCAAGAGCAAACTTCAGAGTTAATAGTAGAAAGAAATATTGAAGAGGAGATGAAAGAAAGTTATCTTCGCTATTCAATGTCAGTGATTATATCTCGGGCGCTACCTGATGTTCGGGATGGATTAAAACCTTCCCAAAGAAGGATTTTATATGCAATGAGGCAGCTTTCTTTATCCCCTGGGGGAAAACATAGAAAGTGTGCAAAAATTGCCGGAGACACCTCGGGAGATTTTCACCCTCATGGTGAAGGGGTGATTTATCCCACCCTTGTTCGTATGGCTCAAGAGTGGATTATGCGCTATAGCCTTGTAAATGGTCAGGGAAACTTTGGATCTGTTGATGGCGATCCGCCAGCTGCAATGAGGTATACAGAAGCAAGGCTTACAGGTCCATCGATGGCCTTAATGGATGATTTGGATAAAGAAACTGTTGATTTTGTCCCCAACTATGATGAAACAAAAAAAGAACCTGTTGTATTTCCTTCAAAGTTTCCAAACTTATTAGCGAACGGATCTACGGGAATTGCTGTGGGTATGGCAACAAATATCCCTCCCCATAACCTTTCAGAATTAATTGATGCCACTATTTTAGTGATTGATAATCCAGAAACAACTATTGATGAGATTATCGATGTAATGCCAGGACCTGACTTTCCCACAGGGGGAATTATTTGTGGAAAAAAGGGGATTAAAGAGGCCTATCACACAGGACGTGGAAAATTACGTCTAAGAGGTGTCTTCCATGTCGATGAATTAAAGGGGGATAAAGCAGCTCTTGTTTTAGATCAACTCCCTTACGGCGTTAATAAGGCTCAGTTAATTATTAAAATTGCAGAACTTGTAAATAATAAGGTGATGTCAGGGGTTGCAGATATCCGTGATGAATCTGATAGAGAGGGTTTGCGTATTGTCCTTGATTTAAAGCGTGGAGAGATTCCAGATGTAATTGTGAATCAACTCTACAATTATACCGATTTTCAAGTGACATTTGGGTGCAATATGCTTGCCCTTGACAATGGCTTGCCAAGGCTTATGAGTATAAAGCATATGATCACTTGTTGGATTGACCATAGAGTTGAGGTTGTAAGGCGTCGTACCCGTTTTGAGTTGAAAAAGGCTGAGACCCGAGCTCATGTTTTAGAAGGATATTTAAAAGCGCTTGATCGTCTTGATGAAATTGTAGCTTTAATTAAAAAAAGTGCTGACAAGCAGGAGGCAAAACTTGCTTTGATAGCACAGTATGAATTTTCAGAAAGACAAGCAGATGCTGTGCTAGAACTTCGGTTGTATCAATTAACAGGTTTAGAAAGGGATAAACTTGAGAAAGAATTCGAAGAGTTACTTGCAAAAATTAAACATTATAAAGCTATTTTAGCCTCTCAACAAATGGTTCTTGATATTATTAAGACAGAACTTGAAGAACTTCGTAAGTTTGATAAGACAAAAAGAGTGACAACCATTGCCCCTTCAGAAGAAGAGGGGCTTGAAATGGAAGATTTGATCGCTAATGAGCCGGTGATCATTACCATTTCTTCAGATGATTACATCAAAAGAATGCCAATAGATACCTTTCGTGAGCAAAAACGAGGGGGACAAGGGGTGATTGGTATTGACATGAGAAAAGAGACAGATGGGGTAAAAAATGCCTATGTGGCGCATACCCATGACCACTTACTTGTCTTTACAAGCTTTGGAAGATGTTACTGGTTAAAAGCGTGGCAGATTCCTGAGGGATCAAGAAAGTCTAAAGGGAAGGCTCTTATCAATCTTCTTGAAGGGATTGCTAAAGATGAGGCAATTGCTGCTGTCTTAAGGGTGGCAAATTTTGATCAAGAGGCATCGATCTTGCTTTCTACAAAAAAAGGGGTTATTAAAAAAACCTTATTAGATAGTTTTTCAAACCCAAGAAAGAAAGGGGTCTATGCTATTTCTATTGATGATGGAGATAAAGTGATCTCAGCAGAATTGGTTCATGAAAATGATCAGATTATGTTGTTTACAAGACATGGTATGGCAGTCCGATTTGATCAAACTCTTGTAAGAGCTATGGGCAGAACAGCTCGCGGGGTTCGTGGTGTATCTTTAAAAAATGAAGAAGATTATGTGGTTTCTTGTGTTGTTGTGAATCAAGAGGCGTCGCTTCTTGTAGTTTGTGAGCATGGGCACGGAAAAAGATCAAAAGTGATTGATTTTAGACAAACAAATCGAGGAGGAAAGGGGGTTCGCTCTATTATTACAAATAAGCGAAATGGATTAGTTGTCGGTGCAATCACTGTAACAGATGATGACAGCGCATTGATGATGTCTAATTCTGGACAAACTCTTAGAACTTCGATGAAAGACATCCGTATTATGGGTAGATCCACTCAAGGGGTAAAAATTGTTCAACTAGGGGAGACAGATCATTTAGTCGCTCTTCAAAGAATTGAAAATATTGTACCAGAAGTTGAATCGACATGAAAAAAGAGGGATTCTTTATTACTCTAGAAGGGGGAGAGGGTGCTGGAAAATCTACCTTAATAAAAGGGTTACAAAGGTACCTTCTTTCCAAAAATAAAGAAATTTTAACCACTTTTGAACCAGGGGGGACAGAGTTTGGAAAGCAAATCCGCTCTATCCTCTTAGATAAAAATAATGTCATGCCTCCAGAAGCGGAATTCTTTTTATACCTAAGTGATAGAGCTTACCACGTAGAAAACGTCATTCTTCCGGCATTAAAAAGTGGAAAAATTGTGATTTGTGATCGATTCACAGACTCTTCTGTCGCTTATCAAGGGGCGGGAAGGGGATTTATCTCACCAAAAGAAATTGAGAGGATGAGTTTAATTGCAACTAAACAACTATCTCCAGACTTAACCTTTTACTTACAGATTAAGCCGATAAAAGCCCTTAGTAGAATCAAAGGGGAAAAGGATCGGTTAGAAAGTGAGTCCCTTTTTTTTCATGAAAAGGTCCAACAAGGGTATGAAACCATTGCACGAGAAAATCCTCAAAGAGTGATTGTTTTAGATGGAGAAAATTCAGTTGAAGAGGTTTTAAAAGAGGCAATTTTTCACTTAAATAAAACCTTAGAATCAAAATGTTTACCTATATAAGAACTTTAGAGGGGATATGGCAACAGCAATCATCTTTTATGGTGAAGATCATGATTCGGTAGTAGATTCAATGAGAAAGCATGCAATGGCTCTTTTGGGGGTACATTCATTGGAAGGTTTAAACAATCATGGCGATTATCAAGAGGTGGGCCCAACATCAAAAAGCTGTGTCTACTCAATGGATGTGATCCACTCTGTTGTCGCAGAAAGTGCCCTTCCTCCATTTAGGGGAGAAAAAAGGGTAATAGCGATGCTTTCAATAGATAGAATGCAAAAAGTTCATGCTAACGCACTTTTAAAAACCCTAGAAGATGCATCTGATCGCTTTGTCCTCTTGTTAACAACCATTTGCTATCAAGATATTATCGATACAATTTTATCCCGTGTTCAAAAGGTCTATGTCCCTTCAAGGGAAAACTACAGAGATTTTAAAAAGGAAATAGAAACTATATTTTCTTTACTCTCTTTAAAGCAGTACGATCTTTTTTTTAAAGAAATTGGAGAGTTGGATAAATCTATGAAGGAACAATTAGAGGAGGCAGAAAAAAACCTCCGTCTTTTTTTTGAAGATTTTATAGCAGTCTTTATATCCCAAAAAAAGGCCCCTCACTTACTGAGTTTTTACGCTTTAAAGATAGAAGAGTGTATCCATACTTCTTTAGAAAGCTTTCATAGCAATGTGAGTATTAAACATATTCTTGAGAATCTTTTTTTGGAAACCCAACAACTGAATTATAGCAAGTGATAAGGTGATTGACCCCTCCTAAAGAGCGATGAGGTTTTTCTTCAGAAGAAATGCCATATTCTTTTGCAATAGAATCTTTTGAAAGGGAAAGATCAGTTAAAGACTCCCCGTTTAGGGTTTTTTTGCACCAATACATCGAGGCAAGATCTAGCCAATAATAGGGTAAATAAAGAAATTCTTGGGTCTTTACATCTATAATTTGAGAAAAAAAAATGCGATCAAAGGTTGGATTTTGACAGATAAACACCGCATTTCCCCTTTTAATATTGTTTTTTATAAATATTTCAATCATTTCTTTTTTTACTACAGACTTTTCTTTACCCATACTTTTCAAAAAAAAGTGGGTTATTCCTGTAAAAGCCAAACTTTTTGGATCACTTAAAGCCCATTGCTCATCAGAGGGACAGATAGCGGCGGTATAAGAAGCTATTGTCTTTCCATTTTCTAAATCTTTGATCACAAATGAAATTTCTAGAATGACATGTTTTGTCCAATCTAGTCCATTTGTTTCAGAATCTAAAAATATACCTAACAAGGCTACCCTGGGCTTTTTTAATAAATAGAATCTTTTAGTATAATAAAAAAAAATTTTTTAAAAAAGGATAAAATAAAATTTCAAAAAAGTCTGTAAGATTTAGTAAACTCTCCTGTTAAACAAACCCTTGGTATGGTATACTTTTTCAAAAAAGCAATGGTAAAAAATCTAGATGGAAGCAAACCCAAGAAAAATTCGTGAAATTTACGTCCAACTTCTTTATGCATTACAAGAAACTGGGGACGTTTCTAAAGACTCTATAGATTTTTTTATGGCAATTTTCCAAGTGAGTCGGAAAAATGTGGTACTCTTTATAGATCATGCTAAAAAAATTTATAGTGATAGAGATCTTTTTGATTGTTATCTGTCTAATATTTCTTTAGAGTACTCTTTAGATAGAATAGCAAAAGTAGATTTAGCCATTTTAAGGGTGATTCTTTATGATTTGATTCATAAGAAAATCCCAATTGAGATTGCAATAGCTGAAGCAATAAGACTTGCAAATAAATTCAGTAGTTATGGATCCCCTAAATACCTTCATGCTATGATTGATGCTATTTATAAAGAGATACACCATGGGGCAGCCCTTTAAAAAAGATCAAGACTTAAGTAAGTACCACACCTATGGTATTCATGCAAAAGCTAAGTACTTAACAGAGGCAAAAACAGAAGAGGATTTGTTAAAAGCTATAGAATTTGCGCAATCTAATGAAATGCCCTTTTTGATTTTAGGTAGAGGATCAAATGTCCTTTTTAGAGAAAATCTCTACAACGGTCTAGCTATTATTAATAAAATGAATAAATATGAAATTTCAGGGACAAAAGTCTATGCCCAATCAGGGGTTAATCTCCCTCTTTTGTGCAGAAAGACAGCTAATTTAGGGTTAAAGGGGCTTGAGCCCCTTGTGGGGGTTCCAGGAACTGTGGGGGGAAGTGTCTTTATGAATGCTGGAGTATTAGGGCATGAAATATCGACTCATTTAACTTCTGTGAGGGTTTTACAACAAAATGGGATGATTAAAACGTTTTTCAAAGATGAGTGTGGTTTTACCTATCGAAATTCAATTTTTCATGATAACGGGGGAATTGTCTTAAGTGCAGAGTTTTTATTAACCTTTTCAAACGAAGCAAAAAATGAGCTTTTAGAACATCTACACCGCAGAATTAAATCTCAACCGATAGAGATGAAAAATTCTGGATGTATTTTTAAAAATCCAGCTGCTCATCTTTCAGCGGGAAAGATCATAGATTCGTTAGGACTCAAAGGAATGTCTCAAGGGGGAGCAAGGGTCTGTACTAAGCATGCAAATTTTATTAACAATCATCAAAATGCCACTTTTGATGATGTATTTACTTTGATCCAAAAAGTTCGAGAAAAGGTTTTTAAAGAAGCGGGGGTAGAACTTGAGTGCGAAGTTAGAATCATTTGATTTACATATTCACAGCACATTTTCAGATGGAACAAAAACCCCTTTTGAATTGATAGACATGACAAAAGCTGTGGGATTAAAAGGGCTTTCAATTACCGATCATGACACAGTTTCTGCCTATTCAGATGAGGTGTTTGCTTATGCAAAACAAGTGGGGGTCGAGCTTATTTCAGGGGTTGAATTTTCTACCGAATACCAAAAAAGGGATGGTTTTGAGTCAATTCACATTTTAGGCTATAATATCAATACTCATCACCCAAAGATTCAAGAGTTTTGCTTATTGCATAAAGAGCGCCGATCTTTACGAGTTAAAGAAATGGTTAAAAAACTGCAATCTGGTGGATTTGATATATCTGAAGAAAGGGTTCTTTCTTTAGGAAAAGAGTCGGTTGGAAGGCCTCATATAGCGCTATCTTTGATCGAAAAAGGGTATGTGGTAGATATGAAAGAGGCCTTTAAAAAACTTTTAGGGGAAAAGGCTCCCTATTTTGTAAAATCAGTGATGCCTACTATTGAAGAAACCATAGCTGTGATTAAAATTTCAGGAGGAAAGGCTGTATTAGCCCACCCTATTCTTATTAAAAACCAAAAGACCCTTAAAAAGCTCCTTCAACTCTACAATTTTAATGGGATGGAGTGCTATTATGGAAATTTTCAACTTTCTGATGTCTCCTATCTACTCAAGATTGCAGAAGAAAGAAATCTTATAAAAACGGGGGGATCAGACTATCATGGGGAGCATCGAAATTTTGTTTCAATTGGATCCTCTTTTACAACTAAAGATTCAGTGAGGGCATTATCATCGACTTTGTAAAAAGTTTTGCAGAATTTAAAAAGGGTAATTTTTTAGGAAAAGATCTTTCTGACTTAAAAAAGATTCATACGAACTTAAACGCCCCAAGTGATAGATACAAAACGATACATGTTGCAGGAACTAATGGAAAAGGGACTGTTTCTTTAAATATTGCTAAAGGATTAGAGAAAGCAGGGTATAAAACAGGGTTGCTTACTTCCCCTCATTTTGTTTGTAAAACTGAACGGATATCCATCAATTCTGAAAACATCACATCTTTTCGCCTAGAAAAAATTTATCAAGAAAATCAAGAGTATCTAGAGGGTCTTGCATTTTTTGAACTCCTTACGTTTATCGCTTTTATCTATTTTGCAGAGGAAAATGTAGACTATGCAGTAATAGAGGTGGGCCTTGGAGGGCTTAAAGATGTGACAAATGTTATCACCCCTGTGTTATCGGTAATTACAAATCTAGCCTATGACCATGTAGAGGTTTTAGGACCCACCCTTGCTGATATTGCTTTTAATAAAGCGGGAATTATTAAACCAAAGGTCCCTGTTGTTTTAGGGAAAAAAGCTCAACATGAAGAATGTTATAAAGCTGCTGCTTTAAATCAATCTAAAGTCTATGAAGTCCCTTCAGCAGATGATGATTACTTAAAAGAGAATAAATGTATTTCCGATCTTTCTCTAAAAGTTCTTGGAATCTCTCCATTAAATCAGATCTTTACCCTTCCTGCTCGATTTGAAGTTCATGAAAACTATATTTTTGATATGGCTCACAATGAGGATGGAATTTTAGCTTTGAAAAGGAAGATTCAAAAGGATTTTCCAAATAAAGAGGTGATTGCTTTATGGAACATGTCTACAACAAAATCAATTAAAACGTGCCTAAATATACTCCAATCCTTTTGTACAGAGGTCTATTTTTTCCCTAATGATTTTAGCTGGCTTCTTTCCAAAGAAGAAGCCAAACTATTAGGGTTAAAGGAATATCAAGGAGAAAGTTCAGATCTTATCCTTGTTTGTGGAAGTATTTATTTTTTAGCCGAAGCAAAGGAGAAACTCCTTAATCAAAAGCAATGGCACTAGCTGTTGCATATTGCTTGCAATGAGATAAAGATAGATGAATGGTTGGGTTATTAAAACGCTCCATTGCTCCTTTTGAGAGGGTGACATAGGGTTTACCCATTAGATCTTTAGAAATTTCAATATCAAGAAAGGAGAGTTTTTCCCCAAAACCACATCCTAGTGATTTTGATATAGCCTCTTTAGCGCTAAATCGTGCAGCAAAAAAGGGGAGAGGGTTGCTATGTTTATTACAGTAGATCTGTTCATTAGGTGTAAAAAGTTTATCTATAAAAGATTTGCCATGCTTTGTATAGGCTTTTTCAAAACGCTCTATAGAAATAATATCTGTCCCAATTCCAATACACCTTTCATTTTTTCCCATGGATTAACCCCCTTCATGAGAATCAGTCCCAACATTTGGATAGGCAAACTCCTTTTTTTCATCAGGAATCAGGGCATTTGTAAAAAGGATTCTTCCAGCTGAGGTGTGCTTAAGAGAAATCACTTGTGTTTGAAGGGTTTCTCCAATAAAGTCGCCCCCATTATTAATCACAACCATAGTCCCATCTTCAAGATAACCCACCCCCTGCTTAATCTCTTTTCCGTATCTTTGGACTTTAACAAGAAGGACCTCTCCACTTACCACCCCTTTTTTTAGTGCATTTTCTATACTAAGAAGATCAATAATGGATACTTTTTTTTCATGAGAATCTATTCTAGATTGTTGAGAAGTAAAAATAGTGCAATGAGTGTATTGAGCAAATTGAATGATTTTTTCTTGAAGTTCAAAGGTATCGTTAAAATCAAGGTTACTTATTTTTAAGTGAAGATCTTTCATCTTTTTAAGAGCCTCAATGACAAAAAGAATCTGTGTAGCTTCCTTCTGAACCAAACTATCTAAATTTTCAGCTCTTTTTTTAAAGTGCTTTATAATAAAGAAAGGGAGAATGAGTCGATGATTAAAAATTCCTGTAGAGATAAGATCGATAATTCGAGGGTCAGATAAAACTTTTTCATCAAGAACAATTAAGGTGTTAAACTCTTTTACAAAGGGGTTTTTTTGAGGAAATAAGAGGATTGAAAGGGCTCCACTTAGGAAAAAAAAGGAGAAAAATTCTGAAAAACTAGGTTGTTTAAAAAGGGTTAGCGACCATGAACAAAAGCTTGCGATCAATAAATGAGGCGTCCAAACTGTTATACGATTCATATTCATAAGAGTTCTTTATAATCTTCTTCCCCTTTTTTATCAAGGGGGTCTTTTATTCTAAGGGAATACCTGACTAATAGGATTCCACAAAGAATCATTGGGATACTTAAAATTTGTCCTATATCGAGAAACATTGTTGAATCATAGATCGATTGTGATTCTTTAAAAAACTCTAAAAGGAATCGGACGGAAAATGAAATCGATAAAGCAAGTCCAGTATAAAGTCCTGTGACTTTTCTGTAGGGCTCTTTTTTCCATAAAATCAGCAGAAGAAAACATACAAAAAAGTACAAAATCGATTCATAAATTTGAATGGGGTGTCTTGGAAGGATACTTTCTCCCCCTGCAGGGTGTAAAAATATCACCGCCCAGGGGAGGGTTGAAACGCTACCTAGAATCTCTTGATTGATAAAGTTTCCAATTCGAATCCAAGCGCAAACAAACATGGTTGGGATGGTTAATAGATCCATAAAGGCTAAAAAAGAAAGGGGTTTATTTTTTTTAGTAAAGAGAAATACAGCAAAAAGGATGGCAAGAATCCCCCCGTGACTTGCAAGACCCCCTTCCCATGTTTTGAAAATTAATGTGGGGGATTTAAGAAAAAAATAAATATCCTCATAAAAAAGAATATGACCAAGGCGTGCCCCAACAACTGTTGCGGCAATGATATAGAGCAATGCAGAATCGGCAAATGAAGTGGCTATTTTTTCAATAGAGGTCACTTTTCTAGGAAAGGTTTCTTCTAGATAAAGCTGGAGGTTAAGTTTTTCTAAGCTTTTTTTGTCATCACTATTTTTTCTAAAAAAAGTATATAGCTTTTGATTTTTTTTATTTAGAATAAAAGAGGGGGGTACTTTTATCTTTTTATACTCTTCGGGAATGCTTACTTTCGGAAGGAGGTTTCTTGTGTAGATCCAGATAAAAAGCTTATACCCAATATAAAAGGCAAGGGAAAATATGCAGCCATACCACGCAATAGGATGGTGAATAAAAGGGAGTCTAAAAGCTACAGGATTGCAATCAAATTGAATCCATAATAAAAGGAGAAAATCCATCTACATACCCCTGCAAATATTTGATTATAGATCTTTTTCCAATTTAATGATAGAATCGTTTGCATGGGGTATAGAGTCAAAATCTTTTGTGTAGGAAGACCTCACCTTCCCTATTTAAAAATCTGGTTAGAATCCTATGAAAAAAGACTTTTTGGTCTGTGTTCAATTGAGTGGATCATTGTTAAATCAGATGATGAATTAAAGAAAAGATTAATAAAAGTTCCCTATGTTTGTTTAGATGTTTTAGGAGAAATTCATACAAGTGAAAGTTTTTCTAGATGGATTGAACGATCTTCATCTTGGAATTTTGTTATTGGAGGGGCAACAGGTCTTCCCAAATCTGTCTTAGAAGGGGCTGAAGAATCTATTAGTTTATCAAAACTCACCTTTCCTCATGAAATGGTTCGATTACTTTTAATGGAGCAGCTTTATAGAGCTTTTGAAATCAATAAAGGTTCACCTTATCATAAGTAGAAATTTCATTGTGCAATAACTTACTGACATAGGATTCGACAAAAGGGATGTAGGGAAGGAGTGATTTTGTGATTAAGGAGAGTTCAGCTAAATAAAATTGTTTAAAAACAGATTGCGGATCGTGTGTTAAATTATACAAATGCCATTTTTGGAACCGATCAAAAGGGGTTTCATTTTTTTCTTTTTTATAAGAAAAAAAGTAGTAGAGAAAATACAACGAGACCCGCTTTTTAATAGAACTCTTCCAAGAGGCTAATCCAGGATGTTTTTTTAAAAATGTTTTTGTTAGAGAGGAGAACATCTCATCATGAGAAAGATTTCTGATTAACAACCCATCAATTTCTTGAATAAGGATCTTAAAAATAGGATGATCGTTAGAAAATTTTAAATGGGATGCAAGGGTTAAATTTTGAACACTCCAATAAAACGTTCTTTCATTAAGGTCTTCAGCTTTTAACTCACTAATTCGTTTAAGATGCTTAATACACAGTTCTACAATCTCTGCAAAAGGGAGCTTTGAGTGGTCTAAATAAAGGGAAGCGATTTCATCTTCAATTGTTTGAATAAGCTGAGTTGGAATTTTCCAATTTTCTTGCAAATGATTTTTCATGTTTTTCCACAAGAAAATCTCCAACATTTCAATATGCTCCACAGGGAAGGGGGGGAGTGCTTTCATCCTATCAAATTGTGACATACACTTATCGATAAGGTGGTTTTTAACATTTTTAATCCCTTTTTTTTCTGCTAACACTATTTCACTATTGATGAAATGAAAAATTTCCCGTCTTAGGACAGGTTTTCCTAAATTAAAATCACTAGAGCGCAACGAGTAGATATACTCAATAGCAGATTTTAATCCTAAAGAAGCCTCTTCTCTGGATAAGGATTCTTTTAAACGAAGAATGAATAAAAATTGTTTAGTAAAGGCAATTTGAGTGGAAGCAGAGATCTTTTTGTCGTGTGTTAATAAAAGGGTGTATTCCTCTTGAATAAACTTTTCAATCAAAGACAAATTGGTTTTAGGGTAAATGCTTATTAAAGGGGAACTTGCCACCATTTTATCAGCAAGGATTGAAGAAATTTGAGGGGTAAGCTCTCTAAAATTTCTAATCCTATTAATGGAGAGGAGGCCTTGAGTTTTTTTTAACAATCTTTCTTGAAGGGTTTGTTGATTTTGCAACGGGTGTTCGATAATAAGTTCAAGTTGAAATCGGATGAGGAGCTTATCTAATGTGTCAATGGATTCGTAAGGGGAGGAGGTTTTATCAAAGGAGGGGATAAGCTGCTTTTGCATAGCCCAAATAACCTTTGTTAACTTACTTTTTTCAATCGATTCTCCATCAATAGCAGCGATGCATTCAGAAATTTTTCCTGTAATATGATGGGCAAAATGAAAGGATGCGTGAGAAGGAGGGAGAGATTTTTCAAAAAAAATGGAGAGGTTTTCTCTAATCAAATAGGAAATATCGAGTTTCCCATTTTGATGGTATGCATAGTGCTTTTCTAAATATTTTACGTAGTAATGGATTTTTTCCCATGTTTTTTTTAGTGCAGAGATCCCTAAACGGTAATGGGGAAAATGAAGACGAAATTCAGGAAGGACTTCAGCAAGGATCGTTTTTTGAATATTTTGAGACCATTTTTTTGGGTGCCCTTCTTTAACAATTTCTTTTTTCAAACGCTTTGCAAGAAATAAAGAAAGTTCAGAAAATGGGTCATAAAAATCATTAGCCTCTTCTACAGGGTATAAAAAACCATGCTTGTAAAGCATCTGCTCATCCCCTTTGGAGTAGATTCTATTTAAAGAATCTGGAAGGAAATTGGAGGTTTCTTCGTGATTTTCTGACATTTTTATATAAAAAATTTTTTACGTTAATCTTTGTTCTATAGTAAAATAGATTTTTTGTCTAATAGTATATTGCTTGTTTAATAATAGGTGGTTTTGATTATTATCGAGAATTTTATAATTCCTTATTTGAGTTTATCTTATGAAAAAATGGCCTCTATAAAAGTTCCTTTTTAGGAAAAGAAAAAAATGGTAGACTTGGGAAATTTCTAACACAAAAAAAAGGTTGCACTATGAATTATACATGGATAGCGGGTCACTTAGGCTCTGATCCCGAAACAAGATTTACCCCTTCTGGAAAAAAGGTCACTTCATTAAGGGTTGCTTGTAAATCAAGAAAAAATGGAAAGGACGAAACAATGTGGTGGAGAGTCACTGTTTGGGGAGATTCCTATGATAAGATTTTACCTTATTTTAAAAAAGGCAGCTCAATTGTTGTCTGTGGTGAGATGACTCCACCGGAAATGTATAAGAGTAAGGATGGGGAAACCCGTTTTTCTCTTGCTCTTACTGCTAACCATATTGCCTTTAGCCCCTTTGGTAAAACAAAATCAAGTGAAGAGGGGGGAGGGCAGATGTCTCATGAGCATTCCTATCACGAAAGTGCCTTTGAACCTGTAGGTGGGGGATTTTCTGGAGAGATTTCTGATGAAGAAATTCCATTTTAATAAGATTTTTTAGGGTTTTTATCAATAAAAACAGAAAAATAAAAAAGCACATCTATCTAAGTATCTGATAGGTGTGTTTTTTTTTATCAAATATTTGCAATTAAAAGAAAGGAGTTGTTAATTCAGTCTTAGAACTCCAAAAGGTCAAGGAAGCTATTGAACCTTACCTATAGGAAATGGATAACAAAAAAAAGGAGAAAGTATGAAAAAGATTGCAACATTTGCTGTTTTTTCTATCATCGCTGCAATGACATTGTCTTGCCAAGATAGTAGAGACGAAAGAAAAGAAAATAAAAGAAGCTATAAAAGATGCAAAAGCTGCAGCTGTCTTGTTCAAGAAAGCTACAACAAAGTGTCATAAACAAAGTTTTTAACCCTATCAATGGTTCTTTTTTGTATAAAGAACCATTGAAATAGGGAAATAGATAAATAAAAAGGAAAAATATGAAAAAGTTTGTACTATTTAGTATCATTAGCGCCCTATCTTTAACATTTTCATCTTGCGCGATGTTAAACAAAAAAGAAGAGCCTAAAAAAGAAGAAGCTCAAAAAAAGCCAAGTGAAGGGCCGTCACCACATAGAAGATACAACTCATAATTTTGAGTGAAGATGAGCTTGTGAAGGGCTTTTTTCACTAAACATTAGGGCTGGAACAATAATAATATCCAAAACAGCTTGGGATAAAGGGGGGCTTTTGATCAACTCAAAAAGAGTGGTCATTTGCTTGTAAAACCAGTGGTTGACTAATGGAGAGAGGGCTTTTGCCCCTTTTGAAGCTAAGTTTAAGCTCCCTGTGTTGAATTCTATAGATGGATAAAACTCTACTTGAGCTAAAGTTCCCTTTAACCCATCAAGTTTTCGGATAAAATTTCGCCTAAATTTTTTTATATCTATAGATTCATTTTTTAAACTGAGAAATTCTTTATAGATAAAGGCTTGAGCCTTTACATCTTTTAGAATATCTTTACATTTTTTTTGTAAAATCACTTTTTTTACAGAGTCTTTAGCCATGTTCTTTGTTAGTATTTTTTTAATCAATTGAAGCTGTTTGATGAGTGTGTAATGAATCTCATGATATGTTATCGATTCATCAAGAGGTTGAATAGATTCTAAATGGGAAAAAAAATGGGGGTTAGAAAGATCTAAATGTTCAATAAGATCGATCAATGCTTTGCATGAAGGGGGGGCTAAAGATGCAGCAAAAACCTCTCTTAGATGGATAACTTTAGATTTTAATTGTTTAAGTTCAATTAAAAGGGTACAGAGAGTTGAATAAAGGTGGGTATTTATTTTTTCCGAATCTGCGCTATATTTAATAATTTGATCGGCATAATTATCAAGGGATTCTTCAATAGCTTTTAATTTTGCCCCTTTATCCTCTGTTGAATAGTTCGATTGTTCACTATCGTTAAGACATTGATTAATGCGACACGTTGTGGCACTAAGCTTTTTAAGGAGTTGAAGTTGGACATCTTTGCTTGTTTTTTCGATAGAATCAGAGCTTTGTTCATCCATAGCCTTATAAGCTAAGGTGATAAGTCTTTGTCCAGTAGTTTTAATGGCCAATTCTATTCTCTTTCTTCTTTTGATAAAATTTTCATCAACCCTTTCTTTCTCTTCTTTTGTAGAAGGGGACTTTTTCCCATGGATAAGGTATTGATTTAAGGAAGTTAAAGCATGAGAAAGAGCATATTGAGTCCACTCTTTAGAGATTAATTTTTCATAAAAAGTAGAAAGTAAAGGGGCAAGAAAATCAAGAGACTTTTCAAACACTTCATCACCTATTCCAAAAGGAATCTTTTCACATCTTTGTTCTAAAGTGGGAGATGTTGAATTTTGATGGAGATTGATCAGTTCAAAAAAGGACCTAAGAAAATCTTTGATCTCCTTTTTTCCTGTAAAAAGAGGAAAGGAGGGTAAGGGAGGGAAAGATTCAGAGGGGCTTTTCTTTATTTGATTAAGCAATGCTTTATTGATCTTGTTTAAAAGGTCTAAAAACAAAGAATCTAAAAGTTCTGTTTTAATTTCTTGACCCTCTCCACTAAGAAGGACTAACGCTTGATGGGTGATCTCTCCAATAAAGTTTGTTTTAACGGCAAAGTGTGTAATCAATTGATTGACCAAGAAGTTTAACACCCTTTCTATAGGTTTTACAATAAGTGTATCAAAAATATGGAGTAGTTTCCTTGCAAGGGTAAAAAGAGTTTTAAGAAATTTATTTAAGAAATGTTCTTTTTTAAGCAATAGTGTTGACTTTAGCAAAGCCTCTTGCCCTTTTTTAAAAGGGGCTGAAAGTCTTATACATCTAAACTTACATGAGTTGATAAATGTTTTAGCAATGAGTTTATTGCGTTGATCTCGTTGTGTTTTTGTCCCGTTTACAGCTTCAAAAAGGTATTGTGGAAAGGTTCTGTTGTCCATCGGATCAATGTGTCGAGCCTCTTTATTTTTTAAAGCAAAAGCATACTTATTAAAAATAAGTTGTAATTTTTGAAGGAAGCTAGAATGAGAGGTGGGAAGGGTTTTATGTTCATCAGAATCAATCACATTACAGTGTAGGTGGCCAAATAAAGCTACAGTGATCTGCTTTGTATGGATTGGGATTTGAGAAATAATAGAGGGTAAAAGGATCTGTCGGAGAAAAAATTTTCCTAACCAAGAATTTTTTTTGTTTGATTCTAACTCATTAATGAGAATGTTTTTAAACACTTTTGAACTTGAGTAAAGATCCCCTCTAAGACAATGGCCTAATTTGTGAATGGTTTTGTCAATCAGTGCTTCAAAAGATGGGATGAAAAGAGTTAAAAAAGGGGCTAAGTTATAGATGAATTTTAATGAGAGTAACTCTTCAGAAAGGGCTACTTGTTGAGAAATTATTTCCCCTAAACTCAAATTTCTATGATCCCTGTTTGATAGGGGATGTTTAGGAAGGTCTTTGTATTCTTGGTAGATTTCCTCTAAAGTTTTTTTATCCCCTTTTTCTTGGGTAAAAAGTCCCTTTGGAAGTGTAAATCCATCAATTTTAATGGGGTGTTTGGAGAAAATGCTTTGAATTTTCTGAAAAATTTCATCAGGATTGTTTATCTCTTCATCAGAAATAAGATGTATACATTGATCAATAATTTTTTTTGCAGATGGATCCATTTTTTGAAGGACAGGGGATTTTAACCCATTTTTAAAATAGGATAAAGCAACCCTTTTTAAAACCTGAAGATGTTTCTCTGTAAAAGGGTCTTGCATAAAGGTGTTAAGGTTTTTTATATGGGGGGCTAAAGTGTGAAGTACGTTGCATGTTCGTCTAATGACAAGGGGGATGTTGCGTTCAGAAGCTTTTATTGTAGTGGAGGGTTCTATACCGATATCTGTTAAAAAAAGGGAGCCTTGATCAGAAATATATTTTTGAATTTTTTGAGCCTCTTGAGCATAGGCGCTAAGGGTGTTAAATGTTTCAAAAAGCCAATTACAGCTGTTATAAAAAAAATAGGCAATACCGGTAGCTGCTACTGCTTGCACTGAAAACCACAAAATGCCCTCCATAGGAAGGGAAATAGTAAAGAAAAATAAGGTAAAATGGAAGAAATTATTACATTATTTTGAAAGAAGTCTAATATAAAAAAAAGCTGGAGAGTGCTTATGACAAAAACATTTTTCTTAAGGCTGCTCCCTTCCGGTCCTGACCTGATTCGATAGGTTTATTCCAAAAGGTCCCCAGCAAAAGGTAAATATATCAAAGGAGATAATTTGCAATCAATGCTTTCTTATTGTGGATAATTTCTGAAACACTTCCCATGTCCACAATTTTCCCCCCGTTTTCTCCACCCAAAGGACCAAGATCAATGATATAATCGCTATTGGAAATGATGTCAACGTTGTGTTCAATGATCCATAAAGGATGCCCTTTTTCAAGAAGGGTGTCAAATAATTTTAGTAAAAGCTCCACATCTTTAAAATGCAATCCTATTGTAGGTTCATCAAATATGTAGAGGGTTTTTCCAACCTCTGGCTTTAAGAGCTCAGCAGCAATTTTAAGCCTTGAGGACTCTCCCCCTGAAAGGGTTTTTACCCCTCTATTTAAGCACAGGTGATCAAGACCTGTAGCACCCATTAACAAAAGGGCTTTTTCTATTTTTTTTAGAGGGGGAAAGGTTTTTAATGCGGTTTGAACATCTAATTGTAATAGTTGAGAGATAGACATCCCTTTGTATTTCACCGAAAGGCTCAAAGGGTTTAAGCGAAGACCGTTGCAAGAAGAGCACTCTAATTGAATTGGGGGTAGAAAGTGTAAATCAATCCACTCTTGACCAAGTCCCTTACATCGTTTACAACACCCATCTTTGTGATTAAAGCTAAAGTAGCTAGGGGTAAGTCCTTGCATTTTTGCATCTTTTAAGGAGGCAAAAAAAGTGCGCAAAGGGGTTAATATATCTAAATAGGTCGAAATATCTGATCGAGATGAATGTGACACTGGGGTTTGATTGATGTGAATTACTTTTGAAATAAGGTTGCAGTGATTGAGTTCATAATCTTTTCTTTTAATGGTGTTTAAAGGGATCCTTCTTTTTAAATTTTCCTCCAACTGACAGGAGAGTAAATCAATAACAAGAGAGGTTTTTCCAGCTCCTGAAACGCCAGTAAAGGTTGTAATTCCATTTAATGGAATGTCTACGCTGAGGTTTTTTATGTTATGGATAGTGGCCTTTTTTACCTCCAAAAAGTGTTCCGGTTTCATTAAAGGGGTCATCCGTTTAAGGATCTTTTTCTTCGCTAGGTAGGGACCAGTTGAAGAGTGTGGATTATTTATAATTTCTTGATAACTCCCTTTTGCTACGACGTAGCCTCCCTCTTTACCCCCAACTGGACCAAAATCAAAAATTTCATCGGCTATTGCCATTGTGAGGGGGTCGTGCTCAACAATGATAAGGGTATTTCCCCGAAGGGACATTTTTTTCAAAGAGGAGTGAAGAAGTTCACTATTTGCCGGGTGTAACCCGATTGTGGGTTCATCAAGAACGTAGCAAGCCCCGGTGAGTTCTTTATGAAGTTCTTTAGCAAGCCTTGCCCTTTGAACTTCTCCTGTGCTTAATGTTCTTGTCATTCGGTGGATGGATAAATAGGACAACCCTATCTCTATCAAAAAATTTAAGGTTGAAAGGGCTCTACTTAAAGGTTCTTTAATGACATCTGATAGGGGAATAGAGGCAAGAATATTGTAAGCTTCTTGTAAAGGGAGGGCACAGAGTGAGGGAAGGGATCTATTTTGAATAAGAACATGAGACGCAAAAGGGTTTAGCCGCCCCCCATTGCACTCTGGGCATTGCCTTTCATTCCCCCCTCCAAAATAGGCATACATCTCTTCATCAATATCAATTAAAATACCAAGGCCATTGCAGTGAGGGCATTTGCCCTCGACATGGTTAAAAGAAAATGTATGATGAGTGATTTTTGGGTAAGATTTTCCAGTTTCTTTTACAGAAAAGCAAAGGTTATAGTAGTGCTCTTTATCCTCACAAATCACGATCACCTCGTTATTAGAATAGGTAGAGGCAAGGTCTATTCCATCGATGAGTTGTTTAAAGATGGTGGGTGAAAAAACAAGTCTATCGATCACAAGTTCTAGTCTATTTTTCCTTAATTTTCTAAAAGGGATCTCTTGATCCAATTCGTAAAAAACCCCATTAAGACGGATGCGTAAAAAACCAGAACTGAGAAATGAATTTTTCCACACGGTAAAATCACCCATTTTACTTGTATCGATGGGGGCCAAAATAGTGATTTTGGCTCTTTCTGGGGTATCTATATATTGATTGGCAATGTATTGACTTGTCACTTGAACAATGGGGTAGTTTGTCTCAGGACAAAAAGGGATCCCAATCAACGCATAAATAAGTCTTAAATGATCATAGACCTCTGTCATTGTCCCTAAGGTACTTCTTGGGTTCATGCTTCGCATTTTTTGTTCAATAGCAATTGTAGGGGAAAGATTTTCCATCTTTCCATATTTAGGTTTTGGAAGGGGGTGAACAAATCTTCGGGTAAAGGGGGGAAGGGTTTCAACAAATCTTCTTTGAGCTTCTGCGTAAAGGGTGTTATAGGCAAGAGAGGTCTTTCCCGACCCTGAAGGTCCAGAAAAAACAGTGATTTTCCCTTTTTGAATCTCTAGAGAAAGCCCTTTTAAATTATGCTCATGAGCGTTTTGAATAATTAGATTTTTTTTAACAGGGGAGAGATCTATTGCAGATGCATAGGAGGAAGTGCTCCCAACAAGGGCTGCTTTAATAAAAGGAGCGGTAGGTGAATTTTCTTGTGCAACCTTTTCAACAGTTCCTTGTGCTACTATGTGCCCCCCATTTTTTCCCCCCGATGGACCTAAATCAATGACGTAATCGCAGGTTTTTACTAAATCCATATTGTGTTCGATGATAATCATTGAATTGCCATTGTCAACAAGCTCATGAAGAATATGTAAAAGTTTAGAAATATCATAAAAATGAAGCCCTGTAGTGGGTTCATCTAAAATATAGAGGGTTTTAGCACTTTGTTTTTTTAAAAGTTCGCAAGAAAGCTTTATCCTTTGAGCCTCGCCACCAGATAGGGTTGTTGCCGACTGTCCAAGGGAGATATAGCCAAGGCCCATCTCTTTAAGGAGGGAAAGTTTTTTGTAAATAAGGGGGATATTTTCAAAATAAGAAGATGCTTCATCAATTGTCATATCCAAGACATCAGAAATATTTTTCCCTTTATAGACAATGGAGAGAGTTTTACTGTCAAAACGTTTTCCTTTGCATTCTTGACAAGTAACCCACACATCGGCTAAAAAATCCATATCCACTTGAATCGATCCAACCCCGCTGCAGTGCGGGCACGACCCCTCTTTTACATTGAAACTAAACCTCCCTTCAGAAAAACCAGCGGCTTTTGATGAGGGGAGAGAAGCAAAGAATTTTCGAATATCGGTAAAGACCCCCACATAGGTTGCAGGATTTGATCTAGGGGTCCTTCCAATAGGAGATTGATCGATAGATATAACCTTTTCGATGAGGTCGACACCTGTGATCTTATTATGCTTGCCTACTGAAAGGGAGGTTTTATGAAGAAGGTTGCTTAGATAGGGGAAAAGGGTCTCTGTAATTAAAGAGGACTTTCCTGAACCAGAAATTCCAGTGATTGCAGTCATTACCCCCAAGGGAATGGTCACATCGACATTTTTTAAATTATGATGACAGGCACCAAAAATGTTTAGCCCCTTTTTAAGATCGACCTTGCGCTTTTTAGGGATGAGGATTTTCTCCCTTTTTGAAAGGTAATTTGCAGTAAGAGATTTTTCCTCTTTTAAAAAATCTTTTGTAGGGCCATTATAAATGATTTCCCCCCCTAAGATCCCTGCTTTGGGTCCAATATCGACCACAGAATCAGAAGCAAGGATGGTTTCTTCGTCATGTTCTACAACGATAATGGTATTGCCTAGTTGTTGAAGAGCTTTGAGTGTTTTAATAAGCTTTAAGTTGTCACTTGGATGTAATCCAATAGAGGGCTCATCTAGAATATATAAGACGTCAGTTAAGGAGGAACCAATAAGTCCAGAAAGACGAACCCTTTGAGCCTCGCCACCTGAAAGGGTTGGAGAGGTTCTGTTGATGGTTAAGTAGGAAAGACCCACATTGATTAAAAATGAAAGTCGAGAGTCCATTTCTTTTAAAATTTCTTTAGCAACAAGGGCCTCATTTTCTGTAAGTTTTAAAGAAGAAAGTTCCTCTTTAAGTTCTTGAATAGAGAGCTCACTCCATTGCTGAATGGTTTTGTCTTTAAATCGAGCCGCACTTGGATAAGGCTTTAAACAAGAACCTTTGCACTCTGGACAAGGAAATATATCCATCAACTCCTTCATTTTTTCTTTATAAGCGGAGGAGGTCGATTGGGAAAGGCGCTCTTTAGCAATATTGACAACCCCCTTCCATTCGACATAATCTGTCCAGGTATAAAAGGTTTCAGGATGGACAAAAGTCATCTTTACCCATTTATCATCGGTGCCATACAAATAGATTTCTTGAGCTTTTTTCGACAGTTTCTTCCACGGTGTGGTGAGTTTAAAGCCATAGAGGTCTGCAAGATTTTTATAGATATTTCCCCACTTTACCGTTCCAAATAAGGGGGCTATAGAGCATAGGTCTTGAGAAATAGAAAGGTCGGGGTTGCATATTTTTGAAAGATCAAAATCTTCACATACTCCCAAACCTTTGCATCGATTGCACATCCCCTTGGGGTGATTGAAGGAAAAATCCTCACTTTCTAAGGTTTTATAGTAGACCCCAGATGTGGGTGAAAAACTAAATAGTGAGTAGACTTTTGTCTCTTTTAAAGAGGGAATAAAGAGCGAAAAGACCCCCTCTCCCACTTTTAAAGAGTGTGAAATAGCCTCATCAATACGTAAAGATCCTTTGTGGATAACAATCCTATCTATAACAATATCAATATCATGAGCCTTCTCTTTATCAAGAGAGGGGATTGTTTCACTTAAATCAACCCCTTCTCCATCAATATAAAGACGGGAAAACCCTTTTTTAAGAAGGGCAAGTAAATCCTCTTTAAAGGCCCCTTTTTTCCCTTTTACAAAGGGGGATAAAAAAATAACTTTTGTCCCCTCTTCTATTTGAAAAAGGCTTTCTTTAATTTCCCTTTCAGTGGCCCGTTCAATTTTTTCACCACTTAAAGGACAGTAGCACACAGCAAGATGGGTAAAAAGAAGTCTTAAATGGTCGTAAAGATGGGTGATTGTCCCAACGGTCGATCTGGGATTTTGAGAAAGGGTTTTTTGTTCGATGGCAATTGTAGGGGCAAGTCCAGTGATTTTTTCTGCTTGAGGGGAGGCAAGCTTTCCAATACCTCTGCGTGCCCCTTTTGATAAGGACTCAATATACCTTTTTTGCCCTTCAATAAATAAAGTATCAAAAGCAAGAGAAGATTTTCCTGACCCTGAAACACCAGTAAAGGCGACCATCTCCCCTATATTGATTGAAAGATCTACATTCTTTAGGTTGTGGACACAAACCCCTTTTAAGACGATTTTTCTTTTTTCACTCATAGGGGATGTAGTATCTAGAAATCCCCTATTTTAGTAAATAGAGAGCTTTTAAAGGGATGTATTCGATAAAATAATATTCTCATTTTTTTATAAATATAATATAATAAGGTTTTTAGATTATTTATTATAAGGATTTTTAAAAAATGATTCGACCTCAAGCAGATTATGGCGGCCTTAAATGGATTGATAAAAAAAGGGAAGTGTTTAGTAATGAACAATCTAAACTCAGTAGATCGGTTGAGGTTGATAGCCAATTTTGCTATCAAAAAATCTGTCAAAGGGTGGATCAATGGAAAAAAAGAACCAATTTATTGCTCTTTTTTAAAAGGATTTTTGAATTTCTTAAGTGGGAATGTGTTGTAAATGAAATTTCTGGGTCTATTAATTATTTAAAGATTCAAAGAGATTTGGATTTACAACCATTGTTTCAAGATCAAAAGAAATTCTGGAGCTATCTAAAGTCAATAGGTGTACTTTTTGACATGAAAGAATTTACTAATACAGTAAATTTATTAAAAAACATAAATTTTTTGCAAACAACTGAAAACTAGTGGTTTGTGGTGTTTTTAAAATCATTATTTGAATATTTAATATAATTATGTTATAATAAATATATTAAACGAAGGAGGTTGTTATGCTAACAGGAGTTGAAAGATCTTTTGGCTTTGCTGTGCAAACAAATGATTTTAAGCCACTTGATGAAAGTTTCATTACAGATCTTATCCAAAAGATTAAAGCTTTATTTTTAGCATTAATAGGGAGTCATTCTAAAGAAAATGCAGATGGGCAGAACCTCAAAGAAAGAGATTGCTTTTCTACCGCAAATGTCGAGGACTATAAAAGAAAGTTAGCGGAGGAAAATAACGAAGTTGTGGTTGTGGGTAATCAATATGGAGATTGTGGATTGGGTTCTGATGGTTGTGATATGGATGGGACTGATTATAGGAGTGTTATGAAGTTCAACCCTTGGGCAAACGAGGAGGGGAAAAATGGTTAGTAAAATTTCTGTTCAAGAAGGGACATTTATGCTTTTGGGTATTTCGACGGACAAGCATAAAAAAATAGCAAAGTTTCTTGATACAAAAAACCGTACAAGGGTGACTATTGAAGAAAAAATTCTTAAATTCTTCATTTCTTTTGTACACTTTTTTGATCCAAACAAAAACCTAAAATCTTTAACTGAAAGAGTGAAAAAACTAGAGGGAGAAAGATCTGAAAAGATCCAAGACCCTAAAACTTTGCCATTGTCACAAGAAAAGGCTCAATTGAGTGTAAAAGACCAACTGCCAGACGATTTTTTTAATCAGACATTTGAAGATAAAGAAGCACTGCCAGAGGGTTTTTTTGGGGGATAGAAATTTCTTAATTTGATTGCAAAATATGATCTATTTTTCATTTATGGTATTTATATAGGAGATGAATAATGGAAATAATAGGTGTATATGTACCTGCAATTTGTAAAGAAAAGCCAACAAGCCTTATTTGTTTAAAAAAAAAGCTCTCTTTTACTGAAATAATCGATAAGGTTATTTCTTATGTCAATCGTTTTATAGAAGCAATAGGCCAACTTTTTAAGGAAAGAAAGTTAACAATTGTGTTCTATATATATAGACCTTCCTTCCAGCCCCCGCTCCAGCCCCCGCTCCAGCCCCCGCTCCAGCCCCCGCTAGAAGACTATGATGATATAAAAGAAGGGTATCAACCTATTTTCTTTAAATGAAGGTAAATCTTGCAAACAATAGCCTCTATAGTACACTAAAAGTATGAGAAAAACAAAAGTGATATGTACAATTGGGCCGGCAACCTCTTCAAGGGAGGGTCTTAAATCACTCATTGATGCGGGAATGGATGTATGTAGGCTCAATTTTAGTCATGGGACCCATGCCGATCATGAAAAGGTTATTCTTGCTATAAAAGAACTTCGGGAAACGATAGAAAAGCCCTTAGCGATTCTATTGGATACAAAGGGACCAGAGGTTAGAACTAAAAACACCTATCCCCTTGATTTGAAACAAGGAGCGTTTATTTCTCTACAGGGCACAGCTCAAGAAGAAGGGATTTTAATTTCTCCAGGATCTATTATTAAGGACTTAATAGTGGGTACAACGGTCCTTTTTGATGATGGATCGATAAAGGGGGAGGTCACTGAATTAAAAAATGGGAAAGCAGTGATAAAAATCCTCACCCCAGGCCTTTTAAAACCAAATAAAAGTGTTAATTTTCCAGGGATAAAATTAGATATCCCCTTTCTTCCTCAAAAAGATAAAGAGGATATTCTTTTTGGGGTGAAAATGGGGGTAGAGGCAATTGCTGCTTCTTTTACAATGTCTGCCGAACACATACTTAGCATAAAGGAGTTGCTCCGTT
>JBIKLZ010000037.1:0-8893 GCA_044359535.1 Chlamydiia bacterium
GTTTTGCTCCGCAAGCAGGCCCAGGATTAATTTTTCAAACTATCCCTGTTGTCTTTGCTCAACTTCCAGGGACAGTTTTACTCTCCACTGCCTTTTTTTCCCTTGTATTGTTTGCTGCCCTTACCTCTACAATAGCCCTCCTTGAAGTCCTTGTTGCCAATGTCATTGAAAATTTTAATATTTCAAGGACTAAAGCTTCCATTTTCCTCACTCTCTTAGTCTTTTGTTTAGGAATTCCTAGTGCACTATCGGGAACAAACACCCTTTTTCCGATGTGGAAAATGATTTACAGCAAAGACTTTTTTGGAACTATTGATTGCATCTCTTCTAATTGGATGATGCCGATTTCAGCTCTTTTCACCGCAATTTTTATTGGGTGGTTTACCAAAAAAGAGGAAATCAAAAATGAGTTTATATTGGGAACTTCCCTTCATTGGTTAGCTTCCCCATGGTTTTTTACAGTCAAATATATCGCCCCTGCCCTTGTAATCGTCATTATTCTACAAGAAGCGGGGCTCATAAAAATATAAGGAGGTCCTATGTCAGAAGGAAAACTTAAAATAAATAGTGAAAATATCATGCCCATCATAAAAAAATGGCTCTATTCCGATAAAGATATTTTTTTAAGAGAGCTTGTCTCAAATGCCACAGATGCCACTTCAAAATTGCACATTTTAGCTCAACAAGGGCTTATTCCCCCCCTTGATAACGATACCTTTCCTATTACTGTGACCTTGGACAAAGAGAAAAAGCTCCTTACTATTTCTGATCACGGTCTAGGGATGACATCTGATGAGGTAGAAAAATACATCACCGATGTGGCCTTTTCAGGGGCTGCTGAATTTGTAGAAAAATATCAAAAAGATGAAAAAGAAGGGGGAATTATTGGCCATTTTGGACTTGGCTTTTACTCCGCTTTTATGGTTGCTCAAACTGTTCAAATTCGGACAAAATCTCATAAAGAAGGGGCAACAGCCGTTCTTTGGAGCTGTGATGGATCCTCAACCTATACTATTGAAGAGTCCTTTAGAGAAAAGGTAGGGACAGATGTCATTTTACATATCAATGATGAAGAGATGTTAGATGAAGAAAAACTTCGCTCTATTTTACATAAATATTGTCAATTTCTCCCTTTTCCTATCTTTTTAGGAGAGACCCAGATCAACGATAAAGAACCCCTTTGGACAAAAAAGCCCTCTGAGTGCACCGACGAAGAGTACCTCTCCTTTTATAAAGCCCTTTACCCAATGGAAGAGGATCCTATTTTTTGGGTCCATTTAAATGTGGATCACCCCTTTCATTTACAAGGTATTCTTTATTTTCCAAAAGTCCACCCACGATTTGATTTTCAGACAGCTTCAATCAAACTTTTTTCAAAAAGGGTCTTTGTTTCAGACAATTTAAAAGACTTATTTCCTGATTATTTAACTGTTTTACGAGGGGCAATCGATAGTCCAGATATCCCTTTAAATGTCTCTAGAAGCTACCTTCAAATGAATTCAACGGTAAAAAAACTCTCTACCCACATTGCAAAAAAACTAGGCGACCGTTTAAAAAGTTTTGCTACAAACGACAGAGAGAAGTTTTTATCGGTTTGGGGCGATATGGAAACCATTGTTAAGCTTGGAGCCTTAAGGGAAGAGAGTTTTTATGAAAAAATCCAAGATATTTTAGTCTTTAAAACCCTTAAAGGGGAATTTTTAACCCCTTCTGCCTATTTAGAATTGTATAAAGAGACCTACGCAAATAAAATTTTTTATAGCACAGAGGATGAAAGCACTGCCTTTTTAAATATGTATAAAGAAAAAGGGATTGAAGTTCTAAAAGGGGGCGGTCCGTTAGATAGCGCCCTATTTAATTTCTTAGAATCAAAACTTGGGTGCTCCTTTCAAAGAATTGATGGGGGGCTATCAGAGCTAATCCTTGATGATAAAGAAAAAGAAAAGTCAAAAGAGGAAGAGTGTCCTCACAAAGAGCTCACCACATTTGTAAAAGAGAGCCTTGGACTTGAGTATGTCACTGTTGAAGCAAAGGGTTTAACCTCTAAAGAGCTTCCAGGTTTTGTAATGATCGATGAAGGGGTTCGCAGAATGAGAGATTACTTTGCTATGTCTCAAAAAGAGATGCCTCGTGATGCTTTTTCTAAGCATACCTTTATCCTCAATACAAACAATTCTCTTGTTGAATCTATGGGTAAGTTGCAAAAAAGTTCCCCTGAACTGTCTAAAAAATTGATTCAGCAGATCTATGACCTTTCTTTACTCTCTCAAAAAGAGATGCATCCAGAGGCACTAGGAGACTTTATCAAACGGACAGGGGTTGTCCTTGAAGAGCTTGCTCTTGCTGCTTCTAAAGACTAAATCTTTCTATCCCCTAATCTTATTTATTGATTAGGGGATAGAAAAAACTCTTTTAGGAGGCTTCTTCTGAAAGCTCATCCCAAGAGTTTATTGTTTCATGAAACTCAGAAAATGAAGCAACTTGTTCTTCTCTTTGATGTTTATTTTCAAGGAGAAAGGTTCCTAAGGTATAATCAAAAGCTTTTTTAGAGGCTCCAGCGATTTCACCAGAAATAAATTGCTTTGGCCGTGCATAACTTTTGCACCCAGCCCTTTTCCATGTTCGATAGTCAGCTGCAAGCTGATCCATCTTTAAATGAAATTTTTCCTGAAATGGAGAAGCTAAATCTCTTCTAAGCCTTTCATATTTCCCCATTACAATATACAATGCATGCTTTATCGTTCGATCTTGCTTGATCAAATCCCGTCTTGCATCTTCAGGCACTATTTCATAGAGTCTTTCTACAAAAAGACTCATAAAATCAGATACTAACATCCTATTACCTATCCTATTACGAAATAATAATAGATTTATAAAAAGACTCTTCGCTTATTATTAATCACTTACTACTATTTCTGGTTTTTATTATCCCTCCCCCCTTACAAAAAGGGAGGGCACTTGCTTTGTTACATATCAAATTGTGAAGATATAATAAAGAAAATGTTCAACAACTGTTAAAATAAGTCGTAATTAGCTAATAAGTAAGAACAAAAGTGAAACGCTTATAAAGAGGCTTCATTTTAAAGATCAGAGGTTGGCGCTTGGATTTCAGAAATGGATCCTTTAAGCATTTCTATTTTAGAGCCATCGTATTGAGTTAAGATCACTGTGCGATCACGGACTTCATAGACAGTAGCCAAAATACCCATAGCGACCACTACATCTCCTTTTTTCAGTGAGCTTCGGAGTTTTTCCATTCTCTCTCGTCGCTTTTTATCAGGTCTCCATAGGACAAAGTAGGAAAACAGAACAAAAATAGCAATCATGATAAATGTTTGTGAAATGCCTGTATTTGGTGAAGATGAGCCATCGGCTAGAAAAGGGTGCATAAAACCTCCTGTGTAATACTAAGCACTATACGAGAAGAAAAAATTGCCTGCACTATTTATTTTACAAACGTTCTAGAAAGATAAGGTTTTCCACATGTGGGGTGTGTGGAAACTGATCAAAGGGTTGAATAAAAGAAATCCTATAAGAAGAAAGAGCGTCAACATCTTCCTTTTGGGTGGTAGGGTTACAGGATAAATAGACAATTCTTGGGGGTTTTAAGGTTTGAAGAAAGTCAATAGCCACTTTTCCAATTCCAGCCCTTGGGGGATCAACGATCACAATATCTGGGATAAAGTGATCTCCCCTTGTTTTAATAAAATTAGAGACATCCTCAGCATAGATTTCTATATTAGAGATACCAAGAAGTTCTAGATTAAGCCTTGCATCACAAACAGCCTCCTTTCCAATTTCCACTGAAACAATGTGGTGAACAAAAGGGCTTAAGAGGATCGATATTGTCCCAATTCCAGAAAAAAGATCTAACACTTTTTCAGTTCCTTTTAGATCCAATCGTTGAATAAGGGTAGAAAAGAATTTTTCAGCCATTACTGGATTGGGTTGAAAAAAAGCCTGAGGGCTCATAATAAAGGATTGATCCCCAATTTTTTCTTCAAAGCAATCAGGGCCTGATAGATGCATTTCATAAAAACGTGTTAAAGACCCCTTTGCAATGGCTTTAATTTGTAAAAAAAGGGCCACATGCTCATCATTAATAGCCGAAATAAAATCGCGTATGTGCTGTTTTGTGAGTGCATAATCTGCATTGCCCGAAACGGTTAAAATGACCATTGCACTTTGGGTATGAACAGCTTTTCTAAGGGTTAATGTTTGTAACGAGCCTTCATTAGAATAGCTATTGTAAGCTTTAAGATCTGATTTTATCCAAAATTCTCGTACTTGTTCTACAATCTTTGAAAACCATGGATGGGTAATTGGACATTCATAAAGATTTTCTACAATTCCCCTGCTTTTGGGCTTAATGAGCCCTAAAAAATGTTGATTTTCCCGATTTTGGGAAAAGGTATACTCCATTTTTCCCCGATAGTGCCAGGGATTTTCCATCCCTTGGATAGGAAGTACTTTTTTACCTTCAAATAGGGTTTCAATATGTGTTTGTTTTTCTAACAGTTGGCGTTCATAAGATAGGTGTTGCAAGGAACACCCCCCACAAGAGGTAAAATGAGCACATCTTGGGAGAACTCGATCGGGACTTTTTTTTGTTATCTCTTCAAAAAGATATAGGGCATTTTTCTTTTTTCCAGAAATCCTTTTGACCCTTCCCTGCTCAAGGGGGATAGAGGCAAGAATGTCTCCAGCAAGATCTTTAGATCTTCCAAAACCTTTTTTTGAAAAGCTAGAAATTTCAACTATTGCGTCATCCATAGAAAATACAATAGCAGAAGGAGGAGTTTTTATCCCCTATTCTTTTCGTGGTTCAATGAAAGTTTTCGCCATTGTTTAGAAAGTTTTGACAGTTCGATAGTCGCGCAACGAATTCTTCTCATCGCTTCTTTATTTCCCTTGTATACTTTAGGTAAATCCTTAGCAATCGACTGAATAAGACAACTTAATTCTTCAGTAGATTTCAAAAACATTTAACGACCCCTTGCTTTAAAGATAGCTCTCAACTATTGTTATACTAGCTGAGAGGTATTTTATGGAAGATCTTGTTTCCTATTTTGATGGCACATGTATGAAAACATCAGAAATTTTAATCCCTGTTGAAAGTTTAGGGTTTACTCGAGGGTATGGAGCGTACGAGTGCTTCCGCTCCTATCGGGGAAAAGCATTTCGCCTAGAGGATCATTTACAAAGGCTTAAAAACACATGTAAAAGCCTTTTGATCCCCTATCCTAAAGAGGACCTTACAAAGGTTGTCGATCAATTGCTTGCAATAAATGGTGAGGATGAGATTGTTTTTCGCCTCTACGTGACTTGTGTTCCTGATGAATCTTTGTATCAAATAGTGATTCTTTCAAACACCCTTGATGCATTTGCCGTTTCAAATCCCACAACCCCCCTTTCAGTAAAAACAGTGGTCGACGATAGAGAGCACCGAGGGATTAAAAGCACAGGCTATGGATTTACAGAAGTCTCTACAAAACGGGCAAAAGCCCTTGGTTTTGATACTATTTTGCTCATAGGTGAGGATCAATCCATTCATGAACTTGGAAAAGCCAATTTTTTTGCAGTGAAAGGGACAACTCTTATCACTCCCAATGAATATTTTCTCCCAGGAATTACCCGAAAGACGATTTTAGAAATCGCCCAAAGCTTTGGCTATAGTTGTGTGGAAGGAAAAATCACTATTGATGATTTAAAAGAGGTTGATGAAGTCTTTTCTTCTGCTACCATTCGGGGCATTGTCCCTATCAAGCAAATTGATGATAGACACTTTTTTGACTATAGACATGCAGAAAAGTTGCAAAGCTATTTTCACAATCTTTCAGCAAAAATAACCGTATAAATTTTAAAGGCTCTTATGACAAAAAAAATTCACCTCATCGCCTTTTCTGGGAGCACCCGAAAAGATTCTTTTAATAAAAAGCTCCTTAAAAAAAGCCTTGAGTTTTTTCCCAACAACGTTTCTGTAACATGGATAGATCTAAAAGAGTTCCCCATGCCCTTTTACGATGGGGATCTTGAAGAAGAAAAAGGGGTCCCTGAAAATGCTAAAAAGCTCCGTACATTGATGATGCAAGCCGATGGTTTTATCGTTTCTTCCCCTGAGTACAATTCAAGCATTTCAGCAGTGCTTAAAAATACCATCGACTGGACCTCAAGAGCCGATGATCAAATCCCCTTTCTTGCTGCCTACAAAGGAAAAAAAGCGTTTGTCTTAAGTGCATCGGTAGGAAAGTATGGGGGGATAAAAAGTGCAACTGCCCTCCGATCGATCTTAGAAGCCATCGGTGTGACCCTTGTTCCGGAAGTGGTTGCTATTGCTAATGCTTCAAAGGTATTTGAGCAAGGGGAGCCACATTTTGAAAAAGGGGATCTAGACCTTATAGAAAAAGGGTGTAAAAGCCTTATTTCGCTCTGCTCATGATCCTGTTTCTTCCTCTGAATAATCATGATAGAAGGTGTTTTTTCGTTCTTCATTATGTATCAGCTCAAAAATCAACTCCGCCACTTGACCCATACCCCGCTCAGTGCAATAAGCTATAATTTTTGAAGATAAAGAAAAAAACTGATCAAAAAAATGGTGATCCTCTTCAAAAACAGAGGGAGAAAAAGCTATTGTTTTTGAAATGATAAACTTAGAGCGCTCTTTATCTCTTAAAGGGCTTTTTTTCCAGTGCTCTAATGAAGCGATTTTTACTCTATTTTCCTGATGATTGTCTGGAAGTATCTCTTGATTAGAAAGCACTGCCTCTTGAATCACCTTTAAATTTTTATAGACAAACTCCCGTTCCATAATCCCCCATTTACTTTACCATACCGTTTAGACATTTTCTATCTACAAGAAAATATTTCTCACTTACTCTTAGAGGGTTAGAAAAAATAGAAAGGGAGGCTGTAGGATTAAAGAAAAAAGGAAGGATCTATGATTTCTACAGTGCTCTTATTTATCTTAGTGACGGTTGTCTCAACAATGTTTATTGTTTTAACTCTGTCTGGGATAAGCTCGTTGTTGATGACTGAGTATGACTCACAGTAGTTGAACCTTTATCATCCACTCTTTTTTTGGCTCTTAAAGCGGTAATTGTATGTGCGATAGGTAAAACAATTCCTGCAGTCCAAGGAAAGAGTTTAGAAAATGCTACCGAAATGGCTTTTTTTGTTATTGTTTCTACAACCTCTTTGTTTATGTAATGTGCAACCTCTGAAACACGATCCATTTTACCTCCATTGTTAAAATATAAACTATATTTGATAAAGAGAAATCTGAAAAGATTTTTTGTGAAAATCTAGAGGACAAAAAGAATCATTTTAAAAACAAATGAAGTTTTGAAAGAAGTCTAATAAAGTATTTCGACAAAAAAATTCCTTATCTTGAAAAAGAAGAACAATGTTGCTAGAATTTATGCTCAAAAAAATAGCGGGCTTTTTTATGCATCTTTTTGTTTCTAAGTTTTGTATACTGACATGGTCGATTGTGGATTCATGTGTGCAGACATTACAAACAGATCCAAAGATAAAAATGATGTTTATTGGGATAAGTTATGTGATTTCATTTTTACCCCTTTCTACAATTTTTATTTCTATAGTGTATGCTGCTCCAGATTTGTTTATTGAACCTAGCTTATTTCATATATTTCTTATACTTATTTCACCCGCTATTGTATATAACGGGTATTTTTCGTTTCAAAACTCTCTTTCAATCAAATGGCTAGCTTTACATTAGTTTTTTTAACTTTCTTTTATTTAAAAGAACCCAACTTTATCTTTTATTCAGAAATTTTTTCCTTAAAAGCATGTTACGTTAATTGCAAAAATTAACAAAGATTGTATAATCTATTTATATTTAATTAAAATCGGATAAAAAAATGAATATAGAAGTCAATCCTTATCTTTGTAGGCACACTTACTTAGAATACATCCCTATAGTGGGAGGAATTTCTACTATAATAGACTATTTTGTCCTTCTTGCGTATAAGCTTGATTCAGAAAAAAATTAAAATTCGATCCCTCTTATATTGAATATATTCAAAATAAAGAAGTCTCGTCCTCTTTAATTTCAATTTTTTTACCTGTATTAGGGTCTGTTATTATAGCTATCTATGATCCTTCTACTAATGGTTCAATAGATAAACCTAAGCTTATGTCAAATAAAACCAGATCTCCATTTAAAAAAGATGAGAGTTTTATTTTAAAGGCAATACTCAATCACGTCGAAAGTTTGAAATATATTGATAATTCTTTAAAAAATAATATATATTTTTTTGAAAGAACTATAGCAGTTAATCCGAATGCTTATAAATATGGAGCTTCAGACTTAAAAAAGATCTCAATGTAGCTATTACGGCACTATCATCAAATAGTTCGCTCATTAATTGTGTGCCACAAGAATTGCTAGATGATCCTCGAATTATTGGTTTAGCAATTTCAGAAAATAAAGCAAATTTTAAGTACGGTAAACCTAGTCTTTATATTGAGTTTCTAAGCAACGATGGGTCGCTTCTTCAATATATCCCTAAAGAAAATTTATTTCTTATAAACCCATACTTGAATTGTTTCTATAGAGATAGATTTAATATCAGCGGTTTAGAATATATACAAGCCGCTCTTAGAGAGAGTATTTCTGCAGAAGCATTTATACCAAATCAAATTAAAAATCATGCAACCATTGTCGATTTGATAAACCAGATAAAACAAGAAAATAAATCAAAAACTTCAATTAATTGTAATTTAATTTTTGCTGTGTTAACTCTTGACAAGGAATTGAGCCATACTAAGGATACTGTAAAAACCGCCTCTCCTAAGTATTTAGCCACCATTGCATCTTCATGGTCTATGAAGGTAAATTGAGCCTCAGGGAGATTTAAACGTTTTTTATAAA
>JBIKLZ010000038.1:0-8873 GCA_044359535.1 Chlamydiia bacterium
AGATAAAAACCCTTGAACATCTCAATACTTCAGGGGTTTTTATTGACTTTTGAATCTTTATGAAAACAATCACCCCTTTAGAACTGCAAAAGCGCTTGGAAAACAATGAGGTTCTCCTTATTGATGTAAGAGAACCCAAAGAGTATGCAGAAGAGAACATTGAAGGATCGATTTTAATACCCCTTAGTGAGATAAGTATCGATAGATTGCCCTCAACTACAAGGCCTATTGTCATTTATTGTAGATCTGGAAAAAGAAGTGCCTTTGCTTGTGAAAAGCTTTTAGAACAAAATCCACATATAAATGTAATTTCTCTTCAAGGTGGGATTATTGCTTGGAATGACAGGGGCTTTTAAAACACCTGTTTCCAGATATTTCCTATGTAGCATGCAATGAAACTTGTGACTCCTGAAATAAAGGTCCCCCATAATAGGTCATAGATGACAATTTTTAGTGGCCATCCTTTTAAAGTTGCAAAATTTGTTAGATCGTACGTTGCATAGCAAACAAGACCAAAAAAGCCTCCATAGAGTAAAGGGAGTATCCAATTTCCATCTTGAGATAAAGGGTAAACGACAAAAAAGGTAAGCCCTCCAATATAGAGAAAATAAAATACAAGGGCTGCTCCCCATCGGATGTGAGGGGCCATGATATACCCTAATTGTTCTTTATATAAATCTTTAGCAAGGACCCCTAACCAAAATAGGTCAATGATAAAAAAGATCACTAGGGAGAGAAGGTACAGTTTAAAAAATTTCATTTAAGACTCCATATATACGTTAAATTTAGACTTTGCTATATTCATAATTTGTACAAGGGTAAATAGCAAGGAGAATATATAGATGAAAGAGATCACCCTTGTTTTTCCTGATCAAATATTTGAACATCATCCAGCGGTTGTTGAAGGGAGAGAAATCACCCTTGTTGAAGAGTTTTTATATTTTAAGGTACAGCAATTTCACAAGCAAAGACTTGTTTTATTAAGAGCTGCTCTACAACAATATAAAGGGTATCTTTTAGAAAAGGGGCATAAAGTTTCTTATGTGGAAAGCACTCAATTAGATCAAAGAAAAAAGGTCTTTGGCTTTCTTGCTAAAAAGGGTGTCAAAAAAATTCATATGGTCGAGATCAATGATGAGTGGCTTGAAAAGGATAGAGCCTTTAGTGAAAAAAAATATGGCTTTTCTTTTGAGTTTTATCCATCCCCTGGATTTTTTTTGAGTAAAAAAGATGTAGAAAAAAAATTCTCACAAGAAAAAAGTAGGGGGTATTTTTTTTCCTCATTTTATATCCAGCAACGGAAAGAAATGGGTGTCTTGATGGATAAAGATCTCCCTTTAGGGGGGCAATTTAGTTTTGATAGTGACAATAGAAAAAAAATGCCAAAAAATCAGCCTGTCATGCAGCCTTACATCCCTAAAGAAAATCCCTTTGTAAAGGAGGCAAAAAAGTGGGTAGAAAAGAACTTTTCCGATAGTATTGGGACTGTAAACACCTTTTATTATGCAACAAATTTTAAGGAAGCACAGGCTTGCCTGGATACCTTTTTATTAGAGCGCTTTTCTTTGTTTGGGGATTTTGAAGATGCTATTGTTAAGGGAGAAAACTTTCTTTTTCATAGTGTTTTATCTCCCCTTTTAAATGTGGGTCTTTTAACCCCTCAGCAGGTCTTAGATAAAGCTCTTAAATGGGGGAAAAAAAATAAGGTCCCCCTTAATAGTCTTGAGGGATTTGTAAGACAAATTATTGGATGGAGAGAGTTTATAAGGGGGATGTACCTTGTTTCAGGCCAAAAGGATAGAACTGCCAATCAACTTTCACATCATCGAAACATTCCAAAGGGGTTTTGGGATGGAACAACAGGGATTGAGCCGATTGATGAAACGATCAAAAAGGTGCTAGAAAGTGGATACTGTCATCACATAGAGCGGTTGATGGTTCTTGGAAATTTTTTACTCCTTTGTGACACCGATCCAAATAAGGTCTACCATTGGTTTATGGCCTACTTTGTCGATGCCTTTGACTGGGTGATGGTCCCAAATGTTTATGATATGAGTCAATATGCCAATTTAGGGGTAATCACAACAAAACCCTATATGTCAGGTTCAAATTATATCCTTAAAATGAGTGACTATAAAAAGGGGGATTGGGTCGATCTTTGGGATGGTCTTTTTTGGAGATTTATGAAAAAGCACTTTAACCTATTAAAAAAGAATCCAAGATTGAACATGCTTTTTGCCTATTTTAAAAAAAATCAAAAAGGGTTGGATGAGAAAATTTTAAAGGCTGAACATTGGTTAAAAAAGGGGTAAAAGATGAAAAGGATTCTTATTGTAGGAGCAAGTTCTGGTATTGGTAAGGTGTTAAAAGCCCTCCTTGAAGAAAAAGGAGATGTTGTCATCAGCTTTTGCCGACAAACCGGTGTCGATGTTACCCTCAAAGAACCCCCTTTTCCTTTAATAGAAGGCCCTTTAGACGGGATTGTCTACTGTCCTGGGACGATCAATCTAAAACCCTTTTCATCTCTTACACTCGATGATTTTCAAAAAGATCTAGAGGTGAATCTTTTAGGGGCTATAAAAGTGATACAGAACTACTTAAAAATAGTATCCCAAGGAGCAAGTATTGTCCTTTTTAGCTCTGTTGCAGCAAGGAAAGGGTTTATCTACCACAGCTCAATAGCGAGTGCAAAAGGTGCTGTAGAGGGGTTTGTTCATTCTTTTGCTCAAGAGATGGCTCCAAAAATTCGAATCAATGCTATAGCCCCTTCTTTAACAGAAACCCCTCTTTCCACATTTCTTACCTCTGATCCAAAAAAGAAGGAAATATCGATTAAAAAGCACCCTTTGGGGCGCTTGGGAACAGCAGAAGATATGGCTAACATGGCTCAATACCTACTTTCGGATAAAGCCTCTTTTATCACAGGACAAGTGATCGGGGTAGATGGTGGGGTCTAACTAATGAAAGTATATACCCTTTTTTCTTCCCTTCTTTATACTTTAGGTTGGTTTATTTGTGTCTACTCAGGGGTATATAATTGGGTTTTACCCCCACTTGTTTTTACTTTTCTGACCCTAGGGTTTCTCTTGGTCACCTTAAAAAAGCAATCGATAGAAAAATTCTACCACACCCTCTTTCTCCTTATTTATGGAGCGGTTCTAGGTCTTTTGATGCATATGCTTTTTATTATTTCAAAAGTTGTCTCCTATGCCCCTTTTTCTTCCCCTTCTTTTATTTTTCCACCCCTTTGGATCGTTTGTCTTCAAATTCTATTTATTCCCTCTCTTATTCAGTTCACCACACTTATTAAAAAGCGGTATTTTCTCATGTTTACCTTAGGTTGTATTGGAGCCTATTTTTCTTATAAAAGTGGGGTCTATCTTCAAGCCTTAAAAAATATTACCCCTTGGGGATATGGTTTTATAGCCATTGTCTGGGGCTTTTATCTTGTCGCTATCTTATACTTATCAAGAGTTTTACTTGACGATATCCAAACCCTTTTGTCCCCTATGTCTTTGAAAAAAAAACTCACAGTGTTGTTTGATGGAAAATGTCCAGTGTGTTTTAGAGAATCAACCCTTTTGCAAAAAAGAAAACAAACAGGGGTTGTTTGCTACTATTTTATAAACACAGAAAAGGAATTTGAAAAGGATTTTCCACAGTTAAAGTACGAAAATGTTTTAAAAGAAATTCATGGAATTACTGAAGAAGGGGTTATTTTAAAAGGGGTTGAGGTCTTTCATCAACTCTATGCAAGGACAGATCTTCCTTTTTTAGCTATTGTGTGTAATGGACCTTTTTTGAAGGGATTTTTAGCGATAATATACCGGCTATGGGCAAGATTTCGACTCTCAAATAGGGGTTGATTTTACAATTTTGATAATGTATGAAGGAAATATGGGGTTTTGAGTTTGACAAAAGAAAATTTGACAAAATACAAAAGGGGGGGGATTAGAGAACTCTGGGCCTTATCTTACCCGATGGTCCTTGCATTTTTTTCAGGAAATGTGATGCTTTTTGTCGACCGTCTATTTCTTGCTAATTTTTCTATTGATGCTATGAATGCAGCGGTTGCTTCAGGAATGGTGGCTATTGTTTTTCAATATGGGGCAGCGACAATCACCTCAATTTCGGTTGTGTTTGTGGGCCAACTTAACGGGGCTAAAGAGTACTTGAAAGTGGGGGGGCCTGCATGGCAAATGTTGTGGTTTTCAGCCATAATGCAAATTTTATTTTTTTCAATTGGTTTATGGGGAGGGCCATATTTACTTCCAGAATATCACTACGCAGAATTTGGGTTACCCTATTTTCAATGGATGTTTTATTTTGGAGCGGCAGCACCAGCAATAGCAGCTCTTACGGGCTTTTTTATAGGGATTGGAAAAACAAAATATGTGATGATCATCTCGGTGATTGGAAATTGTGTCAATATTCTATTTGATATTATTTTGATATTTGGAATTAAAGGGATTTTAGATCCAATGGGTACTAAAGGGGCTGCAATAGGAACGGGAATTTCTTTAATGGTCCAATTGCTTTTATTTGGGGCTATTTTTTTAAGTCGAAAGTACCGAAATAAATATGGAACAGGAACGTGGAAATTTGACTTCCCCCTTTTTATCTACATCACAAAAATTGGGGTCCCAAGTGCACTAGGGCACATGATAGAGTGGGGAGCTTGGGCTATTTCTTTACGTTTAATGGCCGAAGCTGGAGAACTGTACTTAACAGTAGCTACTGTTGGATTAAGTATTTATATGCTTGTCATCTTTGGGTTTGAAGGGGTGCAAAAGGCTGTGACTACTATTGCCTCAAATTGTATCGGAGCGTTAAAAAGTGAGGGGATATTTAAAACATGGAGTTCAGGGATAAAACTTTTGATGCTCTCGGCAATTCCATTAGGGGTGATTTTAGTGGGCTATCCACAGCCTATTATTTCAGAATTTTTATCAAAGGAAACCTCTCAAACAGATCTTATACTCCTTACAAGTATGTTGAGATATACCCTTATTGGAGTTTTTATTTACTATCTTTTAGATGGGTTTACTTGGATTTCAGTGGGGGTTTTAACAGCTAATGAGGATACATGGTTTGTGATGTGGGTAAATGCAGTGACAGCCTCTTTATGCGCATTAGCCCCTGTATTTATCTTTATGGTTTATTTGCAGATTTCTCCAGTTTGGTACTTTTTTTTAATTTCCATCTATGGATTATGTAATGCATTAGCATTTTATTTAAGATTAAAAACAACCATTTGGAATCATAAGTAAATTCACTTTTTTGATAGTGATAGAAATAGAGCTTTTTATGAAACTTTATAGATCATTGGAACTGGATCTTCGAGATGTTCATCAGAAATCCTTTTAAAACCAAGTTTTTCGTAAAATAGTATCGCTGTTTTAGTCGACGATAAGGTAAGATCTCTTCCCTCTTCTTTAGAACGTTGTATCAAACGGTCCATAAGAGTCTTAGCAGCCCCACGGGTTCAATTTTTGTTTATAGCAAGACCTAGGTTATTGATATTAGTTATTAAATAAGCTAACCTATTATTTGTAGAGTTATAAAGAGCTATTAATTGGAGTCTGTCAGTAGCATCAAAATATCTAAAAATTCTGTCCCAAGGTTCACCCCCAGTGGGTTCGGGGTTATTTTGAGCGGCCGATTGCAATTCATTTATTATTGATCGAATGACGGTGCTGTAATCATTTATCAACGATAGATTAGGATCATCTTTAGATAGTTGTCCTAAAATCTGATTTTTTTGTTGTTCCCAAAGTTGCAGTGTGCGTATAGTTATATCTGATTGTTCTAAATCTAACTTTAGCTCTAATTCGTCTACTTGTGATTCGTCTACTTGTGATTCGTCTACTTGTGATTCGTCTACTTGTGATTCGTCTACTTGTGATTCGTCTACTTGTGATTCGTCTACTTGTGATTCGTCTACGACCCTTTTGGAGTTTTTTTCTTTAGCATTTGTGACCAAAAAAGCTATTGTTAAAGCTGTTGTTGCTACAAAGAACACCCCGAGTCCAGCAATAAGAACACATGTGCAAAGAAAAGGAGCTGTTGCTAATATGGCTATTGTAGTTGCTATTGCAAATAATACAGTTATGGCAGCTACTGTAAAAATAGCCACGGGTAGAATTTTAATGTCTTTGGATAAAGGGGAGGGTGAACCCTGAATCACAGAGGGGCTTCTATTATCAATTTTTTTATACATTTTATAATCATTTTTATTATTAAATCATAATTATATCATTAATAAGGATTTTATAAAAGATGTTTTTCGATTTAAGAGAGGTGGTTTTAATGTAAACAAATAATTTCACCCTCTATATGAACAACTTAGGTTGACAATTAAATTGTTCATTGGTTAACCTCTATTTTTTTTTATGAAAGTAAAGGTTTTTTTAATGCAAAGATTTTTTTGCCTTTTCATCATTTTCCCTATTTGTATTTTCTCCAATTGGAAAGAGCATTTTCAAGAAAAAAAGGATCCAGCCATTGTCCACCATGTCGATGTGACAACCGGTGCCCTCTTTCTTCATTTTACCGATCACCTGTCTAAAGGGGCAGTTCCTCTTTCAATAGATCGGGCCTATACAAGTAACTATACCCCAAATAAAAAGCATTCCAAATGGGATTTTATCGGTGGATGGAGGTTTTTTCCCCACACAAACCTTTATGTAGAGGGTGAAAAAGCAGAGGTGACCCTCCCGTCGGGAAGGGAGGTGACATTTTTCCTCTTCTCAAAAAAGGGTAATAAAGTGGTTTATAGGGTGTGTGTTCGGGAGGACCAAAAGTTAGGGGTGATGAGCTATCGATCCAATGGGGCTAATGATCAGTTGATCTTTGATACAAAGGAACGGACAGCTACGTTGGTTTTTGCAGATGGAAGTACTTATTTTTATAGGGGGAAGAAAAAGCGTTTAAGGGATAAGGTGAACCCTTTTTGGAAAGGGGTGAGTCATGAATATGTGTTGGAGGAGCAGACCACTTCCTCATGTCAAAAAATCCTATACTCTTATGAAAATGGGGGAAACACCCTTGTCTTAACACAGATGAATCCATCTAAAACAAAGGTTTTTGGAAAAACGGTGGTGGAGATAAAAAAGACCAAACAAAACTTTTTGATCACTGTTTCTGAACAAGGGCAGCGTGAGATGAGCTATTATGGAAAAAATCTCGATCAAGGATCGTATTTAGAGTGGGTTCAAAAAGAGGGGCTTGCTTTAGAAAAGTTTGGTTATACCCATGTGAAAAAAGGGGATTATGATCTTTTAGAGACCCTTTCGTTGGAAGGGAGGGAACCTTTAAAGGTGGTCTATGAAGATAAGGGGAGAAGGGTTAAAGAAATCTATGAAGGGGGTCAAAGGCTTGCTTTATTTATCTATGAACCTCATCTTACCAAGGTGGTTCACCTAGTAGGGTATAGTAGTTATCACCATTTAGGGGGGGCTCTTTCAAAGGTAGAGCATTTTGACCATAAAAATAATCTAGTGCGTGCTGAAAAGTTTGTATGGAAAGGGGGAAATCTTGTAGCAAAAGTCATTTGTGATCGACAAGGAAAAGGGATTTATTCAAAAACATTTGCCTATGATAGCGATAAAAACCTCATTAAAGAGACCCTTTATGGGAGAATTACAGGGGAGGGTCCTTTACTTTTTGAGGTGGAAGAGGAGGGGGGGTTACAAGGGGCAGAGTCGCTTTCGACAAGCTATAAGTATAATGACAAGCATCTTTTGATTGAGGAAAAAGAAGAGGGGGGAGTTGTCTATGAATACAGCTATTTTAAAGAGAGCGATCTAGTAGCCTCAAAGCGGACAAAAGAGGGAGAGACCCTCCTTTTTGAAGAGGTGTATGTCTATGATGAGGATTTTTTCTTGATTGAGAAAAGGTGTTTTGATGGTTATTATGAAAGTGTTGAAAGGATGACTTTAGACCCTCAAACGAAAATGGTTCTAAAAAATGAGGATGGGTTAAGTACCTTATCCTATACCTATGACGATCGGTATTGTTTGATTAAAGAGGACAATGGGAAGGCCTGTATAGAAAATGAGTATGATCGCTATGGAAGGATTATTTCAAAAACCTTTCCTTGTGGGGGAAAAAACCACTACCTGTATGATCGGTATGGAAACCTTGAAAAGGTAAAAAAGGTTGGGGAGCCTTGGAAAACTATAGAGTATGATTCTTTAAACCGACCGGTAGCCTGTGAGGTAGAGGGGAGAAAAAGTACGATGAGGTATGATCGTTACGGAAATGTCCTTTCAGAAGTGGATTATAAAGGGGCTCAAAAGAGCTTTGAATACGACCTGTTCCATCGATGTATAAAAAAAAGGTTCCCAGAGGTTCAAGAGGATGGGGGGAAATATTTCACCCCTGAGTATCACTATAAATATGACATTCAAGGGAACCTTATCTATGAAAAGGCCCCTTCAGGGGGAGAAACCTTTCATACCTACACTGTTTTAGGAAAGCTTTTAACCACAGTTTTTCCTGATGGAGGAAACATCTCCCATCTGTACTATAGTAATGGGGATTTAAAGGAGACTCTCGATGAAAAAGGGATCAAATTTACCTATACATACGATGCGCTTCACCGCTTGATTAAAAAAACAGAAGGGGATGTAGAGGAACAGTGGGAGTATGAGGGGGTCTTTTTAAAGAAATATATCGATCCAAGGGGGAGTGTTACCCACTATTTTTACGACAGTCACGGGAGAAAAACTCTTGAGGAGTGTGGTGGGAGGGAGAAAGAGTTTTTCTATGATGAATTAGGGCGCCTTTATCAAGAAAGGTCTCGCGGAGGGGTCTATACAAAGATCTATGATGTGGAGGGGAAGGTTATAAAGACAGATCAAAATGGGTAT
>JBIKLZ010000012.1:0-28544 GCA_044359535.1 Chlamydiia bacterium
CTCCTAAATCGGTTGTGATGGCATTACAAAGGGGGGTAGAGACAATGGTTGTAATACAGGCCCAATTGTGTAAACCCTCTTTATGGGTAGCTAAAAAATAAAGAAAAAGAATCCCAAGCTCATTGCCTGTAAAGGTATATATTTTTTTATCTTTGTGCATTGATACACTGAGTCGATCACTATCTGGATCTGAAATTAAAAGTAGATCCCCATCGGTTCTTTTTAATGTTTCTATGCCAGAGGCCCTTGCCTCCTTTGTTTCTGGATTGGGGGTTTTTGTAGTAGGAAAATCCCCATCCGGCTCCTTTTGGTTTTCTACCAACTCAATATTTTCAAATCCCCATAATTTTAAAGCGTCGGGGATCATCGTAATTCCGGCTCCATGCAGGGGGGAGTAACAAATTTTTAGCTTTTTCCCATATACCTCATTATCATGCTTAAATAAAGATTCATCGTATAAGGTCTCTAAATAAGCCATTTCTACAGATCTATCAATGATGTGAATCAGAGGGGAGTTTTCTGCGCTTAACGGAATTTTTGTCACATCTGTAACAGACTCAATTTCTTCGATGATTTTCTTATCATGGGGGCTGACAACTTGTCCTCCATCGCTCCAATAGACTTTATAGCCGTTGTACTCTTTTGGATTGTGCGAAGCTGTGATATTGACCCCAGAAATAGCTCCAAGATGACGTATTGCAAAGGAACAAAAGGGTGTTGGGCGCAAATCCTTAGTAATATGAACTGTAATCCCATTTCCAGCAAGGACATAGGCTGTTTGCAAAGCAAACTCTCTAGAGTGATTTCGGCAATCATGACAAACAACAACCCCCTTTTTCCACATCTCTTTAGGGTGTTTAAGGATGTAATTAGCTAGACCTTGTGTCACTTGAGAAATGGTGTATTTATTGATCCGAGCGGGCCCAACACCCATTTTTTCGCGCATTCCCCCTGTCCCAAATTCAATATGGCCAGAAAATGCCTCTATAGCGTCGTCTCTATCCTTAGAAATAAGTTCCTTGACCTCATTTCTTGTTTCAAGATCGTAAGGAGCTTTAAGCCACTGCTTTATCGTTTCTTCAGTAGTTTTTTTCATCTCCTTTTTGCCCATCTTAACCCCTCTTTAAAGATTATCTAGCCATAGAAAATAGAATTTCACAAGAAAAAGAACCCTTTTTTCCACATTTCTAAGGGTTATGTGACGTTAAAGTCCCTTTTAGAGCTTTTTTTAAGGATTCAATGTCATTGCCCACAATATACTTTAGGTTTGCTTCAATCTGTTCTATTGAAAAGTTCCACCACTGTATCTTTAAAAGGGCTTGAATAGTTTCTTCATCAAAACGCTTTCGAATCAATCTTGCTGGATTTCCAGCAACAATAGAATAGGGGGCCACATCTTTAGTCACAACACTTCTTGTTCCAATAATAGCCCCATCACCAATGTGGACTCCAGGTAGAACAGTCACATCATGTCCAAACCAAACATCACTACCTATAAAGGTGTCCTTTTTAATCGGATAGGTGGCATTATAAAGTTCTGACCATGGTTTTCCAAAGGCGTTGAAAGGGAAGGTGGAAAAGCCATTCATATGATGATTTGCACTATTAGAAATAAAAACGGTCCCTTGCCCTATTTGACAAAATTTTCCGATAGTTAAAGTTTCAGAAAGTCCTTCGAAAAGATAAGGGGCAATTAATGTTCTATAATCATCAATTCCCTTTCTAAAATCATGATAGTAGGTGTGATCGCCTATAAAAATATTCTTTTGCTCGATCACATTTTTTAAATAAACCATATTTGGATACAATGAACCGTCTGGATTTATAAAAGGGTAGGTTTCATTTGGATTTCTAGCCTTCATACTTGCCTCCGAATTTCTTCAATCTCTTCTTTAGAAAAGGTTTTTCCCCCATTATAATTGATCCCTTCACAGTATGCCACCTCTTCATCCCAACTTGCTTTGGTTTTAATCACCTCATCCCAAAAAGGATAGACACGACATTGTTTAGGGCGGGCATTATAAAGACGGCATTTTCGATCCTTTAAAAAGACACAATCATAGGTCTTTGGATCCTCAATTAAACTGATTTTTTTCCCCACTTTTCTGCAATAGGTGGCTAAAAATGTCTCTCTATCTACTTTTAAATAATCCATAAGTCTTTGGATATCGCTTTCTTCGAGCCAAACAAAACCTTCAGCTCCAGTACAACATGCCCCACAGCCTGTACATTTAAAAGTTAATCCTTTGTCTTCTATCCACATCGGGAGCTTATTCATAGTATTGAACCTTTTTGTAGGAAAAATCATCCTTTAATAATGTAATTTCATGATAGGTATAGCAAATTGTAGTTTGTGAGCTGTTAATAGCATAAAGATTTCCCCCCATCTTTACAACCTCTGTTTTGTGAGTGTGACCATGAAGATAAAGAACATTGTGAGGGTGCTTTTCTAAAATCCCTCTACACTCTTGTCCATGAATAAGCTTGTGGGAAGCTCCGTTGTCTGTCAATGAGAAATGGTTTGCAACAATTACATTTTTTAAGCCTTGGAGAAGGCTTTCTAGAGCTATTTTTTGAGAAGGGGGAAATAGGCCATTGGCGTTTAAAGGGGTATTTAAAAAGGTGTTATCTAGAAGGATGAGATCCCACTCTGGGGTTATTTTTTTATGAAAGAACCCTTCTTTTGAAAATGTTCTCCCTAACGATAGTTCGGAGTAAAAGGTTTTTTCATAAAAGGATTTTTTTGTGTATGTGTCGTGATTTCCAGGAAGGGTATAGACCTGTATTTCTGCATCTAAAAGCTTTTGGATAAATTCCTTTGCAAGAGCAAACTCTTTAGGATCGGCTGTGGTTGTAAAATCTCCTGAGATAATAACACTTTCTATTTCATCTTTTATTAAGCTAGAGAGACATAAATCTAAATAGTCTGTAATAAAGATTCTTTTTCTCCGAAGATGGGCATTTAAATAGCCAATCATTGCCCTACCCCAAAGGTGAGAAAGGGTGGTTTTTCCAGAAAAAAAGTGAATATCTGAAAGGTGAGCTATTTTCATACAAAGTACAATAGCATGTTTTCAGATTAATTTAAGAGGCTTTTTTCCACTGCTGTTTTAGATCCTTTCGAGCCCTTTCACTGCTTTTTTGTTGGCCCCCTAAATTCCACTTTTTGAGTTTTTTATCCTCATAAACCTTTGCATTCATGATCTTTGTCTCTTGGTGTTCAAAAAAACCTTTGGTGGCTCCGTTTGATGGGTGTAAATGATCTTTAAAAACTTTATGTTCAATGTCTTTTTTAAATGTTAAAAGGGTTTTTCGAACACGTTCTTTGTTAAACGGTTCTAATGCTAATGAAAAAGTTATTTCTTGAGGTGTCCTTGGGTTATCTTTAGAAAGATCTCTCTGAGAAGCTCTTCTTACCGCTTTTTTTTGTGTCTTTTTGATACGATGTGGTTTATTTCCCATGTGGCCATCCTTTGTTGAACTAAATCATAGTCAGGGGTCAAAAGGTTGCAAGAAAAAAATCGGTTACATTTCTATACTATTGGTTTTTACAAGGTTAGAAAACCCCTTAATCACTTTATCGACAGAGATAAGTCTTTCTTTGGCTCTTGGAATCCATTTTGGAGGGGTGATAAAAGAGCTTCGAAGCCATCCAGGGGTGTGAATAGAAGCCGGCCTTTTTTGTTTAGTGACAATAAGAGTAGGGATTTGAAGATTAGAAGCAAGATGACAAAAATCTGAATCAGGGCCAATAAAGAAGCCTGATTCATAAAGCAAAATAGCCCCTTCAGCTGAACACTCTGTTTCTAGATAGAAGGGTTCAAAACCAAGGAGTTCTAGAGCCTTTTTAATCTTTTCATATTTTTTTTGGATATTTTTTGAAGGGACGATGGCCACCTTTTTTTTATGTTTTCTATGGATGAGATGTTTTAGGGGCAAAAGCCCATTATTTTTTGAATGTTGTTTTACACAAAGAAGGGATGCAATGGCTAAGGAAATGTTTTCAACCATAGGGAGCGATTTATTAAAAACACGATCAAGGGGGGTAAGGGTTGGATGGGTCATTTTTCTATATTCAGGATAGAAAACAGAAAGAAGCGTTTGTTTACTTGTTCTAAAGTGAGCAATTAATTCTTTGCATAAAGGAGAATTGTCGTACTGCAAGATAATAAGGTCATATTTAGCAAATTCTTCAAAGAGACAATCATCTTCATCCAAAGCAATGATGGTATGAGAAGGAAACCACACTTTGAGGCGACAAAGACTTTTATGATAGGTGGAAACTTCAGCCCCTTCATAAAGCAATCTGTGGGAGGCAACCATCATCATCAAGCCATGTTGAAGAGAAGGGGAGGGGACAATAGCAACTTTCTTTTTCTTTCTTGTACTTTGTTGGGTCATATGATTTACTATATCGAGAAAAAAGATTCTTGAAAAGGGGGGAATAATGAAGGGTTTTTGGATCCTCTGTATGTCAGTGCTGTTTTGTTTTGGAGAGCGATTAAATTATGCACCCAAGATAAAAGATCCTCCGGAAGAAAAAATGTTTGTGATTGTCATTGCCTCATATAACAATGAAAAATATGTTGAAGAGAATTTAAAAAGTATCTTTTCACAAGACTACCCCCGTTATAGAGTGATTTATACAAACGATGCCTCTTTAGACAATACAAAAGGGGTGGTTTTTGATTTTATTGAAAAAAATCATTGCGAGGAAAAGTTTACCTATATTGAAAATGAAATAAATCAAGGGGCAATGTACAACTACTACACAATGGTTTCAATGTGCAGTAATGATGAAATTGTGGTCATTGTCGATGGGGATGATAGACTTTTTCATAATGGGGTTTTAACTCGCTTAAATCAAGCCTATGCCGATGATCATGTTTGGATGACTTACGGTCAAGATACCTCAGAACTTTTCCCTGAAGGTCATAGTAAAGCGACCCCAATCTCCTATCTAATTGACGGTTCATTTCGTCAATTATCCTATCGCTGGAGCCATCTTCGAAGCTATTATGCTGGGCTGTTTAAGACTATTCCAAAACAGATGTGGACTCATCAAGGAAAATTTTTTCCTATGGCACAAGATATCGCCCAAATCTGCTTTTTAATGGATCGAGCTTGCGAACATGTCTATTTTATCCCCGATATTTTATATCTGTATAATCCTGAAAATCCAATCAATGAATTTAGAAAGGATGGGCGCAGGCAAAATTACTTTTTCAAAATTATAATGGGTAAGCCTCACTTAAAAAGGCTTTATTCTAAAGAAGAGTTTTTATAAAAGGATTGTTTTTTTCTTCCGGTAAGTTGTGCGGCAATAGTTGCTGCATCTTTTGTAGAAAGGGATTGAGTTAAAACATTCATCAATAGGTCATCTTCAAAATCAAGGGTCTTTTTTCTTAAAGCACCTTTAATAAGGAGACAAAATTCTCCCCGTGTTAAGGAATCTGTGTATAGATGAACTTCTTCAGGGGTTAAAATGAACAACCCCTCATGTATTTTAGAGAGCTCTTTAGCTACATAGATCGTTGTTTTTTTTGGAAAGAGGGAAAGGGTGTCAATGATTCGATGGGGGGATTCAAAAAAGATAGAGACCCCATCGTAGTGTAAAATTTCATCAATTAAAAGGGTTTTTTCAGAGAGCTTTTTTGGAAAAAAACCTAAGAATTGGAAACGATTGTACTCAAGCCCTGATAGAGAAAGTGCTGTAGGTATCGATGAAGGTCCAGGCAAAGAGGTGACGGGGAGTTTTTTTTGATGAAGGAGGGAAATTAAATGAGCTCCAGGATCATTGATCGAGGGGGTCCCGGCATCAGAAACTAAACAAATCTTTTTACCTAAGGAAATATCTTGAATAATGGCTTCTTCAACCTTTCGTTCATTATGTTTATGAAAAACGACAAGTTTTTTTGATAATTGAAAGTGATGTAACAAAAACCCTGTTTTTCGAGAATCCTCACAAAGGATGTAATCACAGTCTTTAAGGGCTTCTAAAGTGCGTAGGGTAATATCTTTTAAATTACCAATTGGAGTTGGGCAAATGATCAACATGAAAAGAGTCTAACAGAAGGCTCTATTTTTAGTGTGAACATTTTTAGTGACCTTAAAAAATGGTTTGACGATAACCCTCTTACAAAAATTCAATGACATTAATTCACTGAAGGTAGTATACTCTTTTGTTTATGGTGGCATAGCCAAGTGGTAAGGCCGTGGCCTGCAAAGCCTCTATCCCCAGTTCGAATCTGGGTGCCACCTTTTTTTCTTTTCATTCATCTCATATTAGGGTATAATTGAGTCATGAATAGAGTAAAATCCTTTTTTAAACCTACACTTTTTTTTGCCTTTTTTTCCCTTTTGATAACGCTTCTTTATACAACTGGGTGTTTTGAATATTTTAAATGGTCTGTATGGAAAGACATCCATGGGGATATTAAAGAGTTTGTCTCTCTACATCTTTGGATTTCGGTTTTTTTTGCTGCCCTATCCTATGTGGTTGTTATTTTAACATTTTTACCCGGACTTTTACTCCTTGATCTTTTAATTGGATATATGTTCCCTCAAACTCTTGGGGTTTTAATCATCGGGACAAGTGCTGTCGTCGGTGCTATGGTTATTGTCTCTGCTTGTCGATTTGGATTTAAAAACTTTTTTTTAAAAAATGATAATAAATTGTTGAAAAAGATTCAAAAAGGATTTTCAGAAAATGAAACAATGTACCTGTTGTTTTTGCGTTTTGTCCCTTTTTTCCCTTTTGCCCTTGTTTCAGCAGGGCTTTCTACCCTCCCTGTGTCGTATAAAAAGATTGCAATCACAACCTTTATTGGGATGATGCCTCTTGCCTTTGTTTTAACAAGTGTGGGGCGCTCATTTGGAGAATTAATGAAATTAGAGGCAATGCCCAAGTTTACAGAGATTGTCTCTGAGGAGATAATGATTGCTTTTTTTGTCTTATCAATGATTAGTGTTTTACCTGTATTGATCAAGCGTTTTGTGAAATCATAGACGAAATTATCCCTATTTAGTATCCTCCAGATATGAAAATACCTTTAAAAAAAATGGCAAGAATTTTTGGTCTACACACTGAAAGTTCTTTAGATGTGGATTCTTTTGCTTTTGACTCTCGCACTGTTCAAAAAGGGGGCGTTTTTTTTGCCCTAAAAGGGAAACATTATGATGGACATGATTTTTTAGAATCCGTAGCTCAAAAAGGGGGGTATGCTGCTGTTGTCGATAAAACCTATCTTGGACCTGGATTTGGATTAGAGCTTTTTTTTGTTCAAGATGTCCTTGAAGCTTTGCAAACTCTAGCTTCGGCTATGCTTAGAGAAAAGGGGATGAAAGTGATTGCTGTCACTGGATCGGTGGGAAAAACAACGACAAAAGAGATGATTTATGCCCTTATTTCAATGAAATTTAAAGTCCATGCGACCAAGGGAAATTCAAATACAAAAATCACCCTTCCAATCACTATTTTAGAGGCAAAAGGGGATGAGGAATTTTTGCTCCTTGAAATGGGAATGACAGAAAAAGGGCAGATTAAGGCTTTAACGGCCATTGCCCCACCCTATATAGCAGTCCTTACACAAATTACCTATTGTCATAGTGAAAATTTTCCCTCAATAGAGGCAATAGCTGAGGCAAAAGGAGAAATTTTTTTGCCAGAAACCACATTTGGGGTCATTCATCATCAGTCAGCCCGTTTTGATGGGGTCTATAGGCAATGTTTTTGCAAAAATGTCCTATACCCAAGAGCTATCCCTGTAGTCTCCCCTTATAAAGAGACCCATTTTTCAGAAAATTTTTGTGCTGCTTATGAGGTGGCCACCTTTTTAGGGATGACAGATAGCCAAATTCAACTTGCAAGTCTAACTTTAGTTGGAAAGGCTGTCCCTCATCGATTTCAAAAAATTGTCCGTGATGGGGTATTATTCATAGACGATAGCTATAATGCTAGCGCCCTTTCAACAGTTGCAGCATTAGATAACCTCCCATCCCCTGATAAGGGAGGGAGGAAAATCCTTGTTTTTGGAGAGATGAAAGAGCTGGGGGATGCAACCCTTTCATCCCATCAAATCGTTGCAGATAAAGCGCTTGACTCTGTAGACATTGTTTTTTGCATAGGAAGGGGTGCAAAAGTTATTTTTGACCGTTTTGTTCAAAAGGGTAAGGAAGGGCACTATTTTTATGATTATAGGACCCTTAAGGAGGCTATATATAAAAAAGTGAAAAAAGGGGATGTGGTCCTTCTAAAAGGGGCAAATTCTCATAAATTATGGAAATTATTAGAAAATAGCCCTGTTTTATACTAAATCAATGGATAATTAATTATTATTTTGATATAATTAAAAGAAAATAGAGTCGATGTTATGGATACAATCAAAGGTGCTATTCAAAAATTCATCGATCTATTTCCAAAAAAAGGGGAAAATAAACCCCCTCAACCTATTGTTGAAGACAATCGTAATCGCCAAGACAAGCTTCGTTCAGATATCGTCATATTAAAAGCTCAGCTTCCTTTAGAAAAGGATAATGAGAACTTAAATGGGGGGACTTCCTTTTTGGTTTTTGGAGCCCTTATTTCTGTCATTGTAACCCTTGTTGCAATCTGTCTTCTTTGTGTTCCTTTAATGATTGTGGGAACGATCCTGTTTGGAGCCTTTTTAGGAGGGATCATTTTTACTGTGGTAAAATATGGAGCAAATGATAAAAAAATAGGAGAATTGACAAATCAACTCTCCCTTACTAAAGAGAAAGTCCAAAACATTAAAGGGATGGATAGGGTATCACAAGTGGCTAAAATATTAGAGCAACTTAAAAATCAAACTGCAGAAAGGCAATGATTTTTTAAAAGATGTTTTAAAAATGGATGTCAAAAATTAAGACAATAGGGTATAAAATGGGGTATGATTTTACCCCAAACAAGCACTGAAGAAAAAGACCCATCAAATCAACTGTGTCAAACTCCAACACAAGCCTTTGAGCGATGGATTTTTGAGGTAGAACGGGGTCAAAAAGATCCGTCAGAGATTGTTAATTTATACAGCAGTGAGGCGATCTTACTCCCTACCTTATCCCCAATTATGTCTTGCCATCCTGAAATGATAAGAGATTATTTTATTTTTCTTTCAACGTTTACTGAATTGAAGGTGAGGGTAAAGACACTTGTTACAAAAACCTATGGAAATATAGCAATGGCGACAGGTTTTTACACATTTGCTTTTTTTAAAGAGGGTCAATATGAAACTGTTGAGGCAAGATTTGACTTTTGGTACCGCTTGGAAGGAAACGTTTGGAAAATTATTTTTCATCATTCCTCTAAAGTTCCCGGTCAAAATTCATAAGGGTTGAATAGGGGTTGAAACTATTGCCTGTATAGAATATTCTTAAGCTATGCTTTATCTTTTTTTACACTGGCTTGAAAGCTATAATATATCTATCCCTCATGTTTTTTATTACACTACTTTTAGGATGTTATTTTCTGCGATCACCAGCTTTTTATTCACATTAGCTGTTGGAAAAGTATTTATTACAAAACTTGTTTCATTAAAGGTGGGTCATAAAGTGCGTGTTGCAGATGTGGCCGTTCTTGCTGGAAATTATGATAAGGAAAAGGACATTCCTTCGATGGGAGGGCTTTTATTTATCACCTCTATGCTCTTATCTCAGCTTTTATGGATGGATATAGGCAGTCCATTTACCTTTTTGTTTTCTTTTTCTCTCCTTTCTATGGGATGTATAGGGTTTATTGACGATTATTGTAAAATGAAAGGGATTGGGATTTCAGCCCGTCTTAAGTTTTCTCTTCAGGGCTCATCAATGCTTTTAATAGCGATCTATCTTCACAGTGAGGGAGTTTTTAGCGCAATCAATCAAGTCATCCACTTCACCCAACAAGGGATTAAAATAGGAGAGGTTGCCGGCCCTTTTCCTTTATCAATGAAATACCTTTTTATCCCCTTTTTTAAACACCCTATCGTTTTTAGTTCTTCATTGTTTCTCCTCCCTTTTTCTCTTTTTGTTTTAATTGGGTCCTCTAATGCAGTGAATTTAACCGATGGACTCGATGGTTTAGCTACTGGGTGCATGCTTTTAGTAGCTGCCGTTTTTGCCATCATTGCATTTGTTTCTAACCACTACATCGTAGCAGACTATTTAAATATCCTTTATATTGAGGGGGCTGGACAAATTGCCATTTTCTTATCTTCAATGATAGGGGCCCTTTTAGGATTTCTCTGGTTTAATAGTTACCCAGCGCAACTGTTTATGGGGGATACTGGATCCCTTGCTTTAGGCGGTTCGATGGCTTTAGCAGCAATCCTTTTAAGGAGAGAATGTTTGTTTGCAATAGTGGGGGGGATTTTTGTATTAGAGACTTTATCGGTCATCTTGCAGGTTTTTTGGGTGAGATGCTTTAAAAAAAGGCTCTTTTTATGTTCTCCGATTCATCACCATTTTCAAATTAAAGGGTGGCATGAAAGTAAGATTGTGATACGGTTTTGGATGATAGGATTAATTTTAGCTTTAATTGGACTTTTGTCCTTAAAAATTCAGTGAAATGATGGAACATGTTTTAATAATTGGAAAGGGGATAAGTGGCCAATCGGCAGCAAAACTATTAAAGGAAAAAGGGTTTGCTATTTTCATGATGAATACAGATGAAACCCTCCCCCCAATTAAGTTTAGTTTTGCAGTGATTTCTCCAGGAGTGAGTATCCGCCTCCCTTTTGTTCAAAAGTTACAAGAGACAATGGAGGTGATTGCTGAAGTTGAACTTGCCTTTAGATATGCTCAATGTAAAATGATGGGTGTCACTGGAACAAATGGAAAAAGTTCTTTAGTCACTTACTTAGGGCATATGTTTGATGCCCCCATATGTGGAAATATTGGGATTCCTGCTTCAGAAGTTCTCCCAACTCTTAAAAAAGATCAGTGGGCAATTGTGGAGTTAAGTTCTTTTCAACTTCAGTTAATGAAGAGTAAAAAGTTAGATTGTGCTTTACTTTTAAAAGTGACCGATAACCACTTAGATGTTCATTTGAATTTCGAGGAGTACTATCAAGCAAAACTCAATATTAAACATCTGCTAAAAGAAGGGGGGCTATTTATTTTTGAAAGAGAGGGGCATTTTTCCCCGATGAAACATTTTAATGGCAGTGTCGCTGAGATGATACGAAAGGTTCATGAAACTTTTGGGGGAAATCTTGAAAAGGCAGATCAAGAGTTTCTCTCTTTACCCCACAGACTTGAATTTGTCTGTGAAAAAAACGGGGTTACCATTGTCGATGATAGTAAATCGACAAATCCAGCATCGACAGCTTATGCAGTAGAAAACACTAAAGGCCCCATTGTGTTAATTGCAGGTGGAACGATTAAAAATAGTAACTTCTCTGTGTGGAAAAACCCTTTTCAAGGAAAAGTAAAAGCTGTTATTGCTTATGGGGATTCAGCAGAAAGTATTAAAAAAGGATTGCAGAGCAATGTAGTTGTCTATACAGTGCATAAAATGGAAGAGGCTGTTTCGGTGGGGCTTTCTTTAGCAAGCCATGGGGATACTTTATTATTATCCCCTGGATGTTCAAGCTTTGATCAGTTTTCAGGGTATGCTCATCGAGGAGATGTATTTAAAAGGGAAGTGTTAGGATGAACAGAAAAGAAATTATTGTGTTTTCAGTATTTATCAATACGGGCTTGCTGATAGCCCTTTTTATTTTTGCTTTAAGGCCCACGTTAAAAGGTGAGATGCATTTAGATTCTCATGAAGTGGTCATTGTAGATGCAAAAGAAAGTTCCCCCCAAAAAAGTTCTGAGCTCGACCAAGTTGATCAAATTTTAAAAGAGTATATCACAAAAGCTGAACACCCCCTTAAGGAAGAAAAAGAAGAACCTTTAGTAGTGGATGAAGTAGAGCAGATAGACCCTTATTTACCTCAAGAAGGGGAGACAATTGAGGTGATTGTTAAGGGGGGAGATGTCCTTGAAAAAATTGCTAAACGACACCACACAACGGTTGAAGAGATCCTTTTTTTAAATAAGATGAAGGGGACAAAATTACGTATCGGTCAAATATTACTCGTTAAAGAAAATACCCGAAAAAAAGTGCAGGCAGTAAAACCTATAGCCACACCAAAAAAAGAGGTTGAACAAAAGTATTACACTGTAAAAACTGGGGATAGTCCATGGACCATTGCTATTAAAAATCATATAAAGGTATCAGAACTTTTAGAATTAAATGATTTAAACGAAGCAAGGGCTAAGAAAATTAAACCTGGAGATAGACTTAGAATTCGATAAATAATGAAAACAGGTTCTTTTCTCATTTTAGCAGTAGTTGCCCTCATTTGCCTTGGGTTGCTTATGGTGTTTAATACAACCTCTGCAGAAATTATCGATACAGGGGCAGTAACCTTTATCCCCTTTCTTAAGCAAACAATGTACATCCTTTTTGCAATAGCCATTGGAACTTTAGCCTACTATAAAGGGTATGAATTTTTTTTATCCAAAGGAAGAGAGATCTATCTTCTCCTCATTGCTTTACTCATAGCTGTCTTTCTTCCAAAAATTGGATCGTGCATTAATGGTTCCTCTCGATGGGTTCATCTTTTTGGCATTTCTGTACAACCTTCAGAATTCATGAAAGTAGGGTTCCCAATTTTTTATCTCTATTTGCTAAAAAAAGTTGACAATAAGGTTCTATTTAGACGCTTTTGTTTGTGGCTTCCCTTTTTAGTTCTCCCTATTTGTTTAATTATTATGGAGCCAGACAACGGAACAGCATTTATTTTGATTGTAACCATGATTGTTCTTTTTTTTATCACACATATTAAACTTCGTTATTGGGCCATTCCTACAGCATTTTTTTTAGTGGTGATGTTATCTACTGCTTTAAGCATGCCCCATGTAACAGCTCGAATCACCTCTTATTTAAATCCAGAAAGTGATATTCTGGGAAAAGGACATCAAGCTTATCAAGCAAAAATTGCTGCTGGGTGTGGATCTTTTTTTGGTAAGGGGTTAGGGAAAAGTATGCAAAAATATCATTACCTTCCAGAAGCAAGAAGTGATTATATTGCTGCAATTTATGCAGAAGAATTTGGCTTTTTTGGGATGGTTCTTTTAATTTCTCTCTATACAGCTGTTGCAGCCATAAGTTCTTATATTGCCTTTTCGACAAAAGATCTTTATGGCCATTTTTTAGTGATGACTTATACATTTATTATTTCTTTTGGAGCCTTCTTGAACTTAGGGGTTGTTTCCGGCCTTTTACCGAGTAAAGGGACAAATTTACCCTTTTTTAGCTTGGGAGGATCCTCATTCTTATCGAATTTATTAATGATTGCCATTATTATGAGTGTTCATAAAAAAACCTCTATTGAGGGGAAAAAATTTCTAGGGGGTAATTGGTGAGAGAGTCTATCCAAGGGGAGGAGGTCATTGCGTTTGCTGTTGGTGGGACAGGGGGACATGTTCTTCCTGCACTGCAGATTGCTCGAAAGCTTCCAGGTCAAGGCAAGCGTATTTTAATAGGGGTGGGCATTTGTGAAAATCCCTTTGTATCGAAAAATGAATTCAAGCTTTTCAATGTCCTTGGAAAAAATTTTTCTGGAGGCCTGTTTTCTGGAGCACTTCACATTTTTAAAGGGGCTAAACAAGCGATAAAAATTCTAAAAAAAGAGGAAGTGACACATGTGATCGGAATGGGAGGGTTTCACAGCCTGCCGGTTTTAATGGCTGCTGTCTTCTTAAGGATTCCAATTACTTTATATGAACCTAACCTTATTCCAGGAAAGGTCAATAGATTTTTTTCATTTTTTTCAAAAAGAACCCTTATTTTATTTAACGAAGTTTCTCACCATCTGTATGGACAGGTAAAGCTTTTGCATTTATCTCAAAACCCTCAAGATCTAAAGCAGATCCCTTCAAAACATCTTTTGCGTAGAGAATTTGGTTTAGACGAAGATGTGACAACGCTCCTTATATTTGGTGGGTCTAAAGGGGCCGCATCGATTAATACCCTCCTTAACGATATTTTATCCTCTCTTGAAACAAAGATTCAGGTGATTCATTTAACAGGCCTTCATGAGGGGGTAAAAGAAGTCTATGAAAAAGCAGGGGTAAAAGCGTTTGTCACCTCCTTTTTTAAAGAAATGGATAGGGCTTGGCAAGCTGCAGATGTTGCTATTTGTAGAGCAGGGGCAGGAACTATTAAAGAAGCTTTGGTATCAAAAACTCCTACCTTATTAATTCCTTATCCACATGCAGTGAATAATCACCAGGAGTTTAATGCAATATTTATGCAAAATGTGGTAGGTGCTGGAAAGATCTTGTTAGAAAAACAGATCAGCAAAGAAAAGGTAAAAGCTCTAATTGAAGAGCTTCTTTGTATCGAGAGTAGAAAAAAAATGGAAGAAAATATTGGTAGGTACTTATCGAATCGAAAAGGGGATTATATCGATGAAATGCTCTTGTGAAGAAGTGAGGGAAAAGGATCTTGAAAACGGTGTTCATTTATCTGGAATTGGTGGAGTGGGGATGAGTGCCCTTGCTGAGATGTTACTGGATTTAGGGGTAGAAGTTTCAGGAAGTGATGTGACCCTATCGAAAAATATTGATCGATTGAAAAAAAGGGGGGTAAAGATCTATTCCACACATGAAGGGGATGTGGTTGGAAATAAATTAGTGTGTAGAACTAGAGCTGTAAAAGATGATAATCAAGAGGTCTTAGCCGCTAAAAAAGCGATTTTTAGAAGTGACCTTCTTGCCTTTTTAGCACAAGGAAAAAAGCAGCTTGTTGTTGCAGGTGCTCATGGAAAGACAACAACTTCAGCCCTTTTAGCTCACTGCATGGTGGAATGTGGCCTTAATCCTTCTTTTGCAGTAGGGGGATTGTCCTCGAATTTGGATCGTTATGGGAGAATTTCTGATGGAGAATTTTTTGTCCTTGAGGGGGATGAAAGTGATGGTTCACATCTAAAAACCGATCCTTTTGGAGCCATTTTAACAAGTTGTGATGTCGATCATTTGGCTTTTTGGAAAGAAGGGAAACGTCTTCAACAATCGTATAAGGAATTTGCTTCAAAGGTTGTATCTTCAGATCATTTTTTCTACTATGGAGAAGACCCTTATTTAAAAACATGTACCATTAAAGGAAACAGTTATGGTTTAGAGGGTCAATATGACTTTGCTGCAAATAACATTTGTCTGAAAGAAAATTCTAGTGCCTTTACTATTTTTGGAAATAAGGTATTTCTTCCCATGTTTGGAGAGTACAATATAAAAAATTGTGTCGCTGTTTTTGCCCTTCTTAATTCTTTAAAAGTCCCTTCTGAAGCAATTATTCACGCGATTAAAACATTTTCAGGGGTCGATCGAAGGATGCAATATTTAGGAAAAAATATTTACTCAGATTACGCTCACCATCCAGAAGAGGTAAAAGCAGTTTTAGAGAGTCTAAAAAAAGGAAAAATGGAGGTGGCTATTGTCTTTGAGCCCCATAGAATCAGTCGATTTGAAGATGAAATGGAGCATTTTTGTAATGTATTTAACCATATTGTCATTACAGATGTCTTTGAAGCAAGTGAAGACACAGGAAAAGATCCCATCCCTCTTATAAATACTTTTTGCAAAAAAACTGGATCGACTTACATTCCCCTTGAAAAAATTAAAAGCTATTTAAAAATTGAAAAGAGAAACATTTTAGCATTGACAGCAGGGGCTTTGGATAAAACACTTCGTGAATTTGTGGAAGAAGAAAAGTGAAAAAGGCTTTAGTTATTCATTTTTTTTTCCTTATTCTATTTATGGGTGTAATTATTCTACAAAAGACCTTTAAAAAAGGGGATAAGCCCATTTCAAAAATCACTCAATGTGCGTTGCAAAAAGAGGCGGTGAGCTCTTTATACTTAGCAGAGCTTTTAAATCTAAGTGTAGATAAAAAGATGTTTCGTGAGGATTTTGATCTAGAAGAGGGGAGAAATAAACTTCTATCTTCTCCATTAATTGAGGATGCAAAGATCTCATTTATTAGTGAGGATCACATTTTAGTAAAGTATTGGCATGTCAATGCCATGGCATTGATTGGTGATTTTAACAATGTGGGGATAGATAGAGAGGGAAGGTTATTTCCTATTAAGCCATTTTTATCACCTAAAGGGCTTGTTAAGATTTTTTTAGGGATACAAGAGGTTGTTGAAGGGGGAAATATTTCCTTCTTTAAGGAAAAAAATCGATGGGTTTTTGCTAAAAAAGTGTTAGAAGATCTTTATGCTTTGGAGATGAAGGGAAGGATAACATCTATTGATGTTTCAAAGATTGAAGAACTAAGTCTTGGAAAAAATGAACTGATAGTAACTGTTGATTTTATAGAGAGAAAGGATATACTTAGACTTTCGAAAAGAAACTATTTGAATGAAGTTTCTCAGTATTGTATACTTTGTGACTCTTTAAAAAATGAAAAAGGAACAAAGATGATAGATTTTCGATCTGATGGGGTAGCTTTTATTGAAAGATTTTAAAGAAGAGTTGGAAGAGTTTATTCAAATACAGTGGACCGCCTCAAGTTTAGAGGAGGCTAGGGCGATTTTAGAAACATTGCTTGTTGAAAAGCTGATTTGTTGTGGATCTATTATTCCATTTGCTGAATCGTGGTACGTTTGGGAAGGGGAGGTAGTAACTGAGCAGGAGATGAAAGTTGTAATGAAAACAATGGCTCATCTTTTTAAAAAGGTAGAAAAAGTTATAAAAAACAATCACACCTATGAGATTCCTGAAATTCTAGTATTTACTATAAAAAATGGAAGTGATAGCTATCTTCAATGGATGAGAGATCAGGTGTTGAGTTAAAAGGAGAAAGGGATGTTAGTAACAAAAGATGAGAAAAAAACTTCAATAATATTACGATGTGAGGGAAGGCTTGATGCAACCACTTCTATTCAACTTGAAAATGTATTGAATAAGGAAATGGATGAAAATCATCACCATTTGGTCATCGATTTTTCTGGAATTGAATATTTAAGTTCTGCAGGAATGCGTATTTTGCTTTCTATGACGAAAAAATTGAAAGGATTGGGAGGGTCGTTTAAACTCTTTGCTATCCATGATGATGTGATGGAAATCATCCGTCTTGCTGGATTTGAAACCATTTTACACATTTATCCAGATGAGACAACCGCTTTAGCTTAAGGAAATGTTTTGGTAAGAAATGTGTATCATAGCCCTACTCCAGAGTTGGAAAAAATCTCAGAGACCTTTCAAAAGAAAAAAAAGGTGATCATTATTGCTGGGCCTACAGCTACAGGAAAGACAAAGGCTTCGTTAGTAATAGGAAAGGCTATTGGTGGGGAAATTATCTCAGCAGACTCATTGCAGCTTTACAAAGGAACAGATATTGGCAGTGCAAAAGCTACCTTTGAAGAGAGAAAAATTGTCCCTCATCATCTATTAGATGTCTGCGATATTAAAGATTACTTTTCTGTAGTTCATTTTTATGATGAAGTGGTTTCCTCCTGTCAAGAAATTTTTAATCACAATAGGTCCCCTATTATTGTTGGTGGTGCTGGCTTTTACATTCACACCATCCTTTATGGACCTCCAAAAGGGCCAGCCTCTGACCCTGTCATAAGAAAAAGTTTAGAAGAGGATGCAGATCGGTTTGGACTAGAGATGCTTTATCAAAAGCTTAACAGCCTTGATCCTGATTACGCAGAAACAATTACGGGTTCAGATAGACATAAAATCATTAGAGCCTTAGAAATTATGACCCTGACTGGAAAAAAAGTTACAGAAATTCCAAAGCCATCAAGGGAAGATACCCCGCAAGATATTGATTTCAGGTGTTGGTTTTTGTATCACCCTAAAGAAATTTTATATAAACGAATCGAAGAAAGATGCGATAAAATGATTGAAGAAGGGCTCCTTGATGAATTGATTGAATTAAAGAAAAATGGGCTCCTTGAAAACCCCTCAGCAGCTAACGCAATTGGGTATAGACAGGGGTTAACCTTTTTAGAATCAAGGCAAACTGAGAGTGACTGGGAGCTTTTTATTCAGAGTTTTAAGAAGGCCTCTAGAAATTATGCAAAAAGACAATTTACTTGGTTTCGAAAAGAGCCCTTATTTCGTTGGCTGGATGTATCGGTTTTTTCTATGGAAAGGGCATGTGAAATGATTATTTCAGACTTTGAAGGGTGTTAACTTTTTTTTTGTAAAACACCCTTTTACCCTTACTCATGAAACCTTCTTAAAGTAACCAAAAGAGGGTTAAATTAGTTCTGGATTTCATTCTAACTTTTATGTATACTTTTGGTTATGAAAAAAGATACACAAAATAATAGATTAAAATTTATTGTAAAACATTTAACGGACAAAAAAGGGATTAACCCCCTTATTTTGGATGTACAAGGGTTTTCCAACGTCACCGATTATTTAGTCATTGTCGATGGACTTGTTAACAGACATGTTTCAGCGATGGGATCGACCCTTGCAAGGGCAATGAAAGAAACTTTTTCTGAAAGACCTCTACGTTTGGAAGGGCTTGCTTCTGGGGAGTGGATCCTTGTAGATTATTCCGATATTATCGTTCATATATTTATGCCAGGTCTACGTGAAAGATATGACCTTGAAGAGCTTTGGAGCGAGGGAAGGCAAATACAGTTGCAAAGTATTTAATTCTTAGATTACACTTTGCTTCTTATGGAAAAGAAAAGATGTGTGATTACGGGAATAGGTATTGTCAGTTGTTTTGGAACAGATAAAGATCTTTATTACAAAAAACTTTTAGAGGGGCAAAGTGGCGTTCAGCACTTTGAGTTGGAAGTTTTAGGGTTAAAGGATCTTTTTGGTGCCCCTGTTACAGGATTTAGCCCCGAAAGTTTTTTAGATAAAAAAGAGGCAAGACGATTTGATCCTGTAATGGCCTTTTCAATGGGGGCGGCAAAGCTTGCTTTAGAAGATGCAAAAGTGAATCTTGATTCTATCGATAAAAGTCGGGCAGGGGCAATTATTAGCTCTGGAATTGGGGGAATGACGACGGCATCGAAAAATTTAATGACAGCCTACCAAAAAAATTATTCTCGAGTCTCTCCATTTTTCATCCCTCATTTGATCACAAATATGGCAGGAGCTGTTGTTGGGATACAATTTGGTCTTACCGGCCCGAATTACTCGATTTCAACAGCGTGTGCGACAGCAAACTATAGTTTACTTGCAGCAAAAGGCTACATTGAAAGAGGGGAATGCGATGTGATGTTTGCAGGGGGGGCTGAAGCTGCGATGAATGAGGTGGCTTTTGCTGGCTTTTCTGCTCTTCATGCACTTTCAAGAGCGCATCACGATGTTACAAAAGCGTCAAGACCCTTTTGTAAGCAACGCGATGGTTTTGTGATGGGGGAGGGAGCTGCTGTTTTTATCCTTGAAAGTGAAGAGCATGCTCTAAAAAGGGGCGCTCATATTTATGCAGAGTTTAGCGGTGGAGCAATCAATTCCGATGCTTATCATATGACAAGCCCTTTAGAAGATGGAAGGGGGGTTGCAAAGTGTATTGAACTTGCTTTAAAAAATGCATCACTTCTTCCTGAGGATATTGATTACATCAATGCTCATGCAACTTCAACCCCTGCTGGGGATCTTTGTGAACTCAAGGCGATTGCGAAAATTTTTGATAAAAATTCGGTACTACCAAAAATCAATAGTACAAAATCGATGATAGGCCATGCGTTAGGGGCCTGTGGGGGTCTTGAGCTTGCGGCGGTTTTAATGGCGATGAAAACAAAAAGGCTCCATGCAACGATGAATATTTCAGAAAGAGAAGAAGAGGCAAAAGAGTTTGATTTGCTTGAAAATGGGCCTATTGATCACAAGGTCCAACATGCCATTTCTAATTCCTTTGGATTTGGAGGGCATAATTCGGTAATTGTTGTCTCAGCGTACAATAAAGGAGAAAAAGAAAATGATTAGTGTATTAGAAAAAAGATTTTCCCCAATCAAAGGTCTATTTTTAGATGTTTTGATTGCAGCTTTTGGAAGTGTGTTGATTGCAATGGCTGCCCCTTTAAGTTGCGCCCTTCCGTTTTCAGTCATCCCTCTTACATTTCAAGTCCATCTAGCCCTATTAGTGGCTTTTCTTCTTGGTAAAAAAAGGGGGGTTCTTGCTGTGGCGCTATTTTTAATGCAAGGGGCAATGGGAGCCCCTGTATTTGCTGGTGGAGCTTGTGGCATAGCCCATTTACTCGGTCCAAGGGGAGGGTATCTTTTTGGATATCTTATGGGAGCCCTTTTTATTCAACGATGCTCCCCCATCACACTAAAAGAGATCTTTTTTGTTTTTATAGGAGCAAATCTTGTGGTCTATTTTTTTGGAGTTCTCTTTCTTTCAACATTTATGAGTCCATTTAAAGCTTTAGAGTGTGGAGTGCTTCCATTCATCATTGGCGATTTTTTAAAGACAATTGCAATAAGCGCCTGCGCAAAGAGTTTAAGAAGTGACTCTCCCTTCCAAAGACAGCGGTAAGGGGGTAGTTTGAAAAAGAAACTGTTGTGCTACAAAAGAAATTTTTTCTGTTTCACGGTTTTCTTCTAAAGAAAATGTTCTAGAAAAATCATTTCTTTCTACTTTAGCTGGGCGTACTAATTTTTCTTGATCTATTGGGTGCATCTTTCCTCCAAAAAAAAGTGATACCCTTCTCTTTATAAGAATATTTTTCAAGAGTCAAGGATAAATCATTAATTTTTTAGATTTTTTATAAAAAGAGGTGGGCAAAAGGTAGAAAATCTTGTATAGTAAAGACCTTAAAATATATTCGAGGTTTTTCATAATGATAAGAAGAATTTTAGGTAAACTCCTTTCTCTGAAGATCTATTTGATGATTTGTTTAAGATACAAGGTGATTGTAAAGGGAAAAGAGGCGATTTTAGATAAAGCCCTTCAAAAAAAGGGGGTGTTGATCCTTCCTAACCACCCAACCTTTGGACTGGATCCATTCTTTGTCACAAGATTTGCTGGAAAAAATTTGGATATGATCCCCTTAGTTACAGAGGATTTTTTTAATGTATCGATCTTAAAAGTCTTTATGTGGTGTACTCGGGCAAAGCCTGTAATGTCTTTTGACACGGCAGTGACCGACTATAAATTTAAAGAAACAGAAAAGCTCTATAAAGAGGTTGTTGACGATTTAAAAAGAGGGGAAAAGGTGTTGATGTTTCCCTCCGGCGGGCTAAAATCGATGGCAAGGGAGAGAATTGGAGGCAGGTCATTAGCCTATAGATTAATGCAGGATGCTCCAGATACCGAACTTATCCTTGTCCGGATTTCAGGCCTTTGGGGAAGTTCTTTTTCTACAGCACAAACTGAAGGGAAAACCCCAAAAATTGGGAAGATGTTTTTTGGATCCCTCTACAAATTATTATTAAATGGGATCTTTTTTTCTCCTAGAAGGAGAGTTTTGATTGAATTTTATAGACCTCAAGAACAGTTTCCTATTCATGGGACAAAATTAGAATTTAATAGACGGTTAGAAGCATTTTATAATTTTTATCCAACAGAGAAAAACTTATATAGTGGCAATTATTCTGATGAAGAAAGGGTTGTGGACGAACCTCTTATTTTGAAAAGAGAGTTTTTCTGGTCGAAAAAAGTTCCGATGGCTAAACCTCTTCAAAAAGAAGAGTCTCTTTTTGAGGATATCTATATTCCAGGGCAGATCCGAAGAGATATTGTCTTTGAACTTTCTGAACTTTCAGGAAAGTCAGTCAAAGAGATCAAAGATCAAGATGATTTAGTCTATGATATTGGCCTTGATTCGATGGATATTGCAACGATGTATACCTATGTGGATTCTCATTTTGAGCTCGATGGAGATGTTCAACCAGGGGATTTAAAAACAGTAAAGGATCTTTTTTTAGCAGCAATGCATGTCAATAAAAAGAAGAAAAAGAAGGAAGAGAGTACCCAGACAATCAACGGATGGCCCCATCAAAGAAGGGGGAGAAAAAGGCCTGAATTTGCCAAAGGGGAAACAATCATTGAAGCCTTTTTAAACTCTTGTGATCGTATGGGAACATCCCCAGCTTGCTCAGATCCAGTTTCAGGAGTGTTAGATTACCAAACGATGAAGCGTGCTGCACTTATTTTAGCTGAAAAAATAGGCAAATTAGAGGGAGAATTTATTGGGGTATTGCTTCCAGCAACAGCTGGTACTTACATTCTTCAGATGGCTATTTACTTAGCAGGGAAAGTCCCTGTCCCTTTAAATTGGACAGTGGGGACATACTTTATGAGCCATGCAATTAAGCTTGTGGATATTCATCATATTGTCTCCTCAAAACAGTTTTTAAAAAGATTGGATAATGTCGATTTAGGGGATGCAATAGATAAAATTGTTGCTATTGAAGATCTTAAAGAAAGCATTTCATTTATTGATAAGATCAAGGGGGTTTTAAGGGCAAAAAGATCGCCAAAAGCGATTCTTAAAAAATGTTGTCCACATATTAAAGGAGAGGACATTGCTGTTATGCTCTTTACAAGTGGTTCAACAGCCCTTCCAAAAGCGGTACCATTAACTCATAAAAATATTTTATCGAATCAGAAGTCAGCGTTAAAAAATATCAATCTTACAGATGAGGATGTGTTATTAAAATGTCTTCCCCCTTTTCATGTCTTTGGGTGGAGTTTAAGTATTTTACCTCTGTTATGTGGGGTAAGGGTCTGTTTTTCGCCTGATCCATTAGATGGGGGAACATTAGCTAAACAAATATTAAAGTGGAAATGTACCCTCTTGATGATGGCACCCACATTTTTGGCACATCTTTTTAAAGTAGCAAGTTTAGGTCAGTTAAAAACATTACGCCTTGTGGTTTCTGGGGCTGAAAAGGCACCGGCTAATTTATTGGAATTTATTGCAAAATTAGGACATGTGAAATTTATTGAAGGGTATGGTCTTACAGAAACCTCTCCAATTCTGTCTTGCGGTTCGGTGTATGAAAGTGCAATGATAGGGGTTGGAAAAGTGATCGATTCTTGTGAAGTGATCATTGTTAATGCAGACTCTTTAGAAACATTTAACTCAGGTCATCAAATTGGTGAGGTTTTAGCCTGTGGGGATTCAATATTTTCTGGGTATTATAAACAGGACAATAGGGATGTTTTCATCACTATTGGGGGGAAAAAGTACTATAGAACAGGGGATCTTGGCTATTTTGATGATAAAGGAAACTTGCATTTGGAGGGAAGGCTTAAGCTCAGTTTTAAAAGGGGAGGAGAGATGATTAGCTCACAAGCTATTGAAACCACCCTTACAACTTGTGCTATGGAAAAAAAATGGGTAGAAGAACAAGCCCTATCAGGGACTATCTTTGCTGTAGTCCCCAAAGAAAAGCAAGGTTCAAGTACAAAAATTGTTTTATTCACAACACTTAACCTTTCTTTAGATCAAGTAAACAGTGCCTTGAAAGAAAAGGGTTTTGCAAGACTTTACAAAATCAATGAAATAATTCAGTTAGATGAAATGCCATTACTTAAATCAGGAAAGATTTGCTATCGAAAGCTTTTTGATAGGGTCAATGAAGGAATTTTAGGGGAATCATCATGAAAATGACTATCTACGACACAAAGCAAAGGAGAAAAGTTGCTTTTTCTCCTGAAAAAGAGAATACAGTTCGAATGTATACATGTGGCCCTACAATTTATAATTTTGCCCACATAGGGAATCTTAGAACATTTGTTTTTGAAGATCTGCTCCGTCGAACTATCAAATTTTTTGGGATGAAGGTCTTTCATGTGATGAATTTGACCGATGTGGATGATAAAACAATCGCAGGTGCTATTGAAAACAAACAGACCCTTTTGGAATTTACAAAGCCTTTTGAGATCGCTTTTCATCAAGATTTACAGACTCTTGGGGTGGAACCTGCAGAAAAATATCCAAAGGCGACAGAATTTATTGATCAGATGATTGTGATGATTGAAAAATTAATTGATAAGGGATTTGCTTACAGAACCGATAGTGGGGACGTCTTTTTTCGTATTAAAAGTTTTCCAAGTTATGGAAAGCTCTCCCATTTATCCTTAGAGGATTTGGATGTAGGCAGATCAATGACAGTAGATGCTGACGAGTATGATAAAGAGTCAGCAACCGATTTTGTCCTTTGGAAAGGGTATGATGATATCCGTGATGGAGACATTTATTGGAAAAGCCCTTTTGGAAAGGGGCGTCCAGGTTGGCATATGGAATGTTCATGTATGAGTATGCATTATTTGGGGGACACCTTTGATTTACATACTGGGGGTGTGGATAATATTTTTCCCCATCATGAGAATGAAATTGCACAATCAGAAGCATTATCGGGGAAAATTTTTTCAAGATATTGGATGCACTCAGAACATTTGCTTGTTGAGGGGAAAAAGATGTCGAAAAGTTTAGGTAATTTTTACACTTTAAGGGATCTATTGAAAAAGGGGTATTCAGGTCGAGAGGTGAGAATGCTTTTTCTAGCAAGTCATTATAGAGCGCAATTAAACTTTACTTTTGACGGGTTAATGGCAACACGAAGAAGTTTAGCAAGGATAGATGCATTTGTTAAACGATTAGAAGAAAATTCTCAAGGGGATATTATTGATGTTTCTTCTTTTGAAGAAGAATTTGCACACGCTATTGCCGATGATTTAAATAGTCCCCAAGCTCTTGCTGTCATTTTTGAGATGATTCGTTTTGTCAATTATCAGTTGGATGACAAAAAGATGGATTGTTCTAAAGTGATCCTTTTTATGGAAAAAGTAGACGCTGTGTTTGGCTTTATTTTTTCAAAAGAAAATGAAGAAATAGAGGATTTTATACTAAAGGCAGCTCAAGATAGATACAAAGCACGTCAAGAAAAGGATTTTTCTCGAGCCGATACAATGAGAGCAATGATTGAAAATGCGGGCTATATCGTAGAGGATACAAAAGAAGCATGTCTAGTGAGGAAAAAGGAGAAAGATGCAAACAAAAAATGAAGTAGAATACCATAATTTTGAAGAGTACAAAAATAGAGTTGCAAAACTTGATGAAATTAGAGCCTTAGGGGTAAATCCTTACCCCCATGGTTATAAAAACACACATACCCTTTTAGAGATTCTTCACACCTACAAAGAGGATCCCATTGGAACTTTTGAGGATGGAGAAAAAATGTCTTCTCCTTTTGTAAAAACCTCAGGAAGAATTGTATTACATAGAGGGATGGGAAAAAATATTTTTGCTTCTATACAAGAAAATGGGTCTAGCCTACAGGTATTATTCAATAAAGAGGTGACAAAAGTTCATGGACTTAAAGAAGGAGAGCTCACCTTTCACAAGTTCTTAGAAAAAAAGATCGATTTAGGGGATATTATTGGGGTGGAAGGCCATTTATTTCGAACAAATAAAGGGGAGATGACCGTTTTTGCTCATGAGGTCACCTTACTAACAAAAGTATTACTCCCCCTGCCGGATAAACATCATGGACTTGTAGATAAAGAAGCAAGGTATCGTAAGCGCTATTTGGATATGATTTCACATCAAGAGGTGATCAAAACGTTTAAGATGAGAAGTCAAATCATTACATTACTCAGAAAAATTTTCGATGAGGCCCACTTTTTGGAAGTGGAGACCCCAATTTTAGAGCCATTGTATGGAGGGGCTCAAGCAAAACCGTTTACCACACATTTACATGCATTGGATAAGGACTTGTTTTTACGTATATCTTTAGAACTGCCACTTAAAAAATTGGTTGTTGGGGGAATACCTAGAGTGTATCAAATTGGGAAGGTATTTAGAAATGAGGGCATTGATGCAACGCACAATCCTGAATTTACAATGGTAGAATTTTATGCTTCCTATTGGGATTACAATGATATGATGCACTTTACAGAAAACCTCTACCAAAAAATTGCTATGGAACTTTTTGGTACAACCATCATTGGAGAAAGAGTGGATCGAAAAGGGAGGGTGCATACCATCGATCTAAAAGCACCATGGATTAAAATGACAATGAAAGAAGCGATAAAAATCTATGGATGTTATGATGTAGATGAAATGACAGAGGATGAAATGAGGATTGAATTGATGGAAAAGTCATCTATTGATCATAAAAAGGTGAAGAAAGGCAATCGTGGCCTTTTAATTGCCTATATGTTTGCCGAATTTGCTGAAAACTCATTAATTCAGCCCCATTTTATCATTGACCATCCGATAGAGACAACCCCTCTTTGTAAATTGCATAGAAATGAAAGTCTTGCTAAAGAGGGAATTGTTGAACGATTTGAAGCCTTTATTTTGGGTGTTGAGGTGTGCAATTCGTATACAGAGCTTAACGATCCCCTTTTACAAAGAAGTCTTTTAGAAGAGCAACAAGAGCTTTTAGATGGAGGGGATGAAGAGGCAAATCCCATTGATGAAGATTTTATTGAATCGATTTGTCAAGGGATGCCCCCTTGTGGAGGGTGTGGTATTGGAATAGATAGATTGATCATGCTATTTACCAATGAAGTCTCTATAAAAGATGTCCTGTTTTTCCCTATGATGAGATAGGTTTTTTCATTAGACTTCTTTCGAAACTTCATTTTAAAAACTAATGAAGTTTTGAAAGAAGTCTATTTGGAAAGCATGTAGGCGGTGAGCTCTTTTGTTTTTGTCACCCTTGTTTTTTTATTGGCATTGGCAACCTCATAGAAAAGAGTTTCTAGTTTTTTTGAATCAAGACCACGGCTTGCTGCATATTCTTTGAGGTTGTTTTGGAGATCTTGCGTTGATTTAATGAGGCTTTTATCAAACTCTTTAGGATAGGTACCCACCTCTCTTTGAATTTTCTTTTGTAGTTGAATAAACATGGGGTTAGCTTTTATAGCTTGATTAGATATTCCTTGAAAAGCCTTTTTAGATATGGGGTTGTTTACGATTTCATGCATATAAATAAAAAAATCCATTTTGCTAAAAAGTTCTTTTCCCTTTGTGGCTAAAGCCTCTTTTATTTTGGGCAATGTTATTATGGAGGATTTATCCACTTTCGAAAGGTATTCAGCTAACTGATTTTGAATATTTTCTGTAGAAGATCTGGGAGAATTTGTTGGAGAGGTTTGTTGAGGGGGCGAAATTTCTGCAGGTTTATGGGAAGCAGGTGAAAGTACAATATCTTCAACAGTCCCAGGAGGAGAAGGGGCTGGATTTTGATTCTCTAAAGAAACGGGGCTATCTGCAGGTTTAACGGAAGTAGGTGAAGGTTGAATATCTTCAACAGTCTCAGGAGGAGAAGGGGCTGGATTTTGATTGTCTAAAGAAACGGGGTTATCTGCAGGTTTAACGGAAGTAGGTGAAGGTTGAATATCTTCAACAGTCTGAGGAGAAGGGGGGAGGCTTTCAGTAACTAAAGAAACGGGGCTGTCTGTATGCATGGATGGCGAAGGGGGTTTTTCAATAGATGTAGCTTTATTTTCCCTTGTTTCTAAAACATCGATTGGAACTTTACTTAAGTTAAGCTCTCTTTGTTTCATTTTTAAGCAATGTTTTATACACATACGTTGAATCACTCTAAATACATAATAGATGCCTAAGGAAAAAATGAATCCCAATATATGGGAACGATTTTTCATAAGGGTATCAATTTTTTTTAAACGTTCTTTGATTGCTTTAACTTCTGCACGGGTCATTATCGTAAAAAAACTTTCAATATAAGGGGTATTATTTCCAAAAGAAATTGAATTATTCGATGATTTCATAAGAACCTTTAAATATATATATCAATTATACATTTTATCATTTTTTTAAAAAAGGATAATTATTTCAATTCATACGAAAAATTCAAAAATTTTTTAAGAAAAAGTGGATGTAGACCCTACATCGATTAAAAGGCGCACTTTTAAAGGCATTTTTACAGGGATTCTTTTCAAAATTTTTGTGACTGAATTTACTTGTTTTGTTTTTATAAGTATCTGAAAACGAAAGTTTTCATTAATCTTTGGATGGCCGCAAGGGGTGGGCTTATAGATCCAAGTCTCTTTAATGGGTGCAGATTTTAGAAAGCAATAGACCTCATTAGAGCTTTTTTCACACCCTTGCTTATCTTTTGATGTAAAAATAAGTTTAATAATTTTTGTATATGGGGGGTAGTTACACAATTTTCTATCAGAAAGCTCTTCTTTTATAAATCCTTGAAAATCAGCTTTTTGAACAGATTTCATTACAGGATGATCGGGATAATAGGTTTGGATAAGGGCTGTACCTTGAAGTTCTCCCCGTCCAGATCTTCCGACAACTTGAGTCATCACTTGAAAAAGGGATTCGGTGGAGCGATAATCTGGGATGTGTAATGAGGTGTCGGCACCAATAACTGCCGAAAGGGTGACTAAGGGAAAATCAAGGCCTTTAGCAATCATTTGGGTTCCAATTAAAAGATCTGCTTTTCCTGCCCTAAATTGTTTTAAAAGAAGGTCGTGAGAGCCTTTATGTTTGGTTGTATCTCTATCCATACGGAGGGTTCGAATTTCAGGAAAAATAGCATGAAGGGCACTTTCGACTTGTTCGGTTCCAGGGCCGCGA
>JBIKLZ010000039.1:0-8123 GCA_044359535.1 Chlamydiia bacterium
TTCAATGAGTCTAGTGGAAATGACAAAAAAGATGAATACGCTAGCAGAAATTGCAAGGGAGGGCAAACTCTCTATTTCTGATATGGCAGGGGGGACCTTTACTATTACTAATGGGGGGGTGTTTGGGTCTATGTTATCAACACCTATTTTAAACCCTCCACAAAGTGCCATCCTTGGATTGCATAACATTGTCGAGAGAGCTGTTGTTGTCTCTGGAAAAATTGAAATTCGACCTGTGATGTATCTTGCTTTAAGTTACGATCACAGAATCATTGATGGAAAAGATTCAGTCCAGTTTTTAGTGAGAATCAAACATTTAATAGAAGATCCCACACTCTATATTTTAGGAGAATAATGGCAGATTTTGATCTTGTAATCATAGGTGGAGGGCCCTCTGGGTATGTAGCAGCTATTTACGCTGCTCAAAAAGGGATAAAAACTGCCTTAGTTGAAAAAGAGGGGGGTATTGGGGGGACATGTTTAAATGTAGGGTGTATCCCTTCTAAAGCCCTCTTGCATGCCTCAGAGCTTCTCCATATGATCCAAAACGAAGGGAAAGATTGGGGGATAAAAAGTTCGGAGGTAGAGGTTGATTTTTCTGTGATGATGAAAAAAAAAGATGAAATAGTCAAAAAACTTACAGGGGGAATTGATTATTTATTAAAGAAGAATAAAGTAGAGCGGATCATTGGGACTGCGATGTTTAAGGATAAAGAGACCCTTTTAGTGGGGGAGACAAAGATCACAGCTAAACATTTCATGATCGCTACAGGTTCAGAATCTATGGTTTTACCTTTTTTACCCATCGATGAAGAAAGAATCCTTACCTCGACAGGGGCCTTATCTTTAAAACATGTCCCTAAAAAATTACTGATCATTGGGGGGGGGGTTATTGGCTTGGAACTAGGCTCTTTTTACGCACGGCTTGGCGCTGAGGTAGAAGTTATAGAGTTTTTAGACAGGATCATTGCTGAGTATGATGAAGATATCTCATCGGTCTTCCAACGTATTTTAGAAAAACAAGGGCTCACATTTCATCTTGGGGCAAAAGTTGTTGCGGGGAAAAAAGTGGATGAGGGGGTCTTATTAACTGTCGAAACAAAAAATGGAACTAAAGATTTTTTTTCTGATCATGTCTTAGTTGCTATTGGAAGAAAAGCGTTTACACAGGGTTTAGCCTTAGAAAATGCCGGTGTCTTGGTGGATAAAAAAGGTTTTATTGAAGTGGATGGGTATTTTAAAACCTCACAGCCCCATATTTTTGCAGTAGGGGACGCAATTGGGGGGCCGATGCTTGCGCACAAAGGATCAGCAGAGGGCGTTTGTGCTGTGGATATCATTTTAGGGCATGAGACAAACATGAAGTATGGGGCAATACCAGGAGTCATTTACACTACACCCGAGGTAGCAACTGTCGGAGTCAGTGAAAACAGGTTAAAAGAAAAGAAGATCCCTTATAAAGTGGTGAAATTCCCTTTTGCAGCAAACTCAAGATATGTTGCAACAGGGGGAACAGATCCTTGTTTTGTGAAATATTTAGTCTGCGAGGAAACAAAAAGACTTTTTGGTGCAAGTATTATAGCCCCACATGCAGGAGAAATGATAGGGGAACCGACGTTAGCTATCACAGCTGGGCTTACTCTTGATCTTTTAGCTAAAACAATTCATGCCCATCCAACTCTTTTAGAGGCTCTTCATGAAACAGCACTAGGCTCTTTAGGACACTTTCATCATATTTAGACTAAAAGCCCCTATAAGAGCCCCCACTATAGGTTTGTGCAACCTCAAGATCCCATTCTTCTTGAGTCTTTGGTCTTCCCCCTTTTTGATCAGTATTATAGATTTGACGTCCTGGTATAGTTGATTCCATTTGGGGAGAGTTCTCTAGTCTTTTCAAAAATTTTTCTCGGGCTTCTACCTGACGCTTTATTAATGCTACGTTACGAGCTGAGTGAAGAGGGTTTTTATTGGAATCATATTTAGCAATAATAGCTTCACACTGCTTTTCTGTAAGAGGCTGGGGGCGATCATACATCGATGGTACTACACAGCTCCCAATTCCATACATCACCCCTACCGGTAAAAGAAAAGCACCGAGTACAAAGGCTGCGGCAATAATAATAGGGGCCCCTACCACTGCTATTGAAGTAAACATCGCTGCAATAATACCGCCGCCTATTCCAATAATAACCAATAGTGCGATTACGGAGATCTGTGTTAATTTATTTGTGAAGTATTTCTTTTTTTCATATTTAGGGAGTTCAACTAATAATTTTTTTAAATCCTCTGATAGATTGTCTGGATTTTCATTACAATACTTGTAGGGTAGGATAAAATTAGATGCTTCCCATTCCTTATTAAAACGCTCCATTACAAACCTACTTTTAATTATAATAAAATTATAACATAATTAATTATTAAATAACAATATTTTATGTTTAAATATAATTGTGTTATAATAATGATAAAGAAATAGAGGAGGTATCCTATGTCAAACGAATTAAAAAAGGAGCTTGCGCGCCTTGAGTCACAAGTAGATGTCCTTGATTCTCAGCTCTCTCAACTCGACGCAATTTTGAAAAGTGCCGGCTTTACCAATGGAATCGATACCCTAAAAAAGACTGTTGAAGAACTCCTTCAAGAAGTGGAGGGGGAAAATCCCCCTGAAATTGATTTTGATTCTCTTTTTGGTTGATTCAATTTCCCTCATTATGATTTAATGGCCCCTTTCAAATTGTATGAATAGGGGGAAAGTTGGCTAAACTCATTGCAAACAACGAAGATGAAGTAGAAGTTGCTGATGGTGAAAGGATTAAGGACGTTTGTGAGGAATTAGGGGTCCCTTTTGCATGTGAAGAAGGGATTTGTGGCACCTGCGTTATTGAAGTTAACGAGGGGATGGAAAATCTTTCCGAATTTACTGAAGAAGAGGAAGACTTTATCGGGGATAGGGGGACAGAACGACTTGCCTGTCAATGTAGAATAAAAGGCGGATGTGTAAAAATCTCATTTTAAGGATGTTATGAAAAAAATAAATAGAACAATGACTATTGGGGAAATTTTTGAAACGTTTCCGGCCCATGCCCAAAAAATAGCCAACGAGTTAACTAGAATTGGTTTAAACTGTGTAGGATGTGGTTCTTCCACCCACGAAACGTTAGAGGCAGGGATGTACTTGCATGGAGAGGATGATGAGGCTATTGAAAGGCTAGAAGACTCTTTAAATAAGATTTTAGAGACACAATTTGATGGAGCAACAATAACCCTTACTGAGAGAGCGGCAAAGAAGTTTATAACCATTTGTGAGGAAGAAGGGCAAAAAGGGGCCTTTTTAGCCTTTGGGGTGAAGTTGGGAGGTTGTAGTGGTTATGAGTATGTTTTAGACTTTTCTACAGAAAAAAGCCCTTCACAGGAGGTCTTTCACCATTTTGGAGTCGATGTTCTGGTTGAAAAATCAGCCCTTTCGCGTCTTATAGGGTGTGAAATTGACTATCTAGACAGCCTAAACTCCTCAGGCTTTAAGATTTCCAATCCAAACGCAAAATCTTCTTGCGCTTGTGGTAGTTCTCAAAGTTATTAATAACAGTGTTATATTTACTTTAATTGTTAATTATATTATAATATTATTATAAAATAAGTAGGTGTAATATGGAAATTACAAAAAAAGTAAAAGTAGATCATAACGTAGGTTCGAACGTGACTTATGCATCTGGGGATGTCATAAGTATCGGAAGAAAAGGGGCTAACGTTGCAGTTTTAGGGGGGTTAAGTCCTGTTTTAAGTTCTGCAATGAGTACAGCAAACAGTATGACTATCCTCACAGGGGTGATTCGACTTTTAGGCCATTTAAAGGGCCTAGGTAAAAAACCTAAAGGAGAAAACCCTACAGAGACTTTAAATAAAAAAACCACAGAGGTGGGACAAAAGGCTATAACAGGTCTTGGAATAGCTCTTTCTGGGGTAGAAATAGCCTCAGGGGCCGTTTCAACAGCAAGTTCGATCACCTCTTTAGTTGCAATAAAAACAGCAGCAAAAGCAGCTGTTGCAGCTTTACCTGCCCTAAGTGGGGCTTCTAGCGGAATAGGGGTTGCTTTATACACATTCATGGCTGCTCCCCATGCAATTAAAGTGGCAAGAGGTCTTGAAGTTTTAGAAAAGATAAAGACACCTAGTGATTTAGAAAAGTTAAGAACAGAAAACCCAGAGCTTTTAAAGCTAGTGGCTCCTAGTCATGCTTTAAATGGGACTCTTGAAGAAGTCAAAAAAGAGATTAAAGGGAATAGTGTTTTTTCAGTGCTTTTAATTTCAACATGTATCCTTTGTATTGTAGGAACAGCTCTTGGTTTAGCTTTTGCAGCCGGCCCTGGATTGATTGTTGCATGTGTTGTAGGTTTGGTAGCAACCCTTGCAATGAGTGGAATTGATGGATACTGCATGGTTCAAGCCTTAAAAAACACAAGTAAGCTTCATAAAAAAGATTTAATTATTAAGATAATTACTATAGCTCTTGCTTTAACCACGTTGGCTATTTCTGTGGTTTTTGCCCCAACTTTAGCCTTACAAATCCTTGCTGGGGTTGTAGGGGCTATAATGGTTGCTGTTCCAATCACCTCTATAGCTCTATTAAAAGCTAAAGAAGAAAAGGCTAAGGCTGCTCATCAAAAAAAAATAGAACAACAGAGGTCGAACGTGGCATTTGAGAAAAACAAAAGAAAAAATCCGCATTCAGATTTTTTCTTCTGAATATCCTATCCAAAAAAGCTAAATTAGGGTAAACTTTACTTATAAAAAATCATTTTCTAAGGAAAGTTTGTGAGCGAAGCTGTCGGTTCAGCCTATAATCTTCAATGTTTAGGGGCCTTAGCTCTTCAGGCAACCACAGATAACTCCCCTTATGAATCAAATTTAAATTTGCCAGGTTTCTTAAATATTGGGTTAGCCATTGGAGCTATAGCCGGTTTTTTCAGCCAATTGAAAGGGGCTGATCCTGATTGCAAAAATATCATAATTATTAAAATCACAACCGAGTCAGTCCGCATTCTTTCAGGCCTTACTACAACGATTTCGGCGGTGATCACAATTGTTATAGAATTTTTAAAAAAAATAGCTCAAACTCTTGTGAATCTTTCAAAAGGGTTGAAAGCGGCAATCCCTGTGATTTCCTGTGTTTTGTATACTTTAAGTGCCCTTCCAGGGATTATAGAAGTTGCAAAAAATGCAAAAGAGTTCTCGAAAAAGCCTATTATGGAACAAATAACATCTATTGCAACTATTGTGCTCCCTGCGTTAGCAATCATTGCAACAATTCTTGTCACTGTATGTAGTGGTGTGGGTTTTATTGCTGGGGTTGTCATCGGCGCTATTGCAACACTCTGTATTACTGCAAAAGATCTTTACTCTTGGATACAGACGTTAAAAGAGGGTAAACCCCTTGATAACAAAGATTTAGCTTTAAACATCATAGCCATTGCGGTAGGGATTACATCCCTTGTTTTAAGTGTTGTTTTTGCCCCTTCTCTTATTTTTGCTGTTTTTGGAGCTGTGGTATGTGGGATTCTTATTGTCATTCCTTTGGTAAATATTGCTTACCTTAAGGTTAAAAATCCTCCTATCAAGACAATTTAATCATAGAAAAAATTAGATTAATAAGCTATAATTAATTTAAAATAATATAATAAAGGTTTGCTTATGACTCTCCAAGTAACAACGGTCGCAAAAGTGGGAGTAAATATCCTGCTAAAAGCAGAGGCCGGAGGGGGTCCCTCTTTAATGGGGGTTGTCTGTGTCATTAGTGGGGTATTAAAAGTTCTTAAAGGGGCTTTTGATGTTAAGGAAAGTAAAATAAATCATGCTCAAGACAACGATTCCTCAGTACAAAAGGTGGATAAACAAGGGGCGCTTGCTTTTGGAGCGATGAACGTGGTTACAGGGGTTGTGTCAATAGGTTCAGGGCTAATTTCACTTCTCAAAGCAAGCTTTTCTGTGGCCAGCCTTTTAACAACGATTCAAACAGTCACTATTGCCCTTAAAAGTTTAGGATTAGCCTCAGCAGTAGTCTCGTCTATATCGGCTTTTTTAACAATGATCCCAACACTCATCAAATCTATTGAGGGGGGAATTTTTTTAAGGGAATTAAAATCTAAAGGGGTTCAATACTTAAATGAACTATATGAAGACTCTCCAAAGCGGCTAAAGAGGTTAGCGCCTGAAGTTTTCACATCGATGCAAGGACAGCAGAGGGTTGCAAATGAAGGATTGGTGGAGAGTGCTTCAAAAGAAGTAAGGGTTTCAACAGATAAAAATAGTGCCATTACAGTGATAAGTTTAGTGGCAATCAGTGCCATTGTTGTTGTCTTTCTTGTATCAGGAAGTACGGGGGTGGTGGTTGCTTCGATCGTTGGTTTAGCTTTAACTTTAATCACAACCTTAATAGACATAAAATCGATTATAAAAAATTTAAAAGAGGCGAAGGTTTTAGAAAAAAAGGATCTTATCATTTTGATTTTAACAATTGTGTGCACAATTATAAGTGTTGTGATAGCCTGTGTGTTTGCTCCATCGATCCTTGCAGGGGTTGTTTGTGGGGTCATGGGTGTATTAGTCTTAACCTTTCCAGTAGGTACACTCATCTATATGAAGTCAAAGGAAAGAACATTAAAAAATAATATGTGAGTAATGACCGATTTCAAGCTCTTTTATTTATACCTTGTTGTAGAAAAGGGCCTTTCCACCCTTACTGCAGAAGCCTATATTCGGGATCTAAAGCTTTTTGAAGAAAGTACAAGAACCCCTTGTATTGAACTCTCTTTGAAGGGATTATCCACCTATCTAAAAATTTTGAGGATGAAAGGGTATGCTGAGGGCTCTATAACAAGGGCTGTGATCTCTTTAAGGGTCTTTCAAAAATACCTTTTTCTAACCGGTCAAAAAAAAAGTGGAACAGATCTTTTTTTACAGACCCCAAAATGTTGGCAGTTGATTCCAGAGGTCCTTTCTGAAGAGGAGGTTTCCCTCCTTCTTGAGGGTAATGGGTTAAGTTCTGGAGAGATTCTACTAGAGGTGATTTATGCCTGTGGATTGAGGGTTTCTGAAGCTGTGAACTTAAATTGTTTTGATATGGGGGAAAAGACCTTATTTGTAAAAGGGAAGGGGGGGAAGGATCGTATTGTCCCTATTGCTGATAAAACAAAACAAAGGGTTTTAGATTATCTTCATCTAGAAAGACGTGATGAAGATAAAAAAGCACCCCTATTTGTAAATAGTAAAGGGGTCCGTATCTCTAGGCAGGAGGTGTGGGGGTGTATTAAAGCAATTGCAAAAGAAAAAGGGATAAAAAAGAATGTGTCCCCCCATACTTTACGCCATAGCTATGCAACACATATGTTAGAAAGGGGAGCTGATCTTCGTGTCATACAAGAACTTTTAGGGCACAGCAGTATCACAACGACAGAAAAATATACTCATATTTCAAAAAAGAGCTTAAAGCGGTCCTTTTTAAAATATCATCCATTAGAAGAGTGAATTTTTTTTGTAAGGAGCTCTTTTACCAATGGGGGGGATGCCGAACCCCGTGTTTTTTTCATCACCTCTCCTACAAGAAATTGAAAGGCTTTATCTTTTCCATTTTTAAAATCTCTAATAGATTCAAGATTTTCTTTAAGGATCGAGTCAATAATAGTCTCTAAGGCGTTGTGGTCGCCCATAAGCTTAAACTTGCTATCGCTATCTGCAATTTCTTCTGGGGACATTTTTGGATTTTCAACCATGAGATCTGCAATTTCCTTAGCCATTTTTCCAGTAATACGCCCTTTTTCAATCATATTGACTAAGTGTGCGATACTAACAGGTGAAATTTCTAAATCTTTTACATGAATATTTTTTTCATTAGCACGAGCTGTAAACTCAACAACCACCCAATTACAATAAGCTTTAGGATGAGTGCACTGAGTAACCCCTTTTTCAAAAAAATCACACAAAGCTTTGTCTGCAATTAAAAGGTTTGTAAAATAAGGGCTTAATCCAAGCTCGTGGGTAAAACGATGGGCTTTTTTTAATGGAAGTTCTTTTAGGTTTTCTTTAATCTCTTCAATAAACGATCTATCTAATACAAGGGGAGGAAGATC
>JBIKLZ010000013.1:0-24710 GCA_044359535.1 Chlamydiia bacterium
TTTTACAACTCGGTTTCTTATCAAAGAAAGGGGTTCATCTCTATAAAAACTTAGATCTTCAAGGAGTTCAACTCTATTTAATGCCCCCCAATATTTTCCAAAAAAGGTTTTCTTTTTCTCCATTTCTTCAAAAGTTCCAAGAACATCCCCTAATGCTAAACCTTTATAAAAAAAGCGGTAAATCTGAAATTCTTCATCTAAAATATGTAGCTCTTTACATCCATGGAAACGACAGGCTATTTCCCCATCTTGAACCTTTCTTAAATCAAGCAATACCCCTTTTATGGTTTTGCCATAAAATGAAACCTTTTCTAATAACTCTTTTGTCACATGCCCTTTAAGAAAAAGTGGGGCACGATCTTCTATAGCCCCTAGTTTTTCATTGAATAATGGGTCTGTATTATCTAAAAAAACAAAAGGTGCGTTTTCTTCAGGAAAAAAAATCGGTATGTGATACATTTTTGCTGCAGAGAGATTTTTTGTCGCAACCGCCCCCCCAATATAGCCACTTTTTTCATCACCTCCAAAGTGCTCTTTACCACAATTAAAGCTATTTTCTATGCAAATCACTCCTGGAGCTATAAAAGAAGCTAGTTTTTCTACCTCTGTTGCAACTTGGATTTGTCTTGGTAAAACATTTTGAATCCATTTTTTAAAAAAAGGGAGGACAACAGCTTTTCCAACAACTTTTATAATCGGTTCATTAGGAAAAAAAAAAGACCCTTCTTTAGGGGCTTTTATCTTAAGATCATAAGTTAGAGATGAAAGAAACTTTATAAAGAGATCAGGAAATATAAGCTTTCCCTGAGACCCTTGCAATCCATGAAGGTAAAAAAGCTCTTCATCTGAAAACACCCTTTTATCTAAATAATGAACAATGGATGAAGAACCTAAGAAGATCAAAGGCTGTTTCTGATTTTTTGCCGCAAAGGAAATTGAAAAATGGACCGTTTTTTCGCACTCATTTTTTTTCCATAGGGAAAAAACCTCTTGTAATTCTGTAATACCCAACATCTTTGATTCACTCTTATTCTATAAAGATCCAATTCTTAATCGATAAAGAAGGTGTTAATAGCTTGGGCTTTTAATCACGTCCTTTCTTTCTTTGTTAAGAAGATCGATCTGCTCTTGAATTTGATCAGCGATTCTATCATACTCATCGGCAGATTTCCAACACTTTTGTGCTGTAATTAACCCATCTGTTTGTGAGGAAAATTGAAGTCTATCGCCTAAACTTCTCACCCTTGATGCTTTAGCTAGGTAATATTCTTTAAGTTCTTTTAAAGATTGAATTTGTGAATCAATCATCATCACATCTATTTCTTGCTGCGTCTCTTTTGCTTGATGTAAAGATCCTTTAGTTATTCCATAAACACTGTTTGTAGCGAACAAAAACATACATCCAACTAAAAAAAGTTTTTTCTTCATTTTTCTCTCATTGCAGGTTCTTGAGCTTTTAACTCTTTGATTGCTTCTTGATTTTCTTTGATTTTTCTTTCATACAGAGATATTTTATCATTGACTCTTCGTACTTCACTCATATTTCTAGATTGTAACGATTGGATCGATTTTTTCTTTTCCCTTTCAATAGCAGCTTGATAAAGTTTGATTTGATTCTCGTGATAGGCTATTTTTTCATCAAAACTGTCATATTTAGCCTCTTGCACACCTTTAGCTTCTTTTTCAAAAAAAGAACAACCCCCACTGACTAAAGTGGTTAAAAAAAAGACTAAAGATAAAAAAAATTTAACCATACCCCCCCCCCTCATAAAATGACTCATACAAAATAGATCGATTTGTGCAAGAAAAAAATCCCCCTGCATTTTTATCCCCTTTATGGTACGATCCACTTATCTATGAGAACCATCCTTATATCTTTGATTTTTTGTTTTTTCCAATCCCTTTATGGGGTTGTTTTTAAAGATATTTTTTCAAAAGGAGAGGTGGGGGACTACAGTGTCTATCAAAATGGAAGCTCTGTAACCATTTTACACATCCATTCTAAAGAGCTCCCCTTTATTACTTTTGAGGAAATCACCCTCCCTAAGGAGGTCTACACAAACGTTAATGGAATGGATCTAAATACCTATCTTCAAAAAATGGCCCCTTTTTCCACTTCTTGGACCCTTATGGAAATAGATACTTCCACCCTTAATATCACCTCCACCTATTGCTTTCTCCGTAAAGCTCACCTTGTTCTCAACAAAGAGGACACCCTTATTTCCTCTCTCCTTAGTTTAGATCTCTCCCCAGTTGCCGATCAACACCTTGCAAGAACTGGCCCTAGGGCGGCCTCAAAAGTTGATGAGCGCCCCATTTGGATCCCTTCAATGGTTGTCGATGGGAAAAAGCACTCTCCTAAAACTGTTGATGTCTATGCAGGAAGGTGGGCAAAAGATTCTTCTCCCCTTTCTGAAAAAGGGATTGAATTATATATTTTAAACCACTTCCCTTTCCCCTATTGGATTCAAGTTCATGGCGATTTAGGTTCAAAAAAGATGATTTCCATTGATTCAGGGCATCACCTTGTCTCTCCCATCACAAAGGTTCCCACCCTCCCCCCATCTTTTATCTCCCCTCTTGAAAAGTGGAATAATGATCATGAAACATTTTCATTTCTTATTAAAGGAAATAAAAACCTTGAAAATTACACCGTCTATGCATTGGAGGTGACTAAAGAAAAGCCAAAACTCATCCATTTAGAGTCTACATTTCACACACTAGATACCCATATATTAAAATTTGATATTTATAGAAATGTTCTTTCAAAGGCTTTAACCCCTGGTAAAACCTACCGTCTTACCCTCTCTTATGACTGCGATGGTCAAATTCATTCTATCACTTCCAAAGATATAATCCATTGGAAATAAAATAAAATCAGTGTTACACTCATTTATATGAAAAAAATCTCTTTAAAGAAAAGTGTCTCTATATTTACTCATGCCTGCTCAGAGTACAAGAAAAATAAACCCCTTCTTAGTTCTACTACTTCTTCTGAAATTGAACAAAGACTTAGCAGCCTCAAAGAAGCTCTTAGCAAAAAAGATAGACTTGAAAGTTCAAAACAGGCTTTATTTCTTGAAAAACTTTTAAAAGAGCATATCCCCTTATCCTCATTTAAAAAAATTTTAATAAGCATCTCTAGTTTTTGTGTCGCTTTATTTTTTGCAATCATTATTAGACAAACCGTTTTTGAACCAATGGAAATCCCCACTGGATCGATGAGACCCACTTTTAGAGAAAATGATAGAGTCATTATTTCAAAAGGACAATTTGGGATCAACGTTCCATTGATGGCCAATCACTTTTCTTTTGATCCTGATGCAATGAAAAGGATGGGCACAGTTGTTTTTACTGCTGAAGGATTAGATCTTCCAAATATTCATATCAAACATTTTGGAATATTTCCAGGGGTGAAAAAATTTGTTAAACGGACAATTGGCCTTCCTCAAGACCGTCTTTATTTCTATGGGGGAAAAATTTATGGAATAGATAAAGAGGGTAATGATATCTCCCCCCTTCTTCAAAAAGATTTTTTATCCCATATTGAGCACATCCCCTTCATCTATATTGGGGGAAAAATTGTTGGTGGCAATCTCATAAAGCCTCATCAAAACATTCCCTCTGTAACTATAGAGCAAAATCATATTCCCATTTCTGTTTTAAAAGCTGTAGGAAGAAATGATGTGGTTGGATCCCTTTTAGTCGATGGAGTAACCGATGTTCACCAATTATGGGGGATGGGTAATTACGCCATGGCAAGAATTGTCCCGAAAGAAAATTTGTATTTTTCTAATGAGACTCTCCCTCTATTGATCGGTTCAGTTGGGGTGAACTACTATTTAGAAATCACTCACCACCCTTCTATTTACGGAGCTAAACAAATCGACGACTACAGAGGGGCAAGACGTCCAGAGCTTGGAAAAAGCATTTCCTACATCCCTTTAGATAGAGCCACTCTTGAAAAAATCTGGGAAAACCTTTATACCTCAAGATTTAACACAAATAAAGGCTATCTTGAGCACTTTGGAAAAACCTATGAAAGCCCCTTTCAATATAAAGATCGCCCCTTCATAAAAGGGTCTATTGAGGAGGGTTCCTATGAGTTTATTGATGGGATCGCCTATAAAGTCCAATTTCAAAATCACCCCTTTTCAATGATTCCTTCTTTAGCCATTCCAAAAAAAATCGAAGAAAATCACCCCTTCACCACATTTTCTGAAGAAAACTGTATGATCCTATACAATACAGGGATTGAACAAAGTTCTTTTATTGCTCATAACACCCATATGGGTCTAGCTCCTTCAAGATATGCCTACTTTAGAGATGGGGATTTTTATTTAATGGGAAAAAAGATTTTAGAAAAAAGCGATCCTCTCTTAGTGGATTTTATTAAACGTGAGCAAGAAATCGCTCTTGTAAACTCAGCCTATGTCCCCTTTATAGATTCTTTACCTCCCCTTCTTCCTGACGGTACATTAGATAAAGAAAAGATCATGAAATATGGCCTTTTAGTCCCAAAAAATCACTACTATATGCTTGGGGATAATCATGCCAATAGTGGCGATAGTAGAGAATTTGGTTTTGTTCATGAAAAGGCTATTCAAGGGGTGGCAAGCTTCCTCATCTGGGGCCCTGGAGGTAGATTTGGGAGTCCTTTGCAAGAAGCCTATCCATGGTTTACCTTACATAAGATTTTTGTGTGGACAATCCTTCTTCTAGGAATTTTTATCTATTACATCCGTCAACATAGAAAGTTTCATCTTTTAAAAAATCAGCCTTTGTCTTACTTTATTGAGAAAAAGCGCACCCTTTTACAAAAAATCATCGTTTCATAAAACTTAGACAATTTTAGAGATATTTAAGTGGATCTTTTCGTCATTAATCTCTACTTTTTCTCCAAAGCACTCTTGGGTAAACAAAATATTCTGAGCTAAAACCTCATGAGAGATAAACCCTTTATGCATCTTAAGGGCTTTTTCTATTTTTTCTGTCTTTGAAAGAAACACTTCGATACGATCAACGATGTCAAAATCTAACCCCTTTCTCATCGTATTGATTCTATTGATCAACTCTCTAGCAATCCCTTCAAGCTCAAGCTCTTCAGTAATCTCTGTTTCTAAGGCAACAACAATTCCCTCATCAGTTGTTGCAACAAGCCCCTCTTGAATGAGCCTTTCTAATTCAATATCCTCGACAAGAAGTTTGTATCGATCCTCTCCAAGGGGAATAAACACATCCCCTCCGTTAATGAGGGTATCATAATCCGATTTATCAAGATGATCAATAGCTGTCTTACACTCATTCATCCACTTACCCACTTTTTTACCCAACACCCTAAAGTTTGGTTTAAGGCGGTAGCGAACAAACTTTAACTCATCACTTTCTATAATCATTTCTTTGACATTTAACTCTTCACAAATTAAATGGCTCTGCCTTTTTAAGGCATCAATCAGATCAGCTTGTTGTGAAATAACAAAAACTTTAGAAAGGGGCTGTCTTACTTTTAACCGGTGTTCTTTTCTAAGACAGTGACCTAAATTCACAACCACCTGTGCCGTATCCATTTCTTTTTCGATCAAAAGATCTCGAACCTCTTCATCATAGCGGGGAAAATCTGTCATGTGAACCGATAAAGGCATCTTTTCTCTTCTTAATTCTTGGTAAATTGCCTCTGTGATAAAAGGGATAAATGGGGCCGAAAGTTTCACAAACAGTAAAAGGACTGAATATAAAGTTTCAAAAGCCTCTCTTCTATCTTGGGTATTTTCATCTGCCCAAAATCTTGTCCTTGATCTTCGAATATACCAATTGGTCAGCTCCTCAATAAATAAAGAGATTGGCTCTATAGCCCTATCCAGACAATAGCTATCCATCCCCTCTTTTACTTCCCCAATAAGTTTTTGAGCTTTTGAAAGGACCCATCTGTCAATATCAGCTTTTGGGCGAGAAAACATTTCATCTGTTGGGATCCATCCATAAATGGAGGCATAGGTGGATAAAAATGCATAACAATTCCATAGCGGAATAATAATGCCCCTTAAAGTCCCCTCCACCCCTTTTTCTGAAAAGTTGAAATCCTCACCCCTCACTAAAGGGCTGTGAAGTAAATAAAGACGCACCGCATCGGCCCCTAATTTTTCCATCACCTCTTTAGGCTCTGGGTAATTTTTTAACCTTTTTGACATTTTATGCCCATCTTCAGCAAGGACAATGCCATTGACTATCACATGAGTAAAGGCAGGTTTATCAAAAAGGGCTGTAGATAAAACATGTAAAGTGTAAAACCACCCCCGTGTCTGATCAAGACCTTCAGCAATAAAATCGGCAGGAAAGTTCTTCATCGTTTTTTCTTTGTTTTCAAATGGATAGTGATTTTGGGCATAAGGCATCGACCCAGACTCAAACCAACAGTCAAACACTTCAGAAATTCTTTTAAATTTCTTTCCATCTTCTTCAAAAGTTAACTCATCAATATACTGTCTATGAATATTATTGATTTCATCACTTTGTGTCCTTTCCTCTAATTCTTTTATTGAACTGATAATCCTAATGTCCCCATCTTCACTTCTCCAAATGGGGATAGGGGTCCCAAAATATCGGTTTCTACTAATAGCCCAATCCCTAGCGTTTTCAAGCCAATTTCCAAATCTCCCCTTCTTAATATGCCCTGGAACCCAATGAATCAATCTATTATTTTCAATCATCCTTTCTTTAATTTTTTCTACAGCTACAAACCATGTAGTGACTGCACGATATATCAACGGCTTATCTGTTCTCCAGCAATAAGGGTAGCGATGCCGAATGGTTGTATGCTGAAAAATTTTCCCTTCCCCTTTTAAACATCTAAGTATTTCTTTATCGGCATCTTTAACAAACAGCCCCTCAAAATCCTTTACCTGATCAGTAAAATTACAGTTAACATCCAATGGACAGACAAGCTCAATCCCCGCTTTCTGACAAAGATAAAAGTCATCTTCTCCAAAAGCCGGTGCCAAATGAACAATCCCTGTTCCATCAGAAAGAGAGACAAAATCTCCTGCTAAAATTTTAAAAGAATTCTTTTGAGTCGAAAAATAGGTAAACAACGGTTCATAGGATTTGCCTATAAGTTCTTTTCCAAAAAACTCTTCTTTAATAAGGTACTCATTTTCATCCTTGTAATAGGATAAAAGTCTTTGCTTTGCAAGGATATAATCCTCTTCTGTATCCTTATCATGAATCCGTACGTAGAGTTCATTTGGAGCTAAAGCTAAGGCTAAATTAGAGGGCAAAGTCCAAGGGGTTGTTGTCCATACAAGAAGGTGGGTGTTTCCCCCTTGCAACCTAAATTTAAGTGTTACTGAAGGGTCATCCACCTCACGATAATTTAAATTCATCTCAAAATTTGAAAGGGGGGTTCCAAGAGCTGGGGAATAACCCATCACCTTAAACCCTTCATAAATAAGCCCCTTTTTCCAAAGCTCTCCAAAAACCCACCACACCGACTCCATAAAGGGTAAATCCATTGTGTGATAGGTTTCATCAAAATCAACAAATCTCCCCATTTGCTCAACTGTGTGTCTCCACTCACTTGAGTATCTAAGAACTATCTTTCGACACTCCTCATTAAATCGCGCTATTCCAAACTCTTCAATTTGAGCAGCACTTTTAAACTTATGTTCTTTTTCAATTTCATTTTCAATGGGCAAACCATGACAATCCCAACCAAATCTCCTTGGAACAAAAAAACCTTCCATTGTCTTATAACGGGCGACCACATCCTTAATCGTTCCAGCTAAAATATGGCCATAATGGGGCAACCCTGTGGCAAACGGAGGTCCATCATAAAAGACATAATTTTCATGATCTTTTCTATTTTCCAAAGATTTTTTAAATATGTGATGTTCTTTCCAAAACTCTAATATCGTTTTTTCTATCTCTGGAAGACTTCTTTTATCTTTCTTGAACATATCTAGTTTTTTAACTCCAATCAATTGATTTAAGATAAAAGATACCAGAAATTATTTATTCTTGAAAGTTCTTATTTATTCAAGGTTTTTTACACTTCTTGTCCCACAAAGTGTTAGGCTTAAAGATTTCGATTGTTTATCAAAATGGACAAAGGAGGCTAAGATAGCTGCTCTCTACAGATCGGGCAAGAAAGGGGGGTATTCATTAAATTTTGTTGATTTGCCCACCTCTGCATACACTCATAATGAAAAACATGTTCAATATTATTATTTGATAGATGACTAAAAGTTTCTTCCTTTTGTGGAATTGTATCACAACAAATAGTGCAAAACCCCTCTTTTGATTCTAAAAGCCCCCTCCCTTTAATGAGGGTAGGGTTTCTATCCAAACCTCTTATTCTAATTTTTTCTGAGATCTCAAAAAGAGCTCTTTTAATATTTTGCCTCCCTATAACACGTTCAGGATGTTCTCGAGTAAAGGCAATTTCTTCCCTAATAACTTCTATTCCACATTGTCGATAAGGATCGTGCTCAAGAGAGTTTTGTATATCGATTAAAAGTCCCTCCAACACCTCTATATAGGTTTCATCTTTTTTAAAAAACCTCCCAATTAAAGCAACGGCAGCAAAAAAAAGACACATCATACCGGTTGCATAAATACAGACAGTTATCCCACTTGTTAAAGCTTGCATTCCTGAAAAAAACATTTCGTAAACACTTAATACTTCTATAGATTGAAGTGAACTTATGTTAAATGCAAGATTTTGAAAGGCGACATTTCTAAAAAAACCAAAGAAAAGTCCTTGTATCGTTTTCCTAATAGGCCCAATAGCATTCAAGCCATCTGACGTGGTTGACACAAACGATAAATTCTCCCCCACCCTCATTAATTGACTCATTTCCAAAAGATTTTTTTATCCTGTTCTTTTAACGACTAAAGTTTAATTTTGCTAATTCCATTATAATAGATGTTTCCATCTTCCCCTCCATCAATTCAGCGTAAAGACGATTGAATGGATCCGGAGCCCCTTGGATACAATTCTCAAGCCAATCATTTAAAAACTCCTTTTGGTCGTATTCAATTTGTATTGGATTTATTTGCCGTTTCACATGAACAAGGGCACATACAGCCAAGATATAAAGCTGAGCCTCGCTATAGCGTTCAAAAATATTTAGATATTCTTCATTTGTATTTTTTAATTCTAACAAAGGAAGCTTCAAATAAATCTCTTCATTTATAGCATCCTTTATACCTATTTCCACATCGTTAAAAAAACTTCTATACGCTGGAAAGCGTTTAAGAAATGCATCCGTTTTTTCCGAATACTCATAATTTGGAACGTTTTGCATGGCGGTAATAAGATCCTTCTGCTCTTGCAAATACCTTTGTTCTTCGGACTCTTCTATCCGTTTTAATAAATCAACTTCATCTTGAAGAAGTTTGGCTCTAACCTCTAAATCCCTTTCACGGATAAATCTATCTAATCGCTGCTTTCGTGTTTTTCGCTTTCCATTCTTTTTCTTATTTTCCACTACAAGTGGAGGTTGAACTGGTTGAACTTCTATTACACAAGGAGTTATTAAAGGAGCCTTCTCACCTTCTTTGGAACCTCCCCCTTCTGCAGAGGTCGAATTTGAAGTTGAAAGAGGGGTTTTTGGGGTTTTATTTCTTCTTTTGTTTCTAGGTTTAGATCGTGTTTCTTCCCGCTCAGAAGAACTTTCATTTACATACTGCAAAACCTCCTCTATGGGTGTAAAAGAGACATCCCCTTCTAATTCTGCAAATGTCTTCTGATATTGTAATTCACAGTATTGACGTAATTCTCCCTCTAGATTGAGTTTATTAAGACAATCAATAAACTGTTGAGAAAGGTAACATCCTCTTCGATGTGGGTCTAAAAACCTTGGGTTATCATTCAAAATAAAATCAAAATCTATGCGAGCAAAATCTTGCACAAACCTTGTACTATTTTCTCTATCTAAGGGATGTTTTTTCATCTGATTTTGTAAAAAATTAATTGTATAAGAGTGCATTTCTTTTACAAATAGAGCTTTTATTCCACCTACAAAAGATGTAAATTGGAGTTTTTTAAGCCCCTTTTCTTTTTGAGTACACTGACCTTCTTTATAATATTTCTCAATATCTTTATACGCGTTCAACATTTTTGCTAGTTTTTCTTCAAAACTCAATTTAAAAAATGAAAAATGTTTATTTCTATTTATTGAATTAAGAAACTTTTCAGCTGCTTGCTCACCCATTTGTTTATGATCCGATGTTTTATGCATGACCATTTTAAAAGGAATATTTCTATGGACTGCTCCCCCTTTTTGAGAGGAAGTTTTCTGTTTAAATGTTTTTATTGATTGGCTTATAAAAGCTTTCTTCAACTCCTCTATTTTTTCATGTGAATCATTTTCAAAAAGACCGTAGGTATAAAATGCACAAAGAAAATACTCTTCTGCACTCTCTTGTGTTAGAGTTTTTCGAATTAAAGAGGGATCTAAGGTTAACCAATACTTTAAAGCAATCTGCTCACCTAATATTTGTGTGTTTGTTGTTTCTGGATTCCAATCTAAAAACGGAAGGTTTTGTTTAAGATCTCTAAGCTTTACCCCAAAACCTGTTTTAAAAGGACCTGAAAAGGAGTGTTCCATGGCCGTTTTTGCCGCCTTTTCTATCCACTTATTTTTATCTATATAAGAAAATAATTCCTGCAAAGACTGATATAGAATCTCTTTATTGATCACAGAAAGGTAGGAAAAAACAAATTCAGCTAAACACCTGCCATAGGCTGAAAAATCCCCTTGCCCTTTTCTTGTTGTATCAAAAATCAAATGAGCTAGAGTATTAAAAAACCCCCATCTATATTCGGCTTTATGACTTGCTTCTTTCAATTTTTCATTATAAAAATTTCTAGGTGTTGAAAATGTGTTATACATCGTTTGAAAATGAAGCTCAACTTCATAAGATACAAGCAAATCTGGAAGATCTTCTAATAAATTCCAATACCATTGAGCAAGAGCTTCCCCTATTTCGTAGGGAGAAGAATTTTTGTATAAACTAAGGTCAAAAGGGACTTTTTTAGTTTTTGTTTCAGAATGTTTGTGTGTAACTGAAAAATCCTCTTTTTCCCCTTCTTTATCTAAAAGGTGTGCAAACTCTTTGCTAAATGAATCAAAACACTCTTTTTTATAGTGAGGGTCTTGACTTTCCTTAAGGTTTAAAAAATCCCTTGCAAGGGTGTACCCATCTTCAATAAAACCCTCTGACCTCTGTTTTGGAAAAGATCCTTTTAGAGCTAAATAGTATTTTTCAGCCATGTTTTTTCCCAAACTCTCCGCAGATTCTTTAAAAATGTGGCGTTTAAGTTTAAGAAAAGCCGTGTTGAAAACATCCTTTGTCGTCATATATGAATTTTCTTTTACACAAGCAATACTGTTTATGACCTTTAAGTATTCTTCATCAGTTTGAGTTGGATATACAAGTCCTCTTACAATTGCATAATCCAAAACTATTGTTGCAGCCTCTTCAAAGACATTTTTTAAATGATCCAAAGTGCTTAAAGGGTTTTTTAATGTAGCAAGATTTTGGTTTAGATAAGTTTGAAAATTTAATGCGGTCAATTCCTCCATGAAACTATCATCGAATTCCCTTTTTTGAGCGTCATTTAAACCCATATAATACTCTTTTAGTGTCGGGGAGACATCTAAAACTCTTTCTTTATGATCTGTTATTGATAGGGTAATAAATGTTGGAAAGTAGAAAACTGTGATAAGTGATTGATACCACTCTACTGCTTTTCTTCCCACAGTTTTTGAATCATTTTTCAAATAATCTGTGTTGAAGGGAAGTCTTTTTACCCCCCCTAATACAGATTGGGCCACCTCCCCTGCTTTTTTAGCTGTGATAGACACCTGTAGTGATTTGTCTATAAAGCCATTGACAACTTTTGACGTCATTTTTTTTATATTGCAAATATCTAACAAATAACAAGCAACGCCAAGGTAATTTAAGAGAGATTCTCTGGATGTGTCAGTTGGAAAATCATGAGCGTTCCAATATTGCTCTGCTATAAAAGCTCCAAGTTCTTCATCTTTTTTAATAAAAAATTCCGTTTTTCCTGCCATAATCTTCTCATTAATATTTTTAAAGGATTAAATTATAGGCATTAACGATAAAAATTCCAACTAAAATGTATAAGATGTTTTTGGGATCACTTAGAATAATATGCTAAGTATCATGCATTGTACAGTATTCGAAACAAAGCCATCGTAGTTTTAAAGATACAAAAAGAGTACAACTCTTTGTCAAGCTATCTGTGGAATTATGTGAATAATACCCCGATTATTAACAATTGGAGAGAGTTTTCATCAGTACCGGCAAAACCAGCACTTAAGTGATAAGATCTCTACAGATTTAAAAAGTAAGGGGATGAAATTTGTTGGATCAACTATTATTTATCCCTTTATGCACCCTCTGTGGATGGTTAACGACCACATTAGACTTCTTTAAAATCTTTCCCACTGGGTGTATAACTCGGATAACTCTTCTTCCACTTCTTTAATCTCATTACAAAGTTGAATAAGTTTTAAAGGATCTTTTTCAGACTTTAACTTTTCTTTTAAAGCATTTCCCCTTTCTTCCACTTTAACAATTTTTCTTTCTATAGCCGCTTGTGCCTTTTTGTTTTCATATAAAGCCGATCCCTTTTCCCCTTTTTGAGAAGAGCTTTCCACTTGTTGGGGTTTTTTTGATTTTTCCCATTGAAGATAATCAGAGTACATCACCCCTTTTTTTGAGTCTCCTAAGGCAAGAAGGCAGGTGCAAATACTATCAAGCATTCCCCTATCATGAGAAATAAGAACAACAGCCCCTGGGAAATCTAAAAGACTGTTTTCAAACGTTTCTAAAGTTGGGATATCTAAATCGTTGGTAGGTTCGTCTAATAAAAGTATATCAGCAGGCTCTAACATCAAATGGGCAATAGTAATACGAGCTTTTTCTCCCCCTGATAATTTTGAAATGGGGATTCCAAGCAAATCTTTTGAAAATAAAAATCTTTCAGCCCATCCATTGACATGAATTTTATTCCCTCTAAAGTTCACAAATTCCCCTGTTGGAGAAAGGGCCTCTTTAAGGGTTAAATGCTCAGGAAGTCTCATTCTATGCTGATCAAAATAGACAACTTTTAGATCATCAGCCCTTTTGATTGTCCCTTGATCAGGTAAAAGTTCTTCTGACAAAAGCTTTAATAGGGTTGTCTTGCCACACCCATTGGGTCCCATTAAACCCATCCTTGTTCCTGGAGAAAGGGTAAAATCGACCCCGCTAAACAAAAGCTTTCCCCCAATACTTTTAGAAAGGTTTGTGGCAACCATTAACTTTCTTGTCTCTCTTTCTGTTGTGGAAAAATGAATTTTAGCTTGTTTAACACTATTTCTCATCTTTAAATCAGCATGTTCTTGTTTAATGACAGCGGCCTCATCAATTCTAGACTGAGCCTTTGTTGTTCGAGCCTTTACCCCAGCTCTTAACCACTCTGTCTCTTTTTTAAGCTTTCCAGCCATTCTCTTTTCTTGTTCAAGCTGACCTTGTACAAACTGCTCTTTGAGTCTTAGAAACTCCCCATAGGTTCCCTCTACAGAAAAGACCCCTTGAGGGTAGACTTTATCAATTTCGATCATTTTATTGGTGACTTTTTCCAAAAACACTCGATCATGACTTATAACCATAAAGGTTAAAGATTCACTGTTTAAAAAATCTTCTAACCATAAGATCCCTTCTAAATCCAAATGGTTGGTTGGCTCATCTAATAGGAGGAGATGGGGGGATTTAACAAGCTCTACAGCAAGTCTTAATCGCTTTTTCCACCCTCCTGATAAACGGGCTGCTGAAGGTTCTTGCCCACTAAAACCCATTTTTTCTAGTTGCATAAGGGCTAACCTTTCCTTGTCATAATCGGCAATATTTGTTGGCATAGCTTCAACAAGAATTTCTAAAGGGACTTTATCTTCAAAAATACAATCTTGAGGGACATATCCAACAATTAAATCTCGCCGCGGGGAAATTTTTCCTGAATCAGATTTTTCCTTACCCGCTATAATTTTCATTAAAGTGGACTTTCCGCAACCGTTTAAACCAATTAAACCGATTCTATCACCAGAAAAAACGCTCAACGAGAGATTTTCAAACAACGTTCCTTTTGCATAAGACTTTTCTATTGATTCACAATTAAATAACATACTCATGGAAACATTTTATCATAAGGGATGAATCAAAATATACCTTTTTTTGCTTTAAAAAGGGACTCTCTTTATAGGAAAGAATTTTTTACTCAAAAAGAGAGGTATTGCCTTCTATGGTAAAGGTTTCACCTTCTTAGAGCTCCTATAAAAAAATTTAATGAATAGATTTCAGTGAATTCTTTTTTTCTTATTCGCCTGCAGACGCAAAAGGATTCCATCCTCTAACGGATCGAAGAGCTCCTCGAACAACTGCACGAGCGACTCTATGAACCATTCCCCTTTTGGTACTATCATGTAGTAAACTTCGATCTTCCCATTCCCCATCGCTTTGACCTGAAGTATATTCATCACTGCTTTCTTCACTAGAATTATAAGACATCCTATCGATAACATCGGTAACAGTTTTGGATTTCCTAGGATTCATGTGATTGCTTCTTGATTGAGCCATTCTTTCTTCTTTTAATTGTTTAATTGTTCTACGGATAGACTGCCTGTACTGGGATCTTTCATCTTTATCATCGGATACTTTAATTGCATTACTATGGCTACCAAAGAGTTGAGATGGACTTCCTCGATCCCTTCTTCGTGGTGGTAGTTCAGGGGGAATTTCATCATCTCTATCTGAGTCATTACCATGTAACTCATTACCAGCACGATCCACAGGAGCTGATACCCTTGATGGAGGTGGTGGGAGGGGGTCACCATCACTATCTGAGCCGTCACCATGTAAGTCATTACCAGCAGAATCCGTAGTAAGTAGTTCCCTTGGTGGAGGTGGGAGGGGGTCACCATTACTAGTAGGTAGTACCGTTGATGCAGGTGGGGGGGGCTCATTATCAACAACTAAGCGATTAGAATCTAAATCATTTGAACTAGGAGCATCCGTTTTGTTATTTTCTTTGCTCAAAATAGCCAATACAATCCCTGTTATACCAAGAGCGAGAGATACTCCACCCACTATGATTGGAACAAGAACCATTCCAAAACAAAATGATAGTACCACTGCGGCTGCAGCTGCTAAGACTCCTAGAACGATCAATGTAATTCCAACAGCTAATTTTGCATCAGCATCCCTTTTTTTTCTTACTTCAGGTGTGTTAACTGTATTGCCAACACTGATTGAATTCACTCCACTTAATGACATCGTTTCTTCCTCTCTTAATTGATTAAATATAATTATTTCACAATTTAAAAATAATGTCAAATAGTTAATAGTTTATTTAAGCATTTTTCAGAATTGTCCCCCTTTCGTTAAATAGAAATGTCCCTTTTTTAAAAAAAATTTTAAAACCTAAGGGGTGTTTGTATAAAAAATATTTTATTTTTGCCTCCCTATTGCTTAAGTGTTTTTTTTATTCACAGGATAAGCGTGTTTTTGTTTGAAATAAAAAAACACCATGTTATTATTGTTATATATAAAAAAGGAGTATAAATGTATAATATTTGCGCAAGAGATATTGATTCATATATCACAATTAATGATGTTGAATTTAATAAAGATATAAACATTTATCAAAGCCGACCTAAATTTGACCCTCCATTAACTGCTCAAATAAACAAGAAAAAAAATCTTGGATTTAAAATTTTTTTATACTTTCTTTATACTTTAGCTTCTGTAGCAACGTTAGGGGTCTTTGCTTTAATTGACCACACGGTAAATGGCTGTTTTCGTCTTAGAATATTGTATGCACTAAGAGGGAATAGTCAATGTATTTATTTGGATGAGTTCAAGTCCGGAAAAACAACTCCTATTGAAGACTGCCATACAGGATGGCTTTTTAAAGACAGAAGGTACAGAAAATTTGTAGCTGTCAATTGGGTTGAATTGTATATATCTGAAGAAAACCACAATAAACTATGCGGAAAACCTTCTAAAAAAAAGTAACAAACCCTTTAAAAAGCAATAGGTTGATCCGTTCTAAATTGCCCTTATTTCGATGTGCTCATCTATTTTTTTCCGATTTGGTTACACATCCCACTAAAAATAAATAAATGAATTGGAAAAAGAAGGTACCAGTAGAGTCGCCCCAACAATCCTTTAGGTCTAAATGTCGCGGTTTGAAGAATTTCTGTTTTTCCTTCAACCTCTTTTATTTTCCACTCAAGCCACGCCTCTCCAGGCAATCGCATTTCTGCGTAAAGGAGGAGTTTTCCCCCTTCTTTATCAGAAAGAATGACCCTCCAAAAATCAAGAGCGTCCCCTTTTTCAAGTTCTGTAGGGCTTTTTCTCCCCCTTCTAAGACCAACGCCACCAGCAATTTTATCAAGTCCACCTCGTATTTTCCAAGCCCAGTTCATGTAGTACCAACCCCTTTTCCCGCCAATTGACCACAATTTAACAACGATATCTTTTTTGGGGGTTGTAAATAATTTCCTTTGGATATTTTTTAAACATCCATAGGTTGGGACATGAATGTAATCATCAAAATAGGGTTTAACCTTACTTGTATTCAAAGCATCCTTCCAAGATGAAAGGACGTGGTTTTGCTCTATACGGTCAAAAGCTCTTTTGATTGTTTCTTCATATCGAAGGCATTGATGAGGAAGTATTCTTTTAATATTATCATTATGACAAATAGCATCCTTTTTTAAGCTTTGAACCAATCGTTTAGCAATATAAAGATTTGTGGAGGTGACAAAATATAGCCATAAAGAGGATAGGTGTGGTGTTAAAAAAGGGACTGAAATAATCCATCTTTTTAAACCACGCACCTTTGCAAACCTATACAACATCTCTTTATAGGTTAAAACATCTTCTCCACCGATTTCTAATTGCTGACTGTCCACATCTACATCATGAATATTTTCTAAATAATAGAGAACATCCTCTATGCCTATGGGTTGACATTTTGAGCTCACCCATTTTGGTGCAATCATCACAGGCAATTTTTCAACTAAATCCCTCATAATTTCAAATGAAGCACTTCCAGATCCAATAATAATCCCTGCTTGAAAATTAATCACAGGGACCTTCCCTTCATTTAACACCTTTCCCACTCGATCCCTTGATTTCATATGTTCTGACTCTGGATCATCCCCTGATAAGCCGCTTAGATAGACAATTTTTTCTGGACCTCGATTTTGCATTGCTTTTAAAAAATTTCTAGCTGATTTTTCCTCTAAATCATAAAAATTTTTCTTTTCACTTGAAAGGGAGTGCACTAAATAGTAGACACATGAGAGCCCCACTGGAATTTTCTCTAAACTCTTCTCATCTAATAAATCAGCTTCTATAATCTCTATATTTTTATGGATGCTTTCATGGAGGGTAAATCGATTCTTATCCCTCACCAAAGCAATAACAAAAATCCCTTTTTCAGCAAGTCTATAGGCAAGTCGACTCCCTACATATCCATTAGCCCCTGCTATTAAAACTTTCTTTTCTGATTTTTCCATCTTTATCTCTTTTTAAACCATGGGACAAATGCACTTGTTGTCCTTTGGTACTCCTTATACCCTTCTTTTTTAGAGGCCAGCAACTGCTTTTCTGTTGTTGGGATCCCAGTAACAAAAAGCAAAATATATAAAAGGGCCATTGGACTTATTAAACCTAAATATCCATAGGGAAGAAAGATTCCAAAAAAAGTGACTCCACACCAGTAAATCCATTCGAAAAAATAATTCGGATGACGGGAGTAGTTCCATAAACCCTTATCACAGACTTTCCCAAGATGTTCTTTTTTTGCTTTAAAAAGCTGAAGTTGCAGATCTGAGGTGATCACCCCTAAAAGCCCTATAGACATGACACATATGGAAATCACCGCCCATCCAATAGCTATTTCTTTGGGGGTTGTTAAAATATAGATTGGAAGTGTTAGAATAACTAAAGAGATTCCCTGAAACATAAAAAAGAAAAAATACTTCTTTTTTTTCTCTCCCTCAAAGCTTTTGTCTAATGTTTTATACCTTTCATCCACCCCAAATCGGAGAATTCTATAGATAATTAATAGACCCAATCTTAAAGCCCATAAAAACATTAAAAAAAGGAGGATATACTTTATTCCAAATGGTATCTTTAAAAAGTAAACAACTGTGACCCCAAAAGCCCCAAAGGTCCACGCTAAATCGACAATGGTGGCATTTTTATAGCGTAAATAGATAACATAGGCAAGCCCCATCCACACTATTGAAAAGATAAACGCACTAAAAATCATTTTAAAACTCCTTGATTAAGGTTAGCATCACCTCGTTAAAAATGTATTGAGGACCAAATTGTCCGTGATAACCTAAAGTCACACCCATATCCCTTTCTTCTGTGGGTTGAACTAAGAAAGTAAACCCGATAGAGGCTAAATTTTGACTCTCTGATAAAGAGGCTAGAGAAACTGTTTGAGGGATTCCAACAAGGGCTGCTGTGATATTGCCTATTTCAAAAGGGACTTGATTGACAAATGCCATCTCCTCTTTGAAACTTACGGCTATAGAAGGATTTTCAACTTGTTGAAGGAATCGAATCCCAACCTCTGTTTGAAGCATTGAAGAGGTTTGCCTCTGTACCTTCATATTTAAATTTCCCCCGTTTGTTTCTAAATATTCTCCCTGCCAATTAAAGACATAATCTAAAGCAAGATAGGGTTCAAGATAGGTATAAGGGTTACTAAACATCACCATAGCCTCAATATGGGGCGCTATTTGCCACCCATGAACATCTGAATGGGCGGTTCTATACAACGTGGCATAGGCAATATTTCTATCATTTTCTATTTGGTTCCCCCCACCCCAAATAGCCCCTTCTAAAGAAATATTTTCCCAAGAATAATAACCATACAAAGAACCCATCCAATCATAGATAGTAGATTGACCCATACCCTCATCTATAGTTACTAAAGATCCCGCAAAAGCAAAAGCCCCTCCAAAAAGCCAGTTGTCAACACTTTTATAATCTAATCCTACAAGGATTCCTTGAGAGGTAAAATCAAAAGGAGCGTTTTGACTCTCTGCCTGTTGACGAGCAAAATCACCAAAACCTGTGATCCAGAAATCAACTCCTGATTGACATTTCTTTAAACTTTTTTTACATTGCACTTCCACAATGGAAGCCTCTAAACTATCTTGATTCCATCCTTGAGTGAGTAACTTAGGACTGACCTCCGAAAGAGAAAAACGTTTTCCTCCAAGATAATTATTTAATAGATGGCTAAATGAAAATAACGTCTGGGTAATAACGTAGGTTCCAAAGACATTTCTTGCTGGGGAGGCACTATTTATGCCATTTACAAGAGCTTCTCCAGAAAGACTTGCTAATAAATTAAACTCTAAAGAACGGGAAGCGCTCTCATTTAAATAGTTTGCAAACAACAACATATTGCCCGTTAATCCATAGGTGTTAATCCCTGTGTTTATATAGTTTATAAAAACACTATTTGCCGTACTGTAATCAAACGAAAAATCTAAATTTGAAAAGGCGCCAGTAATTACTGGATCAAATTGCCCTGTTAAACTTCCAGCAGTAAGTATTTCATACCTTCCACTATTTCCATAAGCCCCTGGCTGCTGGATTAAATTTACTGTTCCATTAATATCAGCAAGCCCTGTAACATCGATCACAGAGCTTTCTAGCGGATCTAACTCAATATTTGTAATTGCTCCCCCTTCAAGAGAAAGCGTTCCAAGGGTAATTGTTCCAATTGAATTTCCTGGAGTAATAGATCCACCATCATTAATAGTGACATCGCTTGTTACAGTTCCTGTTCCCTTAAGATTTGCCCCATCTTGAACAGTGACATCCCCATCATGGGTTCCATTGACTGTTAAAGTTCCATCGGTTACAGACATATCTCCAGTAAAGGTTCCCCCACTTCCAAGGACAAAATTTCCACCGCCAGCCTTAGTTGTCCCCCCTGATGCTCCAGTAATATCACCGGAAAGCCCCCCTGTTGATGAAGATTCTACACTAAGGGTTCCTGATGCCCCCGTCATTGTTACTGTGTTAGGGGCTAAAATACCATCCCCTACACCCAAAGTTGTCCCATTTTGCATGGTGAGTGTGTTGCCACTACCAAGACCTGCGTTATTTTCAAGGGTAATTTGCCCTTCTTCAATAGTCACTCCACCATTGTGTTGGTTATTGCCCGATAACACCAAAGTGCCCACCCCTGTTTTTATAATGGTCCCAGGATTAGATGGAGACTCTCCTATTAAATAAGCTGTACCGCTACGGACACTAATTGTAGCACTCCCTGAAGGGATATATATGGGATTTAATACTTCTAAGTCACTTCTTATTGCAAGGGTGGTTCCAGATTGTAATGTCAATGTACCGGTTCCAAGACCTGTACTATTTTCTAAATCAATTTGGCCTGATGAAACAGTTGTTCCCCCTGTATGTTGATTTGCCCCTGATAGAACTAAAATTCCGTTCCCTATCTTTGTTAAAATTCCTGAAGTACTTGCTGTGGCGCCAGATAGTGTCGCTGTTTGGGAATTTCCCACACTGACAGAAAGAGTTTGACTATTAGCAATATTGATTGGATTGGAAGCTGTGATATTATTAATCAATCCAAGGCTTGCTGAACCTTGAACTGCCAAGGTCCCACTTCCAAGGCCGTGATTATTTTGCAATGAAATTGTCCCTTCAGAAAGAACTGTACCGCCGGTATGCTGATTTGATTGCGACAAGGCTAAATTTCCACCCCCTATTTTTTTTAAAACTCCATTTGTGTTTTGAATCACTCCATATAAATTGGTGGCTGTTCCTGTTGCTACACTAAACGATGCAGTGGCTAAAGATTCAATTCTTATTTCATTTGAAATACTTACTCCACCTAAGGATAAAATGGTGTTATTTGACATTTCTAAAAGCCCTGTTCCAAGACCTGCAGAATTTGCTAGAGTAATTTGTCCTGCACTTAAGGTCGTCCCACCTGAATAGGTATTTGCTGCAGAAAGTTCTAAAATACCAGCTCCTGTTTTTTCTAAGATAGCTCCACTTCCAGAAAGTATCCCTGTTAAAGAACTTGTTCCACTGCTTACATCGATTGTATTTGTTCCAGAAAGGGTGATATTATTTGAAGGAGCTATGCTTGCATTTAGAGCTAGGGTTGTCCCGTCACTCATGGAAAGAGCCCCTGTTCCAAGACCTAAACTGTTAGCTAAAGTAATTTGGCCTGCTGATAAATTTACCGCCCCTTGAAAAAAGTCACTTGTTCCCCCTAAAATTAACGTTCCCGCTCCTTCTTTTGTAATAGCTGCTGTTGATCCAGAAACTAAAGCTGAATTTAAGGTCATTATTCCAGTCGAACTCGTAAAAGTGGTTGTAACACCCGATTGTATTGTAATTTTTTGCGCTGTTGCAGGGCCAATAATAAATCCATTGCCGTCATTTTGACCATTAATTGTATAACTTTGTGCAAGAGTAACTGTAATTGCAAGAGAAATTGTATAAGGGGAAGGGGTAGAAAAAACAATTCCATCCGCCTGTCCCGTATTTGCTCGGCTTACCCCCTCTGCAAAAGATCCCGAAGTCTGTGTAGAGTCGTTATTTATAACTATATAGTCTGTTGCTTGTAAAGAAAGACTTAGACCAAAGTATAAAAACCAAACCCATTTTTTCATTTATTTTACCCACATTTACCTTAAAAACTTTTTGTAAGACTTAGTATCACTTCATTAAAAGTGTACTGAGACCCAAATTCTCCTTCGTAACCTAAAGAAATTGTCACATCCCTAGATTTTCCAGGTTGAACAATGAAAGTAGCGCTTACTGCAGCTAAGTTTTGAGTCTGACCTAATGAGGCTAAAGTCACACTTTCTCTAGCCCCAAATATCGCTGTTGTAATATCCCCAATCCCAAATGGAGTTCTGTTGATATAGCCCACCCCTTCTTTACAAAGAACCCTTACAAAGGCTTTTTCTGTCTCTTGAAACAAGCGAATCCCTAATTCAGTTTGAACCATGGATGAATTGTTCTCATTTACATACATATTTAGATTTCCAGCACCTGTCTCTGTATAGTCATTTTGCCAATTCACTACATAGTCAACTGCAATATAGGGTTCAATACCGATATGTTTATCATTAAAAGAGGCAAGAAGTTCAATATGAGGGGCTATTTGCCATCCATTAATTGTCGCACTTGCTGTTTTATTTACCCCTGGATATGCAATGATTCTTTGATTTTTAACTTGATTGTATCCCCCCCAACAAGTGGCTTGAACAGCAATATTTTTCCATGCATAATAGCCATAGATAGACCCAAGAAAGTAGTTTACATTAGCCTCACCCATATTCATATCAATATTCATTTGGGAGTTTGCATACCCAAAAGCTATTCCTAAAAGAAGTTTTTCAAGAGTTGTATAATCAAAGCCTATTAAAAGCCCTTGAGAATTGAAATCAAAAGGGGCATTTTGACTCTCTGCCTTTTGATGGGCAAAATCACCAAAGCCCCTTATCCAAAGATCCCAAGAAGCCTTGTTCTCACTTTGTCCTTTTTTACACTCCATTTCTCGCTGTGAAGAAATAAAGCGATCTTTTTCAAAAAGATGAGCTACAGATATAGCCTCTTTATTAGAATTCACCCATCGCTTTTCTCCAAGATAGCCATTTAAAATATGGTTAAAAGAAAAAAGTGTTTGGGTAATGACGTAGGTTCCAAAAACATTTCTTGCTGGAGAGGCACTGTTGATCGCATTATATAATTCAACCCCTGAAAGATCTACAAGAGCTTGATATTCTAAGGAATCAGGAGCAAATTCATTTAAATAATTTGCAAAAGTGAAAATATTACCATACAATTGCGTGGTATCAATTGTTGTGCTCCCTTCATTTGAATATCCAATGAAAATGCTATTTCCCACCTGGGAGATAACAAAATTGAAGTGGGGAAGAGCCCCTGTAACAACAGAATTAAAGGCGCCAGATATACTGCCAGCTCTAAGAATTTCATAGGAGCCACTTGCGCCATAAGAGCCTGGGTTTTGAATGAGGTTTACTGTTCCATTAAGAGTTGCTGCTCCAGTTACATCAATTAATGAACTATTTGATGGATCTAATTCAATATGGGTCACAGAAGAAGAGTTTAAAGTTAAAGTGCCTAAAGTAATTGTTCCAATTGAATTCCCAGGGGTAATGCTTGCTCCATTGGCAATAGTTACATCATTATTTATCGTTCCTGTTCCCTTAAGATTTGCCCCATCTTGAACAGTGACATCCCCATCATGGGTTCCATTCACTGTGTAGGTTCCATCGGTTATAGACATATCTCCAGTAAAGGTTCCAGTATCTGTGATCAAAAGATTTCCAGAGCCCTCCTTGGTTGTCCCACTTGATGCCCCGGCAATAGCTCCAGAAAGGCCCCCTGTTCCTGTGTCAACAATTAATGAACCGCTACTTCCTATCATATCAATATCATTTGGAGCTGTGATTGTATTTCCCAAAGCTAAAGCGGTTGCATCATCCATTGTTAAAGTATTGGCTGTACCTAATCCATCGGCATTTTGCAATGTAATTTGCCCTTCTAAAAGAACCACCCCATTTGTATGTTGATTATCTCCAGATAAAATTAAAGTCCCCGCCCCTGTCTTTTCAAGAGTGGCAGATGTACTTATCGTTGCCCCAGAAAAAGTTGCTGTACCACTGCGAACACTGATTGTAGCTGTTCCCGATGGAATGTTTATAAAATTTGACGCATTGATATCTTCTTTAATCACAAAAAGGGTTCCATTCTCTAACGTTAATGTCCCTGTCCCTAAGCCGCTGTTATTTTCTAAAACAATTTCTCCAGCAGTTAAAATTGTTCCCCCGCTATGCTGATTTGAGCCTAACAAAACTAAGGCCCCAGAGCCTATTTTTTCTAAAACTCCTGAGTTATTTGCTGTTGCCCCCGATAAAGTGGCCCTTTCTCCAGTGGCTACATTAATGAGCGCTGTTCCAAGAAGGGTCATATTGTTTGATGCCGAAATCGTGTTATTCATCAAAAGGGTTGTTGTATCTGCCATGGTAAAGGTTCCAAGACCTAATCCTGAATTATTTGCTAAGGTAATTTGACCCGCACTTAAGGTTGTTCCCCCTGAATAGGTGTTTGATGAAGATAATAATAAAGTACCAGAGCCACTTTTTGTTAAAGCACTTGATCCAGAAATGGCCCCTGATAGGGTTGCTGTGCCACTACTTACATTTACAGTAGCACTTCCCCCAAGGCTTATTGAATTTGACAAATTAATTCCACTATTTAAGGCAAGGGTTGTTGAAGCTGCCATTGAGAGAGACCCACTTCCAAGAGCTCCATTGTTACCTACAGTAATTTGTCCAGCACTTAATGTTGTTCCTCCTGAGTAACTATCCGATAGTGATAATAATAAGGTTCCATTTCCTGTCTTCCCCAAGGTTCCTGACCCTGTTGTTGTCTGTCCTAAAGTGGCTGTGCCACTATTTACATTTATAGTACTTGTTCCAGAAATGGTAATTAGATTAGGTAGAGTCATTCCACTTCCTAAAGAAAGAATTGTTCCATCACTCATATCAAGAGCTCCTGTTCCAAGACCCGCAGCATTTGCTAAAGTAATTTGGCCT
>JBIKLZ010000040.1:0-7334 GCA_044359535.1 Chlamydiia bacterium
ACTGCGAGCAACTGAAGGTTTTTTAAAATCTCTATTTTCTCCCTTAGACCTATTACTTATAGTTCCTGGTTACTCTGGAGTGTGCAAAAGAATGCAAAAAATTACTCTCCCGACTCATTTAAAAAAATGTGTGAGCATATGTAGACATAGGGTATCAAAATGTTTCAAAAAAGATGACAAAAAGAATCATTTTAAAACAAATGAAGTTTTGAAAAAAGTCTAATAAAAGAGCTTCAGTAGAAAGCGCAATAGCACGTTGGAAGAGGCTTTTTGGACCTGCACTTCAAAGTAGAAATCAACAAAATCAAGATCTAGAAATTGCTCTTAAATCAAGTATATTGAATAAAATGAAGGTTGCATAAGAAAGACTTGCTCTACTTTATAAAATGGATCTAGGTTCTTTTAGTGAATTAGGAAACACTCCCGATCTTTGTGCACTTGAAGGCTCAACGTAGCTAAGTAAATATGGTTTTAATTTCCTCTAACTGCTTTTGAATGTTAGGGAATAATTTCTTAGATATTGTTTGAAGTAAAGAGATCTCAGGGATATCTCCAGCGATGCGTCCTTCTTTACATAATTTATTAAAAAGCTCTATACCCCTTTGTATTATTTCTAAAACCTCTTCAGAAATTTTACTTTTATCAATTTGTTCGAATTTTTCTATGAAAATATTTAATATTATTTTTTCGTTAATATCAACAGGCAATGTAGCATAGGATAAAGTAGTCGTTAAAAGTTTTGAAAACTCATCAAGAAAAAGAGGAACCTTAAAAATATCTTTTATTTCTCGCTCTAGTCTGTCATTCTCTTCTTTAAATGTTGGAATTTTACCAATTGCAGATAATCTTAAAGCCTCTTCACAAAGATGCGTTTCTAAAGAATTGTTTTTGCTAACTATAGATTGATGAAAAAGTTCAATCTGGGAAGGGCCTGAATCTTTTGAGCTTTGCGACTCTTCTAAATTATTAACGCAGGAAAGGATGTCTTTAACCAGCTCATTACAAGGAATATAAGGATACTCACATCGATCTTTCCACGACATCAGCACGCTTTTTACAAGCGGCAAATTCTCAGCATATTTTAACAGTGATTGATTTAATTGCACCTTCCAATCCATTGGTTCATATAAAGGTATTCCATGTCGCTTAAGCAATAATTCACCTAAAGATTGATCACCAGTTGCTAAATTAAGGTCCTCTGATATAGATAACAACTCTCTCATAAGGGGGTTAGACAATTCAAATACATTAATAATTCGAAGGACTTTTAAAGCTGGATCATCCGAAATACTTTCCGATGATACTATATGAGAGGCTTTAACAATCTCCACCCTTCCTATTCCAGCCTCGATTAAGTCGTCTTTATGGTAGTTACATTTGTCTTTATACTCACCTAATTCATGGTGAGATCTCCATGGAATGACAACATCTATATTTGACGTACTCTTTTTATTTGATAAGGCAACCACAGAAACAAAACCTTCTAGACTCTCTTTCTTGTGTGCATAACCAAAAAAGAGCTTGGTAGAATTTAAGTATTCTAGACCAGTTTTACCATTTAAAAGAATACTAAACTTTTCAAAATGTGTCTCTTTTAGCTCATCTAATCGTTTAGCTTTCTCATCTTTTGAATAAGGTTCAATTAATCCATTTTCAGTGAAGATACCTAATTCGCTTGCCCCAAATCCAGATCTACTTTGATAATCAAGCACATACGTATCTACATCAAGGACCCTTTTGTCATCAATAAGTCTTATAGGAACATGAGGAAAACCTCGCCTAACATTTATAAAGTCTCTATTTCCCCCGTATTCATAAATTACTTGAAAGGGAACTCTGTGAGTCTCTACCAGCATATTCATTTTTTCTTTATCTGGGATGGTTGGTGCAAAAATAAGACAGTCTGGTTTTTGGGCGTTTACTGCGTCTGTGCCTTCTAAAATAATTTCAATATCATCCATATGATCTAATTGCTTCAATTGGTTTTTAATTTTTTCTATACCGGGCTTTTCCATAGACCAAAGAATATCTATTGAAACTTTAAACCCTTTTTGTTTAAGGGCTTGACACGCCTTGTAGATGAATAAAACATCACCAAAGCCAGCAAGCGGTAGTAGAACAAGCTTTATGTTTTTTCCAATGTTTGCATTAACATCTAATTTATTCGCTAAAAAACTACGCATATTTTTTAAAGCCAAAGAGGCAAATTGCATAACCGTTTCGATAGTTGGGTGCTCATAATCAAATAATTCAACAGAAAGAGCTACAGGTTCAAGAGCAATCGGCGGAGAAGCTAGCACAACATCTAACGGCGGAGAAGCTACTTCTCCATCCTTTGCTGGTGCTACTACCTTTACATACCCCTGTTGAGAAGCCCCCTCATTATCCTTCTCTTCAGAACCTGCTTCTACTTTCTCTTGTGATGGAACTACTTCTACATCCCTTTCGAGAGAAGCTACTTCTTTGTTCTGTGTTGAAAAATGCGAGGTTACATCCACGTGGTTAGTATCTTGGCTATCCTCATGATTTATACGATGAGTTGTTTCCGCAAGTTTTGTAAATGCAAAAACAATTGGTGTAACAACTGAAATATAGGAAAGAACTTTTAGAGCAAGAATACCCACTTGCTGCGCCCGCTTAGAAGGGAGCGTAGCAGGATCTTTTATTATGTCACGCTCGACTTTGAAGCTAAAATATTTAGAAGGATCTATTCTCATATAAACATACGAATAGCAAATTCACAATTAAAATATATTATTTTATAATTTTATTTATGGTGCACTAGATTCTTAAACCCAGGTAGTAAAAAAATAGATTTAATAGATTAAAATCGATGATATTTTTTTAAACATCATATAATCAATAGGTTAAATTAGAAGTGAGGGTTTTATATTAAAAAATTTATTTAAATAGAAGTTTATTAGAAATTAATGTATTATTTATAGTAACAAAAAAGGAGAAAATTATGTCAGTTAAAACTAGTCGCTCAACCACACCTTTAACTAAACCTCAACCAAACAAGAAAATCTTAATGGATGCTGCATTGGTTGTTGTGAGTTTATCTGTTTGCGCCACAATAGCGTCGTTAGTAACAGCGTTGCTTTTTATTCCTGTAGTTCCAATGGCTCTTTGGATTGCAGCAGCGGTACTATTCGTAACAGCTTTAGTTCTTTTTGGAGTTTTTTCAAAAATCGAAGATAACGAATTTTTAGAGAAATGGAGAAAAAGACACCCTTTTTTGGAAAATATTGGGGGGCATTAAATAGAGTTGAACTCCTTGAAGATCTAAGTTTTTATAGAGATGAACCCCTTTCTTTGATAAGAAACCGAGTTGTAAAAAGCATGCAACAATTGCCTTGTAAATACAGAGGGGAGGGGGAAAGAAGCTTTTACCCGATAAGGATTCTTAAGAAAAAAGGGGTTCAAGAAAGTGAGGAAAGCCCCTCAAAAACACAGTGTGCATAGGCTGGGTCAATATTAATGATTTTTTTTAAAGAAGTGCTCCCTGATTTAATAGAGATTGCACTCAAAGGGATTTTAAACTTTGTGGAAAGGGTCTTTAGCAGCGCGCAATTTGCAAGCCCCTTTTCCCTGGGAGCCTTTACCTTAACAATGAGAAACCCTCCCTCCTGCTTAAAAACACCCTCTTCTTTAGCATGAGCTTTGACTTTTACTTTAAGAAACATAGGTCTTTAGTATAGTAAAAAAATAGATTTAATGGATTAAAATCGATGATATTTTTTTAAACATCCAATAATCAATAAGTTAGATTAGAAATGAGGGTTTTATATTAAAAAAATTATTTCAATAGAAGTTTATTAGAAATTAATGTATTATTTATATTAAAAAAAGAGAAAATTATGTCACAAGGAATTAATAGGCCAGACAATCGTGTAGAATCGCCTAAAAATACAAATACTCTAGATGAAGATAAGGCTAAAGAGAGCGCTTTATCATCAAAAAAGAACAGCATAGCGTGGACTATCGTCATTTCTGGGAGTTTATCCCTTTGCGCCACAATAGCGGCGATAGTAACAGCGGTGCTTTGTATTCCTGTAGTTCCAATCGCTCTTGCAATTGCAGCAGCTGGATTATTCCTAACTGCTTTAGTTCTTATGGGAGTTATGTCAAAAATCGTATATACCGAAGATTTAAAGAAAAAAGAGTTAGAGGAACAAAAGAGACAACAAGACCCGCATCGAGGCGAGGAACTCTTCTTAAGAGTAAAAGAACTCAGAAGAAATCGTCGAAACGTTGGGTTATTTTCATAGTCAGATATCACACCTTCGGTAATAGACCTAAACGACCTATAAAAAAAGGAGAAAATTATGTCAGATTCGCTTCATCCACAAAAATTGAAAATCAATCTTTAGGACAAGAGGTACATCGAGTAATGACTACGGAAGAGAAAGGTGATATTTGTGTCATCAGTGTATGTCTCGTTAAGGATTTTTTTTACTACTTCAGATGCTTAATTTTAGGTGATCTAACATGTTTATAGTAAAATAAATACACTCATTTCAAATAAATCTTTTTTAGATTTTAAATCTGCTGTTTTATCCAAGGGAGATGTTTCAAAAAACGTTTAAAGATAAATATTTAAATATTGACATTTATTAAGATTTTATATATAATTTAATAAAAATAATAACAAAAAGAGGGGATAGTATGACAGAGCAATTAGGTGCTAATAATCAAGTGGGTATAAGAAGTGAAAGAGATGTACGTTATGATCAAACCCCAGCATTTCGAAAAGGGCTTATAAGAACAGGAGTCTCTTTGGTTGGGATACCCTTTGGCTATGGTTTGGGTGCAATTTTTGCAATAGCAGCAATTGTTACAGCAGTTTTTTCTATTGCTACAGCTCCGCTAGTTCTTGGAATTATCGCAGGAGCTTTCCTAGTTTTAGGAATTGTATCCACTATAATTTTTTCTAAAGAGGTTAATCGTGGAAAAGCTCAAAACAGCGGGGGAGCTAACGAGCTTTCAGGAGCGACGATGCAAGGTATTCAAGACCAAACAAACCTAACTCAAACAAGACAGGAAGAAGAAAGTCCAATGGGCAGGCCCATATCATTAGATGATGACTCCAGCGAAGAAATTGAAGTATAGTAGAACAAAAAGCAGAGTGTAGAATATGTAGGGGGGCATTAAATAGAGTTGAACTCCTTGAAGATCTAAGTTTTTATAGAGATGAACCCCTTTCTTTGATGAGAAACCGAGTTGTAAAAAGCATGCAACAATTGCCTTGTAAATACAGAGGGGAGGGGGAAAGAAGCTTTTACCCGATAAGGATTCTTAAGAAAAAAGGGGTTCAAGAAAGTGAGGAAAGCCCCTCAAAAACACAGTGTGCATAGGCTGGGTCAATATTAATGATTTTTTTTAAAGAAGTGCTCCCTGATTTAATAGAGATTGCACTCAAAGGGATTTTAAACTTTGTGGAAAGGGTCTTTAGCAGCGCGCAATTTGCAAGCCCCTTTTCCCTGGGAGCCTTTACCTTAACAATGAGAAACCCTCCCTCCTGCTTAAAAACACCCTCTTCTTTAGCATGAGCTTTGACTTTTACTTTAAGAAACATAGGTCTTTAGTATAGTAAAAAAATAGATTTAATGGATTAAAATCGATGATATTTTTTTAAACATCCAATAATCAATAAGTTAGATTAGAAATGAGGGTTTTATATTAAAAAAATTATTTCAATAGAAGTTTATTAGAAATTAATGTATTATTTATATTAAAAAAAGAGAAAATTATGTCACAAGGAATTAATAGGCCAGACAATCGTGTAGAATCGCCTAAAAATACAAATACTCTAGATGAAGATAAGGCTAAAGAGAGCGCTTTATCATCAAAAAAGAACAGCATAGCGTGGACTATCGTCATTTCTGGGAGTTTATCCCTTTGCGCCACAATAGCGGCGATAGTAACAGCGGTGCTTTGTATTCCTGTAGTTCCAATCGCTCTTGCAATTGCAGCAGCTGGATTATTCCTAACTGCTTTAGTTCTTATGGGAGTTATGTCAAAAATCGTATATACCGAAGATTTAAAGAAAAAAGAGTTAGAGGAACAAAAGAGACAACAAGACCCGCATCGAGGCGAGGAACTCTTCTTAAGAGTAAAAGAACTCAGAAGAAATCGTCGAAACGTTGGGTTATTTTCATAGTCAGATATCACACCTTCGGTAATAGACCTAAACGACCTATAAAAAAAGGAGAAAATTATGTCAGATTCGCTTCATCCACAAAAATTGAAAATCAATCTTTAGGACAAGAGGTACATCGAGTAATGACTACGGAAGAGAAAGGTGATATTTGTGTCATCAGTGTATGTCTCGTTAAGGATTTTTTTTACTACTTCAGATGCTTAATTTTAGGTGATCTAACATGTTTATAGTAAAATAAATACACTCATTTCAAATAAATCTTTTTTAGATTTTAAATCTGCTGTTTTATCCAAGGGAGATGTTTCAAAAAACGTTTAAAGATAAATATTTAAATATTGACATTTATTAAGATTTTATATATAATTTAATAAAAATAATAACAAAAAGAGGGGATAGTATGACAGAGCAATTAGGTGCTAATAATCAAGTGGGTATAAGAAGTGAAAGAGATGTACGTTATGATCAAACCCCAGCATTTCGAAAAGGGCTTATAAGAACAGGAGTCTCTTTGGTTGGGATACCCTTTGGCTATGGTTTGGGTGCAATTTTTGCAATAGCAGCAATTGTTACAGCAGTTTTTTCTATTGCTACAGCTCCGCTAGTTCTTGGAATTATCGCAGGAGCTTTCCTAGTTTTAGGAATTGTATCCACTATAATTTTTTCTAAAGAGGTTAATCGTGGAAAAGCTCAAAACAGCGGGGGAGCTAACGAGCTTTCAGGAGCGACGATGCAAGGTATTCAAGGCCAAACAAACCTAACTCAAACAAGACAGGAAGAAGCAAGCCCCAATTGTTTTATCCAACGGAGATGTTTCAAAAAACGCTCAAAGATAAATATTTAAATATTGACATTTATTAAGATATTATTTTAATTTTATTAAAATAATAACAAAAAGAGGGGATAGTATGACAGAGCAATTAAGTGCTAGTAATGAAGTGGGTATAAGAAGTGAAAGAGATGTACGTTATGATCAAACCCCAGCATGGGTGTGTTTCCTAATTCATCAAAAAAATATAAGTTCTAAAATGTTTCTTGATTAACAAGAAACGCATGAGATATCCTAAAGTACTCAAAAACAAAGGAAAATCTCATGCAAAAGACAAATCGTGATTGGAAGAATTATAATACATCTCTAGTTAATCGTGGTAGCATTAATTTTTGGTTAGATGAA
>JBIKLZ010000014.1:0-23748 GCA_044359535.1 Chlamydiia bacterium
ATGTGGGCAATTCCGGCTTAGCTCTTCGATTTTTTATTGGCTTATCTGCCCTTGTAGGTGAAGAGGTGCTCATCACAGGGGATGATTCTATTAAAAAAAATAGACCTGTAAAACCCCTTTTAGATCTTTATCGAAAACAGGGAATAGAGGTTTCCTCTTTTGAGGAAAGATCCGATGGAATCCTTTCGATAAAAGGAAAATTGCAACCCGGTTCGATGGTTATTGATGGAAAAGATTCACAACCTGTCTCTGCATTACTCTTTGTAGCCTCTTTTTTACAAGGTCCTTCAGAAATCTTTGTTCTACATCCAGGGGAAAAACCTTGGGTAGATTTAACAATGCACTGGCTATCCTTTGTGGGGGCAGTTGTATTTAATGAAGGGTATCGTTTTTATGAAGTGGAAGGAAACTCTTCTTATAAAGGATTTAACATATCCATCGGAGGGGATTATTCAACAGCAATGTTTCCTGTTGCTGCGGCACTGTTATCGAAAAAGGAAGTGAGAATTCATGGATTAGATCCCAAAAGTATGCAGGGGGATAAAATGACTTTGGATATTTTTAAAAAAATGGGGGCACATATTTACTTCAGGGGAGAAATTCTATTTGTAACGGCAAATGAAGATCTAAAGGGGGTAGAGGTTGATATCAATGACTGCATTGATTCACTACCCATCCTTTCGGTTGTAGCGGCTTTTGCAAAGACAAAGACAAGGATCACTGGGGCAACAATAGCTAGGTCTAAAGAGTGTGATCGAATAGCGGTAATGAGTGAAAGGTTAATACAGATGGGGGCACACGTTGAAGTGCATCTAGATGGAATGACTATTTATCCATCAACGATTAAGGGAGCAAAATTTAATGGTGCAAACGATCATAGGGTTGTTCTCTCTTTAATGGTTGCTGCCGCTTTTGCAAACTCTGCATCAGAAATTGATGGAGTGGAGGTGTGTGCAAAAACCTTTCCAACAGCTATTTATGAGTTTTGTTCTTCAGGCTTAGACCTTACTTTAGACCTATAGTAAATGAGAAATATTATATTAATTGGGTATCAGGGTGTGGGAAAAACCTTTTATGGAAAAAGGCTTTCAAGACATTTTTCCATGAATTTTATTGATACCGATGCCCTTTTAGAAGAAAAATTCAAAACAAGTATAAAAAATCTTTATAAGACTCTTGGTGAAAAGGATTTTAGAAATAGAGAAAAAGAGAGTATACTTCAATTAAAAGAGGTTAAAAATTCTGTGATTGCTACAGGGGGTGGGGTTGTAGAGATTGAAGATATTACCTTTTTTTTACAAGGGCTTGGACTGGTTGTCTATATTCATTGTGAACTACACCTTTTGAAAAGTAGATGGAAACAGGAGGGTCTTTTTTATAATGGGGTGGATATTGAAGAGAAATTTAACCAAAGAGCGAGGTTGTATGAAACCTGTTGTCATAAAAAAGTGGAGGGCAAATGGGATCAAATTCTTTCGGTAGGCAATTTGAGGTGACAACATTTGGGGAGTCCCATGGTAAGGGAATAGGATGTGTAATAGATGGCTGTCCGGCGGGAGTTGCAATTGATGAACAATTCATAGAAAAAGAAATGCACAGAAGGCGTCCGGGGTTTTCTCCTTTTACATCCCCAAGGAAGGAAGAGGATGTGGTAGAAATTTTATCGGGGGTGTTTGAGGGAGTTTCTACTGGGGCTCCAATTACACTATGGATTAAGAACGCAGATCAAAGAAGTGGGTCTTACGATGAGGTGAAAAATGTCATTCGGGTTGGACATGCCAATTATTCATACTTAAAAAAATATGGGATATTTGACTACAGAGGAGGAGGAAGATCCTCGGCAAGAGAGACTTCAGCTAGAGTCGCAGCAGGGGCAATTGCTAAGCAAATTATTGCACCTATTGCTATTGAGGCAAAGGTGATTGAAATAGGGGGGTGTACAAAAGATTTTGAAACCCTTTTAGAGGAAGCAATTAGAGAAAAGGATTCTTTAGGGGGTTTAATTGAGTGTGTTGTAAAAAATGTCCCAGCAGGGCTTGGCGACCCTATGTATGAAAAAATGGAGGCAAATTTAGCTAAAGCCATTTTGTCGATACATGCGTGTAAAGGGATTGAATTTGGTTCAGGGTTTAACTCTGCTAAAATGAGAGGATCGACCCATAATGATCAGATGGAGGATGGAAAATTTATAACAAATCATCATGGGGGTATTTTAGGGGGGATAACTACAGGGGAAGATGTGATTTTTAGAGCCCCTTTTAAACCCACATCCTCTATAAAACAGGCGATGAAAACAATGACTTTAGATGGAAAAAATATAACCTCTACATTAGATGAAAATGCAAGGCATGACCCTTGTGTAGCTTTAAGGGCGCCAGTTATTGTTGAGGCAATGACAGCTCTTGTCTTTGTAGATTTTTTCTTATTAATGGGTTGTTCTAAAATAGAAAAAGCTCTAATGTAAGGATTATTTTTACTTATCGGGGTTTTTGGTTTATGGACGTTACGATGCTATCGCGTATCCAGTTTGCTTTAAATATTTCTTTTCATTATCTATTTCCCCCAATGACAATTGGTCTTGCATGGGTCATTGTATTTATGGAAGGGCTGTATTTAAAAACAAAAAATAGAGAGTACTATAAAATCACCCGATTTTTGGTAAATATTTTTGGTTTGTTTTTTGCAATGGGTGTAGCAACAGGCTTTGTTCAGTTATTTGCATTTGGAAATAATTGGTCACAATTTTCAAAGTTTGTAGGCAATGTCTTTGGATCAATGCTTGCTGCCGAAGGGGTCTTTGCCTTTTTTATGGAGGCGGGATTTTTAGGAATCATGATATTTGGGTGGACAAGGGTTAAGCCTTTTACACATTTTTTTGCTACAATCATGGTTTCTTTAGGAGCCACATTTAGTGCAACATGGATTGTCATGGCTAATTCATGGATGCAAACCCCATCTGGATATAAGATCGTGGGAGAAGGGATCTATAAAAGAGCTGTGATAACCGATCTATGGGAAGTTTATTTTTCCCCCTCATTTTTGACAAGATTAGGGCATGTGCTTTTAGGATGCTTTCTCACAGGGATCTTTTTAGTGATCAGTATTTCTGCCTACTATGTTTTAAAAAATAGACATGATTTTTTTGGGAAAAGGATGCTAAGGGGGATGCTTTGGGTTGCTTTAGTCACCTTACTTCTTCAATTATGGTCAGCTGATAGTAGTGCAAGGGGGGTTGCAAGAGATCAACCTGTGAAATTTGCAGCCCTTGAGGGAATATTTGAAACAAAGCCTAATACCCCTATTACAGTGATTGGGATCATTGATATGGAGACAGAAAAAGTCTCAGGAATTTCTATTCCATCGGGATTAAGTTTGTTAACCTATCGAGATCTGCATACAGCAGTCCCTGGACTTAATGAATTTCCTAAAGAAAATTGGCCCCATGTTCCAACAGTGTTTTATTGCTATCATATGATGATATATTGTTGGGGGGGGATGGTTATGATAGCCTTATTAGGTCTTTTATTCAGAAAAAACTTTTTAAAGAGAAAATGGTTCCTATGGTTTGCGATGATTGGAATTATTTTTCCTTATATAGCAAACATTGCAGGATGGTTTACAGCTGAAGTGGGTCGCCAACCTTGGATAGTGTACAATGTTATGAGAACTTCTGAGGGAGTCTCAAGAGTGGTGCATCGATCCGATGTGATTGCTTCTCTTGTCATGTTTATCTTTATGTATTCAATGATGGGAACCTTATTTTTTTACCTTTTGAATAAGAAAATACAAAAAGGCCCTGTCTTTGATGATGAAGAAGGCTCGGATTCAGAATATAAAGATCCCTATTTACAATTACATAAAAAATAAGAGGTTTTATGCCAACAGAAATGTTACAAATATTAGCATATTTAATTGTAGGGGCATCGGTTGCTTTATACGTTGTCTTAGATGGTTTTGATCTTGGGGTGGGCCTTTTGCAAATATTTGCAGGAAAAGATGAACATCGAAGGATCCTTTTAAATTCTATAGGACCTTTTTGGGATGGAAACGAAGTGTGGTTGATTGCCATTTTTGGCGCTTTATTTGTTGCTTTTCCAGATGTCTATGCAGTCCTTCTTTCTGGTTTTTACCTTCTTATCATGTTGATGTTACTTGGCTTTATTATTCGTGGTGTTGCTATTGAATTTAGATCCAAAGAAAAATCCTTACGATGGAGGTACTTTTGGGATGGGGCCTTTTGGTTTTCTTCAATGATTATTACCTTTTCATTGGGAGTTATTTTAGGCAATCTTCTCTTAGGTGTCCCAATAACTGTTGAAAGGGAGATGGATCTTCCTATGAGTGAAGTGTTTCACCCCTACTCGGTATTTATTGGAATGTTTGCAATTTCACTGTTTGCAACTCATGGATCGCTTTTTCTCCTTATGAAAACCGAAGGAGAATTACAACATCGGTTACATAATTTTGCAAAATACTTAATCCCCCTTTTTTACTTTTTCTTTGTAACAGCTACCATTTGGACATGGGAAACTGTCCCACATATTACTGAAGCTTTCATAGAACAAAAGATCTTTTTTATTGCTCCAGCGGTCCTTATTTTTTTTATGGCTTGTTTACCTATAGCTTTAGCTAAAAAACGCTATGGATACTGCTTTTTATCCTCAATGATCACAATAGTTCTTTTGTTCTTACTGATAGTTATAGGGACTTTTCCAGATATGATCCCATCCTCTTTAGATTATAGTCGAAATACATTGACCTTGTATAATGCATCCTCACAAAGAACAACTCTCATTGTGACGATGTTTATAGCTGCTTTTGGTATTCCTTTGGTCTTTTTGTATGGCACGATTTTATACACCATTTTTAGGGGAAAAACAAGGCTAACAGATCACTCCTACTAGGTTATCGGTGCCCTTTCCATCCAAGCTTTTGACGTAAAATCGAGTAAAAAAAATTATCCTTATTGGGGAAAGAGATGAGGTTAAACAATGAAGGGGCCTTTTTTATCAAAGTCATTTGATCTTTTTGAAGTGGATAAGAGGTTAAACCATCGACAGTTGTCATAATAGTGCTATTTTTTGAAATGGACTTTATTTCAATATTTGAAGAGCCTGGGATGATAAATGGGCGAGTGGTTAGGGTGTGGGGGCAAATAGGAGTGATAGCAAAAACATCCAATGTTGGGAAAATAATAGGGCCTCCGGCAGCTAAATTATAGGCTGTAGATCCAGTTGGGGTTGAAATAATAAGACCATCGGATTGAAACGTGTTAAAATATTGACCATCAATAGTAATTTGAAGCTCAACCATTGACTTAGTTTCCCCCCGATGAAGGACAATATCATTTATGGCAGAGTATTTTCTTTCTACAGGGGAGAGGGCTTCAAGGATAATTCTTTGGTCAACTGTATAACTTCCTTGAATAAGATCGTCTAAATATCCATGAAACTCTTCTATCCGAATGTCAGCCATAAATCCAAGAGAACCAAAGTTGATCGCTGTAAAAACAGGGTTGTTATGGTGTTTATATTTATTCGCAAAATATAAAAGTGTTCCATCCCCCCCAAGGGTAATAAAAATATCGATGGGGGTATTTTTGTCAATTAAAGGAAGGGGAAAAAGCTCTTTAACCTCATCATCAATAAAGACTTCAACGTTATTTCGATGGAGATATTCCATAATAGGAAAAACAAAGTTTTTAGCAGGAGCTTTATCGTAGCTGGGGCAAATTCCGATTTTCATAAAGATTTTTTATAGATCCTTTTAAATCACAAGATACATATTTTATCGATTTATACCACTTCTTTTTTAAAAAGGGAGGTCTTTATCGTGAATAAAATCTGTTTCAAGGGGTTTTCCATTCTCATCTAAAATGAGCTCTTTTTCCCTATTTTTCATCAATTGGGTGATTTTTTTTTCGGCTGAATCGATTTTTTTATTACAGGATTTGATGAGAGAATCGGCCTCTTCGTATAAAGAAAGAGAATGTTCAAGGGAGACTTCCCCATGATTGATTTTCTCAAGGATTTCCTCAAGTCTTGCGTAGGCTTCTTCAAATGTGTGTTCTTTTTTCATGATGGTTTTCCTTTAAGGTTTCAATAGTTGCTAAAGCTTCTCCGTTAGCTAGTTTAATTTGGACTCTGTGGTCCCTTTGTAACTGAGATATAGAGGTAATTAGCTCATTAGTTTGATCTTTAAAAACAAGACAGTACCCTTTTTTGAGGATATTGCTAGGATTTACAGAGAATAGATGTTCTTTGATGGACTCTATTTTTTCTTTCAATCGATAGATTTTTGTCATTGGTGAGAAAAGGGCTAGGGTTTTTTCCTTTTCTTTAATGAGGGTTTTTTTCATTTGAATGACTTGTTGAAGGCTTTTATCCATAGAATAGGAGAGTTCATCTACATTTTGAATAAAGATAGAAAGCATCGAGTAAGGGGAAAGAAAGGCTTTTGACGAAGCTATTTTTGAAAGTGTAGCCTTAGATTGTTTTATGTGGGAGAAAATGGCTTTTGAAATAGACTCATTTAACTTTTGAAGTTGGTGTTGAAGAGCTAACTTATCAACAACAACAATTTCAGCAGCTGCTGAAGGGGTTGGAGCTCTTACATCTGCGCAAAAGTCTGCAATAGTAAAATCGGTTTCATGGCCACAGGCAGAAATGATAGGGATCTTTGACCTAAATATAGCGTCAGCAACAACCCTTTCATTAAAGGAGAAAAGATCCTCTAAAGATCCCCCGCCACGCCCAACAATCATCACATCGACAAGGTTGTGTTTATTAAAATCATCAATTGCCTTTGCAATTTCAATTTCTGCTAAAGGCCCTTGAACAGCAACAGGGTTTAAAATAAGTTGAAAATTTGGATACCTTCTTGATAAAACATGAATTATATCTTTGATCACAGCCCCTGTAGGGGAGGTAACGACTCCAATTTTTTTTGGAAACTTCGGAAGGGGTTTTTTTCTATCAGGAGAAAAATACCCTAATTTAGAAAGCTCCTCTTTTAAAAGGTGAAGCTTCATTAAAAGATCCCCAGTACCGGTTTTTGAAATCTTTTGAGCAATGATTTGATAACTGCCCCTTGGGGCATAGAGAGAAATTTCCCCTTCAACAATAATTTCATCCCCATCTTTAGGCAAAAGGGTTTTTTGAGCAAAACCTGAAAATAGGGCTACTGAAATGGCACTTGAGGCATCTTTAAGGGTAAAATAGATATGGCCACTAGATTGCTTTTTTAAATTAGAAACCTCGCCTTTTACCTGTATAAACTTAAAATGTCCCTCTAAAAGATGTTTAATTTGATAGGTAAGAGATGAAACGGTGTGAATATTTTTTACAGTTTTTTCCATAAGAAAGAAAGGATAGGCTATTTTTAGCAAATTTTCAACTTGAAAATGGCAGTATAGATCTGATACAATCATTAGCTATGAAAAAAATAGTGATAGCGAACTGGAAAATGAACAAACTTCAGAGAGAAACCTCTGATTTTATAAATCAACTAGTGGTCCATAATGATTTAAATATTGCTATTATTCCCCCCTTTTTATCAATTAGGGAAGCTAAGTATATGGCTCCTTCTAAAAATATCCGTATAGGATCTCAAAATATGTCTGAGTATTCTTTTGGCCCCTATACAGGGGAGATTTCAGCCCGTATGTTAAAGGATGTAGGGTGTGATTTTGTCCTTTTAGGGCACAGTGAAAGAAGGCATCTTTTTTTTGAAAGTAACGAATCTATTGCAAGAAAAGTAGAGCGAGCTGTTGTAGAAAATATGCCTTTTATCCTCTGTGTAGGAGAAACCCTTGAAGAAAATGCTCTTTTTCAGACAGAAGAGGTGATTTCTAAAATGCTTGAAGTGGGTTTATCGGATCTATTTGGAAACCATTTTTCTCTTCTTACAATTGCCTATGAACCTGTCTGGGCAATTGGTACAGGAAGGGTTGCAGATAAAGAATCGATAAAAAAAACTCATGCAATGATTCGATCAAAACTGATCGAATTTGATAAGGATTGGGGAAAGAAAATCCCTATCCTTTATGGGGGTTCTGTGGGGATAAATAACATTTCAGATATTCTTGATATAGAGAATGTAGATGGTGTTTTAGTGGGTAACGCTTCATTAGAAGTTCAATCATTTAATCAGTTAATTAATAAGGCGGTAAGTTAGGTATGTCATTTATGTTTTTTCTTTGTGTCTTTTTGTTTGTTGCAATAGGTGTAATTCTCTCTTTACTTATTTTGGTACAAGAGAGCAAAAGTTTAGGTCTTGGCGCCTCCTTTGGAGGGGATAGTTCTTCATCTTTGTTTGGGGCATCCACAGCCGAAATTGTAAAAAAGATCACCGCCTACTTGGCTTTGATTTTTCTCGTGGGTTCTTTATGTATTACCTATGGATCTCATGCCTTATCAAAAGCCCCAAAGGAGCAACCTGTTGAAATTCAATCGGTAGAGGAAAAATGAAACCGCTAAGATATTTAGGAGATCCAGTTTTACGTGAGGTGTGTAAAGAGGTTCAAGAGATCACTCCCTACATAGAAAAAGTTGTCCAAGAGTTGATAGATGGGGTTAAAGCTCATAACGGAGCAGGCCTTGCTGCCCCGCAAATCGGGTATCCATTAAGAATTTTTGTCAATGTTTACTCTAGTGAAGTAGATGAAGAAGGGTATGCTCTTTGTCTTAAAGAACCTGAGGTCTATATTAACCCTGTGATTACAACATTCTCTAAGAAGAAATTTGTCACTTCTGAGGGGTGCCTTTCTATTCCCGGTGTTTCGGCGCAGGTGAGTAGAGCTCATGATATTGAGATTGACTACACAAATCTTAAAGGAGAGAGAATAAAAGGGGTTTTTGAAACTAAATGGAGGGCAAAATGCCTTCAACATGAGATGGACCACCTTAATGGAATTTTATATGTGGATCATATCTCAAAAAAGGATTTTTTAAAGATAGAAAAAAGCCTTAAATTATTGGAAGTAAAGACTTTACAAGATAAACAGTGGAATGTAAATTCAAAAAATTTTCTCAATTAAATAGATTTTTTTTCATTAGCTAGTTCCTTAGCCATTTCATTGTTGAGCCACATTTTTTTAAAAGGAATGACCAACTTGACTAACCCTCTTATGCTTATTGGGATGCGTAAAACATCATAAATATTTAATATAATTTTTTTATAAATTTATTTGGATTTTAATTCATTAATTACTGTATAATTAATATATAAAATATTAATTTAAGAGGTTTTTTTTATGGTTCAAACTACAACTCAAAGCCCTTCTGATAGTTTTTCACGTACAACTTCAGGCGAAAAAAGCTTAGCAGATATACTTTCTAGATTAGAGGACCCTCAATTAAAAAGGATTGAAGAGTTAGCCTTAAGACGTATAAATTTTTTCGGGAGAGGTGTTGCACAAGTAAAAGAAAGTGTGGGAGGCTTATTAAATAAAATATTTAAGCGTGGGACTCCTAATGCCCAACAACCTCAAGAAACAGAGAAAAGCAAAGTCGAAGCCATTTTTAACAATGTGATTTTAAAAGACGATCTAAAAAATCGGGCAGTGCAATTGTTATCTGAACTTAAGACTGCAAAAGAAATTAAGGATGCTTTTATATTAGTAAGAGAGGCAAAAAAAGCTTTAGAAGCAGTAGCACAACCAGTAGCACAAGCAGAAGCAGAAGCAGAAGCAGAAGCAGAAGCAGAAGCAGAAGCAGAAGCAGAAGATAGAGCAGAAGATGGAGCAGAACAAACAGAAGATGAAACAGGATCAGGATCAGGACCAGAACAAGCAGAAGCACGAGCACCAGCACCAGCACAAGCACTAGCATCATCGACAGAAGCAGGAGCAGAAGCAGGATCAGGGGTAGAAGATGGAACAGGATCAGGATCAGGAGTAGATGAAACAATACAAACAGCACCAACGACAGGAGCAGAAACAAGAGTAGAAGATGGAACAGGATCAGGAGTAGATGAAACAATACAAACAGCACCAACGACAGTAGCAGAAAATAAGAATTTTGATACAAAATTAGTAATTGGAGTTACATTATTTGTGCTAGCAGTTCTAGCAGCTATAGCATCAACAGTTCTTTCATTAGGTTTTTCAATGATTGTTGCTTCAGCGGTAGTTGGAAGTTGCGCCGCTATTTTAGGCATAGGAGGGATTGCAATGATCATAAAGCAAAAAATTCTATGTCCAAAACAACCACAACCACAACCAGCACAAACACAAGCACAACCAGCACCAGCACCAGCACCAGCACAAGCACAAGCACAAGTACAAGTACCAGTAGACAATCAAGAAAGAGAATGGAATAGAATTTTTTTCAATTCAGACGCTGCATTACCTCAAGCTGATGTACACATTGATTTAGCCGATGAGTTTCTATCTCCTCCCGAAGATGAAAATTTAGGAGTACCAGCACAAGCACCAGCACCAGCACCAGTAACCCCTATTGTTTCTACTAGAGCCTCTGCTCCTACACCTGGACTTTCAATGACACATTTTAGACCCTTAAAGAACGAAACATTTGAAGTAACAAGAGAAGAAAAAACAATGTTTAATACATTTTTAAACATTTTGAAAAAAAAGGAACTCAGTATGTGGCCTGACGGATTTTTTCTAAACAATAACAGTACAAAGATAAAAGCTCCTTGTTTAAGAATATTTCAATGTTTTGAAGATGAAGCTCATTTAAACAGCGTTCTAAAATCTTTCGATAGATTACAAAACCAGCGCCTCGAAAGAAAAGAGGTATCAGCAAAAAATTTTAGAATAATCAGTTTGTTAGAAACGGTACTTATGGGTGTAGATAGCAATTTAAGACATCCTTTGGTTGCAAAATCAAACAGCTTCAACAACTGTTCAACAGATCAAGTCAAGGAGTTTCAAAACGGATTGGACTTGATTGCTTATTTTGATTTAGAAACTGAGGTAAAAGAATATATGGTGGCTGTTCCTCATCATTTATCAACATATAAAGAAGAGATTACAGCACTAATAATGGATGCTATTAAAAAACTTATGAATAGCTGTTTTCTAAAAATTTCTTCTTTAAAGGGTGAAGATAAGAAGCAAGCCGCACTTCAAAGAGTGGCAAGATCAAGAAACCACACATTGGAGCTTATTGGGCACGCTATAGAAGATTCACAACCGCAGCAAGATAATCATGGCGGTGGGGGTTCTAAATAAGACTAAGGCTAAAAAATACTCCCTTTATTTATAAAGGGAGTATTTTGAGTTTTTTTTTACATTAAGTCAAAACTAAAACTAAAGGCGTTATCTTTTAAGCTGTTTGTTGCAAGATAGCTAAACTGAAGTCTGTAAGCGTTGCTCACTATCATCGAAAGGTTAAACTTAGTTTGAATGTAGTAAGGGGTATCAGGTCTTATCACATTTCCAAAAACGTTTACGAGGGCATCTCTTTTTCCAATGTTATTCTCCACTTGAAAGGTCCATAGCGGGGCAATTTGTATTTGCATCTTATTCACAAAACAGTACCTAGCATCTGAAAGGGGAGTTTGCTCAAGATCTTCTATAGTTCTATAGGAATCTAAGATAAAACTATTATGGTTATCCTTTCTCCACCAGTAAGGTCCTCGGTTTCTATAGGTTGTTGAAAGGGCGATATAATCGTTAAGGGTCCATCCATAATGGAGATCAAAAAAATCGTATGAGTCGGTTTCAAAATTCCATCCAAACTTTGCTCCAAAGGCCATCCTTGGGTAGTTCCAAAGAAATTCAACATCCCCTTTGGATAAAGGCTCTAAAAAGGAAGCTTTTGGATTTCCTGCCATTTCTGGATCATCTGGATTAAAATTTGTGAAAAATCTCATAGCACTCAAGTTGATCGCCATTGTAGGTCTATCCACTGAAAAGCGATCAAAATAGAGTTCATTATTTAACCCTATGATGAGTTGATTAAATGCAGCATAACCATCATCAATACTGAATATAAAATGATCTGGATTGTCGGAAGTAGGTTTTGTTAGGCCGTTATATTTTACATAAGGTTTAATATAATGAGATAGAGTATCAAATTCACCATGAAAATCTATAGAGGCATCCCCACCATAAGAGCAGACAGCTTGCCAAGTGGTCCTTTTGTTTTGGTTATTTGTATAAACAATCCCATCAAAACCTACTCGTGGAGTGATGTTAAGGCCATAGAGGTTAAAGGGTCTGTACAGATTTAAAAGAGCTGAGGCTCTTCCAGAATCAAAATTTGGGATGACATCTCTAATTTGTTCGGCATAAAGGTAGTTTAAGAAGGCCACATTATAGCTTTGTTCTAAATAGAGCTTTGTATCAAAAAACTCCATCGGTCGCAGAGCCACGTTAAATGTCGGCAACTCTTGTTTAAACCCTTGATAATCGTTTAAACGGGGTCTAGCATACAAGCTTACAAAAGCTGGGTCAACCATATATTTAATGAGGGCTTCATTTCGCTCAAGGGTCATAACTTCAAAAACATTTGTTTGAAAGTCTGTTCGCATAAAACGATCTGAAAGTTTATCCCATTGAACAAATGTCTCAACTTTTCCATCTTCTGTATCCCCTTTGTACTTACCTTGAATACGGTAACGGAGGGCTACCCTATTAGGGTTAATATCTAAGGGCCAAATGTTATAGGAGACAAAGTTTCTTGATTCAAGGCTAATCTTTTGGTTTTCTGACTTGTAGTCGACATCTAAAGCCCCCCCTAAACCTTCATACCAATAGGTGGGGATTTTTACGATATTACCATTTTCATCTTTATACCCAATCCTGTCATCTAAAAATAAGACTCGATACTCAAGTCTTGCGTAAGCTTGTAAAAAATCATCATCATACATTTTGTAGCGTCCAATAAAAATTGGAACCTGTTGATTTTCTATCCTCATTGTATATGCAATCGGTGGAGTCTTTTTATATTTTGGATCAAGGGTCATCCCAAAAGTAGGAAGCCACATAAAAGGGACATTGTTTATACGTCCAACCATTGTTTTTGTTGTAGCTTTTGTCTTGTCGCTTACTGTAATTAATGGAGAGGTCACTTCAAAAGTAGCCGGTTTTCTATCCGATGGAGTAGCAAAGGCTTGCTTTATTTCAAGGGAGCCATCTTCAAAAAGATAGATCTCTTTACCTCCAGCGATAATATTTCCTACTGTACCCACTCCATTGATAATCACCCCACGTTTTTCATTGAAATCGTAGGTGAAACTATCTCCAACAATAAAATAGCGGCCAAATTCAATAAGGAGATTTTCAGAAGCAAAAACGGTGTGTTTATCCCCTTCGTTTATATACTGAAAGTTTTTTGCATAAATGGTAATATCTTCGGTTTTTATTACCCCTCCATGACTACATTCAGCATTATTTTTTCTGAAAACGGGTTTGTTTAATTGAAGGTTTACCTCATCTGTGGCCGAAAAAAGTGAGGTAAGTATACATGTGGTAGTTAAAAAAATTCTCATGGGAGGAATTATACACAATCACTGAATTGTTTTCAAAAGAACTCCTGCAAGAGGGGTCCGATTTTTTTCATGACCTGAAATCATTGCTTCGATAATGCAATCCAGTCCAGATTTTTCATGGGTTACGCAAATATGTAAAAACGCTTCAATAAGGAGGTGACTTTTTTCTTCTAGGGTCAGTTCATATCCAGGAATCGATCCTTTTTTTTCACTTTTTTGTGTAGGTTTTTCTGATACTTGTATAAGTTCATTTTTTCCAAACTCTTTTATCCAACCAATAATTGCCTCTTTATGAATTTCTTTACGGGTACTTTTCCATAAAGAGAGGTGGCAACAGGTTCTAATAAAAGGGGCCCCTGGCATTTTTGCTTTATGTTCAAGGATTTCATAAGCCTCCTTATCATCAAAATTTTCTAAAAGAGAAATCGCTGTGGGTATTAAATGATTTCTTTTTGTCAAAAAAATTTCTTCTATAAGGGTCATAAACAAAGCTCTAGGGAGCTCAATACTTTTTTTTAAGAGGTCATTTTGGATCATCAGTGTTTGTTGTTGAACCATTTGAACCATTTGCTTTTCTTCTAAAGAAGCTAAAGGTTTAATTTTAATCGCAAAATAGCTTCTTCCTTGTGAAGAGCAGATTTCTAGATAGTGGCTTGTTGGATCAAGGAAGATAAGATCCTTGATCACTTTTAGACACAAAGGGTCTTTTTGATCTAAAAGGGATAGGGCGCTATTGATTCTTAGTAGATTATCATCACTATAATAAATTTCATGAAGGGTTTTTTCAGATTCAGAGATAGTGGCAATTAATCGTATTGCAAAAAGATTTCCCCCTCTTGCAAGATCATGAATTTTTTCTTTAACCTCTGTTTTTCCTAAGATATAAAGGGCATGAAGGGCCGCAAGTTTTGTTTCTAGATGAGGGGAATTGGATAAATGCTCTAATTTTGAGATGCTATGGGCATCATGAAAGGATCCAAGAGCAAAGGCGGCAGCTTCCTGAATAAAGGGACTTGTGTGAGTTAAAGAATTTCTTAAATTAGGAATTAACTCCTCGATTCTATGATTTCTTGCTGCAAGGATGGTTGCAAGGTTGAGATTAAGGTCCTTATCACTTATCATTTGCTTCATCATAGAAATGGCATATTTAGTTCCTGAGAGGGCAAAAAAATCAACAAAGAGGGGGTGGTAGTGTTTATGGACACTATTCATTAAAGCTTCAACTTGCCCTAAAGCCGTTTGGTTGTGCTTTTGAACAAGAATTGATAGTGCTTGAAGTCTTAACATAATGAAATTTGATGAAAGACAGGATTTGATCAACATATCAGAGTATTCATTATCGATGGACTTTAAAACGGAAAGTGTTTTTGCTTGCACTGGAAAAAACCGACTTGTAATTAATTTTCCTAAATAATGAGTAAAGGAGGTTTCATTTGAAATTTCTATAGCAATTAAGGCAAGAAGGGAGTCTATTTCTGAACCTTTAGTAAGCCCATCTTCTATGATATGCAACGCTATTTCACGAAGTAGGAAAAAATCATGCTCTTGGGATTTTTGATAGTGCTCTTGATATTTTTTTAATCCTTTTACATGGTCCCCTTTTGAAACTAAATAAAGAATATGACTTTTTAGTAAGGTTTCTTCAGATATCTCACACTCACTTAAACCGGTATGTTTATTTGTCTCAAGCAACTCTAAAGATTTCATCCTCATTTTTTCTTGAGGGGAGATAGAAGCAACCTTTTGACCCTCTAAAGAATTTTTTAGAAGAAAAGAAAGTAAAGTTAAGGAGAGGATTTTTTTAGATAGTGCCATAAATTAATGCCGATTTTTGAAAAAAGCCTTTCAAGGATCTTTACTTCGAACCCTAGCACGTTATGGAAATTTCCCTCAATCTTTTGTATTAATATTCCTGCACCATCTTGGATACCATAGCCTCCTGCCTTATCAAAAGGTGAGAAAATTTCTATGTATTGGTGAATTTGATCATCACTTAACTCCCTTAAAGTGACAAAGGTGTTTTCATAATCAGAAAGAAAGTTTCCGTTATAAGAAATAACCATTGCAGAACTTACGATGTGTTTTTTTCCAGAAAGACGTTTTAGCATCTCAAAAGCCTCTTTTTTAGACTCTGGTTTACAGAAAAACTCTCCATCATGAAAGACGGTTGTGTCGGCAGTAATGATAAGCGCGTGAGGGTGCTTTTTTTCTAAATGGGTCGCTTTAGCCTTTGCAATTTCTTCAACATAGACTTGAGGCACTTTTGAAAGGGTGACATTTTTTTCATCAATATCGGCGTTTTCTATCGAAAAATCAAAATCAAAGTGGGATAAAATTTCCTTTCTTCTGGGGGATTGACTTCCCAATATTATTTTAAAATCGCTAATTTTTGGTGAAACAAATGTCATTATTTCCCTTTTCCCTTCCCTTTCCCTTGAGTTTCTGGGATGTAATCGATCCAAATAGGGGTGATGAAAGCGACGTTATCATCTTCTTCTGTGATTCTTAAATAATAAAAAAGGAAATCAGGCCTTTCATCTGAGGAGGCAATAGTGACAGAAGAGATAGGTTCGCTGTCGTCAAGGGTAAATTCATGGGAATCTTCTAAATCAGTTAAAACGTGATATTTTTCTATGTTTCTGAAAACAATGATCTCTTTAATTTTTGATGTCGCAGAAATTTTAACTTTAATATGGCGGTTGTATGCAAGGCCTGGCTTATCAGATGTGTTTAATTCTCGACCCATAGGTTGACCTGCTATTGAAAAAAAGACAACCATCCGTTTACCTGTGGTTGCATAACAACTTCTGTTGTACAAAGCGTTAAAAAGGTTATCACGAGAGTACTCTTTACAAAAAATCGCTGTGAGCCCATTTTTATATTCAATTTGATCATTTTGTTCTGCATCTTTGTAGATGCCTCGACTATCTGAACCTCCTGCAACAAAACCAAAGCGACAGTTTCGACTTAAAGCTTTTTGAATAGCCCCTTCCTCTGTCTCGCTCATCCCTGTTTTCCTCCCTTTTGTTCTAATAGGGAACGGATTGCCTTTTTTAATACTGCACTCAGAGGATCCAAAGTTATTAAAAATTTCTACAACCCTTTCAAATTCAGGATTAAATTCCTTAAAGTTAAAAGAAAATCCTTTTGCCATAGTCATACAAGGGATAGAAAGAAGTTCCTTTGGCGTATGTGAGCGATAAATTTTTTTAAGGGTATTTGACTTTGAATCTTTCAATCGGAGTATAGGTTTATTATCTTTTGGGTATATAAAGTGGCGTATTCCCTCTTCAGAAGGCTCTCCAGACCATTGAAATCCAAGCATTGAAACAAATCGTTCCTCTTCATTAAACTGAGCAATTTGTTGTGAAATAAGCTTCCAATCAGATGCAGGGGTTTGTCCTTCATCTTCAAAAACAGAAGAGGCGAAAAATTGAAGGGCGTGATCGTCACGAAACGAGCGTAAACAATTTTCGACATCTTCGGCAGATCTATATCTTTTTGATTCAGAGTGAAGCACTCCCCAAAATAGACTATCAGAAGGTTCATTAGTGCATTCTATAGGAGGTGCATGATAAATAGTGTTAGAGGTTAAGTTTTTGAGTTTTATCCGATAAGTTCCAGGGTCATTAAAGTAAAGGTTAGGAAGGGATAAATAACCTGTTTCAGGGATAAAAAGTTTCCAATTTAAGTTTTCTCTTAGCTGGCTATAGGAAAGTTCGATTAAGGTGTCTTCCGGCGCGTAGCCCGTTAGGTTTCCAAAGCCATCTTCAAAACGGAGCAAAAGATCAAATCGATCATTTCGATGTACAACCGATGGCCCAATGATCCGTATATTCTCTAAAGGACCCCCTTTTACATCCAAGTGAAAAACTTCCGGATCTTTAGGAAAGGCCTTTTTCCCTTTAGGATCGACATACAGATGAAAGGGACGTCTTCTTTGTGTAAATTCTTGTGCTGTGTTTTTCTTGTCGGTTGCCTTTCCATACGAGCCTATTGTAATCACAAGCTCTTCACCTGCTTTTACAGCTTTATTAAGGGTAAAATCAAAAACAGCACTATTATCAATCATCTCTTGTGTAGGGATGATCTTTTTTTCTTCACCAATTGTCATCCATATGCAATTGACTTTAACACTTGAGGATGCTGTTGGGACCATCCATGCCCCATTTTCGCCGTTAGAAAGGATGTCAAATCTTAGGATGGTTTTTTCTGGAAGGTTTGTCCCTGGTATAAATATGAAATTCCAGTTTCCGCTGTGACCGGCTAATGTGACTGCAGGGTGTGTTTTACAAATTGATCGCGCCATGATTTTTCCTTTTTTAGTATTTTCACTATAGTAGGAAAAAGGATAAAAGTCGAGCTTATTTGGTCTGTTTACTGCTTAAGGTGATTTTTACTTTTAAAATTTTTCTCTCATTGCTAGAAAGGACTTTAATTTCATATTGATCAAAATGGATAATAGCCCCAGGTTTGGGGATAATCCCCATTGTAGTGGAGATAAATCCCCCAATGGTTTCATATTTTGGGTTGTGAGGGAGAAAAATGCCAAATTCTCTTTCAGCATCAATAATGCTGATATTGGCTTCAACAATCCACCCCTCATTGTGAGTTTTTCGATATAATAGATCGTCTTCTTCATCATGTTCATCAAGGATTTCACTTCCAATGAGCTCTTCGAAAATATCTTCAATGGTGACAAGACCTTCTGTACACCCATATTCATTAACAATGATTGCTCCATGAATTTTTCTTGAGCGCATCACTTGAAGAAGCTCAGAAATGGGTTTATTCTCTGGAGCATATAAAATAGGGGAGATAAGGGAGGTGATTTGCCCCTTTTTTAGACTTTCAATATCGTATAACCCCTTTTTAAAAGTGTATTCTAAGACATCTTTATACAGCAATACCCCTGTGATATGATCAATAGATTTTTCAAAAATGGGTAATCGACTAAAACCCTCCTCAATAAATAGGGCGATTGCTTCAAAAATCGAAGAGGTGTTTTGTAAGCACTTGAGTCTAATTCGGGGAATCATAATCTCTCGACAGGATTTATCTTCAAAATGGGCAAAGGAATAAAGGAGATGCTTTTTTACCGAATCTAAATTTTGGGCTGCATCTGTAGACAAAATATCAAGGAGCTGCTTTTTAATTTGTCCATGTTGAGGAAGTAAAGGATCTTTCTTTACCCGAAAAATTCTTTGGAAAGTGATAAATAAATAAGAAAGAGGTAGAAGAAGATAAAGAAAAATCGATCCAATAGAAGCTGTTGCTTTTAAGGTGAATCTTGTCGCATATCGACAAATAATATGAAGTAAGGCTCCTATTATTAAAAGGGTTGCTAGTAAAAGTAAAGAGGAGCTTAAATAAGGGAGTGAACTTCTAAAAAGGGTGAGAAAAGCTATAGAAAAAAATCCAAATAGGTATAAGGAGAGCGAAAATTGAATTAAAGAGACCACATTTTCAAGATTTTTAAAAAGGAGTCTATCTTTTATCCATCGCAATAGCGATAACGATCTAAAAGTAAAAGCCTTATCTATTTCACTTTTTTGATAATAGTATAAGGATGTTTTTAATGAATAGAGGATAAGTGAAATGAGAAAAAAACAAAGGGAAATGTAGAAATATGAGATCTCCATAACTTCTATGTATATAAAGGATGAGGATTTGAAAGAAGAACTTTTTTCTTTTCAGCATGTTCTAAAGCTAGATCCTCAAGATGTCTCATCTCATCTTGTTGATCTTGAGTATCATCACAATAACCAGCTAAATGCAAAATACAGTGAATTATATATCTTGAAAGTTCTCTATAAGGGTCTTCAGGGAGAAAGTGTATTGCTTCTTGTGGGTTGATAAAACACTCTCCAATTGTATGAAGTATTCCCTCTTCCTTTATAGATGTTCCATCAATTGGGAAGGTCATGCAATCTGTGGTTGTCGGGTCGCTAAAAAAAAGACCATGTAAAAAGATTGTTCTTTCAACAGAGATGAAATGAACGATGAGTTCATCAGTAGAAAGATGTAAATAATGAAGCATTTCAACACAAAAAAACCTTACAGCATCAGAGTCGATGTGTAAGGCGTTTTGATTATTGTGTTGTGTGATTTTAGGAATCAATCTTTATAGAACCACTTTAGTCTTAGGTAGGTGAAATACAGAGGCATTTTCCTTCCATTGATCACGATTTTTTAAAAGTTGAATGCGTTCAAAACGTTTAAGAACATTTCGAACCTTTTCGCCTGATGCTGCTTTTCCATAACTACGATGTCTTGACATTACTTCACCTTTGGGATAAATGCTTTTATATTACTAAGGGTATTGATATGTACTTTATACCCATTTTCTAAATTGTCTTTTTTTGGACCTGTCTTAGGGGCCATGCTTACATGTCTTTTTTTGTAACTTCTGGCTCTATGTTCATTTTGCTTGCTTTGTCTGGTCATTTCTTACCTCTAATTAAAATAAAAAGAGAATTATAGGAAATATCCTTTTAAAAGACAAGGGGCTTTTTTATCATAAAAATTTTTTTACTTTTAAAAAGGTCATTTTTCCATATCAGGTGTGTAGACACCACAAGAAATGATATATTTAAACGCATCTTCGACGGTAAAATCAACCCTTTTCAAATATTTTTCTTCAGCAAGGAGTAAAAAACCTGATAGAGGGTGAGGGGAGGTGGCTATAAAAACCGTTTTTAATTGAGTTTCAGCAGGAAGGGGCTCCCCTTCATGAGAGGTTTCTAAAGCCATAGGGGCGTTTCCAGTAACAAGGCCAATTGTTTTAGAGTGTTCGTTTGGAAAAGGGACTGTTACAACCCTTGAAAAGATCCTTCTTTCTTCAGACAAAAGGGCTAAAACAATGTCCCTTGTCCCTTTGTATACTTTGTTAATTAAAGGAATTTTCATCATCCAATGGTGGATTACCTTCATCAAATAGTGAAAAAAAATTCTTTTTCCTAAAAAACCTAAAAGCATAATGCCAAAAAATAGAAGGATGAGAATAATTCCCCTTGATAAGAGGATTAAACTTGTCTTATGAATTTCAAAATCTATATAATTGTCCCCAAAAAATCGAATAAGGGTCTTCATGTGTTCTAAAAAGGGGGTGGTTAAAAGATCCACTAAAAAGACAAAAATAAAGACAGTGACCCCTAAAGGGAGTAAAAGGGCAAGTCCTGAAAGAAGGTTTTTTTTCATTGATTTTCCCCTTGATTGATTGGGTTGTCCTTAAGATGTTCATCGAGTTTAACAATCCCACAAGAGACAATATATTTAAGGGCTGCCTCTGGTTTCATTTTAAGATAGTAAATATCCTTTACTTTGAACATTAGGGTAAATCCAGTTGTGGGGTTAGGAGTTGTTGGGACAAAAACCGAAACCATTTCACTGTTTACCTGATCAGAAATTTCTTGAGGAGCTTTTTCAGATAAAAAACCTAAAGCGTAGATCCCTTCCTTAGGGAAGGGAACTAAAACGACCTGTTTAAACGATCGCTTCTCTTCACCAAAAAGATGGGAAACAATTTCTTTAGAGATTTTATAGACCTTATTTATCAAAGGAAGTTTGTGTAAGATGTATTCACCTGCAGAAATGAGCCAGTGAATAAAAAACCAACGAGCAACCATCCCTAAAAACAGTATAAATAAAAAAAGGACAACTAAGATAATGAGTTGACTGAGGATAAGGAGAACTTTTGGGTTGCTAAAAAAGATCCCATGTCCCCCCTCAAGGGTAAAAAAATGGGTTACAATACCGATGAATGGGTTTGTAAGCAATCGTACAACAAAAGCTATAATAAGGACAGTAAGGACAATAGGGAGGAGTAAAATCAGTCCAGTCAAAAAATACTTTTTCATAAGTTAAGTATACCTATGAATTCATTTAATAAGAAGTTGATTTTCTTAAGACCCTTTTAAAGCTCGGTTAATCTCTCTTTGTTGATCCTTTTTCTTCAAATCAGACCGCTTATCATAGAGTTTTTTACCTTTGCAAACCCCAACTTTTACCTTTACATACCCTGTTTTATTAAGATACATAGCTAAAGCAACAAGGGTTAGCCCTTTTTCTTCGTTTTGCTTTCGCAATTTTGAAATTTCACTTTTATGAAGGAGAAGTTTTCTCTCTCTTCTTTCCTCATGATTGAAAAGATTTCCAAATTTATATTTAGAAATATAGGATTGAAGGAGAAAGGGCTCTCCTTTAATAATACTGATATAGTTGTCTTGAAGGGAACCCCCTCCATCTCGTAATGATTTTACTTCAGTTCCAAAAAGTTTTATTCCCGCTTCAAAAGTATCAAGAACCTCATAATTATGGTAAGCTACTTTATTGGATACAAGGTCTCCAGATAGAATCTTTTTCTCTTTTTTAGTCATAGAGCTATTCTATCGTTTTAAACTCCATTTCGTCGAGAAAAAAGAAAAAATAATAATAAAGAGAATTCCGATAGAAAAAAATGTGTCAAAATGGGCGATGTGTTGGGATAAAGAAAATCCAATAAAAATCAATTTTATCCCTAACCAAGCAATAAGATAATAGCATATTTTTTCAATAATAGGATGTTTGTTTAAAAATTTTAATAACGATGAAGCAAAGAAGCGAAGGGTGATCACCCCTAAAACACCCCCTACATAGGCAACCCATATTTTACTTTCAACCTCTGTTTTTGTATAAAAAAAGGAAAGAAGACCAAGGACAATAAAAATAGAATCTAAAGCGAACAAAATATCTGTAAGTTCTATAGAGATAATCCCTCGAAGTAAAGAGATGGAGGGTAATTGTCCTTGAACTTTCTTTTTTATGTGAAAAATATGAGAAAAGGATATGTAGATAAGATAGATTCCCCCAATCACTTTTAGAAAATCAAGGAGAAACAAAACGGCAGCAAATAAAATAATGATGGCCCTAAAAAATAAAGAGGATCCCACCCCTAACATCAATGAAATGCCTCTTTTTGATGGATCAATTCTGTTCAAAATTAAGGATATGGCTAAAATGTTATCTGCAGATAAAAAAAGTTCTACAGCAAATAGGATAAGGAGGATAAGAACGTCTTGTGGATTAAAAGTTTGAGGCTTTAAAAGAGCTATCATTATCTAAAGAGAGTAAATAGTTATTGAGTTTTCGCTGCGCTTGTTCATAGGAAAACCAAGAACTCACCCCTTTGTTCATAAGGCTTGAGTAATGACCCCCTTGAGTTGAGATAAAACACTTAGATTTTATTCTATCGGGATCTTGATTTTTTTGCGAGGTAATATAAAGCTGTAAAAGTCTTTCTGCGTGATCTTTGAAGGGAGTATTGTGTGTTGAAGCTATGACTAAAGGATCCCTTTGTAGTGAGGGGATGAATTTTTTTGTTGGATAAGAATAGTGGGATTGAATAAAACCCTCTAAAAAAATGGAGTTAATCACCTCATTCATACTGGTAAAAGGTCTGTCTAGTATTAAAGGGCAAGAAGGATGCTTTTTAGCAAGATAGGAAGCTGGAGCTGAACCAAAAGACTTCCCATATAAAAGGATATTTCCAGAGCAATAACTATAGGCTCTGTGTGCAATTTTCTTACATTCATCCCAAGAAATAGGGTTTTTTCCTTCACTATAGGGATAGAAGTCAACAGCTAAAATGGTATACCCTCTTAAAGCAAAATTCAAAATCTCTCTTATTTGCATTGAAAGGGGAAGGGTGTAGTCAACAAAGAGAATCACAGTCTTGTTTTTAGTCTCATTTAAAAAATGGACATCCCTAGGAAAAGAAAAAAGTCCCGGAAGTGAGGATGAGGCTAAATTTGCTTCAAAAAGTTCAAGAAGTTTTGTGTTTTTTGGATCTTTTAAAATCTCTCTCCATTTACCAAAGACTTTTCCACTGTTTTTTTTAACTGAGGAGGAAGAAAGGAAAATCCCAGAAAACCCAAATCGTTCTTCATCAATGGATATTGCCCCAAGATCTTTAAGAAATTGAGCGCTTTGCTTTTTTATTCTAAAAAAACCAGTAAAAGGGATCGATCTTTCTGGTGAGGCAAAAGCAATCGCTTTTAAAGCAATTTTGTGAGATGTCGGGGTAGAGAATAAACTTGTAATTGCAATTAAAAATACCGTTAATCTCATAATTAATTATATGGTTGATCTTAAAACCCCATATAATTAAATACGCATTAAAACAAAACAAAAACTTAATAATTTTTTTAAAAATGGTCAAGGAATCAGCTTTCTTCGATCGGAGGAGGGAGCTTTTCTTTGCTTTTTCTAGATCTTCTTTTCTTTTGCTTTTTGATTTTTTCCATTTTTTCA
>JBIKLZ010000023.1:0-18198 GCA_044359535.1 Chlamydiia bacterium
TTACACTCTTTGATCCCCTCACAAAAGTTCCGGTCATAAAAGATTCTATAGCCTTTCATCTGTGTAGGCAATTAAAAGATCAGCTAAAAAAAGAGTTGGATCAGATGTTTAAAAGTGCAGGAAGTTATAAACAAGACCCTCTTGTCCAAGATGTTTTTAAAGGATTAATGGCCTTAATGCTTGCAAGCAACGCAAAAAATCAACTTAAAATCACAACAGGAAAAAGTGTCTCTGGATATTTTAAAGACTTTCAAACAAGTATTCGAGCCGCTTTAAGCTCTATGGATTATAGAAATTATCTAGATTCTCCTCCCAAAGATGAGTTTTATAGGGAGCTATTAAATCTTTTGCATAAAGTGTGTGCCGTTGTGTACACCTCAAGAATTCATACTGAAGAGGTGGGGTCTATTTTAGCAACAATGATGGGAAAGGGAGAAAAGAGAAGAAAAACAAGTGGCACATCCTCTGTTGCACTATGGAATGCATTACTCGATGAATATGATGTTTTACAATCGGTTTTTGAGAGCTGTCCAAATGGACCAATCTTTAAAATATTGGATATTCTCAATGAAGAAGGGGCTTTTTCTGAGTTTGACCCCATGTTTCAAGGGGATTTTCCTGGAAAGTACTTTTCTATGAAATACGAAGATAAAAAAACCGATTTTTTAAAAATTCCCTCCCCAACTATTCAAAAGACTATTGATGAGGCGACCCTTTCTTTTGAGTTTAAAGGGTTTTTAAGATCTTTAGTTAATGAAAGAAAAAAACTCCTTTTGATCAACTTCCAAGATAAAACCTGTTGGAAGGAATATGCCCGTGCTCATGTGGTAGAAAAGGGTTCTTTAGAAGGGGAGTTTAAATCTTGCTTAACGGTGATCTCTTTTCCAAAATCGACAGATTTTTATCATCAAAGAGAAGAATATGTGAAAGTGGATAGTTCGACCGATTTTAAGAAAATTTTTTACAAACAAATAGAGGGAGAGGCAAATTGTGGTTTTTTATTCCCTAAAAAGTTAGATAGAAAAGAATTTTTTGCTTTTATTAAAAAAATGATCGATGAGATTCACACGCTCTTTTTTTCAGGAAAAAAAGTGCTTTCAAGAAAAAATCGGTTGGATTTTATAGAGATTGGCTATCATCTTATATACCTTTATTTTATTAAGCTTGAAAAAGCAGATTTTACAGCTTTTTCAGCAAAAGATGGGGTCGATGTTTCTGCTGTAGCTATTGCATCCATGTTTGGGTTTTTAAAAAGCTTTGCCAAAGAAGGGGAGTGGAAGGTGGAAGATGAGGATTTTCTTATTGAAACAATTTATTCTACAGCCTTTATCGTTCGCGAAAGAGCGACTCAAATGGGTGTCTTACACCGATCTGTAAGTATGCTTTCTGTAGTTACGGCTGAATTAGAAGTCGATAAGAAGAAGGTCCAAAAAGCCTTAAAAGGGCTCTTTGACAACTCCTTCTCATCGATCTTTATTTCTCATTAAAACCTCTAAGAGGGTTATCGAGACATAGCTTTAGCTCCATGTAGAGCTTCTTCTTGATTTGAATCAAACAAAACCCCAGTTTTCTGAGCTTGTCTGTGAAGGTCATTTACATTTTTGGATTCTTCACTATTAGTTTGAGTAGGAACATCTTGTGAAGTAGGAGCAACTTCTGAATTAGGAGCAACTTCTGAATTAGGAGCAACTTCTGAATTAGGAGCAACTTCTGAATTAGGAGCAACTTGTGAAGTAGGAGCAACTTCTGAATTAGGAGCAACTTGTGAAGTAGGATCTACAGCCGTCTCTTCTCGCGCCTTTTTTAATTGAATTGAAGTGATTAAAGGGGTTGAAGTGTAAAGATAGCTGACAGCCTTTTTCCACATAGGAACTGTATAGCCGTTATTAATTAGCCTATTAAAAACTCTTGTCATAGTATTTTTTTCTTCTAAAAGAAGATCGGGAAGAGCTTTTGCCATTGAATCCACCTCAGTCTTCCATTCTTTTATGAGGGATAGAGCTTGTTTTACACACTGTAAACGAGCTGGAATTAAGCTTGTAAAAGCTTCATCGGGTATATTAAGATCTACCACAGCTTGAAGTTGTGTTTCTCTGTTAGAAAAAATGGATTCTCCTTCTTTTAAAAAGGTAGATAAAGATGTAACCCTACCCATTAAATCATTGAAGCCCTCTCTTGCAATAACTTTTGCGTTAAATAAAGCAGCAGAGTCATTAAAATCTCTTAAGGTGATGTTTCTCTCTGTTTCTATTTTACGTAGGGATGAAATGACTTGAAGCATTTCAGAGGTGCTTCTTTTGACTAAGTCTACAGCATCTTGTAAAAAGGTTATATGATTAGGGACGATCTTTCGTATCTTATCGAAATAGAACCTTTCATGTACAGTGGGGTCATAAGTTGGGAATTTTAATTGTAAATTACTAGCCATCAGCTTCTCCTTTTGTTATTTTTTAATGATTATCATTAAAAATTTAAAAAACTGGAATGTAGCAAAAAAAAGAATTTATTGTAAAGAATTTGTTTATTTTTTTTTGTACAAATTCAAAGTTGCAATAAAGGATTGTTGTAAAAAGGTTAAGCCTCTTTTAATATCTTTTAATCTAAGGCTTGTCCTTTTTTTATCAGGATGTTGTTCTACCATTGAAGAAAGAGCTTTTTCAGCAATAAATTGCCTAAACTGGAAAATAGTTGTGATTCTTCTTAAAAACTCAGTGAGTTTTTCCACCCTTTCAAAGGATGTTGAATCTATATACGCTTGTGAAAAAAGGGGGCTAAGATTTTCTATCTCCTTTTCAACAATGGGTTTGATTTTTTCAAGATATGGACCTTCAGGATCTTGAAGTTCGATAATAGGATAAGTGGGGGGTTGAGGAGAAACAATGACTTGTGACATAAAAAGTTCCTTTAAAGATAAGGAAAATATTTTTATCAAAAAATTGATTTTTTTGTATAGGGATTAATTTGCAGACAAGTCATCTGGAAGCATTGAATAGGAGCTATACTTTCCCCCAATATGTTTTAAAACTACCCCCCAAACATCTTGAGACAAGGTGTTAAAGATGAGTTCAGCATTTGCTGGGTAAGGGCACCATAGACCCTCTAAAACCTCTTTTTCTAACTCTCCAAAACCCCAACCAAGGTAGCCAAAGCAAAGGATTAAATGTGTATCAGAGCTTTCTGAAGTAGACTCTTGAAGAAAGGAAAGATCCCCCCCTAAAAAGACTTGATCACAGATATGGAGCATTTGATCGCCACGTCTTGCATCTGTATGAAGAAGCATCATCTGCCCTTGTCTCATTGGCCCTCCTAATCTAAGGTGAACATTGGGGTGAGATAACTCAGCCATAAATTCAGGATCAATGTTTGGGTTGATGTCTAACGGTTTATTGATAATAAGTCCAAAAGAGCCCGCAGCGGTATGCTCGCATAAAAGGACAACACTTTTAAATGTTAAAGGATCTTCAATTTCTGGGGAGGCGGCAAGTAAAACTCCCTTTTTCAATTTCAACTCATTCATCAATTCTCTCCACACCGATTTTTTGTTGGCATCAAAGGAGCCTCTTCCCTTAGTTGATAGAGTTCTTCGTTATATAGAGTCACTTTTTCTTGTAACGATTTTAACATGTTCATAAACTCTAAAAATTTTTTTTGAAATTGTGGGTTTTCGGAAAGCTCTTTAGTGGTGAAACGATCTGTGAGCATATTCATCCTTTCTAAAGTAGAAATAAGAGAGTCCACATCGTGGTTGATTTGAGCGCCAAAAGCCATTGGATTTTTTATAGAATTAGCTTGAGCCATGAGCTTCACACGCTCTTTTTGCCATGCTTTGCTGTATTGAAATAAAATTCCATATTGGTTGATATCATTCATCATCATGTTGGCTTTACTTAAAATAGCAGAGATGTCTAAATAAAATGAATCATCGGTGATAAGTTTTCCTAAAGTCCCTTTTCCACAGGCAATATTTTTTGAGATAGACTTAAAATTTTTAGCTACACAAGAGATGGATTCAAAAAAATCATCCTCAGCAAGCTTTTGTAATGCTGCATCAATTTGAGAAACAGCAGAAGAAAAGGTGTCTGTCAATACTTTTACTGAGGCAACAATTCCAGAGGTGTTAATATCATTTACTGTCGTTGTTAAACTTGCCGCAAGAGTTCCAATGTTAGTGATTGTTCCCCCAAGATTATCGCCATATTTATCCATCCATTGAATCACTTTTTCTAAGGTGTTTTCCATTTTTTCAGAAAGGGTCTGAAATTCATTCACCGCACTTTCAAATAGGTCTGTTGAATCTGCATAAATGACATCTTTATCATTTAAAAGGATCACCTGGTGACCAGGTTTTTGAGCTATAGGGAGAATAGCGATATATTTTTCCCCTAAAAGACCCTGAGTTTGAACAATAAATTTATCTGTGGAGTAAATTTTTGTCTTAGAATCCACCTTTAATGTTAACACAAAGGGAAAGACTTTTCCAAAGGCATTGACAGCATTTTGACGGGCATTATCAATTTGGTGAATAGACTCTACCTCCCCAATGGGTTTACCTGCAAGAGTGACCCTTGTCCCCACTTGAATTCCACTAATATTATTAAATCGAACATTTAAAGTTTGCTTTCCGTCGCCAATGCTTGGTTTAATAAAAAGGATCATCCCCACAATAAGAAAGACCCCAACAAAGACAAACAGTCCGATTAACATATTTTTGATGCTTTTATGCATGATTTCTCCTTGCAGCTCTTTCAATAAGAGAGAGATCGCCTCCAATTGTCTTATTAAATTGATGGATAATAGGGTGATCTGTCTTCATAAAGGTTAAAGGATCACAACAAATTTCAACCCTCCCATTATCAAGAAGGGCAATTCTATCGGCAATTTTTAATGTGGTGGGAATGTCATGAGAGACAACAATGGTTGTCCCTTTTAACTCATCTTGCTGCTGTTCAATACACTCAGCAATGGTAAGAGCTGTTACTGGGTCAAGACCTGTTGTGGGTTCATCATAGCAAATATATTTTGGTTTATAAATAGATCCTCTTGCAATACTCACCCTTTTTTTCATCCCCCCTGAAATATCTGAAGGGTAGAGATCTTCTATCCCATCAAGACCCACTTTTTTCAGCGCATCCTTTACTAATTCCTTAATATCGGACTTCTTGATTTTTTCGCCACCTTTTGTTAAATGTTCCCTGAGGTAAAAACCAACATTTTCAGCTACAGTCATAGAGTCAAATAAAGCCCCCATCTGATAAATTGTGGCAATATTTTTCAATGCATCATAAAGATAGGCCCCCTCTAAACGATTCATGAAAAAATCATCCACAAGAATATCTCCAGAATCTGGCTTCATTAACCCTACGATATGTTTTAAAATAACACTTTTCCCCACCCCTGATTTACCTAAGATGACAAAAATCTCGTTATCATTAATCTCTAAATTTAAGTTGTTTAAAACAACCTTTGAACCAAAGGCTTTGTTTACATTTTTTATTTTTATCAAGTGAAAAAGCTCCCTATTTCAGCATGGAGGGTGTTTAATGCAATGGTCAATAAGAAGTTTACAAATAAAATGATCACGTAAGAAATAACGACAGCTGAAGTTGTGCTTTCCCCAACACCTGCGGCCCCTCCGGAAACTTTAATCCCTTTAAAACAGCAGATGGTTGTGATTAAAACCCCAAAGACTGTCGCTTTTGTTAAGCCGACAAATATATCAAAAGTGGTTGTATAAGTAGGAATAGGCTCCCAAAAAACAATCGGGGGGATATTGAAAAAATAGACAGATATTAAATAGCCTCCAAAAACACCCATCACAATACTAAAAATGGTGAGTATTGGAACCATGATGAATCCCCCAATAAATCGGGGGGCAATAAGGTAGTTGTTTGGGTCAATAGCCATTGATTTCATCGCGTCAATTTGATCGGTAACAACCATTGTTCCAAGTTCTGCAGTCATTGAAGCGCCGACCCTCCCTGTAATCATAAAGGCTGTAAGGACAGGACCTAGTTCTGTTAGCATCGCTTTTGCAACCATTAACCCTGTGACGCTTGCAAGCCCCTTATCGGCAAGTTGATAAAAAGATTGGGCTGCAAGGACAAGGCCTGTGCTAAACCCTGTTAAAGCAACAACTGTTAAGGAAAGGACCCCTATATTAAAGAGTTGATCCCGAATTAAACTCCACCGAGGAAATTTTTTGCAGAGAGAAATAATGACTCTAACTGAAAAAATGGCATACTCACCTACGACAGCGACAAAAGAGAATTGGGAAAGGATACTCTCTAACATAAGGGTCTCTTAAATTTAGGCTAATTATCGTCATATTACCGATATTATCCAAAAACTCAAGAGATTTATTTAAGAACACTCTTTTAACAATCTGCGATAGTGGGCTAAAATCTCATCTAAAGTTCTTTCTACTTGATCTTTATTTGCTTTTGTAGAGTCAAGAGTTTTGTTTGTGTCTTCAATAAACTTTTGCATTAAAGTGATCTGTCCGTTAAAACCTGCATTCTTACCCTCTTGAAGATGATTTAACAGTTCATTTGCTTTATTAAATAATCCACCCACTGCAGAAAGAGCCCTTTTTGTAGAGGAGTCTTTAGTAAAACCTGCTCCAATAACATTTAAAACAATCCCAATAAATCCAACAGTGGTTTCTCCTGCCGAAAGTTCATGATTTTTAGACAAATCCTTATATTTTTCCTCTAATGCATCGATTTGATCATGATGAAGCCATTTTTCTTCTAAAGAGAGTTCAAAAAGAAGGTCTATAGTTTTTTTTCTAAGCGACTCAAGAGCAAAGTTTAAATTGAAATGCTCATTTTCTTGATTAAGAACTTCTCTGTAATAGGTTGAGGATTGTGCTCTTATAGTAGGTGAAGACATAATTACTCCCTTGTATATCTATCTGTGATGATTTTTTTTAATGTATCTTGGTATAAACCAAGAGCTTCATGGATAAGGGCTGCATTTTTAGAAATTTCTTCAGATAACTGATTCATGATTTTGAAGGACGTTTCTAAATGGTCCTTATCAGAGAACAACTCTTTGGATAAAAGGGTCGATCTAGCCTCTTCTTCAAAACTATGTTTACGCTCTTTAAGAGCTATGGCTTTTGCCCCTTGTGAAGAGACAGAGACTAACGTGTGAAAAATAGCTAATACATTTTTCATTGTCCCTAATTTAGCTCCAAAAAAGGCACACCCCCCAATAAAACCAATAATGCCTCCACCAATTTGAAAAGCTAAAGTAAGATCGTTTTTAGTTCCTGTTCTTTCTAAAATAAGGCAACTTAAAGCGATGATGCTTGAAATAATCATAGCAACCCCTGCAACGATCAGGGCAGGGTTTGCTGAAGAAAGTAAGGCACAGCCTATTGAAAGGCTCACAACATCCATCACCCCTCCACCGAGATGACTGACAGTCTCCCAAAACCCCCTTTTTTTTGAAAACTGTCTTAATTTTTCTTGAGAAAGGGCGGCTTTTTTCTCAATCTCTCTAATATGTTGAATAGATCGATCTATATCGATATTAACTGTTTTCAAAACAAGCTCTTGAATCTCTTCAAATCCCTTTACGAAAGAAAAAAACCCCCCTATAAAAGTTGGCCAATTGCTGTGGGATAAAGCAATTATTGTTGATCCTTGAACAAGGGGCCCTTTTTGATTTGAGGGAGAGTGGTTTTTTACACCCTTTAAATTGAAAGGAGAACTTTGAAGGGGTAAAGGAGAGTTGCTTTCCAAAGGAGGGGTTTGTATATGTGTAACCTTTTCAACATCATGGTTTGAATCTAAAATAGAAACTCTCATTAGAGAGCTCCTTTTACAGCTAAATGTAATTTTGTAAACAGGGTAAAATGGGGGTGCTCTTTAGTGATTTTTTCTGAAAGATCCTTTAAAAGAGGGGCTGCCTCCTCCTTTTGATCTAAGTAAACAAGGCACTCGGCAGCAAAAAGTAGATAAGAGGGTTCATTTTTATCTAAAGAAGAAGCCATCGCCCAAGCAACTAAAGCCTCTTGATAGTTTTGAACCATTTGCCTACAGGAGGCTAAACCCTGCCAATAACTTTTTTCTAAGGGTCGAGCAAGAACCAGTCGTAAAAAGAAAGTCTCTGCCTCTTTAAATTGATTGCAAAGATAAAACTTATGAGCTAAATGATAAAGGAGTTTCACATCCTTATCAAGATATTGTGAAGGGGGAAGGTCTTCATCTTTTGCAATTTTTTCCCTAAATTCTTCAATGATTTCAATCATTTCCACAGGGGTTGTTTCTTCCAAGCTATCAATCATTTATCCTCCTGCAGGTCTAAAATTACGAATCATCACATCGCTATCTGTTTGTTTGATTCCATGCCGAGCAAGGATATCTGTTATAGTGATTGTAACGTTAGTTAGAGTGGAAAGGTTATGAGCATTTTGAGTAAGATTGTGCCGATCAAGGTCTAACATCGCTTCGCATTTGTGGATTATTTCCTTTAAAAGTGTTCGATCCACTTTATCTAAGTTATAAGAACCAAAGGGGTTGTCATCGTCTTGTACAAGATTTGGGTTGTTATTTTGATGGTTAGGGAAGTGAAAATGGTTAAAGCGATCGATTGTGTCTCTATAATCCCTTTCTAAAGAAAAGGATTCATTTTCTTTTAAATCCTTTTCTATATTTTTCATCTCTTCCAAAATATGGCTTATTTCTCTCATTTCTAGACCCAATCCATCCTGCTGATCTAAAAGCTTTTTAATTTCAGTGGTAGAAAAGTCATCCCTTGCTGTTTGAAGGGCGACAGAGGCGTAGGGTAAATTATAACCAAATAGGTTTTTTGATTCCATAAAGTTCCTTTAAAAACCAACTATAGTAGCAAAAGTGATAAATAAGATCAAGACAATTAAACACATCTTGAGTTTACTTTTTATATGTAATCCTCTACACTGCTTTGAAATTAGGAGTGTGCCTATGTCAAATTTTATGGTGGGATTTTTAGCCCTTTTGGTGATTGGATCTGTTGTGATTCTTTCTGTTGTTTCAAGTTGTGTGAGCTTATGGTTTAGAGCTATTGTTTCCTTAGCCCACGTTTCAATGTTAAGTATTGTAGGGATGAGGATACGAAAAGTGCAACCAAAATTGATTGTTGACTCAAAGATCAATCTTACAAAAGCGGGGTTAAAAGAGATTTCCGTTTCAGATTTAGAGACCCATTATTTAGCAGGGGGAAATCTTTCTGAGGTTGTAAGAGCTGTCATTGCTGCGGATAAAGCAAGTATTAAGCTTACGTGGAAACAAGCAACAGCCATTGACTTAGCAGGAAGAAATCTTTTTGAAGCGGTCAAAACCTCTGTCTACCCAAAAGTGATTGATTGCCCAAAAGGGGGGGATGACAAATATATTTCAGCTGTCGCTCAAAACGGAATTGAATTGTTAGTTAGGGCTCGAGTCACTGTTCGAACAAATATTATGCAACTTGTTGGAGGGGCTACAGAAGAAACAATCATAGCAAGGGTTGGAGAGGGGATTGTCGATGCTATCGGTTCAGCTCAAAGTCACTACGATGTGTTAAAAAGCCCCCATAGTGTTTCAGAAAGGGTGTTGCTTAAAGGATTGGATCAAAACACCGCTTTTGAGATTTTATCCATTGATATTGCCGACATCACAGTGGGACAAAACATCGGTGCAGAGTTGCAATCTAAGCAAGCCCTTGCCGATATGCAGGTAGCACAAGCAAAAGCAGAGGGGAGAAAGGCGATGGCTATTGCTTTAGAACAAGAAAAAAAAGCAGAATTGATAGAAGCGGAAGCTAGAATTCCCATTGCTATTGCCCATGCCTTTGAGAAAGGGCAGTTAGGGGTTATGGATTATCAAAAGCTTAAAAATTTAATGGCCGATACCGATATGAGACGATCTATTGCTAAGGAAGGGGAGTAGTGGAGGCTAAAAAGGGTTTAAACGATAAAAAAAAATCCCTGCTCAAACAATTGGGGGGCAAAAAAAAAGTGATGTTAGCCTCCCTTATTTTGGATAAAGAGGGGTTAAAAAGTGTCGCCTTTGAATATCTATGGAAAAAATGGTCTACTTGCGATCAGACCAATCTAGATGTGTAATAAAGCGTGTGTCTACTTTTGATTCTGAAAGGATGAACTGTTTATCCCCTACTTGAATATGGTAGAGATAGGTTTGAGGGCTTAAAGCGCGTCTTTCAAGAATTTTGATGTTATTTTTACTGTTTTTAGAGGTGATGGTTGTAATTGGGGTCCCTCTTCTATAAATATAAATGACGATGAAGAAAAAAGTGAGTAAAATCCCTAAAAAAAATAGGGTTGTAAAGAGTTGCTTTTGGTGCGAAGATTCTAAAAAAGGGTTTGTTGTTGCCTCAGGTCGTAGTTCCTCTTCTTGAGGAGCTTCTATTTCTTGGTTTGGGTTTTTAGGTGTGGAAAGCTCAACATTTCCCAAAAGACAAAGGGGGAGTAAAAGTAAAAAGAAATATTTTTTCATCATGGTTCATTTATCTCTTTTTTTTCAATTCTCGTCCAGCTATAATTCTTCCATGCGCGGAATCATTGCTACAGATATTGATGGAACCCTAACAGATAAAAACCATGAAATCCCAAAGGCTGTCTTAGAATTTTTAGGAAAAAAGCATAAGGAGGGGTTTGAGATTGTGTTTTTAACAGGTAGAACCCACTTTTTTTGTAAAAGGGTGTTAGCCCCTTGCACATTCCCCTTTCATCTTGGGGTGACAAATGGAACTGAGACCCTAAAAATGCCTCAAGAAAAAGCTTTTTTTAAACATTTTTTGACTAAAGAGATTGCAAGAAAAATTGCCTCCTTAAACCCCTTTTTAGATCGAGGTTTTATTTTTTACTCTGGATCTGAAGCAGGGGATTTTTGCTACTACGTTCCCCACCATTTTTCATCCTATGGAAAGGAATATATTGAAAAAATAGTAATGAGCAAGGGGGTCAACTATAAGGCTATAGACTCTTTGGATGCCGTTGATGTCGATGCATTTTCGCTACTAAGAGCCTTTGGAACGTTGAAACAAATGGAGGATTTACAAAAAATTTTAGCTGAGGAAATGGGGGATAAGATCAATTCTGTTGTCCTTCGTGATGTTGGGCAAGGAGAGTCTTTTTTACTTTTTATTTCCGCAAAAAATAGAACTAAGGGAAGTTGTTTGCAACAATTAAAAGCTGACAATCAATGGACGGGATCTGTCATCGCCTGTGGCGATGATCTAAATGACCTCCCTCTTTTTGAAGTGGCCGATATTAAAATTTGTATGGAAGATGGTCATCCTAACCTATTAGAAAAGGCAACCCTTATTGCAAAACCCTCCTATATGATGGGGATTATTGAAGCTTTAGATAAAGCTATAGGACTTATCGATGATTGAATCAAAAATCCTTTCAAATGTGAATGCATTTGCTGAAAAATATAAAAGTATCTATACAGGCTGTCTTCATTATAAAAATGAAAGGGAGGAGACAAGAGATGTCATTGCCTTAGTTGAAAACATTCTTTATGCCCTTTCTCAAATAACTACCTACTCTTTAGAAAAGGCTGAATGGGGATTTGCCTTTTTAGAGCGACTCTTTAAATTTTTTACCCCAAAGGGTTTTCCTGGAGCTATCCATGAATTTCCACATGTGTATAGCGATAAAGCAAACCTTGATATTTGTTTAGCCCTTACATTTTTTTTGAAAAATTATAGCAAAGTGGTTCCAAAGGTCCATAAATTAATGATAGAAGGGATAAAAGATCAATTGCTAGAGATACTGAGTAAAAGGGAGTTAAAACCACTAGATAGATACCTTTTTGAAACCTGTTGCCTTAAGTCAGATCGAAAAGAAATTGAAATTTCGACATTTTTTGAGTATGAGAAGGTGGTTTTATGTAGACTTCTTATGGGTGAAAAAGTTGTTCTTTCATGGCACAAAACTTTAGATGTCTATACTGGACCCCTTCTAGAAACCTACTATAAAGAGGGCAATCCCCTTTCTTCTTTATTCACAGAACTTATCCACGGAACAGGGGAGAGTCATATGTCTTTATTTGCAGCACTACTTCCAAAAAAAGGGTGGCAAAAGTGGCTCTTTTTTGAGGAAATGGAAAGGGAGGATCTTTATATTAACCATAGAGCCCCCTTTTTATCCATTCACTTTGAAGGGGCCTCTTTTGTAGGCCAAGGTAATTTTACAGTGACAGTCTGTGACGATGAGGTGACAATTGCCCTTGATCCTTTTGAAGAAATGGACTTTTACTTCACTTGTTCTTGTAAAAATTTTATTTTAGTTGATGGGATTAAAGCAACGGTCTTTTATCCGGAGGAAAGGGTTTTTTTAAAAAGTGAAAAAAAAACGATCATATTAAGATTTATTTCTCAGAAGGAGGGTTTTATTGGACATATCATGAGGGGGAATAGACTCAACCAAATTTCAAAAAAACCGATCCTTTTTGACCACCGCATCCACCTTTTAGGATTAAAAAAGACCGATTTAAATTAATAAAGGTTATCATTCATAATAAATCACATTTTAGTTAAAAAAATAACCCCTCTCAAGATGTAGAAAAAATTATAATATAATTTTTTTTACTATAGAAAATCATAAGAATAACAGAGTAAATATAGAATAATTTTTTAAAATATCTTTACATATTGCAAATAAAACCGGTGTTTGATACATTTAGTATTAATAAATCAACAAAGGAGTTTATTATGGGTGGAATGGATGGAATTGCAGTACGAGTTAGCCAAGAGGTAACTAGGGCAGCAAGTGTGGTAGAAAGAACTGTAACAGGAGTTTCAACCCCTATTGCTAAAAAAGATGCGGCAGCAGCTTGGGCAGTTGCTGGAGCGGTGGTTTTGGTAGTTTCGTTATTCTTGGCAGCAGTCGGTGGTCTTGTGTTAGGTTTTGTCGCAGCAGTGATTCTTTCTGCAGCTGCAATTTTAGCGGTGCTTGTTTTAACAAACACCCCTGAAAGTTTTAAAAAACAAATCGCAGAGATTAAACAAAATATGTCTAATTTTAAAAATTGGTTAAATACATGGAAGGAAGATAAAGGCGCTGCTTTTATGTTCATGGTTCCAAAAAAAGAGTAGCAGTAACTGTTGTTACTATTTTGATAAATGGTCCTCATTTAGATCTCTTTTTCATATACAAATGGAGATGTTAAGTGAGGGCTATTGAGTAAAAAAGTCAACTTCTCCATACGGACCCATTGCATGAAGTCCGTTATCCACATAAATTATAGATGCAGTAATAGAGGCTGCATCGTTACTTAATAAAAAAAGGGCCGTTTTGGCCACATCGTCAGCTAAAAGATCTTTTTGTAAAGGAGCATGAGCTCTAGCATAATTCACCATATCTTCAATTAAACCGATCGCTTTTGCTGCACGACTTTTTAAGGGGCCAGCTGAAATAGAATTTACCCTTAAGCCATAATTTCTACCCACTTCAAAGGCAAGGGTTTTTGTGTCGCTTTCTAAAGCCGCTTTTGATGAACTCATCCCCCCTCCATATCCAGGAACAATTTGATTCGAAGCAACGTAGGTTAAGTTGAGGATTGAGCCTTCTTTGTTCATGATGGGGGCAAAATGTTTTACTAAGCTAATAAAAGAGTAGCTTGAAGCGCTTAATGCTTGTAAATACCCAGATCTACTTGTTTCAAGTAAGCTCTTTTTTATTTCAGGGGCGTTAGCAAGAGAATGAACAAGAAAGTCAATAGAGCCAAAATCTTTTTCCACTTGCTCTTTAACACCGCTTACAGTAAAGCCTTTAACATCTTTATACCGTTTATTTTCTAAAAGAGAGGGGGGGACATCATCGATAGAATCAAAGAGGGCATCTATGGGGTAGATAGCTGAAAAAGACATTGTTGAACCATCGGATAAAAGGGTATTAAGTTTGTTGTTTTTTAGGGCGAGTGTAAAAATGTTAAAGGTGGGGACCCATGTTCCTACAATAATTTGGCACCCTTCTTCAGCAAGGGCTTTTGCTATTGCCCACCCAAACCCTTGGTCATCACTTATTCCAGCAATAAAGGCTTTTTTTCCTAAAAGTTTTTTCATTTACTTCTTCTCAATAATTTGTATCTTTTAGGGGAAGTTTAAGGGTATAAAAATATAAACACAAGGGAAAGGTGTGGGGTTTTACAGGTGACAAATCGATGAACCTTTGCTATACTTTCAGATCATGGAAGAAAAAAATGAAATAAGCTATTTTAAGCATGGAGTGTTTTCTAAAAATCTTTTTTTAGCAGAACCTTCTGATTACCCCTATTTAATTCAGTCTATAAAAAAAGGGGTCAAAGGAGAAGTCTTCTTTTTCTCAGAAGGGGCTTTATTTTCCGACCTAATCAATGACATCTTTCAGCCCCCCTTATTTGGAGAAAAAAGGGTCTTTATTATCCTTTCCTGTGATGAGTACACAGATGAAGAGTGGGATCTATTATTTCAAGAAAAAGGGGAGATCTGTTTTTTCTTCACTTCAAAAGCAAAAAAAGCCCTTATAGAGAGGTTTAGTAAAGAGGGAGGGGTTTTATCGTTAATAGAGGAAAAACCTTGGGATAGAAAAAACCGTCTTTTAAAAGAGGTGATCGCTACGTTTCATAGCGATGGGGTTTTTATTTCTCAGCCTACAGCCTCCCTGTTTGTCGAAAGGGTCTACGGAGATCTTTATCTTTTTACAAATGAACTTTTTAAGTTAAGGAGTTTTGCTCAAGGAAAAAAAAGTATAGAGGAAAAGGATATTGATGAACTTATCCCCCCCCTTCCTGAGGAAAACACCTTTAAAGTCACTGAGGATTTGGTCTGGAAAGGGGAGTTTGCTAAACATTTATTAGTAGATAGCTCTTCTTTATTACTTCAAATGATCGGTGCAATTCGATTTCAGGCTATGTTGGGACTAAAACTTTTATCGGTAAGTGGAGGGGGGGTTGCCCCTTGGCAAGAAAAAAAATATAAACAAAAAGCCCAAAGTTTAGGGGATACTTTTTTCAAAAAAGTATTTACTCTTACCTTTAAAGCGGAAAACAGGGTTAAACAAACAACATCCCCTCCATCAGCTATTTTTGATTTTCTCTCTATCCAAATTATTGCTAATGCTAAAAATAGTCGATGAAATAAAGGGGGGGGTGTGATAAACTCTTTTCATGACTTTATATTTATTACCCAATTTACTTGCTGAGGATAGCGATATTTCACTTTCAATTCCCCCTTGTGTGGAGGGGATTATCTATCAATTGGATGGATTTTTTGTTGAGACCCCAAAAGAGGCAAGGAAATTTTTAAAACGTTTTGATTTTGAAAAAGTACGTGATAAACCGATGGAAATTGTTGACAGAAGATCTGATGATTTTTCCTCTCATCTAAAACAGTTGAAAAAAGGGAGTTCTTGGGGCCTTTTAGCAGATAGTGGATTGCCCTGCATTGCCGATCCTGGATCAAGACTTGTCCTTCTTGCAAAACAATCTGGTGTTGAAGTGATTGCAATCCCTGGACCTTCAAGTATTTTTATGGCCCTTCAACTCTCTGGATTGTATTCACAAAAGTTTACCTTTTATGGATACATGCCAAGAAGGATTGATAGAGCTTTGGGGAAAGATAAACACCTTCAGGTCTATATTCAAACCCCTTATAAAACAGAAATCACAGTCCAAAATCTCGTAGAGATTTTAGATCCAAGAGATATGCTTTGCATAGCCCTTGATATTGGCTCTTCTAATCAAGAGGTGATTACCGATACAGTAAAAGGGTGGAAATCAAGGAAGTGGCCAAATTTTACAAAAAGACCTGCGGTCTTTTTAATTCAATGCAGATAAAAGGAGAAAAATGAGATTAGCTTGTATTTATGAGCAGATGAAACCAGGGATTTTTAGAACTCTAGCACAAGACACACTGCTTTTTGCTAACAAAGATGAATTAAAACAGAGAGCAGAAGAACTTTTAGAAAAAATTATAGAGTGTGCCAAACAAATTTTACCAAAAACGGTGTTAGAAAAAAGACTCTCAAGTAACTCTCTTTATCAAAAGATACTTTCAACAAGCAACGAAATTTTTTTAATTGAACAATCACAAAATCTATCCATTCTTACCTTGGGAAAATATTTAAAAAAACAAGTTCTTCCTATTAGATTTAACTTTAGTTTTGAGGTAAGAGCATGGCTACAAAACCCAGAAAATCAAAAACATCTTGATGAAGTACAGAGTATAAATCTAAAGGGAATGGGTTTAAGTGGTGAAATACCAAAAGAAATCGCTTTGTTTAGAAACCTAACATATTTAGATGTAAGAGATAATAAATTCACTTCCATTGCCAGTGAGATTTTAAGGTTAAAAAATTTAACCACCATTGACGCGGCATATAATTGCATTTCAGAGGTTCCAATTCTAACTGATTCAAATGTAGAAACTTTTAATTTAAAATATAACGAATTTAGAATGACTTATGAAGAATTTATAGCCACTGTGCCAGATGAACGGATCCTTTATTCAATATTAACCACGCGTGAGGGTACAGTTCAGTTTGCTTCTAACCCTCGAAATTCTCCAATGTGGGGGAGAAAAAGAGGTGCTGCATGCATTTAAAAAGTATTGATAATCAACCTGCAAGATCACAGTGGGATCTTGAAAGCAAAACAGTCCAATGGTGTGAAGAAAGGATGAAGGGCGTTGAAAAGATTCAATCCAGTTATAAAAAAGTATTTGAAGCTGTTAGATCGGTAGAAGAGATGTTTGAAAGCGCTATTTCAACCAACAGCACCTTGGAAGCAGTGCTTTTAAATAAGGTGTGGAGAGAACTTAAAGGTGTACAAAGCTTTTTATTAGAACGGAAGGTTGAAAATCTGTCATCACAGCTTCAGTGTCCAATAAAATGTAAGAAATATCAAAAACAATTAAGCAAAAGCAATTTAGAACATGTATTTGAAAATATAAAGAAAATTAATGGGTCTATAAAAAAATTTAAAGGTCTTGAAAAATCCTGTAATCAAGAAGAAGAGTCATTTGAACAGATTCAAAATCTTTACATAGAAGCCCTGTTAAAGAGGTTTAAAGCTTATAAAGAAAGACAAGATGGAGAACAAAAGGTCCATCGTATGGAAGAAGAGGTTAAAAAAATTGAAGAGATGAACACTCAAGGTTTTTCTCCAAGGGAAATAAAACCCCTCCTTTCAAAGGCTAAAAACAAAGCGATCCTTGCTAAGGCCAATTTGGATGGAATGAATGAATCGTTGAAAAAAATGGAAGAAGAAGAAGAAAGAGCTAAAAGAAATGTTCAAACTGCTTATCAAGAGATTTTCAGAGTATCTTTATCTTCTCTTGAGATTTAAATAAGATCAGAAGCCACATCATCATAGAACAAAAGCCCCTTTTTTGTAAGGGAAAGTCTTTTTGAAGTTTCTTTAAGGTACCCTTCTTTAATTAGTGATTCAATAATTTCTTTACGTTCAAGAAGGGTTTCTTCAAAAAAACGTTTCTCTACCCCACAAAGCATTCGGATCCCTGTCATTAAAAGTTCCCGTTGTGAAGCCCTTGGATCAAGTTTTTCATAAAAAGCGACAGGATCCTCCCCTTGTCTCACTTTTTCTGCATAGACTCTCATATTACAGACATTTTGAAAGCGCGCTCCATCAATATAGCTGAAAGCCGAAGGGCCTACCCCATGAAAGGGGGTCCCTTTCCAGTAGCCTGTATTGTGAATAGACTCTTTACCTTTTTTTGCGAAGGCAGAAATTTCATACCGATGAAGCCCCATTGCTTTTAGTGTTTTTATCGCATCGGCTAACATTAAAGTGGAGTCTTTAGAGGAGGGGCGAAGAATTTCTAAAGCTTTTTCCTTTTTTTTAAAGGGGGTGAAGGGTTCTATTGTTAAATTATATAGAGAAAGGTGAGAGATGGGAAGCAATGAGCAGACATCTAAACTTTCTTGAAACTGTTTTCTTGTCTGAGTGGGGATATCATACATTAAATCAATGGTGATGTTTTCTATCCCACTTGTGTAGGTATCGATAACACCTTGCCTTGCCTTTTCTCCAGAGTGATTTCTTCCAAGAATTTTTAAGAGGGCATCGTCAAAACTTTGGACTCCGATACTAACTCTATTAATCCCCACCTCTTTATACCCCTTCATAGTTGCAAGATCGACATCCTCAGGATTTGCTTCTAAGGAGATTTCTTTACAAGAACTAAACAGAGAAAGGATTTTTT
>JBIKLZ010000051.1:0-4182 GCA_044359535.1 Chlamydiia bacterium
GGGTACCCCCGCCAAAATAAATAGAATGTAGAGGCTCATCAAATTCTTTTGTTTGAATTTCTTTAATCAAAAGATCTGTAAATGCATCGATTTTATTTTCATCAAATTTAACAACAAAAAAATGACAGTAGGGACATTTTTTTCTACAAAAAGGGACGTGGATATATAGACTTTTACCACGAGTCATCGTAATCATCTTCAGGGAGATCTTTTGTCCTCTTCCACCGATTTTTATCGCTAAAAGGGTCTTCATCAGATTCATATTCTGCGGTAGCTTTATCCCCCCCTCCTGCCATTTCTATATCAAACAGTGTGGTATGGTCTGCTTCAAAAGAGGTTAAAGTATCCATATCAAAAGTAGAGTCGTCACTGCTTTTTTCAAAATCAACATCAGCCATAGATTGAGGTTCGTAAATTTGCTTTTGCTGCCCTTTTTTTGGGATCATAAACTCATCTGCTTCGCCACTTGGTTTTAGATAGTCAAGTCTCTTTTTCTCTTCGTCAATTTTTGCTTGGAGGGCGTTAATTTCAATGTTATGCTTTTCAATATCTTTTTTAGGAACAAGATTTAAATCTAACCACTTCTTTAACTCTTTAATCTCAGTTTCTAGCTTTTTCAATCTCTCACTTTTCATATAACTCTCTTTTATAGATGGTACATACTAAAAAATTATAACTATTTTACCCCTCGATAGCAAGAAGATTTTCTCTTGAAAAAAATCTTTTTAACACTAAAGTAGGGATAGATAGCCCACTGCTAAAGGATGTGTATGCAAGAGGAAGAGTTCTTACATTTTGAAAATGAAAGGTATGTATATGAGCAGTATGAGCGTTATCAAAAAGATCCTTATGTACTACCCATAGAATGGATTCGATTTTTTCAAGGGATGGAGTTGTCTTTTTCTAAAGAGATAACGGTTAAAGACAAAAGCCTATTGGACAAGGATCGGATTGTTTCTTATTTGAAAGAAAAGGGCCATTTATTTGCACAAACAAACTCTATAGAGGGGAAAAAGGAGTGTACCATTGAGACTATTTTTGAAAAACTCTCTTTAGATCAAAGGGAGCTACCTTCTGAATTTTTGCAGTCGATAGAAAGTGTCAAGAATATCTACTGTGGGAAAGTGGGGTTAGAATTTTTTGAGGATGAGGATGTTGAAAAAAGGGTCTTTTTTGAAACGGCGATGAAACAAAGGGGGGAAATTTCTAACCTTCATCTTATAAGTGCTTTAAAAGAGGTGGGAAAAGCAAAATTATTGGAGGAGTTTCTCCATAAAAAGTTTTTAGGGGCAAAAAGATTTTCTATCGAGGGGGGGGAAAGTGTGATAGCCCTTCTAAAAGTCCTTATCGATCAAGCAGCAGATCTTGGTTGTACAGAAGGGTACATTGGAATGGCTCATCGAGGAAGGGTCAACACCTTATGTCATATCCTAGAAAAACCCTATCATGAGGTCTTTTCAGAGTTTGATCCCCATATATTTCCACAAGAAGAGGGTCTTGGAGATGTTAAATACCATAAAGGGTATCAAAAGAAAGTAAAAACCCTATCTGGAAAAACAATAGATTTACACATGGCAGCAAATCCAAGTCATCTTGAAGCGGTAGATGGGGTTGTTTTAGGGATGAAACGAGCACGGTTGGATGAAGGGCTTTACAAAGCAGTCTCAGTGGTTATTCATGGCGATGCCTCAATAGCAGGACAAGGGGTTGTCTATGAGACTTTACAATTTAACAAACTTGAGGGGTATCAAAACAAAGGGACCATTCATATTATTATTGATAATCATGTAGGGTTTACAGCCCTTCCAAAGGAGTGTCGCTCTACCTATTACCCAAGTGATATTGCCAAAGCCTTTTTAATTCCCATCCTTCATGTGGATGCAAGTGAGATCAAAGAGGTGATTTCTGTAGCAAAAATTGCGATGCAGTATAATAATCAATTTAATTCTGATATTTTCATTCACTATAACTGTTATAGGTTATACGGTCATAATGAAGCCGATGAGCCGAACTTTACAAATCCAGTACTATACAAAAAACTCTCCCTTATCAGAGATCTCTATAGTGAGCTTAAAAAAGAGTTTATTGAAAAAAAGCTTGTTACAGAAGGGGAAATGGACCTTTTTGAAAAAGAATTAAAGGGGCATTTTATAAGTGAGTTGGAAAAAAAATCCCCTTCAGGAGATCTCCCTTTTGAGGATTACCTATCCTTTGATCAAGAGGTGGAAGGGGAGTATTTAGCTTATGAAGAGATGGACACCTTTATTTCTGAAGAGGTCTTTGATAGGGTTAAAAAAGCGATAACAAAGATCCCAGAACACTTCAACCTTCACAAAAAAGTTCATAAACTCGTTGAACAAAGAGCGATTGCTTTGGAGCAAGAGGATAATGCCCTTATTGATTGGGGAATTGCTGAAATGATGGCTTATGGATCTTTATTGCTAGAAGGAAAGACCGTTCGACTTTCAGGACAAGATTGCAGAAGGGGGACATTTTCACATCGCCATGCCGTTTATGTCGATCAGGAAGATGAAGATCACCTCTTTAACCCCTTAGATGAACTAAAAAAAGGGGGCTTTACAGTCTTTAATTCCCCCCTTTCAGAATATGGGGTTATGGCCTTTGAATATGGATATAGCGTAGTAAGTTCTCATGGGGTTGTTATTTGGGAAGCTCAGTTTGGAGATTTTTATAATGGGGCAACAATTATTGTGGATCAGTTTCTTTCTTCAACAAAATCAAAGTGGGGGGTAGAATCCTCTTTGATCCTTTACCTTCCCAATGGCAATGAAGGGATGGGTCAGGAGCACACAAGTGGCCGTATAGAGCGGTTTTTACAACTTGCGGCAAGAAAGAATTTACGTATTTTTTATCCTACCACCCCGTCACAAATCTTTCATTTAGTTCGAAGTCAGGGGTTGTCTAAAGAAAAGATCCCTTTGATTGTCTTTACCCCAAAAAAAGATTTAAGAAATCAAATTTCAAAGGGTAGGGATTTTAAAGAGGGGAAGTTAGAGCAGGTCATTGTAAAAGGGCCCTTAGATAGAGAAAAAGTTGTCTTTGTCAGTGGGAAGTTAGCCCTAGAAATAGAAAAAGCTGATACGTTACAAAGGTGTATTATTATAAGAATTGAACAGCTTTATCCTTTTCCACAAAAAAAAATCAACGAGGTTCTTAAAAGGTGTGCCCATGCTAAAACCTTTATTTACGCTCAAGAAGAGCCAAAAAATCAAGGGGCCTATTTTTTTGCTAAAGAATATCTTGAGGAGATCATTGGAAAAAAAGGGACTTTACAGTATGTAGGGAGAAAAAGGTTGGAATCGACCTCAACGGGGTACGTGTCGGTGCACAATTATCACCAGAAGAAAATTATTGAAAAGGTTTTGGAAGAATGACAAAGATAGAAGTAAAGGTCCCCTCGGTTGGAGAATCTGTAACTGAGGTGACTATTTCAAAAATTCTTTTCGACAATGGGGCTTTTGTAGAAGAGGATGCAATTGTTATTGAATTAGAATCAGACAAAGCTTCGGTAGAGGTCCCGGCTCCAAAAAGTGGGGCTATTGTATTTACAAAAAAGGTGGGCGATGTGGTTGGTGTTGGAACTGTTTTTGCTACTATTGATCCAACAGTTAAAATCGAACCCCCCCCTTCTATAGTTACAGAAAAAAATCCCCCTTCAATAACTACTCCTCCAAAAAGTGAACAAAAAACCTTAAGACCGACATCAGGTGGAGTAAGGGAGGGGTTGGATGCGCATATTGAAAAGACTCTTGAAAAGAAAATAGATGAACAACCCCAAGGACAGCAGCCAAAAGAGGTCTCTACAAGGGTGAAAATGCCAAAAATTCGTACCGTCATTGCAAAAAGATTAGTGGGGGTAAAAAATGAAACTGCAATGCTTACAACCTTTAACGAAGTGGATATGTCCCAGGTGATCCATATTCGAAATAGGGAAAAGGAGGGTTTTTTAAAAAAGCATGGGGTAAACCTTAGTTTCCTCCCTTTTTTTATGAAGGCAGCCTCTCAAGCTTTAAAGGAATTTCCAGAGGTCAACGCCTATATTGATGGGGATGAAATTGTCTATAATAAAAATGTCCACATGTCTATAGCGGTAAGCACCCAAAAAGGGCTTGTTGTTCCTGTCATAAGAAATATTGATTCAATGAGTCTAGTGGAAATGAC
>JBIKLZ010000015.1:0-22238 GCA_044359535.1 Chlamydiia bacterium
CCTTTGTTGTTCAAGACCTTAGAATATCTCATGCGTTTCTTGTTAATCAAGAAAAATTTTAGAACTTATATTTTTTTGATGAATTAGGAAACACACCCATTTCGAGATCCCAATTGTGTATTGGATCAATATAGATTAAATGAATTAAATCTTGACATCGTTTCTTATAATCAAAGTGTAAATTTGTATAATAATGAGAGTTCACAATATAGAAACCTCTGTAATATACGAAAAAGGTGTAAAATGGCTATCTACAGTATTCTTTTTTTAAGCCTTATTTTTGTTACTTTACTGATAAGTTTCATTGCTTTTCCTCTTCACCTTCCCTTGATTGTATTTGTTGTTCTAGGAGCCTTACTTATTGCAAGTTCAATTTCAACTTCCATTTTGGTTGTGTGTAAATCTTTTATTTCAAATAAAATAGACAACAATAAAAAAACTTTTCAGAAACAATTCAACACAATAGAAAGAACTAGAGAACGGCTAAAAAGACACATAGATTCTTTAGAAGAAGAAAAAAATTTTGACCCTAATAACGTTCTTCATTTTGTACCTTCAAAGGATGATGAAAAAAAATGTGATGAAAGCCAAAGCTTTTTTCCATTTGTACCTTTAAATGATGTTGAAACAAAATATGATGAAAGCCAAAGCTTTTTTCCATACAAAAGCTCAAATGATCCAACAGCAGTTGTTTAGTTTTCTTCAGTTTTTAAGATTTGAATGAAGGTGGACTGAGGAATTGAAACTTTTCCAAATTTTTTCATTTTAGCCTTCCCTTTTTTCTGCTTTTCTAAGAGTTTGCGCTTTCGTGTAATATCTCCCCCATAACATTTAGCTGTCACGTTTTTAGACATGGCAGATATTGTCTCTCTAGCAATGATTTTGCCACCAATTGCAGCTTGGATGGGGACCTTAAATTGCTGTTTTGGGAGGATATCTTTAAGCCGCTTGCATAATTGTCTCCCCTTAGCCTCTGCTTTTGAAATATGGACAAGGGTAGAAAAAGCATCCACTGGATCTTCATTAATGCGTATTTCTACTTTTACAATTTTGCTATCTTCATAGCCACATTGCTCATAATCAAAAGAGGCATACCCTTGAGTGATGGATTTTAAACGGTCATTAAAGTCGACAATCACTTCGTTAAGGGGCACTTTTACATGAAGAAAGACTCTTCCTCCCTCAATAGTTTCCATGTTTACCAATAAGCCTCTTTTTTCATTCACAAGGTTCATTACCCCTCCCATATAGTCAGCAGGGACTAAAATATTACAAAGAACCCAAGGTTCTCTTGTTAATTCTATAACGGTGGGGTCTGGAAAAAATGAGGGGTTATCAATCATGATGATTTGGCCATTTGTCTTTACAATGTGATATTGAACACTTGGGGCGGTTGTGATCACATCAATATCAAACTCTCTAGAGATCCGTTCAAAAACAATCTCTAAATGAAGAAGACCTAAAAACCCGCATCTAAAACCCATCCCCAACACTTGAGAATTTTCTTGTTCAATAAAGAGGGCCGAATCGTTAAGGCGCAGCTTAGAAAGGGCATCACTTAATGATTCATAATCAGAACTTTCAACAGGATAGATACCAGCATAGACAACAGGGTTGATTTCTTTAAAACCTGGAAGGGGATCACTTACATGTTCCTTTTGGAGGGTGATTGTATCACCTACTTTAACATCGCTTGGTTTTTTAATATTGGCAAGAAAATAACCCACTTCTCCAGGGCCAAGCTCATCAACTTTTTGTTCCTTTGGGTTAAAAATACCCACTTCAAGAATTTCAAAAGTTTTGTTTGTCGCTAAGAATTTAATGACATCGCCCCGTTTTAACTTTCCAGAAAAGACCCGTATATAGGTGTAAATGCCTTGGTAGATGTCATAGTGAGAATCAAAAATAAGGGCGCGAGTGACAGTTTCATTTTGCTCAGAAGGGGGAGGGAGCGAATAAACAATTTCTTCTAAAATATCAGCAATCCCTAATCCCGATTTAGCAGAAGCTAAAATAGCGTTGCTGGCATCAATGCCAAGCATCTCTTTGATCTGAGCCTTTACAGCTTCTGGATCGGCAGCTGGAAGATCAATTTTATTAAGGACGGTGATGATTTCTAAGCCCCGTTCTTTAGCAAGGTTCATATTAGCTACAGTTTGGGCTTGGACCCCTTGAGCTGCGTCGACAATTAAAATGGCCCCTTCACAGGCAGCAAGGGATCTTGAAACTTCATAAGAAAAGTCAACATGGCCCGGTGTATCGATGAAATTCATTTGATAGGTGTTTCCATCGGAGCACTTGTACTTCATAGTGACAGGATGCGCTTTGATGGTGATGCCACGCTCTCTTTCTAGATCCATATCATCAAGGAGCTGTTCTTTGATGTCTCGCTTTTCAACAGTGCCAGTGATCTCTAATAGGCGATCAGAGATGGTGGATTTACCGTGGTCAATGTGAGCAATAATAGAGAAATTTCTTATGAGGTCAATTTTTTTCATGCAAAAGAGTATAAGCTAAGGAGGAAGATTTATCAAGGATAAAAATAGTCTTATAGTCGATTAAACCTGAATTGATAGATGTTACTTGGTACGACTTTGCTAAATGGATCCCCTTTTTTGTCGATGCCGATGGGGCATCGAGCTTTTGTGAAAGGGGTTTTTTTCAATAAAAAAAGGCGATCAAATTTCTTTAATCGCCTTTTTTAGAATTAATAAGCGTTGACCTTAGTTAGCAGGTGCCGGTTCTTGATTCTTGCTTTGTGCTGTCTCAGGAGCACTTTTTGAAGGCATTGCTTCAACAGCAGCCTCTGATGCTGCTTCAGCTTCTTGATCAGCCATAGCTTTTTTAAATAACTTATCAAGGGCGTAGACAGAAAGAATCCATATTCCAATCATCCCTAAGATAATCACCCCAAGATAAGGAGCCATTGCAGCAATACTTCCTAATGCAGCAATCATAAATTGTTGAATGAAGGCGCCACCTGATTTTCCAAGTCTTGCTCCAACAACGTCAATAGCTGCTTTTCCTTTAACTTTGCTTTCTTGATCAAGAGGAATGTAAGCCATTTCTTTTGTAGGATCAAACAAGGAATACTTTGCTGATTTACTTAAGATATTTTGCATCATACCAAAGATCACTGCAAGCATAAGTGGAGAGGTTCCAAACATTGCGATCAATCCAGATAAGCTTTGATTGAAAATCATAAATGTAAAGAAAAGTCCCCCTGTGATTAAAATCATCACCGGTGTGACTAAGGCTGAAAATCTCCATCCCATTTTTCTGATCGAATTTCCACCGACAAACAGAATCATAATCATTGTTACAACCCCTGTTGTCATAGAAAATTGACCCATGAATGCACTGTAAGCGTTTTCATCAGGAAAGGCTAATTTAAGCTGACTCTTCCAAGTCACTTCAATTAAATTAATACACATTCCATAAGAAAGGACAAGGATAGATAAGAGGCCTAAATATTTTGACTTCATTAAGAATTTGACACTTTCTACCATTCCAAGTTTTGGCTTAGCAGCTTTTTTCCCTTTTGTTGAGCCCGCATCATAAAAACGAGGGTCTGTCATCACGTATTTGTTAATCCACCAGTAAGTACCAAGGATTCCAAGACCTGATAGTGTTACAGCAGAAGTAAGCCAGTAAAGAGACACTTGCCATGTATCAGTAATGGATAGTCCTGCAGCTCTAGCTGGCATAGATGCCCACATAATGAAGGCTCCAGCAAAGACAAGTGAGAAGTTTGCACCAAGACCAAAGAGTGTATAAAATCTTTTTGATTCACTTACTTTTGTAATGTCATTTGCAAATCCCCAGAATAAAAGAGATAAGCAAACACTTCCCCAAAGTTCTGACATGATGTAGAATGCTGAGTAGGTCCAGTTTCTCATAATGGAGACAAGACCCATCATTCCATGAGGAAGGAAGGTTTGAATCCAATCACAAAATGCATGGGGGTGAAGAGCATCTCTGTTTGGGTAAATGACTGTTGAAAACAATGCAAAGAAAACAATAAAAGGGGTCACAGATGCATAAAATAAATTTTTCTTTGAAAGTATATTACTTAATTTTGAGTAGATAAGCATAAAAAGAACTGCCATCGGGAGAACACCATAAACCTTTAAAAACGGTATAGCTTCGGCACCTGATTTTGGAGCAGTCATAATTAAAGTGTCTTTTGTATCCCTTAACACTGTATAGTTAAATGCAATACAAAAGAAAAGAAAAAGCATTGGAAGCAATTTCTTTAATTCGTAGTTGTGGATTGGCCATAGAAAAGATCTTAATTTTCCAAATGTTGGCTCAGCATCCTTTTGTGTTTTTGTTGACATTTCGTTCCTTTAGTGAAATTTATCTTTTAATCAATTTATATGGTAAAGTGATTGGTTTTTATTTTCAAGAAAAAAACCTCCCAATACCCTCTGGGAGGCTCTTTTTTAAAGAAATAGAAAAAATTATTCTCTATCCATAGACATAAATTCTTTATTAGCCCCTTGAATAAAGTGATAACTTTCTGCTGATTCTTTGTAGTTGAACCAAAGCTCTTCGTCAACAACTCCCTGACGGATTGAAGACATCAAATTTCTTTTAGCAGTTGCTAAAGAAGTTTTAGGGCTTAAAAGTGAAATCATTTCTTTATCCCCGGTTTGTTTAGCAATATTTAAAAGCCTTTCCAGTTGAATTCTTGTAAAAGTCATTTGATCCTTTCGTTTTTTTGATCCACGAGCAGCTCTTTGTTTAGGGGCTACAGCATTTGGATCTTTTGAACTTAGGATGAATTGACTGATCAAGGCGCCTAATTCGATGGGCTGCTTTAATTTCATTTTTCTAAGGGTAAAATGGTGCATATAACCGCCAGAAGACATGGGCAAGTACTTGCACAGATCATTTTCATTATTTCCACCCACTTTATCAATTGCTTTTGCAATTACATCTTCTATGTCATCTAAAGTTTTTGCTTTTTTACTTTCATTTTCATTCATTTTTATTCACCTAATTTAAATTATTGTACAATGATAAAAAGAATCTACCATTAGATAAATAAACTCAAGTATTTTTCATCGTTGTATTCCTCTTACACTAAAACTAGAGTTTTTGATATACTGCGAAGATCTTTTCCTGATGAGGTTTTATAAGATGAATAAAAATATATTTTATATAGGAGTTTTTTTTCTTAGTGTAGGATTTTTTTCTTATATTTTCCCCCCTTCAGAAAAAAAAATGGAAAAAAAAAGGGTGATTTTATCCACAACTGTGATGATTGATAGTGTTGTAAAAGAAATTGTTGGAGATAGATGGAACACACAATTGTTGATTGAAGGGGAAATTGATCCCCACTCCTATCAATTAAGAAAAGGGGATAAAGAAAAAATTGAAAGGGCAGAAATTGTATTTGGAAATGGGCTATCCCTTGAGCACAACCCTAGTTTATACTATCTGTTAACAGATAAAAAGGCGGTGTTTGTCGGTGATTGTGTGATGAAATCTCATCCAGAAAAGATTATTGTTCGAAAAAATGAGATCGATCCACATATCTGGATGGATTTAAGTGTTATGAGTGTAGTGGCAAAAGTGATTTGCGAAAAACTCTGTGAGGTCGATCCAAAAAACAGTGCAGAATATCAAGCAAACACTGTAGTGTTAGAAGAAAAAATGGCCTTTTTGGATAAAGAAATTCTTGAAATGTTTAGTAAAGTGCCTATGGATAGACTCTACCTTGTCTCCTCTCACGATGCCTTTAACTATTTTGTAAAAAAATACTTTATTCAAGATGGAGACAATCGATTGTTCTCTATGCAGGGGCTGTCTACAGAAGCAGATATATCATTAAAAAGAATTCAACAGGTGATAGAGTATATTAAATTTCATAAAATTCCTATTGTTTTTTTTGAATCCAATCTTCCAAAAGACGGCCTTTATAAAGTGATTGAAATATGTAAACAATTTGGATTAGAAGTTTCTATAAGTAGTGATCCACTATATGGAGATACCCTTGGAGGGATGACCTATTTGGAGATGATGAAACACAATGCCGTTGTAATGACAAATAATCTAAAAAAAGGGATGTAAAGATGAGTGAAAAATCAATCCATCGAATGTGGAAGACAGTGACTCAATTGAAAAGACGCACCTCAGTTATTACAGCATTTTTAGAAAAGCCGGTTAAAGAGATCTATGAAATAGGTGATGAAAATGTGATTAAAGTGGAGTCTTTAACGGTTCATTATGATTGTTTTGCCGCCCTAATAGATATCAACGTAGAGATAAAAAAGGGTTTGATGACAGCAATTATTGGACCTAATGGGGCAGGGAAAAGTAGTTTCATTAAAGCCATCCTTAATTTGACAAAAAAATCTACAGGGGTTGTCTCCTTTTTTGGAAACTCATTTGAACAGGTCCAGAAAAAAATTGCCTATGTGGAGCAAACAAAAGAGATAGACTGGCAATTTCCAATTACAGTGGAAGAGGTGGTGTTAATGGGGTGTTACTCTCGATCTGGATTGTTTAGCACCTACTCTAAAGAGGATAGAAGACAATGCTTAGAGTTGATAAAAAAATTTGGTCTCTTGGATAAGCAACACTCTTTAATTTCTGAGCTTTCAGGGGGGCAAAGGCAAAGGTTATTTTTAAGTCGAGCCTATATGCAAAATGCCGAGGTCTATATTTTTGATGAACCTATGGCCTTTGTAGACTACACCACATCTGAGATGATTATAGAGAGTATGAAAGAGCTTAAAGCCTTAGGTAAAACAGTGATTTGTATCCATCATAACCTTGATGAAGTAAGAAAAGAGTTTGATGAGGCGGTTTTACTTTCCCACTATTTAATAGATAGTGGCCCTGTGAAAAAGGTGTTGTCCAAAAGCAATTTGATAAAAGCGTTTAGAGCTAACGACTTTATCCTCTCAGAAGTATTAGAGCTGTCTAAAGAGATGGAGAGTGGAAATACATGATTCCTTTTTTTAAAGAGGTCTTTTTGTGGTTAACCGATCCCACATTTACAGTTTCTTTATGGGGAGCGGTCCTTGCATGCGTTTCTTTATCTTGGATTGGGGTGATCTATTCTTTAAGAAGGAGCGCTTTGATAGGAGAGGTGATTGCCCATAGTGCCTTTCCTGGATTGATACTTGGGGCATTTATTGGAATTATCTTTGATGTCAGTTCTGAAAGGATGAATCTTTTATTGATCATTGGAGCCATAGGGACGGCCTATCTCTCGATGAAAAAGCTCACTTTTTTGCAAACACAGTGGAAAAAAAGCCCTGATGCAGCATTGATGATTTCCATTTCTTCTTTTTTAGGAATGGGGGTATTGCTTGCTTCAATCTTACAATCGGTAGACCCTGTTTTATATAAAAATGTGATGATTTTTCTTTACGGGCGGACGGCAACGATGCTTGCTTTTCATGTGAAATTGTATGCAATAGTGATGATTTTACTCTCTTTTTTCTTGTTCACTTTTCATAGAAGGATAAAAATGTTTGAATTTGATAAAACCTTTGCAGGTTTTTTTGGGATCGGAAAGGGGTTAGAAAGGGCCATTGTATGTGTAACTCTTGTTGTCATTATTATCTCTTTGAGAAGTTGTGGGATATTGCTTCTTGCAGGGATGATGACCACCCCAGCAATTGCTGCCCGTTGGTGGGTTAAAAAAATTTCTTCGATCTTTTTTCTCTCCACCTTCTTTGGAGCTTTTTCAGCCCTTTTAGGGAGCTTTTTGTCGATATATATAGGGGGGGATCTTTTTGTTTTACCTACAGGGCCGATGATAACCACAGTTTCAGCAGCCTGTACCCTTTTTTCCCTTTTATTTGGAAAACGGGGGGGGCTTATTGTGCGGATGTATAGAAGAATATTATTCTCTTTAAAATGTCAGGAAGAAAACCTCCTTAAATCCCTTTATAAAAAAGGGGGAGCGATGAAGATTTTTGAGGTTAAAGAAGTTTTAAATTCTGGGGCCTTGATCCTTTTACTTGTCATTTTCCGAGCAAGAGCTCATATAAAAATTTCTAGAGAGTATACTGTGGTTTTAAAAGAAGCTGGGGTTATATATGCTGAAAGGGTTGTAAGGCTTCATAGACTTTGGGAGGTCTATCTTTGTGAGGTAGGCTTTATGAAACATAGGGTCCATGCTTTTGCCGATGAAATTGAACATGTCCTTACCGAGGAGATGGAAAATATCCTTGTTAAAAGGCTTAAAAATCCAACGCATTGCCCACATCAACAAAAAATTCCAAAGAAATTGGAGGAAAAAGATGTCCCTGTATAATCTATTTACACAAGGTGAGTGGATTCAGCTACTGCTCCTTCTTTCGTATAGTATCTCTTTTTCTTTGTTGGGGACATTTTTATTTCTAAAAAAGAAAACAATGATAGCTAATGCCATCTCCCATACTGTTTTGTTTGGCATAGCCCTTTTGTTTATCGGGATGAAGGTTTTTTCTGGTCAAACATATTTTACCCTTCTTTCGTTAAATATCGGCATTTATGTCCTTGTATCCATTATTACTGCCCTGATTACTATATTTTTAATAGAAATTTTAAAAAGAGTGATTCATTTAAATAGTGATGCAAGCACAGCTCTTGTCTTTTCTACACTTTTTTCATTAGGGGTGATTTTAATCACTATGTTTACACAATCCTCCCATGTGGGTGTAGACATTATTATGGGTAATATTGATTTGATTCATATCGATGATTTGAAGATAGGGATGATGATCCTTGTCCTATCGACTCTTTTTATCTCTGTATTTTTCAAAGAATTGGTGGTGATCTCTTTTGATGAAACGTTTTCCCATTTTTCTTCAAAAAAGCCGATGATAGTCCAATGTGCTTTTTTGTGTTTAACAAGCCTTTCAATTACCTGTGGTTTTCGTTATATTGGAATAGCTCCCGTTCTTGGACTTATCAGCATCCCCCCAGTGACTGCTTCTTTATATGCAAGAAATGTAAAAGAGTTGATCTATTACTCTGTTGTGTCCAATATTTTGATTTCTATCCTTTCAATAGCCCTGACAAAAATGATATATGAAAAATTAGGGGTGGGTCTATCCACTTCTGGAACCCTTGTCACCCTCCATTTTTTTCTCCTCCTTTTTTTACTTAGGAAAAAGGGAAGACAGATCCATATTGAGGCACAAGAATGAAAAGGATTGCACTATTTGGTTCAACAGGGTGTGTGGGGAGAAAAACTTTAGAGGTCATTGATTGTTTTAAAGATGCTTTTAAAGTGGTAGCATTATCGTGCTATTCAAACACCTCTCTTTTAGAAGAGCAAAAGAAAAAATACTCTCCTAAATTTATTTTTATCGGTTCTAAAAAAAATCCCCTTTCTTTGGAAGAGATAGCCAGTCACCCTGATGTGGACATCTGTGTTTTTGCAATGGAAGGATCTGAAGGTATTTTAGCTGCCTTTGCAGCCGCTAGTGCCTGTAAAGAAATCGCCTTAGCTAATAAAGAGATTTTAGCTTGTGCAGGGGAGGCGTTTATGTCCTTATGTCGGGAAAAGGGGGTAAAAATTGCCCCCTTAGACAGTGAGCACAGTGCAATAGAGCAATGTCTTTTGGGGGAAAAAGGTGAAGATGTCCACAAATATATTTTAACAGCATCTGGGGGGCCATTTTTTTCAACCCCTCCAACCTATGAAAAGGCTTTTACCCACCCTACCTATAGATGTGGAAAAAAAGTTGCTGTTAACTGCTCTACTTTAATGAATAAAGGGTTGGAAGTGATTGAAGCAAAACATCTTTTTAATATTGATAATGATCAAATTGATGTGGTGATTCATCCCCAAAGTCTTGTTCATAGTTTTGTCTCATTTAAAGATGGGGCTGTAAAAGCCTTTTTCGGTAAACCCGATATTCTTCAAGCGATTCAATATGCCCTTTTGGGGGGGGAAAGAAGAAAAGGGGTGATGGCTCCATTTGCTTTTGATCGATTTATGCAGTGCACCTTTTATCCCTATGACAAAAAAAAGTTTAGATGTTTACAGTTGTCTTTTGATGCTTTGAAAGAGGGGGGAGCATATCCAGCTTATTTAAACGCTGCAAATGAAGTATTAGTTGATCGTTTTTGCAAAGGTGGTGTAAGCTGGGAAGCTATAGGTGAAAGTTTAGAAGAATTAATGAATAAGGGTTCTATTTCTAAAGACAGTTCTTTAGAATCGGTATTAGAAACAGATAAGCAAGCACGTAGAGAGGCTGCAGCATTTTCAGCAAGGTAGGGGTATGAGTCTAATTAGTATTTTATTTTCAATTTTTGGATTAAGTTTTTTAATTTTTATCCATGAATTAGGACATTATATCATGGCCAAACGTGCAGGGATGACAATTGAAGTCTTTAGTATTGGAATGGGAAAACCTATTGTCTCTTGGGTAAAAAATGGGGTGAAATGGCAAATATGTTATCTTCTTTTTGGGGGCTATGTAAAAATTGCTGGAATGGAGGGGGAGGATGGAAAAGAGCCTTATCAGATACAGGGGGGATTTTATAGTAAAAAGCCTTTGCAGAGATTGCTTGTTGCTGGTGCCGGCCCTTTTGTAAACATTGTATTTGCCCTTATACTTTTTACTGGAATCTATTTTGCAGGGGGGGAGAAAAAACCCTTTTCTCAGGTTACAGCAATTATTGGAAAAATGGATCCAACCTCAGAGCTGTATTCTAAAGGGATTAGGGAAGGGGATGTAATTCTTTCTATAGAAGGAACCCCTTATGAGAATTTTCGTGATGTGCTGATTCAAGGGATGTTTAAAGGTAAAAAAGAAGTTGAGGTAAAAATTCTTTCACAATCAAAAGGGGTTGTCGATAGTATTGTCCCTTTATATAGTCTAGAGGAACATCAAAGGGCTGAAATGTTTCCTAAAGAGTGGAAATCGATGGGGATTTTAGCCCCAGCCTCGTTTGTGATTGCCGATGGATTTGACCCTTTAGCAGAAAGTTTTGCCCCCTTAAAAGAGTCTTCCTTAAAAAAGGGGGATCAAGTGGTCTATGTTGATGGGAATATCATTTATTCGGTATCTCAATTAAGTGCGATCATCAATAGTGATATTGCCTTAGTCACAATCGTAAGGGATGGGAAAAAAATGCATATCCAAGTCCCTCGGATTGTTTTAGGCGATTTAAAATTAACTGATGAACAAAGGGATGAGTTTGTCGATTATAAAAGGGAGATCGATTTAGATGGAGCTTTTGCCTCTACCTATTTTATTCCCTTTTTAATCAGTGAAGGGCTCTTTATTAAAGAGCCATTGCTCTTTATTGATGATGAAGAAATCGGAAAGGTCCCTCACCTTGAAAGGGGAGATAGAATCATTGCTGTTTCAGGAATTGCAGTAAACAATCCCAAGGAATTTTATAAGGTTCTTGAAACAAGAAAATGTCTTGTGATGGTTAAAGAAGGACCAAGTGAGGACGTTTTATGGAAAGATGCCGATAAAGCCTTTTTTGAAGATGTGGATAAAAATGAAATTGCTTTAATGGAGGAACGTATTGGAGAAGATTTTTTGAAAAGCTCTTCTGGATATAGATTTTTAACACCGACAGAACCCATTTCTTATAAGAGTTTTTTAGAAAGAAAAAATCCTGAAGAACTAAAAAAGGTCCAAGAATCTTTTGATAAAAACGATTATGAAAAAAGATTAGCTCAAAAGACGCTGTTTTCTGGGGTCCTATTAAAAGATGAGCAGGTGATCTATAATAAAGGGCCCTTTGCCCAAGCTAAGGATGTGATTAAAGATATTGCATTTAGCTTCAAAGGCCTTTTGACAGGGACAATAAGTCCAAAACATATGTCTGGACCTATAGGGATGATTAAAATTGTCCACGACGGATCAAAAAGTAGTATCATGACAGGTCTTTATTGGCTTGGAATGATATCCCTTAATCTTGGATGTATGAATCTTCTCCCTATTCCTGTATTAGATGGGGGTCATATTTGTTTTACACTCTATGAAGTGGTGACTAAAAAAAGAATTCGAGCAAAGACGATGCAAAAAATGGTTATTCCATTTGTTGCCTTAATCATCTTCTTTTTTGTATATGTGACATTTTACGATGTCATAAAAGTTTTTAATATTTCAGTGTGAGATTTGTATTGATAAAAAAAATAGAATGGTTAGAGTAAACCCCATCTTGTCGAAGGGCAAGTGGGAGTGCGACGTTCAGATAAAAGATATTTAATCCATGGTTTTATACAGTCAACGTGGTACTCAATAGGATTACCAGCCGTTGGATAGGAAACAACCCGTTCTTTTAAACTAATACTCTCTTGACATATAGGACAAGCACTTGTCACAGACAAAGAGAATCTAGATTTAACACAAAGCTCAAAAATTTTATAGGCTATTGAGTCGATTTCTTCTTCGGTTGAAGTGTCTGATGGAAGAAGGACCGCTTGAATTCTTCCATGTGCCATAAGAACAAAAATACCGGCATTTAAAAGCTCTTGTGCATCAGCTTCCTCTTGTCGATCTGCTTCAACATAATTCATATGAAATTGAAATACGTCGGCTCGTCTTTCGTCTTCAAAAAGCGCTTGTGCCGCGTCAAAATCTCCAATTCTTAGCACAAGTTGGCTTTCTAATCGTCTTAGATTTTCTATAGTTGTATGGTGCCCTTCATTTTCTTCTCCTTTACTTTTGATAAACGCGAAGAAAAAGGAGCTAAGTACCATTATTACAATGGAAGAAGCTATTGCAGAGGGGAGAGCTCCAAAGGTTGAAACCACGTTTTTAGATGTGAGAGCCCCTATAGCACCGAAGGTTCCTGAGAAAGCTGCTGCAGCCATAGTTATATTTTTATCAAACTTTGGAGTAAAACATGTAGCAAGAGTTGGAAGAATAGCAGTCCATATTGATGCAGAAATTAAAGACACATTAACTCCAAGAAGCCCTCCAATACCGAAACAGTACGAAGAATAGGCAACAGTAAATAAATCTTTTGAACATAGCAAACGATCTGCTAGACCAAAAAGCGCACCTTGAGCAAGACCTACAAGAAGAGCTGCAGGTGAATCAAGCGCTGCCCCTTGGGTGTCTGTAGGCTCATTGATTGGACAAGTTTCTAAAAGGGTTGTATTTAATTCCATTTTTATTTCTCTTTATTTATTATGAATTATTATAAACTGAGTTCCATTTAAAATCAAAATAAAATCAGTTAAATATATATAAATTTTTTAATAATCACCCTCCGTCAGTATAAAAAAGGGGGATATGGAAACCTTACAATAATAAAGAAAAATGAAATGAAACAAGTTGGTTAATGGTAGAGACTTCAAAGCGAAGGCGTTTATAAATGAAATGGGTGTAAAGCTGTCCATATGGGAGAATTTTATACCTATCTGCAAATTCAGCAATGGATTTAAGTTTGCTATCATAGCCATAAATTCCCCCTAATCTGTAACCAAGGGAAACAGCCACATCCTTAGTTAATTGTTTCTGAAAATAGTCTCTTGTAATCCCCACGGTTGCACATTGTTGATGATAGGAATTAATCATTGAGGAAATAAAATAGCCTTGATATTCAATGCCATAGGCATGGTTGGTTTTATTGCAACTGCCTTCGTGATCTTTAAAATGATAGGTCCACATACCCAAATAGATCACAGACTTTGGGGGTTTGCCCCATAATTTTTTAAGAATTGAGTAGTTAGATCCCAAAAAAAAAGAGGGGATTAAAAGGAATACAACCCACTTCAACATTCTAATACTCCCCGTAAACAAGGGTTAAGTAAACACTGAGCAAATTTCTAAAGTAGGAAAACTCTATCCGTACCCTTTTGTACTGTATTTGCGAGCATAATTGGTAAATAGGAAGAATAGGGGATAACTCTGCCCATTTGTTAAGTTCTGCTCCATATCCGTAAATGCCCCCTAATCTATATCCAAAGGTTATTTTTGTATCTTTATTAGGCTTAAATCCTATCCAGTCCCTTGTAATACCAAAAGTATATGAGCGATTATAATGAGAATTAATTAATGTTGTAATAAACATACTTTTGTACTGAATCCCTAAACATTGATTATTCCAATTATCACTTCGATCTCTCCACCGCTTATCGATATGGTAGGTTGCCATTCCTAGATAAATACAATCAACGGGTGTTGAACCAAATAGGTCTGATATAAAGGTGTTTGGTGTAGAGGGGTTTTCTTCACCATGTACAAAAGTAAAAAAAAGTAATAGAAGCCATTTTTTTTTCATGATAGTTTTTTCTCGTTGTGAAAAAGTATCAAAAAAAAGAGTTTATCGTCAACTGCTTGATTAAAAAAGGGAAAAAAATAGGAGAGGATCTAAAAGAAATGCATTTTTAAAAATTTTTCTTTATAAGATACTCTCCTAACTAGAACTAAGCATAAAGATTTATTTAAACGCTACTGTTTTATTTCCATCTATAAACACTTTATCTTCAAGGACATGCTTTACTGCCCTTGCTAAGACAAGGGCTTCAATATCGGCTCCAAAGCGTATAAATTCTTCAATACTGTGGTGATGATTAACTCTAATGGTTTCTTGGCAAATAATAGGCCCTTCATCAAGTTCTGAAGTGACAAAATGGGATGTGGCGCCAATGATTTTTACCCCCCGATCATGGGCTTGTTTATAAGGGTTTGCCCCTTTAAATCCAGGGAGAAAAGAGTGGTGGATATTGATGATTTTACCCTCATATTTTTTACAAAATGTGGGGGATAAAATTTGCATGTACCTTGCTAAAACAATTAAATCAACGTGGTTTTGTTCTATAAGTTCTTCAATTAAAGCTTCTTGCTCCATTTTATTTTCCTTTGAAATGGGAAAATGATGGAAGGGAATGTGATGATAAGCTGCAATGGGCTCACAGTCTTTGTGATTAGAGACAATTGCCGGAATGTCTACAGAAATAGCCCCTTGTCGTTTTTTCTCAAGGAGGTGGATTAAGCAATGGGGTTGTTTTGAGCACAGAATCAGCATCTTTTTCTTCTGATTTTCAACCCTTAAAGAAATTTCCATATCAAAAAATTCTCTAATGGATTTAAAGGAGAACATAAGGGATGAAAGGTTTTTTTCATCCATGGAGAAAGTAAGACGTAAGAAAAAATGTTGAGTCCCTTTATCGCTATACTGGTCTAGATCTGTAATATTGCCTTCATTTTGAGCAATAGAAGCTGTTATTTGGCTGATAATGTGTGGTTTATCTCTGCAAGAGGCCTTTAAAACATAATTTTCCATAGAACCTTAAAATTTACGTTGAAGTCAAAAGGATAGATTAACATAGTCAAAGATAGTTGGGTAGTGGGGAAAAAAATGGTTAAAAGGGTGAAAGTTACGGTGACAGGGGGGGCAGGGGGAATTTGCTACAGTCTTTTGTTTCGTTTAGCGTCAGGAGAAGTCTTTGGTTCAGACACTTACTTAGATCTTATCATTTTAGAGATCCCTCAAGGGATGAACATCTTAAAGGGTGTAGCCATGGAATTGCAAGACTGCGCTTTTCCTTTACTTTTGTCTATAACATTAACAGAATCGGCAGATTGTGCTTTTGATGGGATTGATTATGCCTTTTTAGTAGGCAGTCGTCCTCGATCAAAAGGGATGGAAAGATCTGATCTTTTATTAGAAAATGGGAAAATTTTTGTTGAGCAAGGAAGGGCACTGAATAGATCCCCAGAAGCTAAAGTCCTTGTTGTCGGAAATCCTTGTAATACAAACGCGTTGATTTTAAAGCATGCAGCAAAAAATCTCCCCTCATCCCATATTTGTGCAATGACCCGTCTTGATAGGAATCGAGCGACAGCAATGATTGCAGAAAAGGCAAAGGTGGGAGTAAATCACGTTCAAGGGGTTGCTATTTTTGGAAATCACTCTTCTACCATGGTTATTGATTACCTTCACGCTACAATTAAAGGTAAACACGCTGTAGAGGTCATTGGGGATATAAAATGGTTTCAAGAGGTGCTCTTTCCTCAAGTCCAACAAAGGGGAGCTGCTGTACTAGAGGCTCGAGGGCACTCTTCAGCAGCAAGTGCAGCAAATGCAGCAATAGATGCACTAAAAGATTGGATTTTTCCATCTAAGGAGATCTCTTGCACAGCGATGTACTCCCAAGGAAATAGCTATGGGATTGATGGCGACCTTTTTTTCTCTTTTCCAACACAAGGGGGAAAGAGGGTTGAGGGTCTAAAGATGGATGATTTTTTATTAGAAAAAATCAAGCTTTCAGAAAAAGAGCTTATAGAAGAAAGAGACATTATAAAAACCTATTTGAGGTAAATATGGATAAAGAGCTTTTCACAATTTGCGAGCATCATTTAGATAGTGGATTAAGAGGCTATCCAATAGGGTATTGCATCACTTCATCGGTTGATCCTGAAAAAGGGGTATTTTATCGGGGCTATCCCATTTCTGATATTTTTGATAAAGAGGTTGAGGAGGTGATTTTTTTACTTGAGCAAGGAAACCTCCCTTCAAAAGGGGAGCTAATCGAATTTAAAAAGCAGCTATCCTTTCACTCAAAGATCCCCCATGTTGTCAAAGAAGCTATTGATGACCTTCCTAAAGTAGGACATCCGATGAAAACTTATGCCATCGCAGTATTGATTTTAGGGATGCATATTGGAACAGGGGATCTAAAAAAAGATCTTTTGAATCTTCAAGCAATGCTTCCAGAACTTACAGCTTTAGTGATCAATGGATCTTTTGGCTGGGGAAAGACCCCTTCATCAAAGCCAGAGCTTGGTTATGTTCAAAATTTTTGTCAGATGCTACAGTGTGCAACCGTTAAAAATAGGGAATTATTTCAGTTATTTATCAATATCTTCATCAATCTTCATATGGATCATGGAGGGGGCAATCTTTCTATGTTTACAGCAAAGGCAGTAGCCTCTGGACATGAAGATCTATTTGGCTCTTTTGCCGCTGCTTTGCTTGCCCTATCCGGACCTCGGCATGGTAAAGCAAATCAAGACGGGTTGGAGTTTGTCGCTAAAATATACAAAGATCTGGGGGCTTTTCCGACAAATGAAAGGGTAAAACGCTATGTAGAAACTCTTTTAGAAAAAAAAGAATTGATCTACGGATTTGGACATGCAGCCCTTAGATGTGAAGATCCGCGGGCTACTATTTTATTTGATTTTTGCAAAAAACATTTTTTAAAAGATCCTCTAATAGATATTGCGACAAAATTAAGGGTTGAAGTGCCCTCTATTTTGATGAAAAATCCAAAAATCCAAAATCCCTATTGCAATATTGATTCTATTTCAGGGGTGGCACTCGCTGCATTAGGATTTGACTTTCCCAACGTGTTTACTGTATTATTTGGACTGTCACGTTCAATAGGTATAGGAAGGCAAATTGTCTATGAAAGTTTGGAGGCAAGGGAAGGCAAAGGGGTCCCTATTTACCGTCCAAAATATATATACAAAAAGTCATAAAGACACTTTCCTATGTAACAATAGGAGAGGGTATGACAGTAGAAGATATAGAAAAAATATTTAACAGAGCCTTTTCAAAAGCGTTTTGTCGGAAAAAGAATTTTTTCTTATTTCCTGTCTTGTTTATATGTGGCATGATCATTGAATTTTCTAACACTTTTTTAGGTAGAGGGAGTTTTTTTGGGGTCTTTTACCCTTTTGTTTCCCTTTTTTTATCCGCGGGCATTGTTTTAGCAGCAGGGGTATTAGTTGTTAAAATGTACATTTTTGAAATCAAAGGGGTAGACTATAAAATAGGAACAGTGATTTTAAGTTCTATTCAGATAATTTCAACGGTATTAACCCTCTGCCTTCCATTAATGGCGATCTATTTAGTCCTGTGGGTGGTCATGGGTCTATTTTTCCTATTTAAACAGATGCCGGGATTTGGAGATCTTTGTGCCACAGTTTTATCTTTTGGTCCCTTTGTCCTTATTCTCGCTTCTTTTAGCCTCCTAATGGTTGCTGTTTTAGCCCTATTTTTTTTAACGCCTCATTTAGCGTTTAAAAAAAGTTTAGATGTAGAGCCGTTCAAAGAGATGATCAAGAGAGTGGCTCAATCGGTATTTAGCAATAGCCTCCTTTTTTTTATTGGCTTTTTTCCTGTAGGGGTCGTTTTTTCACTGTTGTGTTTTGGGATAAAAATGACAGAATCAACCTATTTCATTGCACAAGAGGGGGTAGGTAGAGCTCTTCAATCCATTGTCATGAAGGTTCCTTTTACCTTGATTTTAACCCCATTTGTCCTCTTTTTTTTCAATTTTTCATGTGAAAGTTACCTTCTTTCAAAAAGGAAAAATAAACTCTCCATTGAAGATAAAAAGGAAGAAGAAAAATGTCTTGTGTAGTTATTGGTGCAGGTATTGCAGGGCTTTCTGCAGCCTTTTTTCTTCAAAAAAAAGGGATTAAAGTCACTGTTTTTTATTCTGAAAGTAAGGCTCCTGCATCACGCATTTTCACAGGAATTTTGTACCGTTATCCAGGAAGATGGGGAAATCGTGGACTTTTTGCAGATGAGGGGTACAAAGCTTCAAGAGAGTTGATTGAAATAGTTGAAAGCAAAACAGGGAGAAGGGTGATTCTTTCTAAGGGAGTGGTAAAAAAGTTTGCCTCAAAATTGAAAAGATTTTCCGATGTGAAAATGGTCAATGGGGATGCTTGTATTGAAGATGCAGTGACAATTGATATGAGGCAATATCTTGAAGGGTTAAAAGAGGTGATTGGGAAAGACCATTTTATAGAAAAAGACTGTAGACGTTTTGATGAGATCAAAGGAAAAAAGATTATTGCAACAGGGTTTGGTCTAAAAGAGATGTTAGATCTTTCTGGGTTAAAATATGTGAAGGGGCAGCAGTTTTTGGGCAAAAAAAAACTTGAACCTTCGAGCTTTGGAACGGTGATTGGAAGGGGACATATTTCCTATTTAGAAGGGGATGGTATTGCCTTAGGAAGCACCTATGAACACGAGTTTAAGGATGAACATGTGGACGAGGCGTTTGCAGAAAGAGAAATTCTAAAGAATATAGAGCCTTGGATGGGAGACTTAGAAACCATTGAGGAAAAAAAATTTGCTGCAGGGGTTCGAGTGTGTCAGGATAGCACTTACCTTCCGTTGATAAAGAAAATCGATGATGAGACGTACCTATTTACAGCTCTTGGTTCAAGGGGATTATTATATCACGCTTACTATGGAAAAATAGTAGCCGATCAGGTATGCTCATAGTATGAAAGAGACATTTGTGTTATTAGGAACTGGTGGATCGACAGGGATTCCTCGTGTAGGGTGTAAATGTCACGTTTGCACATCAAAAAATCGCGCCAATAAAAGGCTTCGTTCGCAAGGCCTTTTTTCAATAGGTGGAAAGAAAATCCTTTTAGATGCAGGGCCAGATACTCGATATCAGATGTTAAAGTATGATGTAGATCATATAGACGCTTTATTTTTGACCCATCCTCATGAAGACCATGTGGGGGGGTTAGATGATTTAAGGGGTTTTTTTTATCAAAGTAACTGTGAGCAAATCCCCGTCTTTTGCTCAGAAAATACCTATGAAATTATTGCCTGTCGATTTGGCTATCTTTTAGAAAGATTTTCTTTTCACAAGCTTAATGAAAGATCTGGAACCTTTATGGTGGGGGAAAAAGAATTTTCTTATTGTAGTTATGAGCAAGGAAGTGTCCCTGTTTTGGGATTTAGATATAAAAAAATGGCTTATCTCACCGACATTAAATGTTATGAGGAATCGATATTTTCATTTTTGGAAGGGGTTGAAACTCTTATTGTGAGCGCCCTTAATTTTTCAGGAAGCCATATGCATTTTTCTATTGATGAGGCAGCCGCTTTTGGCTTAAAAGCACAAGCAAAAAAGACTTTTTTGATTCATATGAATCATGAAGTAGAACATGAAGCAGTAAATAAGAGTTTGCCTGTTGGGGTAGAGCTTGCAACCGATGGAAGGATAATTGATGTCTGATTTTGAGAAAATTGAGCAACAAGAAAGATCGACTTTTGAAAATTTGAATAAAGCACTCCTTGTAGGGGTTCATTTTTCAGGAAAGGATATACAGGAGTGTCAGGAACATTTAAAAGAACTTGCCGCTTTAGCAAAAACTCTTGGAGTAAAAGAGACAAGAGAGATTTTCTGTCCCATAAAAAACTATACAGCAGCGACCTACATTGGATCTGGAAAGGTGGAAGAACTTGGGGAGATATGTAAAGCTGAAGGGATTGATGTGCTGATTTTTGATGATAGTATCACCCCAAATCAACAAAGAAATATTGAAGAGGTGACAAAAATCCCCGTCCTTGACAGAACGGAGGTGATTTTAGAGATCTTTGGATTGCATGCAAGGACTAAAGAAGCCCTTTTACAAATTGAGATGGCAAAAATTCGTCACCAACTTCCGAGATTAAGACGGATGTGGACACACCTTTCTAGACAAAGGGGCTCTTCAGGGGGAAGTTCATCCTCTAGAGGAGAGGGTGAAAAGCAAATTGAAGTGGATAAGCGGATATTAAAACATAAGCTTTTGACAATTGAAAAAGAGGTGAAGCAGATAGTTTCTCAAAGGGAGCAAAAACGTAAGCAACGCCTTAAAAGTAAAGTTCCAACTTTTTCCATTGTGGGATATACCAATGCGGGGAAATCTGCCCTATTAAATGCCCTTACAGGGGCACAAGTGTTAGTGGAAGATAAATTATTTGCTACTTTAGATACAACTGCTCGTGGCTATCAACTTCCTAATCGTTCAAAAATTGTCCTTGTTGATACAGTAGGATTTATTCGAAAATTGCCCCATGCTTTGGTTAAAGCCTTTAGAAGTACCCTTGAAGAGGTCTGTTATACCGACGTCTTAATTCATCTTGTCGATGGTTCACAAAAAGGGGCTTTAGAGAGGTTTGAAGCGACAATGGTTGTCTTAAAAGAGCTAAAAGTTGAGGATAAGCCAATGATTGTAGTTGTGAATAAAATAGATCTTTTAGAGAGAAAGGAAACTTTAAATCGATTCAAAGTTTTATTTAAAAATATGATTGGAATATCGACAGTAACTAAAGAGGGGTTTGAAGAGCTTTTAAGTGCGATGGAAAAAGAGGCTTCAAAATTCGGAAAAACCATTTATTTAAGGATAGATCAAAGCCAATATCCACTTGTTGATGAAATCCTTCGAGAGGGAGTTGTCCTTAGCACCGATTATGACGAAAATGATATTCTTTTAGAAGCTCAAGTTCCAGAGCATTTGGAACAAAAAGTTTCCCCTTACATAGATCCATTTCGAGAATAGACCCTTTTTTAAAAGGATAGATTGTTTTAATAGGCCTACTTAAAAAAATTAATGAATATGGGAAACGTGCTCTGAAAGAGCTTTAGGCTCAAAATTCTCTTTGATTACTTTAATTGTACCACTTGCAATCATCTGAACAGCAATAAAGCAAATCAATAGACCTCCAAGGCGCTCAAAAGCAAGGAGCCCTTTTTCTCCAACAAGATATTTTATGTTAGAAGCTAGGAGTAAAATGAATAACGAAGGGACAATAGCACAAAGGATGACAAAAGGGGTTTGCCACGCATATTCAAATGTTTTTGAATAAATCATCACTGCAGTGATACTTCCAGGACCTGCCATTGCTGGGATAGCAATGGGAACAATAAAGGGTTCATGGCCAGGAAGTCCTTCAACTTCATGTTTAGGGAAAATCATTGTTAAGGCAATGAGTAATAGAATTAATCCCCCTGAGATCCCTAAAATCCCTTCTGTGATTCCAATGACATTTAAAATGGTATCCCCAAAAAAGCTAAATGAAAGCAAAATGATCGCTGCAAAAATAAGTTCACGAACTAAAATGGTTTTTTGCCTTTTCGGAGTATAATTTTTTAATAAAGCAATGTAAAAGGGGAGATTTCCAACAACGTTGAAAACAAGAAATAAGGAAAAAGCGGCGCCAAAAATATTCATGAAGCAAATCATACAGGAATATCTCCTTTTTTTAAAGCCTTTTTTTTGGTATACTCTTTTACTATGAAAAGAAATCGTATTAAAATTTTTGATGTAAGGGGGAGAAAGTGATTCAGATAAAAGAGCCCTTTTGCTATTTTACACACCTTCCTGGGAAAGAGTCGGTCATCCCCCTTTCTAAAGCGGTGGCAAAGGTCTATCCATGTAAAATAGTTGTAAAAGATGGCTCTGCTTTGGTGGCTATTGATATAGAAACTAAAGGAGAAGTGAAAGGGTTTACCCACCTTTTAAATATTGAAAAGGGGAGGCTGGAAATGTTTGGACAAAGGGAAG
>JBIKLZ010000016.1:0-21400 GCA_044359535.1 Chlamydiia bacterium
TATGAACCGATGTCTATTACAACTCTTCTCCCTTTGCTTGAAGAAAAACCCTTTTCCCTCTTTTTTGGAAACAGTTTATCGATTCGTTATGCAGATAATTTCCTATTTCCGAAAAAAGCCACATCTCAATTTTACGGCAATCGTGGAGTAAGTGGCATAGATGGAAATCTTTCAACGGCTCTTGGTATTTGTTTTAAAATACAAGCTCCTGTTGTAGCTCTTGTCGGCGATTGCACCTTTCTTCATGATATTGGCGCTTTAACTTTGATGCATCAAAATAAGATCCCCCTTATTATTGTTGTGATTAACAACAATGGAGGGGGAATTTTTGATTTTCTATCCTACAATCAAGAAAAGGATTTTATAAATACTGTGATCTCCCCCCCCACAAATTTAGATATTGGAAAGATTGCTTCTTGTTTTAATATCCCCTATTGGAAAGCTGAATTTTCAAACGATTACACTAAAATGATCAGTCATCTTTTAGAGGAAAACAGAGGCGGTATCATTGAAATTCCATCCAATAGAGAAGAAAATCTCCTCTTACATCAAATTTTAGACGATTACATTCAAACAAACATAGAAAAACCTAATTTTAAGGAAAAATTATCCCTTTTCTCATTTCAAAAAAAGCCCCTCCCCCCAAAGAGATCTATTGCCTTCACGGATTTTTAGGAAACCGTTCCGATTTTGATCCTTTTAAAGCCTCTTTTAAAGTGATTTCAGAACATTTACCTGGCCATGGAAATAGACCCTTTATGCAAAAAAAGGATTTTTTGCAGAGTTTAGCTGATTTACCCCCGAAACATGTTGTTGCCTATTCCATGGGAGGAAGACTTGCATTAGAGGCCCTTCTTTATTATAAAGCCCCCTTTTTATCCCTTACCCTTTTATCGACAACCACGTTTTGTATAAATATTGAAGAACGGATCAAGAAAGAAAGAGGTTGGATAGAAGCTTTAAAAACTCTCTCTATAAAAGACTTTGTTAAATTGTGGTATAGCCAAGAGCTTTTTAACGGCTTTACCCCTCCTTTATCGCGCTTTATTCAAAATAAGGAAAATCTATTGAACATTTTAGAAGAATATTCTATCACTAAGGGCCCTTGTTTAATAACCAATAGAAAAAAAGGCATCACCTATATTTTTAAAGAAGACGACCCTAAGGGAAAAAATCTTCCTAACACACACTTTGTTAAAGCTAGAAGCCACGCTATCCACTTAGAATGTCCACAACAAATTATTCAGATCTTGAAAACACGGTATTAATGTATTGTATGTCATCAGAATCAAGTTTTATAACTGTCGCAAAATCAACAATTTTTTCGCACACTTGTTTGTTTATTTTACCTATATTTTCTAATTTTAAAATATATTCTTTTACAATATTTGGCTTATCAGCGTTTTTGGAATCATATTCTTCATAAAAATGACTCAAATGAGTTATAACTGTATTTATTGTCTCTTCTTCTAAAGGTGGTTGCGACGGGTTATTCATTAACTCATCAATTGAACAAGGGTTGTGGGCCGTGCTGTTTGTTTCATCTAAAGATTTAGATAGAGGTATTGTTTTTTCAGCCATTTGACGCCCAATTTCTCTCTCCACCTTTTCGCGAATCTCCATTGAAATAAAAAAGGCAATTCCAATAAGGAGAATATTCACTACTATAGAAGCGATACACAAGGCCACTTTTTTGATTTTTTCATCTTTTTCTCCCTCTTTAACAAGAAGAGTTGGAGATGTAAAAAATAAGACACCAGGGGGTATAGAGGATGTTATATTCATTAATGTTTAGGTTTTATTTATGTAATTATTATACTAAAAAACACTTAAAAATCAAATTAAAAAAATCTATTGAAAATTAATTCTTATTTGAATATTCTACTACTCTTTAAAAAGAGGTTGTAAATGAGCGTGTTAAGTCTTGTTAGGTGGGAAAAAATAATGGATTTTGAGGATATTGAATTCCACAAAGGGGGGGGCATTGCAAAAATCACAATGAATAGACCTCATGTTCATAATGCCTTTAGACCTAAGACGATACATGAAATGATCTTTGCCCTTCAAGATGCCCGAATGGATGAACGTATAGGGGTCATTATTTTAACCGGTGCCGGAAGTAAAGCCTTCTGCAGCGGGGGGGATCAAAAAATCCGTGGGGATGCAGGATATAGCGATGAAGAAGGAAATGAAATGCTCAATGTATTAGAATTTCAAAAAAATATTCGATCATGCCCAAAGCCGATCATTGCAATGGTCAATGGCTATGCCATTGGAGGAGGGCATGTTTTACATGTAATGTGTGATTTAACCATTGCTTCAGAAAATGCCATTTTTGGCCAAACAGGCCCTAAAGTAGGCTCTTTTGATGGGGGGTTTGGGGCAAGTTTTCTAGCAAGGATGGTGGGGCAAAAAAAGGCTCGAGAGATATGGTACTTGTGCAGGCAATACACCGCTAAAGAGGCGTTAGAAATGGGTTTAGTCAATACCGTTGTCCCTTTTGAAGCCTTAGAATCTGAAACGATAAAATGGTGTAAAGAGATGTTACAACACTCCCCCCTTGCTTTACGCTGTCTAAAGTCTGCTTTCAATGCTGAACTTGATGGCCAAGCAGGTATTCAAGAACTTTCTGGGAATGCAACCCTTTTATATTACATGTCAAAAGAGGCTCAAGAGGGGCGCGATGCCTTTCTTGAAAAACGAAGGCCTAATTTTTCACCCTTTCCAAAAAGAGGATAATTATGAATGTTCAATTTTTAAAACAAAAAGGATTCTTTGGTTTGATCGTTTATGGAGCAAGACCTAAAACTTTGGTTGCCTCTTTTTTTCCTGTGATTTTAGGAATGCTTTTAGCTCGGTTTGATCATCATTACGACATAGTTATCTATCTCTATACCCTTTTTTCAGCCCTATTTCTTCAAATCGGTACAAATTACGCCAACGATCTATTCGATCATAAAGCTCAAAGGGATACTTCTCATCGACTTGGACCCCCTCGCTTAGGGGCTTTAGGTCTTTTATCCCAAAAAGAACTTTCAATTCTTACATTTACCTCCTTTTTTATTTCGGCAATTCTTGCTATTCCTTTAATCGTTAAAGGGGGAATTTTAATTGTATTTCTTCTTCTTCTTGCCCTATTTTTAGGAATTTTTTACTCCTATGGAAGATATTCCCTGGCAAATACAGGTCTTGCCAATATTGTTGTCTTTATTGTTTTTGGACCATTAGGAACAGCAATTACTTATTACCTTCAATCCCAGAGCTATTCAGCAAATGCTGTTTTCTTTGGATGTTTACCAGGGGCCCTTTCTTTAATGCTTTTTGCGATGAATAATCTTCGTGACATGCAAGAGGATAAAAAAGGGAATAAAAAAACCCTTGTTGTACGCTTTGGTTTTCTTTGGGGGAAAATTGAATACATGTTATTTCTTTTTATAGCTCTTGTTATCCCCCCTTTAGGTCTACTATTTTTTAATGCCCCACTCATCACCTTACTTCCTCTAATTCTCCTCAAACAAGGATTTTCTCTATCTCATGCTGTTTATAAAGCTTTTGATTCTTTAGAAATTGTCCCTTTATTTGAAAAAACGGCAATGTTTAATACCCTCTATGCACTTTTAACAATTATTGGGTGGAGAATAGCCACCTTATGAACCCTTTTTCTGAAATAGATAGTTTTAAGCTAGAAAACTATACTCTAAAAAATCGTAAAGGGATCTATCTTCACATAGAAAAAAACAAAAAAAGTGCAATCGGTGAAGTTTCACCCCTCCCAGGACGAAGTATCGAAACCTTAGAAATGGCGGTAGATCAACTTGAAGGGGTTAAAAAGAGCTTGTTAGATGGATATTGTGATTTTTTCCCTCTCTATCCTTCTGTCCTTTTTGGTCTAAAGACCGCTTTATATTCTTTAGATCACATACCCCCTCCTTTTTCTTCAGAAATCACAAGCCTTTTTCTTGAACCTCCACTTGTTGCTCCAAAGGGAAATGTGAAATTAAAGCTTGGGAATTATGGTATTGAAGAGGCTATAAAATTTTATGAAACCTTTCGCCGAAAAGAAAAAAATATTCGAATTGATTTAGAAAGAAAATGGGAACTTTCTAAAACTGTTACGTTTTGCAAAAAGATCGATACCTCTTTGTTATTATACATCGAAGATCCAGTAAAAGAGTATGACGATTTAACCCCATTTTATGAAGAAACAAAGGTTGCATTTGCCCTCGACATGTTCCTCGCTTTTCATTCTACTGAAGAGATTAAGCTCTTAAAGGGGCTTTACTCAATTATTGTTAAACCCTCTCTTGTTGGGGGACTTGAAGAATGTCGCGCCCTTCAAGCTGCCTTTTTTCCAATCCCTATCTCTTTAAGTAGCCTTTTTGAAACCTCTATTGGGATTAATCACATAAAAATACTTTCTTCAATCCTTTGTGGCAATGATCCTGTGGGGGTCGATACCCTTAAATTTTTATGACAGCAATCTACATTCGTGATCAAAAAATAAGCTATGTGCAGTTACTTCAATGGATTGAAAAAAGAACCGTTGTCGATCCAATTTTTCCAGTGACAAGAACTTTAGATTGTGTCCTTAACATCCTTACCTGTTGGATAAAGGGGATCCCATTTTTTCCATACTCCCCCCTTCTATTAAAAAAACCCTCTGTAACCTTTAATCCAGGCTCTGATCTTATTTTACACTCCTCTGGTTCTTTTCAAATGAAGTATATTCAATTAACTAAAAAAGGATTTATTGAGTCTATCATCAATACCCATAAAGCATTCATCCTCGAAGAAGATGATGTGTATTTACTCAACCTTCCCCTCTACCACGTAGCTGGAATAGCTATTCTCCTTAGAGCCTTTTTAAGGGGAGGATCTATTGCTATAGAGCCAAATGACCCCTCCATTATCACCCATCTTTCAATGGTCCCTTCCCAAACAGAAATTTTAAAGGAGAAAAATCCATTCCCACATCTTAAAGCTCTTTTACTTGGGGGATCAAAAATCCCAACCGATCTTGCTGATTTTTTGGTAGACAACCACTATCCCTTATACGTTACCTATGGAATGACAGAAACCTATTCCCACGTTTTTGTCGAAAAATATCAAAAAGGAGAAGGGGTCTTTTTTAGACAGCCCCTTAAAGGGAGAAAGGTTTTTATTAATGACCAAGGGATTCTTTTTGTAAAACTCTTTTGCATGAATGAATTTTATAACACAAAGGATCGATTTTCTTTTAAAGAAGGTAAATATCGCTATATCGAAAGAGAGGATGCCATGTTCATTTCCGGAGGGGAAAATATCTATCCAGAAGAGATTACACAGGCTCTTTTTAAAATTCCTGGGATCAAAAAGGTAGATATTGAAATCAAAGAGGATCTTAAATGGGGAAATCGCCCTTTTGTCACCATTTATACAGATAAGCCTACCTCTTTGTCTTCGATAAAAGGCTCATTAGCCCTCTTACTTGAAAAATTTAAAATTCCTAAAGATCATGAAATAGCTCTTTACTCTTTAGACCCTTTTTAGAGACTTTATCAATACACACATGTGAGATTGAAACCCTCCCTTTTAATAGACCCTCATGAAACACTTCCCCCTTCACTTCAAAAGATGTGTTAAACCACTTTACGTCGAGGTGAATATCAAGGAGACTTCCTATAAAAATTGGTGCTAAAAATTCTGCTGAAGTTGCAACAATGGGCATCAACAACTTTCCTTCTACAAAAAGCCCTGCGACTTTTGCGTATTTTTCCCTCAACACATCCTCAAAAGCCTCTTGAACAAACCGCAAAAGGGTTGTGAAATACAAAGCTTGAGTACAATCCGTATCTGATACATAGACCTTTTTTTTGATGATAAACATGAAACAATCTCAAAATTTTTTTTGGTAAATTTTATATTAATCTAGATTTTTATAACACCTTAAAAAACAAATTTAACCAACCTCTCCTCTGTAAAAAATTCCCTTTTTATCCCCTTGAAACAATTTCTATGGCTTGAATCAAAAGGGAAAATCCTCTAAAATGATAAACTTTAAAGAGTGAAAAAGACACCCATAGTATGAGCCAAAAAAAAACACCTACGAATCTTTTTTCCAAAGAACATGTTCATGAAGGGGCAGAGTTAAATAACAACTTTTTTTTTGAAGATAAAGGGAAGGGAAATCATACAAAACTGCTCCAAGACGAGGGGCTTGCAAAACTTAAAAATGGGGATCCAACCGGTAACGATCTTTTTGAACTTGCTGCTCATTTAGATCAAACTGATCACCTCCTCCTTTATGAACAAGGTTTAGCTTTATTTCATCACGGACAGTCCACAAAAACAAAAAAATATTTACTCCTTGCAAATAAAAAATTTAAACAAGCTCTTTCTTTGAAAAAAGATGATTTTTTAATTTTAAAAGCTTTGGGGGCTTGTTTACACCTCCTTGGAAGGCTCACAAATGGCCATCACTTTATTTTAGATGCAAAAAATTGTTACAAAAAAGCATTAGACACGTTTTCCGATGCCCCAACAGAACTTCTTGCAGAAACCTATTGGGATTATGGAAAGGTTCATATTCTATTAGCTAAAAAATCAGAAGAGGTCTCTGATCTAAACATTGCTTTAAACGCCCATCAGACAGCTATCACCTTAAACGAAAATTTAGAGCCCGCATTTTGGAGTAGTTACAGCTCTTGCGCCCTTTCCTTAGGGACACAAATTAATGATTCAGCACTCTACTTAGAAGCGATAAAATTTCAAAAAAAAGCTATAGCTAAAGAGACCTCCGATTGGAAACATTGGTATCAGCTTGCACGATGTCTTTCAAAACTTTTTTTCACCTCTTCAGATGAAGACCATTTTCTTCAAGCAAACGAGTCCTTTATCACTGCTGCAAAACTCAATCCTACAGGGGACGCCTTTTACCTATCTTGGGCAAAGCTTCTTTTTACATCGGGAAAAAAGACAAAAGAAGTTAAACGACTCTATTCAGCAATAGAAAAATGTAGCTTTGCACACACGCTAAATGCTCAAAATCCTAAGACCTATTCTATTTGGTCTATATCTCTTTCTGAAATTGGAAATATTAAAGAAGAGCTCTCTTTATTATACGATGCTGAAAACAAAGCCCATGAAGGATTTGGCTACGCCCCTTTGTCTACAGACCTTTATTTTGCTAAAGGGTATGCCCTATTTGCCCAAGGAAACTATTTTGAAGATACAGATCTTTATCATCAAGCTATAGAAAAATTTCAAGAAGGGCTTTCTATTGATAGAACCTGTCACAAGCTTTGGTATCACTTAGGCTATACCTATTCCATCCTTGCAAAATTAGAAGATGATCCCTCTTACTATGAAAGGGCTATGAAATTTTTCACAAGGGCTATTCATTTAAACATGAAGAGTGTCTACCTTTTTGCTTACGCTCGAACCCTTCTTGAGGTTGCTGAACTGCAAAATGACGAAAGCCTTTTATCTGATGCAATCACTCACTTTCAACAGGCTATATCCCTTAATAAAAATGCTATTTTTATTGAAACAGACTCACTTTATCACTACGCAAGAGCTTTAGATGTGTATGGTGATTTTAAAACAAACAAACAATTTTATATCGAATCAATCGATGTCTTAAAAAAAATTCTCCTTGTTGATCCTTCATACCCAAATATCCATCATAAGCTAGGCGTTGTTTACGATCATCTTGGAGAACTTCTAGAAGACAGGGACATTTTAGAAAAATCTCTCATCCATTTTAAAATTGCTGAAAAAAGCACCTTTGAAAATCCTTCGTTATTTGCTGATCATGCGCTGACAAAAATCCATATGGCTGAGCTCTCTTTATCCTCGGAAGAGAGATATCATCTTTATAAAGAAGCTGAGTATAAATTGATGCAGTCGGCAAAACTTGGGTTTACAGAAAGTTATTACCACCTAGCTGCTTTATACTCGCTTTCTTGTGAATATGAAAAATCGGTCCATTTTTTAAACAAATGTATCACTTTTGACGCTCTTCCCTCTTTAGATGATATTTTAGAGGATGAATGGTTAGAAAATGTCCGTCACACTGAACTTTTTAAAGAATTTCTCACTCAAATAAAAACTCATTAATTCAGTTAGATTGAGTATATCATAGACATTTAAAGAAAAAATCGTTATACTCCTTTGAAAAAAGGAATATTTTTATGCACAAACGTTCGTTGTGGTATTTAACTTTACTGTTAACTACATTTCTTCTCATTAACACATTTTTCATAGACTCAACTCCAAAAAAAATGGAAGAAAAAAAATCAGTAGCACAAATCACCCTCTCCGATCTTCCTATTACCCCTTTAAAAAACACCCTCGGTCATAGTTTATGCTCTACTGTTTCAATAGGCCAAGGGTATGTAACCCTATCCAGAGATAATTACCCTAAAACCCTCCTTAGAGATAATGAAGCTGTCCATTTAGTAAAGAAAAATTCAGAAGGGATTTTAATTTACTCTGATAAGGAGACTCCAATTATTGAAAGCTACGCCCCTTTAAAAAAAGGGGATGAATTTTTTATCCTATCAAATCTTTGCTCTGATACACCTAAAATATCAGCAGCTGTGTACAAAGAATCTATTGAATTTTTAGGTGATCCCCCGGCTCAAGATGGAATTGCCCTTATTGAAACAGTCGATGGCTTAGCTTTAGCTGGATTTTGGAGCCATCAAACTTCATCTGTGACAAATGTCGATGCGCTTAATGACTTAAAGGAGCTAGTCTCTGAAAAAGGGATTGCCCATATAAATGAAAGTGAAAAGTATTATCTTTTAGAAAATGAATTGATGCAAGTTGTCTTCTCAGATAAAGGGGGAGCAATTTCAGAAATCAATTTGAAACTTCACTCATCTACAAATCCATCTTCTATCATATACCCTGTTTCAATCGATAGAAAGATGAAAAAGCAATCTCCTCAAAACAACCTATTTCCCCTTCACAAAAGCTATACTGTCGATGCTTTAGGAAATGTGCTCTATAAAGAGGGTACAGAGGCAAATTACACCCCACTTCTTCGCAGGGATATTGTTAATGAAAAAGGGAACACCGTTTTTAAAGTTCCAGCAAATCATTATGCTCTTGCCTTAACTCAATCCACAAGAAATGTAATTCCCACCTACACAGTTACAAAATTCACAAAGAATTCGATCCAATTTAAAGGAAAAATCGAAGGAAAAGAGGTTGTAAGAACCTATCAATTCGTCGATAATGCCCCCTATACCCTTGAGATGAAAAACTCTGTAAATGGTTTTGTCCCTTCATTAATGATCTCTTCAGGAATTTTAGAGGTGGAAATTGATTCAGGAAGCTATACCCCTTCTCTTCTTTACTATAATTTTAATGGAAAGAAGATGACTCTTGATAGTTTTACCCTTCCTAAGCAAACCCTTTCTGTGGATAATATATCCCCTAATTGGACTGCAAATATCAATGGATTTTTTTCAACTATTTTGCATCCAACAGGAAATCATCCAAAAGGGATTACAACTGTTAAAATCGAAGGGGCGGATGCTTTATCAAGAGCCACACTTGTCGATGTTAATTTAAGTCTACATCCAAAAGAAAAATTTCCAGGATATGAAATTTTAACCCCCTACGAAAGTTCTTTAGTCCCCTCTTCATACTATTTTTATGCCGGACCCTTAGATAAAGGAACCTTAATAAAAACCGATGCTGCTTTAACAAATGACATCACTGGGTCAAATCCTGAATTTGTAAAGGCCCTTACAATACGGGGATGGTTAACCTTTATCTCTGATCCTTTTGCTAAGTTTATGAATATTCTTTTAGACTTTTTCTTTTTGATCACTCACTCTTGGGGAATTTCAATTATCTTACTCACAATCACACTTCGATTACTTCTTTATCCGTTCAATGCAAAAGCATTCAAGTCGATGATTAAGATGAGAAATATTGCTCCAAAACAAAAGGAAATTGAAGCGCGATTTAAAAATGACCCACAAAGGCTTCGAATGGAGCTTTCGATGTTGTTTAGAAATGAAGGGGTAAATCCACTAGCAAGTATTTTACCTATGTTTTTACAAATTCCATTCTTTATCGGGATGTTTGATCTTTTAAAAACAAAGTTTGCTTTAAGAGGAGCCATCTTTATTCCCGGATGGATTGATAATTTGACAGCTCCTGACTCTCTTTTTTCTTGGGGAGTAAATATTCCCTTCTTAGGAAATGAGTTTCATCTTCTACCAATATTAGGCGCCCTTGCTATGCATTTTTCACAAAAACTGACCACAAGTATGCAGCCACAGAAAAAAAACCCTACAGACATGGAAAAGCAGATGCAGTCAATGGGTCCAATAATGACTGTTGTCTTTTTATTTGTATTCTATAACTTAGCTTCAGGTCTAAATATTTACCTTATTTTATCCTCTCTTTTAGGAGCATTACAACAATGGGTTGTGAATAAAAAATATGGTGAGAAAAAAACAGGTATTTCAGTTATAAAGGGATGAGGAACTAAAAGGGAACTAATAAACATAGGTATGTTTTAAACTCAAGAGGGTGGAAATTAAGGTGGAAGCATGGGATCTATTCATTGACTTCTTGGAAACAAAGTACGGCAAGCCAACAACGGATAAATGGGCTAGAAATTTAGAAGTGGTTCGATTCGATGCTTGTAATATTTTTATTAAATCCAATAATTTTTTTCAAACCCAGTGGATCAACGAATATATTTTACCTCTTGCAAAAGAACATTTTTTAGATACCAATGGAAAGTGCATTAAAATCCATGTTGAAGCCGATGATAAGCGGATTAAACCTAAAGAATTACCCAAAGAAATTCTTATTAACTTCACTTCCGATATCACTTATTCAACAGCAACTTTAGATTCTTACTTCCCCTCCGAAGAAAATGCCTTTTCATATAAAGTCATTGGAAAAATTTTCGGATATGATACTGAAAAAAAATTGATGACAACCCTTTCCCAGGATCCACCAAACCCAATATATATCTACGGTCCCAAAGGGTCAGGAAAAACCCATCTATTAATGGCAATTAAAGCTATTTTAGAAACACACGGCCTAAACGTTTTTTATGTGAATGCAGATACCTTTACAGACCACGTGGTTCACGCTATCCGTTTTGGAAAAATGGATACTTTTAGAAAAACCTATAGAAGTATTGATGCCTTAATTATTGATGACATTGAAATTTTGAGTCGGAAAAATGCCACTCAAGAGGAGTTTTTCCACACATTCAATACACTTCAAACAACAGGAAGGATCATTATCCTAAGCTCAATGTTTAGCCCAAGAAAACTTGAATGTATTGAAGAGCGGCTGATCAGCCGGTTCGAATGGGGAATTTTATTAACTGTTTCCCCCACAACCGATAGATCCATTCGGGAGAAACTTTTAGAAGAACGCCTTAAATTCTTTGACCTTATTATTGACAAAGAAACAAAGGACTACTTACTTGAAAAGTTTACCTCTTGTGATTTTCTAGCCCTTGCTATAGAAACTCTATCCAAAGCCTCTATTTCAGACTCAATAGCAAGCAGTGGGGCAATGCCTATTTTAGAAAAATTGATACGAAAGAAAACTCTAGATGGCCTTAATGCAGAAAAAATCTTAGAAGAAATTGCTAAAATTTTTGGAATACGAGTGATTGACATGCAAAGTAAAGGACAAACTAGGGACTGTGTCCTTCCAAGACAATTTGCCATGTTTTTTCTTCGACATGAACTAAAAATGCCTTTTATGAAAATCGGTTTCATGTTTAAAAAGGACCACTCTACAGTAATGACCAGTATAAAGCATATAGAAACAAATGTTTCAAAAAATCATGAAGAGACGATGTACTATATAAATGCTATTTCTACAGCTCTTATAAAAGCTCGAAGTGGCTTACAGACTTCCTCTGTATAAAAAAAAGAACATCTTTTAAAGATGTTCTTTTTTCTCTCTCATTTAAAAGAGGTGTTAGATCTTAATGTAAGAATCGCCAGGTTTTCCACCACTAGAAGATGGACCTTGTTTTGGAGAAGGCCCTTTAGAACCTAAACCACTTGGACCCATTCCACCCGGACCCATTCCAGGGCGTGCTCCAGGAGCTGTTGGAAGTTTAGGGGCATCGCGCTCTTTATCATAGGTTCCTGCATAAATTTTTGCAGCCACAGATCTCCATGTTTCTACCGCTTCAACAAACGCTGGTGCAAATTTTTTCAAAGCATCAACAGCAGCATGAGCCATTTCGATAACTGCATGCATTAAGATCAACTCCTCTTTTGTTGCCACTCCAACTCCACCACCGGCCATTAAACCCCCTAGCATAGAGCCTTCAAGAAGTGTTTCATAAAGCATTAACTTTGATTTCATATCTCCTGGAAGACCATCAAGAATAGGAGAGTATAAATAGAGTCTATCAGAATGAGGCTCGTATGTTAAATGCAATGAAAAGGTGTTATCAATCCCCAAAATACAGGTTAGATTTTCATCAAATGATAAACCCTCTAAATTTAACTCTTTACCGAATTCTATCAAATTTTGTTCGGCATTTTCTAATGACATTTATCCTCCTTGCGAGATTCTTCTCAATATATTATTCTATTTCATTTTTTCAACGAACTTTTGACACAATATATCACTTCTCTTGATTTTTTCCTACCCTTTTTTGTTTTTCCCTCTTTTTCTATCTTACTTTTAAAAATGGATAAAAATGAATTACCCAATAGTATCTATCTTTATTCCGCTTAATTTATAATTAATGACAAGGTAAAAAATATTATTTTTTAAAACACCTCAGCCTTATTGGATTACACTTAGTCTAGATCGATTTTTCTAAAGATTGACTTTCTTACTATTTCTATGTTACGATCAAACATTTATGAAATCACTACACGTTCTCACTTTTTTACTTTTTTTAAGTTGTTCAAAGTATGAATCCCTTTCTGATCAAGTTTACTACCATAGCAATGGTCAAGCTAAACCCAAAGTTGCAGTTATAAAGGTCATAGACACAAGTCAAAGTGATGTTGAATGGGATTTATCTTCTGAGTTTACAGAGTTTTTAATAGAAAAGCTCCTTTCAAGGGGTCGATTCTTCTTAACTGATGACTTTCAAATGATTACAAGCTCACAATTGAAAAAATTAGAGTTATCGCCGTTTTCTGAAGATATGAGGTGGCTTTTAGAGATGAATAGCAGCTCCGATTTTGTCATTTTTACTGAAATATTAAACCATAGAATAGAAGCAGAGACCTATGGATCCTATAATCCGTTAAACGCTTTAAAAAGGTTATATCTATCTGTACGTATCTGTGTGTTAGATATTCGGAAAAAGGAACCAAAAGTTGTCCTACAAGAAATACTGACAAAGGAATTTATTATTCCTTTTAATTTTGGCTCATACAAGGAAGAGGATTCTACTTTAAACAGACATACCTTTAGCTTTTCCCCCCTTGGACTTGCCCATAAAACTATGGTTGCAGAAATTTCTAAGGAAATGGAGGATTATATTTTAATAGCACAATCCAATATCTATGATTAAAGAACCTCTAAATGAAAGCATCGAAAATCTACTTGTGGGTTCAGCATTTTTCTTTCTTATTTTTTTTGTGACGACAATTTTTGCGCAAACTAGAGGTTTTTTTTCTCTTCCATTTAAACGTTACTCAGGAGTTTTTCCCTCAACAACTGATCTATTCTTTATTTTTATCTTTTTTTCTCTTTCATTCTTCGGGTGTGGGTTTGTTTTGTACACCCTTTTTTCAAAAGGTGTCTTTATTTTGCCTTTAATTAGAGGGATAACCCCCCTCTTCCCATTTGTCTTATTTCTACTCTTAACCCTTTTATATAGATTTTTTCACCCGAAGTTTACTATTAAAGGGCTCATTAAAGATCCCCTTTTTCCAGGAAAAAAGCCAATTAATAAGGATATTTTAAATGGCTTTATAACTCTTATTCTCTCTTTTCCCCCTCTTTATGCATTGTTTTATCTTTTTGATGCATGGTTTAGATGGATGAATTATACAGCCCCTATGGGGCAAAACGCTGTTAATTTTCTTATTCAAGCAAAGCAAAATCCCCTTACGTTGTCAGTAGCTATTGTCTCTATTGTAATAGGGGCACCCCTTGTTGAAGAGTTTATATTTCGTGGCGTTTTTCAATCCTTTTTTAGAAAGAAAAAAGGGGCTGTGGCTTCAATTTTTATTACCTCCTTGTTTTTTAGTTTTTTTCATTTTTCAGTAGTTCAAGGAATAGAAAATCTATCTATTCTCGCTAACCTATTTCTTTTAAGTCTATACTTAGGTTTTGTCTATGAAAAAACACGCTCTTTATATGCACCGATCACTTTACACGTGACATTCAATCTAATCAATGTTATAAAAATATTACTTTACGGATATTAATCAAAAAGGGTTTTTTTTGCATTCGCATTTCGATTTTGAAACATTTGCAACCTCTGATGTAGGGCTTGTTAGAAAGAACAATGAGGATGTTGTGATGATCCTTAAGAACCAACAATTTTTTGTTTTAGCCGATGGGATGGGGGGGCATAATGCAGGGGAAATTGCCGCAAAGAAAGCTTGCGAGTACATCTGTCATTTGATAGAGGGTTTACCCTTTGAAAATTTCACTTTAAAAGATGTATCGATCCTTGGTGAACAACTTTTAAATTTTATGCATAAAACCAACTTATGGGTGCACCACTTAAGTCATAAAACCCCTGAATTATCTGGAATGGGGACAACGTTATGCTCCCTTCTTTTTTTTAAAGATACAATGCTTTCTTCTCATGTTGGGGATAGTAGAATTTACCGATTAAGGGATGGAAGGTTAAAAAAGATGACTTCAGACCATATTACAGGGAGTAAGTATCGAGAGCCGATAAGTATTAAAGAAAGAAAAGCAAAGCAATCTCTTTCACAAGCAATTGGAACAAGTGTGGAAATCAACCCCTCTTTTTTAAAAGCTGAAGCAAAGGGGGGGGATCTTTTTTTAATGTGTAGTGATGGGTTATCTGATTTAGTAAAAGATGACGAACTAGAAAGGATTCTTCAAAATCAGAATTCTTTAGAAGGCGTGGGAAGATTTTTAATTGAATTGGCCAAAAGTCGCGGGGGTCATGATAACATCACCCTTTTACTCACAAAACTTTTGAGTAAATAAAAGACGATTCCAATTGAAAGTGTGAGATTAAAAGTCCTCAAAAAAATTTACTACTTTATTTGTTTCCTTTTATTCTTAATTTGAATAAAATTTAATTTTAAATTTTTAGGAAGCCTATGAAAGTCATTTCAATCTTATTTTTTGCATGTACATCTCTTTTTGGTCACACACATTATTTGAAAAAAAAAGTTTTAAATCAGTCTATCATCAATGAAATACCTAAAGTGATTCATCAAATTTGGGTTGGTAGCAAACCCATCCCTGAAGCGTACAAAGTTTATGCGCTTACCGCCCAAAGGTTACACCCTGATTGGGATTACAAACTATGGACTGACGCTGATGTTGAACATTTTTCATGGATCAATAAGGACCTTTTTGATAAAGCCGAAAACCCAGGAATGAAATCCGATATTTGGCGTTATGAAATCTTGTATCAATTTGGTGGAATCTATTTAGATGGGGATGTTGAGTGCATTAGACCCTTCGACCCCATTCAAGAAAGACTGCAATTTTTTGCTGGTATTTGTGATAAAAATTCATATCTTGTAAATAATGGAGTTATTGGATCTATTCCAAGGAGTAAAATTCTTGAGGATGTTATCGTCAAACTAAAGAGCAATATTATGACACAATCCATCGACACTCATTCATCTGAATTTACCAAAGTGCTAGACTCTACGGGGCCGAATTTTTTCACAAAGATCATTTTAGAAAATTCTGATTTCTTCAAAGATCCAAGAAATATTATTTTTCCCTACCCCTATTTTCAACCCACAGATCATCACCATTTTGGAGTTCCTCAAAATGCAAAGGAAGTTTATAATCTCAAAAATATCTGCATTGCAAATCATCGTAACGGATGTTCTTGGATCAGTGATGAAGATTTACTTTTATTAGGGATAAAAAAATAGATCTTCAGATTCAGAAGTTTACAAATCTATGAACTACTGTGTTGATTTATATCTTCGTGCTTCGGATAAAATTAAGTCCTTCCAATAAGGAAAATAGAGTTTTGAGGTATTAAACTTCTTTGCTTTAAACTCTAAAAGTTTATTTTCTAAAAATTCCGGGGTAACTTCATCCCATTGCTTCACAATAATCACAGGAAGATCTTCATACATAAAATTATTTCCAAGAGCTTCTTTTAATGTAGGTTTAACTGTGGGTCTAACAATTGGAATACATCCCATATGCAGCGCCTCCCACGTTCTATGACAATCTATCCCATTTCCACTTGGGGAAATACAAAAATGATGTTTTTTTAAATCTTTCAAGTAGTCTTCATACCCTCTTCTTTCAGCATTTTCTACAAAGGGCATATCTTTGAAAAAGTCTAAAACCGCGCCCCTTTCATCTACAAAATTGCCCACTGTAATATTTAAATAAATTTTTTCGCTTCTTATAAAGTCAAGACTTCCTATTTTTTCTATCAATTGATCATCAGATGTTCTTTTAAAGAACCAATACCTATTTTCTATTCCTATGGGAATAGGGACAAGTTTGTCATCTTCGATCGCACTATTTTGGGTATACCACTTAATGATTTTTGGATCTTTAATAAAATTTTTATATTTTTCATCTATTGGATCATCATGGTTGTGGGTAATTAGAATATAAGGGTTTTTGATTTTTGGATGAATTTTCCTTATAAAATTATTGAGATTGCATATTTGAACAAATATAATATCCCCAGGTTTATTTTTGAAAATTCTTCGATCTAAAGGAGCTCCACTTCCAACCCCATACCAATCAGGCCCTTCATAGATATAATCGGCAATCGATCGAAAGGCATCTCCAGAAATGTAGTCGTATAATGGCTCCCTAATATTTCCATAAACCCCTGTCCATATGAGAAAAATTAAAACCATCCCCCTTTTTATCATTTGTCATCCTCCTCTTTTTTGATAGACTTCGACTTTTATTCCACATCAAAAATGTACACTGTTTACTATTTAACTCATATAAAATATTTTTCCATATCCATCCTTTTACCTTGACACAAACTTATCCTTTTTCTAGCATTGTTCCTTGCTAAAATAGGACTATTCATGAAACTTTTCTATTCTTTATTCCTTTCTTTGTATCTTTATTGTCATACCCAATTCTTACAGGAAAACATTTATATCCTCCCTAAAATTCATAAAATACCAAAGATTATCCACCATATTTGGGTGGGAAAAAAGCCCATTCCTGAGTCCTACCTCTATTTTATGAGTACATGGAAAAAAATTCATCCAGAATGGGAACATAGACTATGGACAGACAAGGATGTAGAAAATTTTCCATGGAAAAATAAGGCCCTATTTTTACGATCCACAAACCCAGGGATGAAATCAGATATTTGGAGATATGAAATTCTTTATAATTATGGTGGAGTTTATGTCGATACCGATATGGAGTGCATTCGTTCTCTTAACCCTATTCATGAAAGACTCGAATTTTATGCAGGAAAGGATAACATGAACGACAACTTTCATGTTGCAAATTCTTTGATAGGGGCTGCTCCTAATTCAAAAATTTTAAAAAGCATGATCGATTATTTATTTTTTAAAGAAAAAACTATTGATATAAAAAAACTTTCTTTTGATGATATCCAATATATTACTGGCCCAGGATTAATTACCCGTCACACAAAGTTTTTACAAAAAGCCCCTATTAGGGATTTGAAAATCATATTCACTAATGAGTATTTTCAACCTGTAGGGACTCAAAACAATGGGGTACCCAAAACAGAAAAGGAATTTTTTGATGTCGAACATTGTTGCTTTGCCATTCACCATAATGGCTGTTCATGGATTAAGTGAATGTTTGGTTCTTGCTAAAAAAGAAAAACGACGGCATCATTGATGGCTAAAGGATTGAATATGTCAATAAATAAAGCCCCAATTTTTTTTGATAACAACGCTACCACCCCCATTTCTGAGGGGGTTTTAAATACTTTTATTGACGCTTTAAAAAATATCCAAGGAAATCCATCCAGTATTACTAAAGAAGGGCGTTATGCAAAAAATCAGATCCATCTTGCTAGAAAATCCATCGCCTCATTTCTTCAATGCTCACCTAATGAAATTTTTTTTACAAGTGGGGGTACTGAGTCTATCTATACATTAATACAAGGCATTTGTTCCGAAAAAAAAGGGCCCATTTTAACAACCTTGATAGAGCATAAATGTGTTCTTTCTGCTGTCGATAGTCTCTTCCTCCCTGTTCATTACATCACAACAAATTATTCCTGCTCCCCAACTATCTCTGAAATAGTTGAGTTTGCAGAAAAAGGGGTGGCAGCGATGGTTTTTTCATTTGTTAATGGAGAAACTGGATCCATTCTCCCTTTAAAAGAAATTGCAGAGATTGCTCATAGATATAACATTCCATTGATTATTGATGCAGTGGCCTCTCTTGGAAAAATAAAAATCCCCCTGTATGAAGGGATTACTGCAATGGCTTTTTCTGGACATAAATGTCATGGTCCAAAAGGGACTGGCTTTATTTATCTTAGAAAAAAAACCCCATTTAGACCTTTGTTTAAAGGGGGGATGCAAGAAAATGGCTATCGAGCAGGGACTGAAAATGTCGCTGGAATACTTGGTTTAGCAAAATCTATAGAGGAAATTTCTGATGAAAAGGCGCTATGTATGCAAAAGCTACGGGATAGTTTTGAAGAAAAGATCAAAAAAATTTTCCCCAAAGCTCAAATTAACGGAGGAGATCATCGAATCTGTAATGTTTCCAATATCTATTTTGAAGGGGTGGATGGGGATCATCTTCTGATTTATCTGGATCAACATGGGGTTTGTGCATCCCTTGGTTCTGCTTGTTCTTCAGGTTCATTAAGCCCTTCCCATGTTCTTTTAGGAATTGGATGCTCTGCACAACATGCTAGATCTTCATTAAGATTTTCTTTTAGCTATAAAAACACTCTTGAAGAAGTTGAAAAAGTCTGCACTCTTTTAGAAATGTATAAAGGTGATGAGTACACTTTATCCTAAAAAAGAAATTTTTTTTACTTTTAGATTGAGTTTGAATAGGTAATGTGCTATTATTTTGCTCTCTTTTGGAGGAGTGTCCGAGCGGCCGAAGGAGCACGCTTGGAAAGCGTGTAAACGCGAAAGCGTTTCGGGGGTTCGAATCCCTTCTCCTCCGTTATATAACTTTCATTGCACTCAATACTAAGCTCTACCTATTTTCCCGATCTTCTTCTCTTGTGCATGCGCCGTCCATACACAATTGCATTTCTTCTATTTTCCACTCGAATGAAATTTTTTTATATCTCAAACCATTGAAATAGCGCCATAAAACAAAGTTCATTTATTTTAAGAACACACCTGAAGATATAGTTCAAAAAATTGCTGTTTTTACGAACAAATGAAGACTCTAATGAGATCTAATATAAGCGGGCTAGTCTTAAATTTGAAAGGGAAATCTATTAGACTTCTTTCAAAACTTCATTTGTTTTTAAAGAAGTCTATTTAACTAGGCCTATTAGCAGGCGACACAGTTTTAAAAACTAACGAATTGACCCTAATAGCTGTTCTAGAAACACCATTTGTTAGACCATCGTTTAAAGTTACTGCTGTAATTTTCAAAGAGAAAAACCACGACAAACCACTCCAGTAAACATTTTGATCTATGAAAAGTCGCTCAAAGATTCTTTTAATCTACCTGGATTCAAGAATCTAGCAAACCTTAATAGCTTTATAATCGCCTTTTATTTATACTTTTTCAAAAATAAGAGGAGTTATTTATGGAAACAGATTATCTTGCTTGGAAAGGAATTGATCCCCAAAGATATAGCCATTCACCCGCTCGGCAAGAAAGAAGCTTTTACATTCAAGATAGTGCTGCTTTTATCATTCAAAAATTTTTTAAAAAGATTATAGCTGTCAATAAGGAGATTAAAATCAAAACAGCTTCTGCAAACAAAATCAATGTATGGGCAAAAAACTGTCTTAAAATGATAAAAGAGAAACAAAAAGCTCAGAAAAGAAGGGAAAAAAATAGGAGAAATAGGGCTGCTAAAAAAGAAAGAAGAAGGCCGACATCCCCTACTTCTGCAGTAAATGCCCCTTTGAATCTACCATTTGAAGATAGATGCACTATTTTTATTCAAAAAGTTAATGAATTCATAGAAACTCAAATGAAGGAATTTGCTAATGCAATGGAACATCCTCTTTTTAGATTAGACACCTCTTATCAGGGATTCGCCCCAACTTATAAAAGGGGGGTTGAGCAGGTTAAAAAAGACTTTCTTAAAAAATTATCTGAACATGTCGCTAAAACCAAGAAAGAGTTGTTTAGTCAAGAAGAACAATCAGATGTGCAAGAAAATTTCACTTTTTATAATTACTATTTCGAAAACACCTTTTCCGAATTTGTAAAAAAGGTAAGGGCTGAGCAGATTGAATCGCCTTTGATTCATCAAGAATTTTCTGAGCTTATTCAATGGTCGCGTTGGACAGATGAAGTTCGAAGCTCTTTAGAGAAGATCTATAGCCAGTTTGTTGAAGAGTACAAGGGAAGTGAGATAAATGAGCCTCGATTTCTTAACTATTTTGGGATGCAAATGGCTTTTAAGAATTTTTTAGAGGCATATAAAGTGGCTTTTTTAAATAAAGGGGCGTTTTTCACTTTCAGCAAGGATTTACTGAACATTGAAATAGGGGCTTTAAAAGAGTTTGAAATTTTACCCATTGTAAGCAAAAAACTTTTTGAAACCTATGCTCAATTTGTCATTGAGAAGATGGAAAAGGATGAGAGTCCAATACACTTTCCCCTTGAGGAAAAGATTATGTTTATGAGGGCAGAGATACAAGTTGCAGGAGTGATCCATTTACCTAATTTATTAAAAAAATTCATATCACAAAAGGCATTAGAAAAAATTGATTTTATTGAAAAATCTAGACATCACTCTAATGAAATTAGATTAGGCTTAGAAGAGACTATCAGAAAAAAAAGAAACCAACTACTTTCTACAAGGCCCATAAGTGATGAAATGAAGCTTTTTTTGGAAAGAAATCCTTCTTTTATTGAAAATGAAAAAGAGATTAAAGTTTTCTACACCCAATTACGTAATGAATATTTAGGTGTAAATGCAGACGGTCAAAAAAGACCACTTCTTCATCAAAATTATGGAGAAATTTTCAGAATTTTAATTGAAAAAGTCAGGGAAGAGCAAATCGGACGATTTGCTGATTTAGATTAAAAAATCCTTTTAGGAATGTATGAAAAAACACCCTTTTTTTCTTGCAATAACGGG
>JBIKLZ010000041.1:0-6514 GCA_044359535.1 Chlamydiia bacterium
TTTAGCATGAGCTTTGACTTTTACTTTAAGAAACATAGGTCTTTAGTATAGTAAAAAAATAGATTTAATAGATTAAAATCGATGATATTTTTTTAAACGTCAAATAATCAATAAGTTAGATTAGAAATGAGGGTTTTATATTAAAAAAATTATTTAAATAGAAGTTTATTAGAAATTAATGTATTATTTATATTAAAAAAAGGAGAAAATTATGTTAGATCCGCTTAGACCCACAAACGTTGAAAATCAACCTTTACAAGAGAAACATCGGGTAATGACTGCTAAAGAGAAAAGTGATATTTGTGCCAAGGGTATGGAAAAGATGTGTCTCATTGTGATATCGAATTTTTTGTATGGGTTGGGGGCTACTTTAGCGCTAGGAGCAATGCTCACAGTAGTCCTTTCTATGGTTATTGCTCCAATAGTTCTTGGAATCTTGGCAGGTGCTTCCCTTGTCATTGCAATCATAATAACGATTTATTATGACGTACAGGAAAAAAAAGTCTGTAGAACAAATAACGGAAGCTCGATTAGATGATCCAATAGTAACGCCCGGAACATCAGACGATGAAGCTGATGAAGGTGATGACTCCAGCGAAGAAGTTGATTTATAGTAGAACAAAAAGCAGAGTGTAGAATATATAGGAGGGCTTATGAATAAAAAAGCGCTCTTTTAGCTAGTTGTGGTGCTCTTTTTGATCCTCTTTTTTAGAAATTAAGCCTTTTATGCCATCAATTTAAGTCTGGTTAAGGATTTTTATAGTCATTCGGATGCTTAATTTTAATTGATTTAACTTGTTTATAATAAAATGAATACACTCATTTCAAATAAATCTTTTTTAGATTTTTAAATGTGCTGTTGTACCCAAGAGAGATGTTTCAAAAAACGCTTACAGATAGAGATTTAGATATTGACACTTATTAAGGTTTGATACATACTTATATTAAAATAAAAAAAAGAGAGGGAGATTATGTACGGTCCTACAAACACAGTTTCAAAAAGCAATATAGACTTTATTGAGAAGGTTATGATTTCCTCTTGGGCCGGCACTGTGCTATTTGTAACAATAGTAGTTGTCACGGCAATTTTTGCTAGTATCGCAGTTGCAACAGCCGTTGGGATAGTCTTTGGACTCTTAGCATTCAATGCCTTAGTTACAGCGATTAACTATACAGCTCTCTATGACAAAATATTGTATAATGGTTGGCAGAGTATCAGTAGGTAGCTTATTTTTTGCAATTCAGGGAACAGATAGTTTTATTAAAGTTAAAAAGGAAGCAGCACAAAAGCTGCAACCCTCTTAAGATAATATTTTCGTAAGGGATCTGATTTTGCAAAAGTAAAATTACAAGGATAAAGGTTATGATAAATTCAATAGACTCAGGTATTAAAGACCAAATAAGAGTGGCAATCATTTATTACGCTTTGAGTGCGGTAATAGTAGCAGGAGCAGTAGCCATGGGAATTTTTGGGAGTATGGCAGGGGCAATAGTCTTTGGCGTTTTTGGAGCTTTACTTTTGGCTGCAGCAATTTATGTGACCATCAGGATAGAGGCTAAAGAAAACATCTTAGCCGCTAATGAAGCTTGTCCAAACTATACTGGGGATTAAAAATTCATCTTTTAATCCTCATCAAGAAATGTATATTCTTGCCTGGAAGAAAAATAGAGGGTATGATATGTAAGGGGGCTTATGAATAAAAAAATCACCCTCTTTTTATTTTTTACTTTTTCATTATTTAGTTTTCATCAAATAGGAGATGATGCCCCCTCTTTTTGTTTAAAGGATCAAGAGGGCTTTACCCATAATTTATTTTCTCACAGGGGCTCTTTTGTCCTCCTTTTTTTTTATCCCCGCGATTTTACAATTTCTGCCCAAAGAAAAATTCAAACTATGGAAAGGTTGATAGAAAAGTCATTGTCAGATCGATTTGTTGTCTATGGCATAAGTGATGATACGATAGAAAATCATCGTAAATTTTATGATAAGATGCACATTACCTTCGATTTACTTTCCGATGTAGGTGGGGTTGTAGCTAAAGCATATAATGCTCAAGGTTTTATAGAAACAAAACCCCTTGTGATTATTATTGGACCCGATGGGAGATTTTTTAAGATTTACGATAGCCTTCACAAGTTTCTTCAGGAGAAAAAGATAGTGAGTTTTGTAATAAATAATGGCGATTAAATAGCAACTATGCTCATTTTTGTGTAAAATGAGGTGTTATTTGATAACCTTAGTCTATCCATCGAATGAACCCTCCCCCCTTTTTGAAAATGCAATGCGCGAGTTGTCAGGGGTGGATGAGGTCCAATGCATTTGTGTTCAAGAGACTCACCTTGCAGAAGGGTTTAATAAAGCCCTTAAAAAGGCTATTTTCCCTATTGTGATCTTTTTACGAAAGGAGGTCAGAATATGTTCCACCGATTGGGGAAAAAGGGTTGTTGAGACATTTTCAAGCTCAACTTTTGGAATTTTAGGGACTTTAGGGACTGTTGTTGTCCCCATATCAGGAATGTTGTGGGAAAAAGAAGAACCGTTATGTGGAAGTATTTGGTATCAAGAATATAGCAATGAGGGTAAAAATCAATTTGGGGGGGTATTTCCAGGTAATGTGTTAGAAGTGGTTGCTTTAGAGGGGAGCTTTTTAGCTTTGCATAAGGATAGAGTAAAATCCCTTTTTGATGAGGCATTCAAGGGGGATAGTTTTTACGAAGTGGATTTTTGCCTACAAAATTATATGGAAGGGGTAAATATCGGGGTCCTTTTTGGGATAGATGTTTTAAAGGAGAACTTTGATGAACAAGATGCTCTCTTTTTAAATAATTATAAAAAGTTTATAAAAAAACACACCGAATTACCTTGTAGAAAGATTCCAAAAATTCTTTTTGATGAGGATAAAAAGGTTACTATAGAAAATGAGCCCTCTGTACACATTTTAATCCCTAATCAAGGGGGTGTTGAAGATTTAATTGACTGTTTAGAGGCACTTTATATCAAAACAAACTATAAGAACTACAAAGTGACTATTATCGATTATGGATCAACAGACGATGAAATCAAGGAAATTCAACGCTATATTGGTAAAAATCCTAAGACAGAGATAAAAATTTCCCAAGGGTGTTTACTTTCTCAGATTTATAATGAGGGGGCTTTTCATGCACAAGAGAGGTTGTTACTTTTTCTTTCTAAAAAAGTGATCTTTGTCAATGATGCCATCTCTTTAATGGTGGAAGAGTATATAAAAAACCCTCATAAAGTGGGAACAATAGGGATAAGAACCCATCTAAAAAATCATATGGTCCATCAATATGGGCTTCAGCTTATTTCTATTGAAACTCAAGAAGGGGTTTTTGAACTTGGGCTTGATTTTAAGGGATATGGGAAGGCTTATGGGTATAAAAATGAGACGCAAAGGGCTGTGATGGGAAATTCTTGTGAGTGCATGCTCATAGAAAGGGATCTTTTCTTTGAATTAAGTGGCTTTAATGTAAACTATCAATACAGTCTTCAAGATTTTGAGTTGAATTTAAAGGCTATCCTTTTAGGACGAGAAAATATCATTGTAGGGGGGGCCGTTGGTATCTATAGCTCTTACAAGCGTCCAAAATTTCATCCTGTGGATTACACCCTTTTAATGTCTTTTATCAATGATAATATTGAAGGAGTAACCCCTTATGTCTATCTATTAAGTGCATAAAACCTTTTATTAAAATCCCCAAGAGCCTCTAATTGCCCAGTAATTGGTGAAAATATCAAAGAATTGTCCTTCACTGTATCCGTTATGATACTCTACAAAGAGGCGGACGCTTCGCCCCGCTCTTTCAAGCTTTGACCATTCATAACCAAGTTGCAGGGTAAGAGAGGGTCTATAGTTATTTACCTGCCAATTTTGACAGTCGAGAGCAAAAAAGGGACATCCATAAAGGCGGGGGTGGTTGTATTTATGGACAAAAGGGCGGAATTCAAACCCATATTCAGCATAAAAATAGCCCATAGGAAAAACAGGGTCTGAATTAAGTACAAATCCAGGGCCGAGGTAGATTCTAAGGGCATCGTTAAATTGTAGAGAGGCAAAAAAATCAAGGGCTTCAAAACTGACGTTTACCCTGTCAACTAAGGGGTTGTTTGCCATGTATTCATCCCCTAAGTGGCAGGAGATGTGATAAATTCTTAGCCTAAACGAATAAAAATCTCGGGAATAGGAGAGGGGAATTGAAAGAAGGTAGTCGGTTGTGATCAGTTCAGCAAATTCATCATTGGGATGAAATTCAGGATTCATATCAAAATTTGCCCACATACAGGCACCAATATCAATCTGCATATCGCCCCCTAAAACATCAAAAAATCTATAAATAGGGAAAATATCCCCTAAAGAGATCGCAATTTGATCGTTTGCAATGGCTTCATCCCCCCATCGATAGGCAATTGAGTATACTGGATCCCTTGGGTTTGCAATCAAAGGCTCAAAAAGGACTGTGCTTTCTGGAAACCAGACTCCAGAGAGGTGATTATCAAAACGTTTCGTTTTAATAGCATCTGCTTGGCTTTTATCTAAATCCCTTGCTTCAACACCTTTAATGCTTGGGAGATCTTTAACAAAAGTAATGATACTGTTTCGAATTCTATCGTCATTTGGAAGGTTGTACAGATAGACGATTCTATTTTCATCGACGGTGACAACTACGTAATTTTCGTAGTAATTAGCATCAATTAAGGCTTGGATGTAGCCTTCAATATAACATGTCGTTTGATCAGCAAGTAACTCTGAAGGAATTTCATGGGTAAGACGTAGTCGAGAAGACTTGTTTTTTGAGTTAAGGGAGGTTTCTGATTCGGTAAGCTCACCAAAAAGAGCCCTTGAGCTACAGAAAAAAACAATATAGATGCAAAGTGACAAGCTTTTTTTCATGAATAGAATAGAATTTGGTTTATACCTTTTCTTTTCTATATAAAGAAAGCAATTATGAAGCAATACTTTTTATGAAGCAAAAAAATCAGCCAATTCGGTAGAACAATCACCAAAACACCCTTTAATAACCCCAAGATGAGAGGCCCCATGGCAGACTTTAGGTTTATGCGCAAGAATATCTGATTGAACAAATTCATTATGAAAAAGTCCTTTTTCTATTACTACTTGATTTTTTATATAAGGAATTGCATTTGCCTTTTCAATCAACATATCATTTGAAGCCATCACATCGTTAATCACCGTTCTTCTTTTACGAAAACGATTTGATTTTTCAATAAGATTATTTGTGCTATCACTCCCCTTTTTTAATTTTTCAAATAGGGATGGATGAAGAAGAGTCTTTAAACAAGGGTGTTTTTAAGCATTTAATATATATGTGAGTTTAAAAAAATACCTCAGAGAAAATCTACTTAAATAATAAGAAAAGGAGGGAGAGCTATGAATCAATACAATTTAATTTTTGAAATGCTACAAGGAGATCTTAGGGCTGCTTTTTGACAGCAATAAAAGAAGTCCCTCCTTCAGGGCGTTTTTCAACAGCTAAAGGTTCAAAACCCGAATGTTCAATAAGTTTTAAGACAAAGTCTTCTCCGTTTTTATAAAAATGGGCACCGAGCTGTTGAAGGATCTCTTGAATAGGCTCTTCTGTATCTTCTTCAGTAAAAATTGTACCAACGAGAATTCCGTCACTATCCAATGAAGTATAGATTTTTTCCATAGTAGACTTTAGTTTTTTTGGAGGGATATAAGGTAGAATGTCGATGGCAAGGGTAAGTTTGTAAGGGCCCCCATAAGAATCAAGGAGGGTTATATCAAATGGATAAAGTCGAAGATTTTCTGAAGAACAAGAACGGTTAAATGCATCCATACAAAAGATTTCAAGGAGTTCTTTTGATTGATCAATAGCTGTTACAAAAGAGCCATTGATAGCCATCGGTAGACTGTTTGAACCTTTTCCTGAACCAAGATCAAGGACTTTTGTTGGGGGATTGTTAAAGAAAATTGCAGCAAAGGGATTTACTAGTGAACAGGCATCAAACATCTTCTTTTGAAGTAACCAAGCTTTATCTGCAAGAGTTTTTCCATTAAAAATGACAGGAGTTTCAGGTTTATAAAAAGATGGGGTTTGCTCAACTTGTGTCCAAAATAAGGTCTTATCATCGATTGGGGAAGCATCGATAAAAAGGGGTAGGAAAGCAAATGGGATAAAAAAAAGTTTTTTAAGATGTTTTAATTTCTGCTTAAGACCCAACAGATTCTCCTTTTTAAGGTTCAATTTTGAATGACAAACAAGAGTAGTAAAAAGTGTTCTTTTTAACAAGTTCTTTATTTAAAAGTAAAGGGTGGGAGATTCACTTCTAAAGGGATGAAAATATGCTGAGGGGGAGTTTTTCTAAACAAAAGGATAAAATGAAAGTTGATGAATATTGGCAAGTCTTTTATTATAGACGCATAATTTATTAAAAAGAGAATAATATGTATCCAATACCGCCATCATCATCAACAACCAACAATGTACCTACTGTATCTACAAACCCTCC
>JBIKLZ010000018.1:0-21174 GCA_044359535.1 Chlamydiia bacterium
TTTTATTTGATTTTGTTCATCTAAAATAGACTTTTTCAATTTTTGACAAAGAATAGCTAAGTGGGTGCTTAATCCCACAGAAACAAGAGCCATCACGCCAAAGGTGATTCCCAAAATAACAGTCACAATGGGTGTAAATAGAAATACAGATACAACCGTTGCAATTAAAAGAGCGCCAAAAAGAACCCAAGAGGTTGCTGAAACACCCTTAAAAATCTTAATACCAACATTTAACGACAACTTAATCGATCCATCTAACACTGGATGTCCATCTATTGTTAGCATAACCCCTCTTTTTTAATAAAAAGTCTATCACATCCTGAGTAAAACAACAATTAACAAAAACATCGCTTTAAATATTGAGTATTTATGAAAATTCTATTTATAGTATTGATTTTTTTAAATTCATTTCATATGTTTACGTATATGCCAAAGAATCGATACGCAAACCCTTTTGACTTAATCACTCCTGACGGGAAGATTATTAAAATAGAGAAAACTTCTGAGACAAGTGTGACCGTTTTAGTCCTTATTGAGGATATAAACGCCAATTTTATAGGGTATCATCTTGACCCTCAAGATATTAAATTTAATATTAAAAGTACATTTGCCCAACTTGGAATCACAAGCATTTTAAAAGAAATGGAAATTGATAAAGGTAAAGGGGTAGCAAGGGTTGAAGTGATCCTCCTTTCTTTCAATTCGATAGGGGGTATTTTGCTGTCGTTATTAAAGGTGGGGGTATTTGTTGGAAAGCTGTTTGCAAAGGATCCAAGGAGGATTATCCGTTCATCGGATTATTTATACCGACTTTTTGATAAAGTGGATCATAATGGAGAGCCGTTATTAATCTTTTCAGAAGAGTATAAGACAGAAGAAATTATCGATGATAGTGAAAAAAACCGTGTTTTAGTGAGAATCCCCCTTAGAAAGGGGCATTTTATTTACGATGAATATATAAAAGGGTTTTTGCCAACAGTTGTTAAAGGGTTATGTGAAAACAAACCCTCATTTCGAAAATTTTTATACCTTCATCAACAGCATATTGATGCTCCACGGGTGATTCCGAAAAATGATTTTCTTTTAGTAAAGACCATGACAATGAGTGTAAGGACGCTATTTTCTTGTGTAGCTCATGATGCGTTGCCGAAAGGGTATCGTCATGCAAGTGCCGATGTATTAGAGCCTCAAAAAACAAGTGGAGATATATTTGAATTTCATTGTGACAATCCGAAAAATCCACCGACAGAAGAGATTACACACATTCCACTTGAATTTTACTCATTAGAACCGCACAGAGAATTTTTTTTCTTTTCTGACAAGGAGTCGCTTAAAGAAAGCCTTAAAAAAAAGGAGGTGGTGTTTAAAGCCCTTGCATCAGCCCCCCTTGAGAATCATTGTTCAACATTTATAGTGAAAAAATATCAGCTCCATGAATTAAAGGAGGAGGATTGGACAATTGCAGACCCTGAGTTACATAGATACTTACCTGACTTTGCAAGGACAAGGGAGGATAAATCAATAATCCATGAGTACATAACAAGACAATCGGAATATCCGATTTTAAAATCGATGCAAGAGGGGTATATTACTTCTCAAGGGATTTTATTTTCGAAGGTATTTCCATCGAACCTGCTATTAAATTTTTTGATTAATGAACATGTGGCCCATTGTTTAAAAGGGATCTATTTTTTAACGCCGTCAAACACTCACGGAAACTATTTTTCACATGATGATCGATCGTTGCTTCGAAATTTGGCAAAGCAAGATATTGATGTTTTTTGGGCAGATAAGGAAACTGATCTTTTGTTGAAATACACCCCCCGAAAGAATATGGATACAGGGTTATTTGTGCCGTTAGATAAAGTGGATGATTATAAAGACGCAACGATTTTTGGAGTTTATGGGTCTCGTTTTGAGATTACCAATTACGAAGAGGAGTTAAGAGCGCTGTTTACAGGGCTTATTGAAATGAAATCGCGAGTTGACCATGATTTATTTCAAAAGCACCATACGATTGCAATAGCTACCGGTGGGGGTCCTGGAATTATGTCTATGGGGAATAAGATAGCCTCTGAATTGGGGCTTTTATCTATTGGGCACGCCGTAGATTTTAGAAGACCGCATGAAAAAGATGAGCTAGGAGAAACGATGAATCACTATATTCAAGGGAGGATGACCTATCGACTTGAACAAGTGATTATTCGACAATCGGAATTTGGACTAGATTTTCCTATTTTTTTTGAAGGGGGCATTGGCACAGATTTTGAATATGCCCTTGAGTTGTTAAGAACACAAGTGGGATCCAAAAAGCCAACCCCGCTGCTGCTATTTGGAGAAGAGGCCTATTGGAGAGGAAAAATCACATCGAATTATCAAATGAATCTTGAGCATGGAACGATCAAAGGATCGGAATGGATTTCTAATTGTTTTTATTGTGTACAAAATCACAAGCAAGCGTTGTCGATATACTATAAATTTTTCACAGGGTCGCTTCCTATTGGATGTAATTTTAAGGGTTCGAAAGAGGGATTTATGACTGTCCCCTCATTTTAATTGACAATTAAACTTTCCATTTTATATATTTGATTTTTAAAATCTTACAGGAGTTAAAATGAAAAAGAATTTTGTCATGTGCCTTGCTTGTATTTCTCTTTTTGGGGATCCGATAAAAGAGATACCGAATGAATTAATGAGTGCATTTACAGAGAATGGAACTATTAAAGTGAATTCTTGGTATTTAAATGATGCGTACAGTTCAGATAGGCCTATTAGATGGACGGTGGCTGAAATAAAAAGGTATTGTGGACAGATAGCAAGGGGTCAATCGTATTATTACGGAGATACTGATAGCTATTTATATAATGCGTTAAGAGATTTTCCTATTAGAGGAAAAAGTGTTGCGGTGGTGGGTTCTGTGACGCCTTGGTATGAGTCGGTTGTATTGACCTATAGAGGGAAGCCGACAACAATTGAATACAATAAGATTATCTGTGATCACCCGAAGATTGAGGTTTTTACAGTGAAGGAATTTGAAGCACATCCAAAGAAATTTGATGCGATCATATCGATTTCGAGTATTGAGCATGATGGGTTGGGGAGGTATGGAGATCCTATTAATCCGTATGGAGATTTTGAAGCGATGGAAAAATGTCGTAAGATGTTAAAGCCAGGAGGATTTTTTTATTTAGCCGTTCCGGTGACAGAGGATAGTATTACGTTTAATGCGCACAAGACGTATGGGAGGATTCGGTTGCCGAAGCTTCTTTCGGGATGGAATGTGGTAAGAAGTTATGGTTTTGATGAATCAAATTTTGAATATGATAGTAAGACCATGTGGGGTCATCAACCAGTATTTGTGTTGCAATCAGAAGAGTAAGAAAAAGTAGTTGCAATGAAGAGAGTTGTTGAGTATACTTTCTTGAACAAACTTTAGGGGCAATAGCTCAGTTGGTTAGAGCAACGGACTCATAACCCGTTGGTCGCTGGTTCAAGTCCAGCTTGCCCCATATTTCTCCACTCCTCTTTATCCATAAAGCCTCTGGACTCAATTTTGCTAATGTTCTTAAATGGTAGCAAGATCACCCAAAGACTACCCTATGAAAAAACACTTAAGCTATTCTCTGTTTTTTATCTTATCGTTCACTTCACTATTTGCTCTAGATACCAATGATCTCAATGCAATCGATAAAATCGTCGAGCACTTTACACATGCATGGAATGATTGTGAAGGAAAAGGATCTGGAGATTACTATAGTCAAGATGCAGATTTTGTGAATATATTTGGGATGGCTTTCTCTGGAAAGCAGGAAATTGAGAGTCGCCATGTGAAGATCCATGAAACTTTTTTAAAGGGTTCTATATTTGAAGTGATTGAATTAAAAATAAGGGAGGCAAAACCTGAGGTTGTGATTGCTCAAGTCTATTGGAAGGTCACTAATATTCAAAAGCCCGGAGCAGAAACTATGAAAGGCATTTTTACTCACACTTTCATTAAAAACAAGGGCTCATGGGAAATTGCAACCTTTTTCTAGACGCTAAGAATAAGCACATTGTTTTTTAAAATAGTCCTCTTCAAATGTTCTTGGAGAAACATATCCCAAACTAGAATGACTCCTTTTGCCATTTTAAAAAACCTCTATGAATTCAAATATATTATTTATAGTCTCTTCTCTGGTTTGAATCTCAGTTAGGTAAATATACTTTGTTTTTAAGGTGTGAAAAAAGCTCTCTTTTGCTGCATTATCATAACAGCTTCCAGGGTTCATAATTCCTTTTGTAAAAAAAATTTTTTAATATAATAAAAACGCTTAAAAAACTTTCAATAATTTTGTTATATTCTATTAATATTGTATAATTTTCATAAAAAGGACGCGAATTATGCCAAACAACCCTAAATTACAAAATGAACCTTTTCAATTAAGCCTTAAAAGCTTTCTCCCAGGAGACTGGGATTATCAAGGTGTAAAAGATAACGAAGGTGAGGTAATCAAATGGCAGTATACAGATATACCCATGTATGTACTAGATAACCATACCGGTGCTTTTTATTTGAATCAGCCTAATGATCATTTAAGAATAAAATTAGCGTTCCTAACAGGACTTTTAGCTGGCGTTCTTGGTAATGCTATAAGCTTAACAATTAATGCGGGTTATCGAGCTTTGAAAATAGCCTCTTTCTCACATTTTTGGCTACCGATGTCAAAAATTGATCCAAATAAAAATGATGGATCTTATCACTTTCTTATCAGATTAGCTGCATTTGCTAAAGATCTTGCAAGAATCATAGCAACACCTTTTGCTTACATAGCAATACTTTTTACCAGCTTGTTAGGTTCTATAATGCCTACAAAAAATGGTCCTAAAGATGCAATGAAGATTTTTTCATCTATTGAAATAGCTATGTATGGAGGTCTTTGTGGAGAAGGTCCTTTGAAAAAAAATGGTCATTTTTGTTGGGCCCCATGCTATCAACCAAACCCCACTTTTCATGGATTAGGTGGTGATATTAAAGAGGAAAGGGCCTTTTAAAAGGTTTTTAGACAACAAATGCATTTTGAACTAGAGTTGCCCTATTAGGCCTATTACTCGAGGGAAATTTCTTGAACTCATAAGATCAGGAAATATCCATCGTTATATTCCTCAACGCAAGATTTTATCCAAAGAAAGCGGAGGAAATAGTAAAACCAATTTGTAGATCAAATTTAGAGTGGGATTACATCTTTTCTCAAGTCTTTGATAACTATAAATAGCTTTCATTCCCAATTGATCTGCAGCTTCTCTTTCCGTTAATCCCTGCTTTATTCGTTGATATCGAATAGAAAAAGCAAGAGCTACGGAAGGATTGACAGGAACTTCAACAACATTACGCTCTTCTTTGATGGATGCTTTGGGGCATGGGAGCTAAATATTCATAATCTTCAACATCCTGTAAATTGAAGAGCTGATCGGATTAGCGAAGCAGCTGCGCAATGATCAACAACGAAGAGAAGAGCTGGGACTATCCGATGACGAAGTCGCCTTCTATGATGCGCTTTGTACTAATGGCAGTGCGGAATCAATCATGGGTGATGATCGGTTAAGAGCTTTAGCACAGGAGCTGGTTCGAATGGTGCGCAGCAGCGTGACTGTTGACTGGACGTTAAAGGAGTCAGCGCGTGCCGCAATTCGTCGTGATGTAAAGCGGCTCCTTAGGAAGTATGGATACCCTCCGAATAAAGAACTGTTAGCCACCGATCGCATCATACAGCAGGCAGAGACTTTATGTGAGGATTGGACAAAATGACCACAACCCGAAATATCGATCAAATGTCCTGCGTATCACTTGTTGTAGAGCCTATCATTCAACACGCTGGTTGTGAAGCCATCGAATGCGGCTCCGCCACAGGTTTCGTGGTCGAAAAAGAGGTCTCACACTTTCTAGTGACTAATTATCACGTTGTCTCCGGAAGAAGATCTACCGATGGAGCAGTCATTTATCCGACTGAAGGGACACCTACTCATCTTAGGTGTATATTCCATGGACAAAGGCTCGGCACTTGGCAGCAAAAAATCGTCCCTTTTTTCGATAAGAATGACAAGCCCACTTGGCTTCATACTGTGATTAACGACTCCGATATTTTCAAATTTGCAGATGTTGCGGTCATTCCCCTTGAGCACACCGAGGAAATAGCACTTTATCCAGTTGCTATCGATAAATCCGATGACATTCGCTCATCTCCTTGCTCTGAAGCTACCGTTTTGGGATATCCAGGGGGCAAGTCTTCTTATAAGTATTTTCCGATTTGGGTTACGGGCTACATTGCCTCTGAACGACAGCTTGATTATGCAGACCTGAAATTGCAATCTTTTTCTAGACGCTAAGAATAAGCACATTGTTTTCAAAAATTCTCCTCTTCAAATGTTCTTGGAGAAACATATCCCAAACTAGAATGACTCCTTTTACCATTTTAAAAACCCTCTATAAATTCAAATATATTATTTATAGTCTCTTCTCTAGTTTGCATCTCAGTTAGGTAAATATACTTTGTTTTTAAGGTGTGAAAAAAGCTCTCTTTTGCTGCATTATCATAACAGCTTCCAGGGTTCATAATTCCTTTTGTAAAAAAAAATTTTAATACACCTTTTCAAAAGTTAAGTGCAAAAATATTTCGCTGGTTGATTTCAACCACTTCCGTAAAAAATGCCTAAAAGCCTTACAGTAGAAAGGGCAATAGCACGTTGGAAGAGACTTTTTGGACCTGCACTTCAAAGTAGAAATCAATAAAATCAAGATAATTGAATAAAATGAAGGTTGCATAAGAGAGACTTGCTCTACTTTATAAAATGGATCTAGGTCCTTTTAGTGAATTAGGAAACACTCCCGTCCATTTAGAAAGAGCTTCTTCATCTAACCAAAAATTAATGCTACCACGATTAACTAGAGATGTATTATAATTCTTCCAATCACGATTTGTCTTTTGCATGAGATTTTCCTTTGTTTTTGAGTACTTTAGGATATCTCATGCGTTTTTTGTTAATCAAGAAACATTTTAGAACTTATATTTTTTTGATGAATTAGGAAACACCCCCCCAAATATAGACCTAAAAACCCTTATTTCTTTAAACAAGTGAATTTTTTTATAACAAACCCCTCTTTAAAATCACACCTTTCATCCATTGAATCAAACGAAACTCCCCTACTTATCATTTTTTTTCCAATAAATTGAGATAGAATAGAATGTAGATACTCTTTATCCCCATCAAGATATCCCACAAGATATTTTTGATCCTTTTCAACTCTCCATGTAGCCGGTTGGAAATAGAAAATTTCTCCATTTTCAAAACAGAACGTAGGTTGACCATTTTTGTCATAGATAATTTTCTCCACAATTAAACCTTCATTGTTAATATCTTGTTTTTTAAAAGTCTCTATGAGGGTAAAATGTTTTGCTCTTGAATTAACCCTATTTATCGCTTCCTCATTATGGGTATCCACCCCAATATCTGATTCATCAGGAAAAATAAGTGTCCATTGATTTTCATTTCTATGATCAAAAAAGGTTTTTAATTTTATCTTATCGGAAAAATAAAATTCTGCATCCAAAAATTGAGAACTAAATTCTAATTTCTCATATTTTTTCCCCACTAGTTGTTGAATATTAAATTCAATATCACTTCTTAAATCCCCAGAGCCTACAAGAGTTTGTCCATTTTTAGAAATTCTCCATGAGGCGTTACTTACCCATATAGACCCTTTTCCACACTCGATAAAAATATTAGATCCGATTGAATTAAAAGCACGATTCACCTTAAAACCTTTTCTTTGTCTATTCCACTCTTCATACTTATTTAAAAACTCTTCATTTTCCATAAAACAACCAATACCCCTCTTCCACTAATTCATGAAAATTATAATTATGACCGGTTAGAAATATGAATGAGTATATATTACCTCATCGAAAGGAGAGATTCTTTCAATGTGCAATAAAAAAGAACCTTCATAAAGGTACCGAACAGCTCCTAAATTTCCCAAAGAGAAAGTCTTAACCTCAGCATAAAGCGAAAATAAAATCAGAATGTAAAGAAATTTCAATAAAAACCTCAAAAGAACTACTTTATTTTTTTTCATCAATTTTTAAAAGATTTTTTTTAACATTAGCGAGGGAGTGTTTCCTAATTCACTAATTAGAATATCTGATGGGTTTCTTGTTAATGAAGAAACATTTTAGAACTTATATTTTTTTGATGAATTAGGAAACACACCCGAGCACTATCAGGAAATTCTTCCTATTGTATATCAACAATTATTATCTAATATGATTCATTGGGAATTAGCACAAACTGTTTTTCCCATAAGGATGAATAGAGTAGATGCTTCAAAAACGCTTTACTTTAATCCTGATTTAGTCAATGTTGATGGAAACCATACGAAAGATGCAGTCTATGAGGATCTTTGTCCATGGTACCCCTTTATAGAATAAACAGGTATTTTATGTGGGGATGGCGGGTCTTGGCCTTCTGTAAGAAAAGCTATTAAAAGATTCCCAAAAGAAAGAAACAAAAAGTTATATGCAAAAGGTAATTTCTGGTGCTTATACAATAAACTAATGGGGTTTTAGATGAAGAATTTTAAGTCAGTATTTTTTTTATTATTCATAATAGGTTGTGGCTCTTTTTCTGCAGTTTTTTCTGAAGCAAAAATAAATCAGTCGAGACTTTCAGGGTTTGAAGATTTACTTGTCCAGCATGTTATGAAATGCATTGAAAATGCAGAAAGGGGTATTTCATCTCTTTCTCAAGAAGCACTTGCAGTAGAGGGTATGTCAAGCCATAAAGTAAGACATCTCCTTAACAACTTATGTGCTTTTCCAGAAATTAATTATTTGGAAATTGGAGTTTGGCAAGGATCTACCTGGATAGCTTCTTTGTACAATAACTCTTCCACAATAAATGCAGCTGTTGCTATCGATAATTGGTCCGAGTTTGGTGGCCCAAAGGAAGAGTTTTTAAAAAACTGCAATACATTTTTGAAAAGCAGTAGTTATAAGATAATTGAAAATGATTGTTTCCAACTTGACTTAAGTGAATTTACCTTCCCAATTAATCTTTACTTTTATGATGGAAATCATACAGAACTTTCTCAAGAAAAAGCTTTTACATATTATGACCCTATTTTCGATGATTTGTTGATTGCAGTAGTTGATGATTGGAATTTCGCAGGAGTTTCAGAGGGCACTCGAAGGGCTTTTAGCTCATTAAATTATGAAATTCTTTTTGAAGTTATACTACCTTCATTTTGTATCAATGATAAGGATAACTGGTGGAATGGAGTCTATGTATCAGTTATTCGAAAAAAAATATTATAATACGGCCATTTCAAGCTTGAAGTGCACAGAAATAGGGAGTGTTTCCTAATTCACGAAAAGGACTTAGATCCATTTTATAAAGTAGAGCAAGTCTCTCTTATGCAACCTTCATTTTATTCAATATACTTGATTTAAGAGCAATTTCTAGATCTTGATTTTGTTGATTTCTACTTTGAAGTGCAGGTCCAAAAAGCCTCTTCCAACGTGCTATTGTGCTTTCTACTGTAACTCTTTTATTAGACTTGTTTCAAAACTTCATTTGTTTTTAAAATGATTCTTTTTGTCATCTTTTTTGAAAAATTTTGAGACCCTATGTCTACATGGGTGTGTTTCCTAATTCATCAAAAAAATATAAGTTCTAATATCTTTCTTCATTAACAAGAAACGCATGAGATATTCTAAGGTATTGAAAAACAAAGGAAAATCTCACCCAAAAGCCATATCTTTTCTTGCCCGAAAGTGTTCAGCGTCTCTGCAAAAAGTTTTAATTTTTTCAGAGAAAGTGAGCTCTTTGATGAATTGACTGCCATTATTGGACGCAATAGATGCATAGGTCGTAATGAGTTGTTCTGCCTCTCCACAATCTAAAATAGCCTTGAGAAATTCAAGAAAAGGTTTCCAAACCAAACGTGATCTGTCAGTAAGCATTTGCTCATCAAATTTTGTTTTAGTTTCTTTGAAGAAAGATCTGTCGATAGCCTTTTTCAATCTGGGATCACAGCTTATTTTATTCCTAAGTTCAGCTGTTGCGCGATGCACATCTTCAAACACAGCCTATCCAAGGTTTTCAAAATGTTTTTGATCTTGCTTTTTTGCCTTGGATAACTCATTGATGCCTCCTTGGAAGTATTTTTGTTTGATTCGTTCAGACTAACAAGATCACAAACAGCATAAATAAGACTCCCTAAGGAATTATCTCCATCAAGATCCTTCAGAAGAAGGTTTACAATATTTATTACATCTTTCACTTCGGAGCTCTTTAGTTTTGGAGATGATTATTAATGAATCGCTATGATAGGATTCTGGGAAAAAATGATCAATACTATCATGATATTGACAAATTAGAATCCAGAGGAATTTTTTGATGAGGAATTTTATGTGGCGTATACGTCCTAAACATATAGAAAAGAATGGAAAGATATGGGGAGTTTTATATTTTTTATTTTTGGCCATAACCAGTTTTACAAATTCTCATTTACAAGGAGAAGCTATTCACTCAGAGCTTACAGCCAATCAATCTGTTCCATGTTTGTCAGTTAATACCATTCAAACAATGACTCTTGAGGAAAAAGTAGGACAGCTTCTCATGGTTAACTTTCATGGAGAAGTTGCTAATAACGAAGCTAAGACTCTCATTCAAGATACGAAAGTGGGAGGAATTATTTATTACAATTGGTCTAATGGGTTGAGCTCTCCAGAACAAGTTCAGGATTTAAGTTTTGGTCTTCAAAAGCTAACACAAAATAATCGGATTCCTATCCCTCTTTTTATTGCAGTAGATCAAGAAGGTGGTGTGGTTGCCAGATTAAATAATGGTTTTACAACATTTCCTGGCAATAGAGCTTTGGGAGAAACTCATGACCCTAATCTTGCGGAGATGGCAGCATTTTCTATAGGACAGGAATTACAAGCTGTTGGCGTTAATATGAACTTTGCACCGGTTGTAGATGTCAACATTAACCCCCGTAATCCAATTATTGGAGTTCGTTCTTTTGGCGACGATCCAGAGACTGTTCTTACCTTTGGTGAAAAAGCCTTACATGGATACAGGCAGGCAAATATTATAGCTTCGCTGAAACATTTTCCTGGACATGGCGATGTAGAGATTGATTCTCATGAAGATTTGCCAATTATTCACAAATCAATGAAAGAATTAGAACAAGTGGAGTTACTTCCTTTTGCAAAGCTTGCATCATCTTCCGATATGATTATGACAGCTCACCTTCTTGTTCCGGCTTTAGATAAAGAAAATTGTTCTACATTATCGGAAAAAACTCTGGCATATCTAAAAAACACTATTGGTTTTAAGGGTGTTATCATTACCGACTCCCTTGTCATGGAGGGAGTGTTGAAAAAATGTCATACCGTTGATGAAGCTGCAATTCAAGCATTAAATGCGGGTTGTGATATTCTTTTGCTAGGTGGAAAACAGTTAATTGGCGGACATGCCAATTTAGCGCTTACTGTGAGCGATATTCACCGAATACACGGTTCTATCGTCAATGCTGTTAAGAGTGATCGTATTTCAGAAGCAAGGTTAAACCAAGCCGTTGAAAAAATTCTTAGATTAAAAAAACGCTATTTAAACTCTACAATTTCCCAATCTCGACCCGATCTGGATCATTTAGTTAATACACTCAATCATCAAGAACTTACCCAAAAAATTGCTTCTCTGGCATTGAAAGTCCTTTTGAATTCACCTGATGCCATTTCACCTCTTAATCAAAAGAAAATTGTTGTATTTTCTCCTCAATTACTCCGCGATAGTATTAAAAAAACGACTCTTCATGAAATTGGGAAAACAACTGATTTATGGTTTTTTTGCAATCTTAACCCTTCTAATGAAGAAATAGAAGCTGCAAAGCAAAATGCACAAGCCGCTGATGTGTTACTGATTTGCTCTTACAATGCATGGAAAAATCCATCCCAAGTAGCACTAATTCAATCACTTTTAAATACAGGAAAACCAGTAATTCTTTTAGTTATGAGGGATCCACTTGATACTTTTTTCTTTCCTAAGGCAAACCTTATTTTCAATACTTTTAGTCCTACTGCACCTTCGATAGAGGCTGTCTGTAATCAACTAAAAGAGAGGTATTAATGAGAAAAAATTCAGTTTAAATTCCTTCACAAGGAAGGAGTAACTTTACCTGACTGGTTAAAAGTTGCCTCTGGATGCCCGTGGCGTTTATGAATAGGGTCATTTAAATCCCAGCAATCGATTTTTTTATTCTTCCAATCGGGTGTGTTTCCTAATTCATCAAAAAAATATAAGTTCTAAAATGTTTCTTCATTAACAAGAAACGCATCAGATATTCTAATTAGTGAATTAGGAAACACACCCATCATTAACCAAAAATAAATGTATCATAAAATATATTTCAGAATACAAAGCAGAACTAAAGTTCTGGTATAAGATTTCTTCACTAAAATCACCTTGCAAAAAATCATGAAATTTGTTCATAATAGTTCTATATTTTGTAGTAAATTGCAAAAATACACCCCATTTTGGAGAAACCTATGAAAACATTACGCTCAAGACATAATTTAAATCTTCTGCTTGCCCTTTCTTTTTCTCTCCATCATCCTCATCATGACGAGCATCTTGCTCACTAATCACACTATAAATAAAAAATAAAATTTATAGCATCTTTTGGCTGGAATAAGAAATTTAGCCTATTAAAACAATTTTTAATATTTTATTTGGAGAAAAATAAAATGAATATTTACATTTTTATTATCATGCTTTTTGCCCTTCAATTGTTCTATTGGTTCGTTGGAAGAAGAGGTTCTATGAACCTTGAGGGACAAGAGGATTATTTTTTGGCTGGGAAAAGTGTACGTTTATTCCCATTAATGATGACCTTTCTTGCCACACAAGTTGGGGGAGGCGTTGTTCTTGGTGCTGCTGACGAGGCGTTTATATTTGGGTGGCCAGTGCTTTTATATCCCCTTGGGGTGGCACTTGGGTTGATTCTTTTGGGCTCTGGAGTTGGAAAAAAATTAGCTAGATTTAAGGTGTCGACCGTAGCTCAAATTTTTGAGGTGGTCTATAGCTCTCCTATGCTTAGAAAAGTTGCAGCGATGTTATCTATCATTTCCTTATTTATGATCCTTGTGGCGCAAATTATCGCTTCAGCTAAGTTCTTAGGGAGTCTTGGAGTGAATAACACCCCTTTATTCATCGCATTTTGGGCAATTGTTATCGTATATACAGCACAAGGTGGGTTGAGGACTGTTATTTCAACAGATAAAGTACAGGCGGCGTTTTTTTCAGTAGTATTTCTCCTTTGTTTTGGATTCGTACTTTATTCAGATCCATCAATAATTGCTATGCCAACATTTCAATTAGAAAATTTTGAAAAAGTATCCACAAAACTTTGCGGGTGGATTTTAATGCCCTTACTTTTTATGGTGATTGAGCAAGATATTGGGCAGCGTTGTTTTGCAGGTGCCTCTCCTAAAATTGTTTCAAGAGCCTCCTTTTTTGCAGGGATTATGACTTTGATTGTCTGCGTAGTCCCAGTGTTTTTTGGCTGCTTGGCAAAAACGATGGAATTAAAGATCTCTCCTGGAAGTAGCGTATTATTGACTGCTGTTGCAAAAACTACCAACCCATGGATGGCAAGTTTGGTTGGATGTGCTGTAATTGCAGCAATTATTTCCACCGCGACATCCTTGATAAATGCCATCAGCTCTAATATTACTAGCGACTTCAAGCTGGCTATTTTTGAGCAAAAGAACTCGATGCGTATTGTACAAGCAATTACATGCCTCATTTCCATTGCAGCGATATTTTTTGCGTTTTACTTTAATAATATTGTTGATCTTCTCATCCAAAGCTATGAACTCTCAGTGAGCTGTCTTTTCATTTCTATTTTTATTGCCCTCTTCAAGAAGAAAGGGAATTTCGAGGCAGCTTTTATTTCCATCCTTTTTGGGTCACTTGGATTTGTCCTATTTCGCATATATCCGATGAAAATTCCAAAAGAGGTGGCTAGTATCATCCTTTCTATGAGTGGCTATCTTATAGGTGAACTGTATGCTTATAATAAGAAAAAGGAGTATCGCATACTATGAAATAAATAAATCACATTATGATTAGATTTATATTTAGAATCAGATGAGGCAATTACTTTTTTTGCAACTGTAGGGTACCTTTTTAAATTACCACTGCGAGCAACTGAAGGTTTTTTAAAATCTCTATTTTCTGCCTTAGAGCTATTACTTATAGTTCCTGGTTACTCTGGCGTGTGCAAAAGAATGCAAAAAATTACTCTCCCGACTCATTTAAAAAAAGGGGTAAAAATTAGAGATATAAGACTTCTGAGTTCAAGCGGTTTAAAAGTATATGGCGAGGGTGAATGAAAAAGATTTGACTTTTATTTGTGTAATGCTGTAACGTTACGTTAAAAGACTAGAAAAAGGGATCCATGCACATACAGAATAAAAAAAATTGGAAGATGTTTTTAGAGCTTTGTTTAAAAACACAGAGCACTTCCCGTTTATCGGATTTATTTGATTTGTTTTTCACGATCGAGGAAAAACAGCACCTTGCTTGTCGTATGCAAATTATTGAGGACCTTTTGGAGGCAAAGCTTTCCCAAAGAGAGATCTCTGAAAAAAAGAATGTGAGTATTTCTCAAATTACGCGTGGGTCTAACGCTTTAAAAATTGCAAGTAGTGATCTTGTAAAATTTATTGAAAGTTACCTAAGGGAGAATAAGTAAAATGAAAAAAGATCTTTTTTTTAGATTTTCCCTCCCCTTTTGGTGGCGCTTTAAGCTCTAATTCATTTTTTATTAAAAAATACATTTCATTTGCCATCACCGCTTTAATTTAGCCCGTTTGGCATCACTTAAACCAAATAATTCAAGAGACTTATTATGATACATATCTATGAGAAAAACTATGTCAAATTTTGTTTTTCATTATTAAATAACAATAATATTAACACGCACAATATTGAATCAACTATATTTTTAAATCTTCAAAATGCAAAAAAACTACATGATACGATTGATTCTTATATCAATAGATTAGCCTTTAGATGTAGCCTTTGTTTTAAAGTTTATATAAAACTTGCAGTAATTAGTGGGGCAGGCATTGCAGGTCTTTGTACATCTTTTGAGCTTTTAGCAAAGGGTTATAAAGTAATTATTGCTGAAAAAAGAGAAGCTTTTTCTCGCTCAAATATCATTAACTTTAACATAGAAATTCAACATTTTCTAAAAAGATTTGATCTACTTAGTGAATTTGAAGAATCTGTTGCAGCAATAATAAAGAGTCATAAAGTAATTCACATTGGAAAAGATGGTACAAAAGAGCTTTTTTTTTCAGATGTTAGCAACCTTAAGCTTAGTAACCAATCTTTTGAAATAGAAAATTTTAACACCCTTTTTAAAGAAGATGGGGTCTACAGTGCAAAGATTAAAGATTTGCAAGCATTTCTTGCTAATAAAGCTCTAGAAAATGGGGTTCAAATATTTGGAAATGTAAAGGTAAAGATCCAATCTTTGGCGCAAGTAAAAGGTAGTTTAAAAGTAGAAATAATAGCAAATCGATATTTGCAAAATCCTATAAAACTTAAGCCAGATCTGCTGTTTGTAGCAGAAGGAGCACATTCAACTACTGCAAAATTTCTTAATCTAAAAGCAAAGGTGGTTAAAAATATGTGCACTGATGAACATTGGGTTTATGGAAATATAAATTATCCAGTTGAAAAGAGTTTTGTTGTTTCTATAGTAGATACTTTGCAAAAAAATTTAAGTATAGCAAATGTGATTTTCAATGCTAAGGTTGGACAAATCAATATTGCAGTAACTTCAAAACCGTCTTTAAGTAAAAATCTTATTGAAAATAAGCTTTTAGCTATTTTAGAAAAAGTTTTTACTTTCGAGTCTATGGAGCACATTCCTAACTTTTCAATTACCACTGTTGATCGTCCAGTGCGTGTTAGAAATCAAATGCGGAATATTTTTTCAAAAGGGAATGTTTTTTTAATTGGAGACTCAGCAGGCAACAGCTCCCCTCTTGCTGGTTTAGGTGGCACTATTTGTCTTACTCTTATTCCAAAAGCTGTAGAGCAACTTTTAAAGGATAGTGAAGTAGACCCATCTAATAAAGATAAAAACTTTGAAACTTTTTCAAATGCTTATATTTCTAGATGGATGGGTAAATCCGAGCAAGTAAAGAGATTTTGTACCCATTTATTTGATCAAGAGCGACTAAAAGTGGGGCAATATGAAAATCAGCAATGAACAGCAAGGATTTTTTCTAGTGAATTTGGGTGTAGCCTTTGAGCATCTTGACATGATGCTCAGCTCTTTACTTGCTAGTTGTATTGTAAAAGAATTTATCTACTACAATAGCTATGCAACTGAATTACTTGTTGCCTACACAGCGTACGCCATTGCCTTTTTATTTAGACCTTTGGGGGCATTTTTTTTTGGTTGTATAGCTGATTTATATGGAAGAAAAATTTCGTTACTTGGGTCTATGGTCTTAATGTCTACTGCAACCTTTGCAATTGCTTTTATACCAAGTGTAAAGGTTTTAGGGTTTTTCTCTACTATTTTATTTCTTACTTGTCGTATTGCCCAAGGGCTTGCTGTTGGAGGAGAATATGGCACTGCTATGACTTATTCTTACGAACTTAATCCAAAATTACGAACATTTTATGGCGCTTGTGTAATTTGCTCCACACATATTGGAGGGCTCTTTGCAAGTTTTTTAGCTAGTCAATATGTAGAAAATTTCCGTCTAACTTTTCTTATAGGGGGATTAATCGGATTTTTTATCCTATTATTTCGCTCGATTTTAAAACAATGTGATGTTTCTACTTCGAAAAAACTCTATAAACACATTAAAGAATCGGTAAAAAACAAAAAGGCTATTTTAAAAGTAGTGGTTGTTGCCTCTATGCAGGTTCTAGTTTTCTATGGATCTTTAATTTATGTTAATGAGCTTGTTTATCAAAATCTTTCTATTTCTCGCTCTTTGATATTTAAAGCCAATTCTCTACTTCTTGGGCTATGGGTTATTATACCTTTTTGCTTTGGTTATGCTATCGATAGATTTAATTTCTCTTATCTAAAAATAATGAGATTTAGCGCCCTTGGAGTTTTTTCTAGCGCCCCTGTTTTAGGTTTTTCGTTAACTTTTAACTCATATAAAACAATTTTATGTGCCCAAATTTTTATGCATATTTTTCACATGGTTTTTTGCCTTTGCACTCCCCACTTTTTTGGAGATCTTTTTCATCAAAAGATACGTGCTACAGCAATTTCGACAAGCTATTCTCTAGGGGCCTCTTTTTCGGCAGCTTTTGCCCCGCTAATTTGCCATCTTAGTATCAGTTTTTTTCACACAACCTTTGCTATTTGTCTACCTTTTATGGGGGTTGCATTGGTTGCTATTTTTATTCTTAAACAGGAGGATTTATGCAAAAAGATGACTCTTTTGAACTCTACGACATAAAAGTTGAGGTAGTTAACAATGGATTTAAGCCCATGATATGTAATCACAAAGAGGGGGACTATTTCCTCCTTAGTGGGGAAAACTTTTCTCTACCTGATGGACAAAGCTTTCCTATTTATTGCCTTGCCGCTTTAATTCCTATTATCACAGTAAAACAAAGATTTTGCTCCCCTAATGATTGGATCTCTACAGACCATGAGGTTGCTTGCCCTGATGTTAATTGTGGTGCCGTTTTTAAAATATCAAGGGTAGGAAAAACAACTTTTTATCACCACCTAATAACAGCTACAAGGATAATGGATGAGTAAATACATACAAACTTCAAATATAATTAGAGGATGCTGGCAGCTGGCAGCTTCACATTCTAAACAAAATAGCAGTATAGAACCTATTAAAGACGCTATCGAATGTGGTTTTACAACTTTTGACTGCGCAGATATTTATCTTGGTGTGGAAGAATTATTAGGAAAAGCTTCAAAAATTTTTATAGATAAAAAGCTGCAAATTCATACTAAATTTGTACCCGATCTTAATCAGCTGGAAAAAATTGATCGCAAATATATTGAAAATATCATCTATCGAAGTCTTGATCGTTTGCAAATAGAGAGTATCGATCTTGTTCAATTTCATTGGTGGGATTTTAAAATTAAAAACTACTTAAAAGTGGCAGAAATTCTCTTTGACTTAAAAGCTTTAGGTAAAATACAAAATATTGGCCTTACAAATGTAAATACAAAATATCTAGAAGAATTTTCAAAATACTTTGATATTACTTGTTTACAAGCCCAAGTTTCTCTTTTTGATAGAAGAATTGAAAAAGGAGTAGGTAAATTTTGCCAAAATAAAAACATTAAGATTTTTGCATATGGATCGCTACTAGGGGGTTTTGTTAGTGAAAAATGGCTTTATAAAAAGGAGCCAAACCTTCAAGATTTAGAGAATCGCTCTTTGGTAAAGTACAAGCTTTTGATTGATGCATCTTGCGGCTGGAATAGATTTCAAGAGCGTTTGTTTACTTTATATAACCTTTCTATTAAGTACCATTGTGATATTTCATCTATTTCTATAGCAGCTTTACTTCAAAGTGGAAGGGCAGATTCGGCAATTGTGGGTCTAAGCCCCACTAATTTTAAGGAGCAAAATCAGAGTTTAAAACATCTCCCCCTGTTAGATTTAAAGGATCTAAATGAGATTTGTTTTTGGAGCTGTAATTTGCAAGGGGATATTTATGATGAAGAAAGAGATATAAATAGCGCTCATGCAAAAATTATGAAATACAACCTTAATGCCCAATAACAGAAAGATTTAACTTTTGTAGCTTAAAACTTGCCTTATGTAGAAGAATTTAATTTTTTTCTATATAATGCTGGAACGTTTCCTTCCAAGGCTAGAAAGAGATAACATGCAAAGGGTCTATAATCTTCTTAAAGAAGCTTAGGTAAATTTAAATCTAAATCGGATAAGCTATACTTTTATTTTTAATTTTCAGGTTTATTTTCAAGGTTAAGTAACTGTTTTTTATAATTAGTTTCTCCTTCCAACAGTTCACCTTTCTGGAACAAATCAATCATCGATGTGAGTGTTTCCACTTCTTCAGTTAGGCAAACACTTTTGCACTCACGATGGGTTAGAGAGGGGTCTTCTCAAAAGGAAAAATCGATCAAAAAAAAATACTTCAAACAATTTGTTTAACTTGTTTTTGAAATTTTTGAATTATTGGATTGAAATTAAATAACCTAGGTATTCATAATTGTCTTGTATTTTTAACCGAAAGAGGTGATACATGGCATCTTTATCAAATACTTTTTTTATGATTCCAAGAGAGCTTCCAAGTTATCTAAAGGTTGCTTACTCGCTGCGTTACGCCGATGAGCCAAATACTGGAAATTGTCTTTCACGTATTGCCAATGTTGTCAAACGCACCTTTGCTTTAATTAAAGAACTTATTAATTACAGACCCTGCTTGAGCGATTTCAAAATTAATATTGAAAAGCTCAATAGGGCTTTTGAGAAAATAAATAAAACCGTACAAGGTAATCAAAAACCTCTTTGCGTTTATTTCGTTAGTTCCCAAGACCACAATGGAGCTATCTTAGGAGACCATCTTTATTACTATCATCATTATAAAATTCAAGGGCTGCAAAAGCATTTTGCTGTCGCTCCAATGGTTGTCTCTTCTCAAGAAGAGATGAAAAATTTTATGACCTCTCTTCGAGATAACTATCCTCAAAGAGAAATTAAATTTGTTGATGTAGTAACTCATGGTGGTAAGTCTTCTTTAGAAATTCATCCTCCACGTCAAGGGTCGATTACCCCTGATGTATTGAGAGAGGATCTTTTTTCAGACTGTGCCTCTGATGCGACAATTTTATTAGATGCATGTATTACAGGATTGGGAGATAGAAATATTGCAGACGAAATTGCTAGAATAACCCCAGGAAGAACAGTATTAGCCCCCGGTCCTTCACTATATTTTTCAAAACCTGTGATCAAAGTGACCGAGAATAATCCTCGGGTAGTTTCTGCAGTCCATGGGTTTGCAATTTTTAATGCCTATGAATGTAAATCCTTTTTATATTCAGAAAAACAAGTCACGCAATATCCATATCTAAATGAAAACAACCTGAAGAAGGATATTTTATTAATAGCGGAGTCTTCGCTCCTTCAAAATACTTGGCTCGATCGGTTTGTAAAAAGTGATAGAAACGACTATAAGACTCAAATAGGTCGTATTTATAACGGGCTTTCTGAAAGCACCCAAGCTATGATTATACAGAAACTTCGCGAAAAAAATGAAAATTTTGATGGAAATTTCGTTCTTAATGACCCTCTTAATCCTCATGTTCTTTGGGCATTTCGATCGATTTTTAAGGAATTGGTGCACGAAGTGCGTGAATATCCTCAGGTTAAAACGGCTAAGATAGGTCTTGTTATTAGGAACATATTGGAAGTGATAAAAGAATTTTTTCGCGATCTTACTTATAGAGAAGCTCTAGCTCCCCCTCAACCTCAGATTTCTTAAACTTTTTTGATCCTGAGTATAGTTGTCTTTTAGAACATTTTAACTAACTCTAATAACTCTCTTAAAGAAAGTTACCTCATTCACAGTCATAGAAACACACCCTTTTGTAGTTAGCGCCTCCGATAATTGCTTATCTCAGTAAACCCAAAAGGGGGCATTTCTAAAAAACGGTTAAACGTAAAAATACAATTGACTTTTTCGATAAAATGCTTTACTCTGTTTCTTTAAAACCATTTTGATGACTTAATTTTAAGCTGATTTTTTAAAAAAAAGCGAAAAAAATTAATTAACTCATTACAAAAAAAGGATCTTTATGTCATCTGTCACAAAAGCGCTATTTGATGCAATACCTTCGATAATTTATGTAGATGAGGATAATAATGTAAAACCTCCTTCATATGGAACAATTGAAAAACTCATGAGCTCATTGCAAGAAAATGGTCCCCTCATAGCAGTCGGTCAAATGGGCCCAAGTGCTTATACAGAACCCCCTTTTAAACTGAAAAACAAAGAGGTCTATGGTTGGAAATCCGATACACGTAGACAAAGATCTTGTTTACAAAATGTAATCTTACTCAGGGCACAAAGAGATAAATCCACTGATAA
>JBIKLZ010000020.1:0-20840 GCA_044359535.1 Chlamydiia bacterium
ATATGTGGGAGGAGTTGAGCATGCAGTTCTTCATTTATTATACGCAAGGTTTTGGCATAAGGTTCTTTACGATTTAGGGCATGTTTCAACAAAGGAACCTTTTCAATGTTTAAGAAATCAAGGACTTGTCACTTCAAGGTCTTATAAAAAAGAAGGGGGAGGGTATGTTTTACCTAAAGATGTGGAATATCTTGATGGAAAATATAAAGAAAAATCTACCGGAATAGATTTGTATTCTTGTATTGAAAAGATGTCGAAATCAAAATTAAACGGGGTCTCTCCTGATGAAATTATAGAAGAGTTTGGGGCCGATTCATTAAGACTCTATGAGCTTTTTATGACCCCATTTGATAAGGAAAAAATCTGGCAAAGCGATGCTGTTTCAGGTCAAAGACGGTTTTTAAATCGTATCTATGAAATGGTTATTTCTGAAAAAAGGGTAGAGGAAAGTTCTGAAGAAGGGGAAAAACTGATTCATAGACTTGTTAAAGCTGTTGAAGAGGATCTTGAAAATTTGAGTTTTAACACAGCGATTGCAAAAATGATGGAATTTGTAAACACGTACTCACAGTTTTCAACCTACTCCAAAGAAATCTTAAAGAAATTATCCTTACTTATATACCCATTTGCCCCTCATTTTGGAGCTGAAATCTATTCTTTATTAGGATTTGAAGAAGATATTGTGTTTGTCCCATTTCCCCTTTATGACAAAAAGTATTTAGAAGATGATGAGGTGACCATTGTTTTTCAAGTGATGGGGAAATTAAGAAGTTCAGCTACTTTTGCAAAAAATTGTCCTAAGGAAAAGGTCTTAGAATGGGCAAAAGGGGATGTGAAAGTAAAAAAATATTTAACTTCTGATATTGTTAAGGAGATTTTTGTTCCAAACAAATTGGTCAACTTTGTACTCAAGAGTTAGGTGATTCTTGAGTTTTGTATATCGGATCTTCAGTTATTTTTGGTTTATAGGGATCTTGATAAAATATACCTATGATCGTTTTTTTCATCATAAGTTTTGTGGGATTTTATTATATAAAATAGGTCTTAAGAGGCAAAAAATTCTACCTAAAGGGGATAAAAAGTGTGTGTGGATTCATGCAACCTCTCTTGGAGAGGCAATGTCAACAAAGCAACTTGTTGAAAAAATAGGTAAAGCTAAGGATCGACATATTATTTTTTCTACATTTACCTCTGTGGGGTATGAGTATGCAAAAACGTTAAGGGGAGTAGATCAAGTGGTTATTCTCCCTTCAGATTTAAAAGGGGTGATGAGGGATTTGATAAAAAAAATTCAACCTGACCTGTTTGTTTTGATTGAAAGTGATTACTGGTTTCATTGTTTAACAGAATTAAAAAAATATGGAACCAAAATGGTGTTGGTAGGGGGGAGGATTTCAGATCGCTCTTATAAGCGATTTAAAAGGGTTCCGATCTTTTCTCGCTCTCTTTTTTCTAATTTTGATCGCTTTTTACTCCAAGATAGTTTTATGAAAGAGAAGTTTTTAGGGTTAGGCGTTTTTGAGGAAAAGATTGACGTGATTGGAAATTTAAAATTAGACGCATACTCAGAAAATGTTTTGGAAAATTACCTTCCAAAAGGACGATCTTACATTACTTTGGGGTCAACACATAAAGATGAGGAAGAGAGTTTATTAAAAGCTTTAAGTTCATTAAAAAGGGATGTTACTTTTGTAGTGGCTCCAAGGCGACCTGATCGATTTTTAGAAGTGGAACAGCTATTAAAAAGGCTCAGCCTTTCTTGGAGGTATGTCGATGAGAAGGGTAAGGGGGATGAAAGGGTTATTTTTGTTAATAAACTTGGGGTGTTAGATCGCTGTTATAAGGAAAGTGACCTTGCAATTGTTTGTGGAAGCTTTTATAAGTCCACTGGAGGGCATAATGTTTATGAACCGGTCCGTCTTGGAACCCCTGTTTTATATGGGCCATACACCTTTAATCAAGGGTCTTTAACAACCATTGTGGAGAGATTTGGAGTTGGGGAAGAGGCAACACTGGAAAATATTCTAGAAAAGGTCCAAAAAAAGTTAAAAGAGGGGAGATTGACAAAAGAAAAAGTGGAAGAAATCAAGAGAAAATCTGAGGGGGCGACAGAAAAAGCAATAAATATAATAAATAGCTTGTTATAAAACTTCCTTTGTGGTAATGTTATGCACATATTTATCGCGGGATAGAGCAGTTGGAAGCTCGTCGGGCTCATAACCCGAAGGTCGCCGGTTCGAGTCCGTCTCCCGCTAATATAGAGGAGCTAGTATAGATCTAGCTCCTTTTTTTAATAGTGAAAGCATTATTCGCTATGAATGGCGGCTTAGCTCAGTCGGTAGAGCAACGGAATCATAATCCGCAGGTCACTGGTTCAAGTCCGGTAGCCGCTATAATTCTAACAGGTTAAAACAAAGCATATTCCGCAAAATTCAACTTGGAAGAAACTTGCTAATATATTATTTTATTCTGCTATGGTGCAAATCCGGTGCAGTAAAAATAGTTTTATGGAGTAAGTACCATTCAACCAATAAATCTTAATATACAAGGGTTGAACAAGGTATGGCATCAATTTATAAAAGAAAGGATTCGAAAGGTATAAAATGGAGAGTGGTGATACGTCTTAAAGGACATCCTACTGTATGTGAGACCTTTGATAGAAAACAAGAAGCAGAAGATTGGGCAAATCAAACTGAACATAAAATTAAGTTAGGCAAATATAATTTTGAGCAGAATAAACACCTTAATTTATTCTCTCAGTTAGTTGAGAGATTTATGTTAGATGGCTTATTAGAACATCATAAATCAAAAAGAGATACCCTCCGTCATTTAGAGTATTGGAAAAATCGTTTAGGTAAATATTCTCTAAATTTTATTAATTCCGAACGCCTTGGTAAAGAACGAATGTTCTTAAATGAGACTCCTATTTCAAAAGGTACAAAAAGAAGTCCTGCAACTACAAATAGATATATGGCAACACTTTCTTTAGTTTTAAACTACGGAGTAAAGTCCCTTAAATGGATAAGTGAAAATCCTTGCCTGCATCTAAAAAAGTTAAAGGAAAATTCAGGTAGAGATAGGGTTCTTTCTTATGAGGAGATTAAAAAACTATTATCTACGTGTAGGGATAGTAGATCTCCTTATCTATATTGCATTGTTCTTTTGGGATTTACTACAGGAGCTCGTCTTGGAGAAATCTTAAATCTTGAATGGCGTGATATTGACTTTGATAATCAAATAGCATCATTAAGAGAAACTAAAAATGGAAGACCCCGTAGTATTGCTCTATCAAATGAAGCTACGTTAGCTCTTAAATCTATTTATGAAGAAAAGATACCAGGAAAAATTCTTGTCTTTGCAAGTAAAACAGCTTTTGGAAAAGTTGATATTAAAAGATCATGGCAAACAGCTCTGAATAGAGCTGAAATTCAAAATTTTCATTTTCATGATATTAGGCATTGCTTTGCAACTCTTGCAGCAAGTCATGGGGCCTCTAACTTGGAATTAGCAACAGCAATGGGGCATAGAACTTTAGCTATGTTACAAAGATATACCCACCTTGATGTGGAAGTTACTAAGAAATTTAGTAAGCGGATTTCACAAGATATTATAAGTAATGATTAAAGGACTGAGATGAATAAAGATCTAGATGAATGTAAGAAAAATATTAAATTAATTTTAGGTGAAAATGATAAGAACAAAGAAGCTCGCATGAGTATCGCTGCTGAACAACCTGTTAATGTTTGGCAAAAAAATGATGCTAATATATTGCTATATGCTGGTCTTTCGAACTATCATTATCATGATTTTTCCTCTAAGCCTTTTATAGTTAGCGAATATTATTCTCAAAAAGCTCTTCCTGTGTATTTACAATGGCAAGATGAGGTTAAAAAAGAGGATAAAAAGTTATTTCATATAAAATGTAAGCACATTCCAAAGCCTAATCAAAATATATCAGTGTATGGGTATATTAAAAAGCTAGAAGCAAGTATAAGAAAAAAATGTGAGAAGCGTGTTGTATGGATGAAATCTTTATATAGTTTTCTTTACTTTTTAAGAGAAGACGCCGATCTAGTGGATAAGGGTCTTTTAGAAGATATATTTCCAAGTATAGAAAGCTGTAAGGGAAGGGTTATTAAAAAGGTGTATAAATATAAACGAAAGGGAAAGGAAGAGATTGAAACTCTAGAGATTTATCGTATTGTTGAAAATACAGCATACCCAATTGATATTTTTACTAGTGCAGAAATTGTATTAAATTTAATGAATGCAGTCCTTAATGGTCGGAAAAATTTGCAACGTTCAGCAGCGCAAGCTTTAGGCTTTGCTTGGGTGTGTCTACATATCGGTCGGTTTGGTATACCTATTCAAGAAAAAGAATTATATTCGATTGAAATTACTGAACTCATTGATAATGAAATAGATATAGCTTTAAATCCTTTTTCACCAACACATTTTATTAAAATCAATACTATTCATGGTGTTCATAATATTCCTATTTCACGACTTCTCTATGATTACCTTTTAGCGTTACCACGTGATCTAGAGAGTAATAAGGTCTTTAATATGGATTGGTCTACTGTACTACGGACTTTTCGAAACAAGGGGATAAAGTTATCTTCAAAAGCCCAAGGTTTAGGTCAAATTACATTCCTTACTTTTATGCAAAAGCCTCATGAATTGATTGGTTATAGGTACTCACCAAGTAAAATAAAAAAGAGAAAAGAAGAAAAAATAAAAAAATGTAAGAAAAAGATGAAAGAAAAAAAATCTTAAACCTTTTTATATCATTTAATTAGTTATTTTTATGTTATTTTTTTTAAAAGATTGTTTAAGCTAGAATCTAATTTATATTTTTTTGTTTTTTCTTAAAAACAAAATCCATTTCAAAATTCAGTGAATAAAATAAAGAGATTTACAAGGTGCATTTTCTGCTATATTCTTCCTATCTCTTTTATAATGAACAAGTTAAAACTGTCACCCACCAGAGAATATTTATAAACCATAACTTCTGTCATATTCTAGCAATAAAAAATAACAAACACTAGGAGGTTATATTGGCTAGCTATGAATATTGTTCACCCCAACAAATTGCCGTATGTGGCAAATACCCATTTACAATTGGACAAATAAGGCATTTACTTTTATTTCGCCATCGCAATGGGTTACAAAATTCAGTCAGAAAAGTAGGGAAAAGGCTGATGTTTCGTATGGATCTTTTTGAAAAATGGATAGAAGAACAAAAAGAGGTTAAAAATGCCTAATAGGTTTTTGGAAGAGCAGCTAGAGTTTAATGAAACGCACATACAATCCGCTGCAAGTCAGGCAAATAATCTAAGCCTTAGCAAAGAGGAAAGAGTATATGCCTTAAGAGAATTCATGAGAAGTATTGCAATAGAGTATGAATTAATAAGTTTAATAAAGAAATATGAGGGGAACGATCAAATAGCCCCTCACACAACCGATAAGGTATAAAATGATTATAACAAAAATTGATAAAGAAGAACAGGGTAAAAATTCAGATGAAAACTTTGAAAAACTATGCAAAAAAAATGATAAAAGAGAACTTAAAAATATCAAAATTAATTGTTTAGAACGTGCTTTTGCTAATGAAGTTTTTACAAGCGGAGATTTTACAGTAAAATGGGATGGACTTTTTTATACACCAAAACCTACTGATAAAGAAAAAGACCCAAAACCTATATGGATTAGTGATCCGATTTTTCCTGTAGCTCGCTTACGTGACTCTGTCAACAGATCTCATGGTTTGCTTTTAAAGATCCATGATGGAGACGTGTATCATCTGTTGCCTATACAAAAAAGCATGATTAGAAGTTTTACTGACCTAAGCATTATGCTGGCTGATTCAGGTCTAACCTGGGATTATAATTATGAAAGCTTGATAAAGAAATTTCTCAATTTTGCTGAGCCTAAAGAAAAAATGCGATGCGTTTATAAGTCAGGATGGCATGATGACCAATATGTTTTTCCTAATGGAGATGTTAAGGGAAATATAAAGGATGGAGAAGGCTGTTACCCTATGATTCAATTTTATCCTGAAGGATTTGAAACAAAAGGCTCTTTAAAAGAGTGGCAAGATAATCTTTTGCCTTTGTGTAAAGGAAACTCTAGGATGATTTTTTCTTTAGCAATTGCATTTGCTGGTGCATGTGCTGAGCTTGTCAAAGAAGACTCAGGGGGTTTTAATTTTAAAGGAAGGTCAAGTTGTGGAAAAACAACGTGTTTGCTAATAGCAGTGAGTGTATGTGGGTCACCTAAGTTTAAAAAGAGCTGGAAAAGTACATCAAATGCGATAGAGGGTATCTGTTTTTTACATAATGACAATCTTCTTGCCTTAGACGAATTCGGGCAAGTCGACTCTAAAGAAGCTGGTAACACAGCATATATGATAGCTCAAGGGATGGGAAAAAATAGACAAAATAGTGATAGTACTCAACGGAGAATTAAAACTTGGAGAACAATGTTGATATCTACTGGAGAGGTAGGACTTGCCGAACACATGCAAGAGAAGGGCATGAAAACAAAAGCAGGACAACTGGTAAGGTTTTGTGATATCCCCGCAGAAGTCGAGAAAGGCTATGGCTGCTTTGAATCTATACACGGTTGTGATAATGGATCTGATTTTGCTACTAAAATAAAAGTTGCATGTGAAAGTTACTATGGAACACCCATAGGAGAGTTTGTAAACGTTTTATCACAAGAAAAAGATATTTCTACACAATTTTTAAAACATGCTATGGAAGATTTCGCTGCAGACATTTCAAGAGATTTTGATGGTCAAGTTAAGCGTGTAGCAAGACGCTTTGGATTACTCTATGGTGCCATCTGGTTAGCTATTAGAAAGGATTTACTTGGGTCATATTTAACTGAAGAAGACGCAAAATGGGCTATTACTACCTGCTTTGAGAGCTGGCTTAACGACAGAGGAACAACAGGAAACTTTGAGAGTAAATCAATTATCGAAAATGTTATAAGACTAATAAGAGAAAATTCGGACAGTAAATTTCCTGATGTAAATTGGAAAGAAAATTCTGAATGTGGGCCTAGATATGCTCAAATTTGGGGAAGGAAAGAAGGCGATATTTATTATATTTCTTGTGAAACTTTTAAGAAACACTTTTGCGAAGGTGAGAATCCAAAGACAGTCATTAAAACGTTAGAAGAAGAGGGGATCATAATTAGATCTGAAAACGGAAAGCTCTCCTCTGCTAAAAGATTGCTAACCGGAGAAAATAAGCAAGTTGCAAAAGGCTACACATTAAAAATTTCAACAATGTTTACAAATTAATATGAGGTAACAAAATGAGCAAAAGCAGAGAAAAAACCTTTTGTAACCGTTTTTTTAATTTACAGTTACAATTTAAAATGTTGATTGTAAACAACTTGTGAACTTTGTAACCGTATAACTGTGTAACCGTGTAATCAAGAAATGCAGGCAGGAAAAAGCTAAAAATAAAAGTTAAGGAAAAAAATAGGTAAGAAGTAGGTAGGGTCTAAGATTCTATTTTAACGAAATTTAACTTATGTGGGGTATATAAGTACGGTTACATGGTTACATTGTATATATATAATATAAAATATATTTTCTATGTATTGATAAATAAGGGTTTTAGGAAAGATTAGGTGAATGATTTTTTCGTAACCATTTTTTTAATTTACGGTTACAAAAAAACAAAAGGGCTAAAATGGATATAATTAACGTGCTAAATTTACTCGGTTTTGTGCCGAGAAAAAAATCTGCGATAGAGTTTTGCTGTGCATGTCTGTATTGTGAGAAAGGAACTGATCGTTTTACTATTTGGCCTAGCAAAGGTGAGTGTGGAAGATTTTGGTGCCGAGTATGTGATAAAAAAGGAGATGCAATCAACTTACTTAGAGACTTTAGAGGGCTTTCATTTAAAGAAGCGTGCTCAGAGTTAAGAATGGCACCAAAAGTCGATTACAGTCCTTTAAAAGAGGTTTTGCCTATTATTGGGGAGGAACCATCTGACCAATGGATAAATCAAGCGAAAGTATTTGTAGATTTTAGCCACAATCAATTGCTTGGTAGTAAAAAGTTTTTATCTGCTCTGCTTAACAGAGGAATCTCTCTCGAGACTGTTAAAAAGTTTAAGTTAGGCTACAACTCAACGAATTTGTTTCAACAAAACTCAGACTGGGGCTTACCAACAGAAATTACCGGAAAAGGGAAGAAAAGAACAGTTTGGCTGCCTTCGGGTATAGTAATTCCCACAACTGAAAATGAAAAAGTGGTTAAAATAAAAATCAGAAACGCTAGCTTTAAAAACGACGTTCACAAGCTCGAACCGTTGAGCTATTTTAATGTAAAGTATGTTGTAGTAAAGGGTAGTAAGAAAATTCCTTCAATCTACGGTAATCAAGATTTAAACATATTAGTAATTTTAGAGTCTGAATTAGATGCTATTTTATTATTACAAGAGACAAATGAATTGATTTTCTGCTTAGCACTTGGAGGATCTAGACAGCCCCTTGATGCTTACTCTAAAAACCTAGTTCAAGCAACGGAGAGAGTGTTATTTTGTCCTGATTTTGATGCCGCAGGTAAAGAATCTTGGGATAGATGGAGTAAAATATTTCCCACAATGCAAAGGATTTTAATTTCACACGGGAAAGATCCTACAGAAGCTTTTCAAATGGGAGTTAACTTGTCGGATTGGCTATTAAAATTTTTAAATAATAAAAAGGAGAATAAAGATGAAAAAAGAAATAAGCAAAGAGGCATTTAAAACTAAATTCACCCCTACTGAAGCTTTCTTTGCAACGGTCGACGAGAAAGTGCTTTTAGAAACTTTACGTTCTGGGGTATCTGCAGTTCCTGGTGATTCTAAAGAGAAGATGTCTATTCTAGGGAAATCTCTAATGGAGTTTAAACCGCAAGACTCAGTCGAGGTTATGCTATTTGTTCAAGCTAATGCTCTATTTGCTCAAGGAATGAAGTATTTGGAAAGAGCAGAAAATCAAGAGTTTGTTTGCCATGCAGAGCATTATATGAGATTTGCCTTGAAGTTACTGCGGTTGCATAATGAAACAATTGAAGCTATAACCAAACGTAGAGGTGGTTTTGAGCAAAAAATTACAGTACAGCATGTTCAGGTCAACGAAGGTGGTAAAGCCGCTTTTTTATCAAACAGCTAGTCCAAGGGGGTCTATAAAAAAAGGAGAGAAAGGCCATGCGTTGTCATGCAAAAAGTAAAAGATCACAGGAGCAGTGTAAAAGCTGGGCAGTAAAAGGAAAAAAAGTCTGTCGTATGCATGGGGCTTTTTCAGGGGTAAAGCCTAAGCACGGACTTTATACTGCTAAGGCAATTGAAGAAAAGAAAATGGTAAAAGCAATTATTGATTCAGCTAAAAACACTCTTAGGTAGATTTAAATAGAATTTTTTATATTTTGAATTTCTTCTTTTAAAATCCGTAATTTTTCGTTAAATTTTCTCTCCTGCGCTTGAATAAAAGAGAAGAGCAGTACAAATAAACAAGCAAATGAGTTCCCCTCTACATAGTAAAGAATAATATAGCAAACCTAAAAAAGTAAGGTTGTTTTATCACGCAATATAAAGTTTTTTATACTTATTTTCATTATTCAAAAATTCTTTTTAATTTTTTCCACAAGGATACACGATGACTAGAAGGTTTTTTTATATTTTTTTCGTTAAAATTTGACAATAATATCTGCCATTCTCTCTCAAATATTTCATAATCCACTTTTGAAATCTTTTTTTCCCAATCATCTATTTGAGAAATCAATGATATTACTAACTCGTCATCCATTTTTTTTACTTGGGTGGCAAAATTTGAGCTCTTACATAATAATAGTTCAAATTTCTGTGTATCAAAATGGTTATTTAGAGCCCAATCAGCGTTCATTAACTGAAATTTGTTTAATAAATCAATTCGATGGTCACAAAAACTAATATAAAAATCGCTAACTTTGCAGATTCTAGACATAAATTGACCAGGAAATTTAGTTTTAGGAAACGTTTTAGTCTGATTTGAAATTTCAACGAACTTATTTCTTATTCTAATTATTTCTGCATGATCAGACTTTTCTATATCTAGAAGAATAAAAATGTTTCTAGCATTAATAAGTTCATAATTGAGTTTTATTGCCTCTAAAAGCAAAAAACGCTCCCTTGTAACTTTTTTTTTAGCAGACTCATTATAAATGATTGCTGTGGACAAAATCGTGCCCAAAAACAAAAAAAGTAGGGCAATAATTAGTTTTGGTTTTTTTCTAAGTCCCTTTAGTAAATCTTTTGCATTTTTTATCATTATTCAAAAATTCCTTTAAAAATTCAGAGAAAGCATACCATAACAACCGCTAAACCTTCAAGCTATTAAATTGTCATAATAGTTTGACTTTTTCTTTATATTAAACTAAAATTGTTTTCTTATTATAATATTAGGTATCTAATGGAAAAGACCCAGACTCAAAAAAAGTTTAAAACAACTGTTTACATGACCCAAGAAGAAGAAACACTATTAAATGAGTTGTTTATTAAAAGGATTAGAGATCGAAATAAAACAGACAAATCAGCATTGTTATGCGAGGGTATAAAGCTTCTTTTTGAGAAAGAAATAGGGGTTTTGCAAGACACCTAAAAACTTTGCTCCAATATAAAATCGAAAAGAATTTATACCGTTTGCTGATTAGATAGATTTTTAAACCTTATAAAATGCTTTGCTATTTACAAAAGACAGGAAGAATAGATTTCCTCTGCATTAAGCGGTGCAAAAATGGTGCAATGCACTTGCAAAACAACGAGTTTTATTCAGCAAGATCAAGTTGCGTTTTTTACAAGAATCCTTTACTATACTATCTAATAAGGTTGGGTGGTGCTGGTAAGAGGGGAAAACCTCCTCCATCATAATCCGCAGGTCACTGGTTCAAGTCCGGTAGCCGCTATCTTTCTAATTGCTCTATTTATTAGATCTCTTTTCAAAAAAGAGAGTTGCGTAATAGCCTTTTTTCTATTATGATTTTCTAGCTTAAAAAGGATTTAAATATGAAAGTAGTCACTACGCTGATTTGTTTTTTGTCAATTTTTGGCTTAACAGAAGTGTATTCAGCATCCATTAAAAATAAAACCCCTGGTACAGAAGTCTTAATGCATTACATTGAGGTAAGACAGCAGTGTAAATTCATTAGAGACCAAGCTCTTGAATTGGACGCTGCTGGTTTTTATGTAGATATAAACACCTCTTACGAAGACCAAGTTATCCTTTCAATTCAAAATGGGTTGAAAGGATGGACTTCAAATGTCGCAAATAAAATGCTTTTTGATCTAAATAGACACTTGGAAAATACCCCTGGGATAATAGGGTTTAATGCGTGGTGTAAAAAGTACGACATATAAAAGGATTGAAGGACAGGTTAATATTAAATTCCACATGGGCGAGTAAACAGCAGATTGCTTTAGCTCATGGATGCTTAATCCTCAAAATCGGTAAAAAAAATTCGACAAGAAAAAGTGTTTTAAAAAGGAAAGGATGCTATTTATATTGACCTTCCGGCAATATAAGTAACTCATCTTACGCAGAGCTAGATCAATCAAGTAAAATTTCTTAATACTTTTCCTGAAGCTCCTTCTATCCCCTGTAGTCCTCTTTCTAGCCCTCCTCGATCTTGCAGCGGATCTAGAGATTCTGATGATGGGAGTGCTCCTCCTCCTGCATCTAAGACTCTTATCTTGTCCCGCAGACAATCTATAGTTGAGGCTTCTCATGAAGAAGAAATAATAGATTCAGCAGCTTATGACAGATTAGAACAACACTTTGAAAGTGATGTCGGTAGGGATAATTTAGATGGCGCTGAAACTCCTGCTACTCCTAGAACCTCTGATCATAGTTGCCCCCCTCCTCCTCCTCGTGGTGTTCGTCCCACTGGTAGACTTCAAAAAGAAGAGCTTAGTATTCCTCTTAACAACGCTATTCCTGATTTGAATAAATAGGACTAATTTCTATAACCTGAGCCTTGGTTTAAAACCCAAAGCTCAGGTTAAAAATGATTTTAGATTTTAAGTGTATAGAGGAGAGTCTAATAAATGGAAGTCGAATTCTCTGCCTAACTCATTATTTTATTCTGACTGTGAGAATAAACTTAGTATTGGGTTCAGATCTATATATGAGAACTTTAAGACCTCTTTAAAAACTCAAAAGAAAAGGTTGAAGAAAATCAAAAAAGAGTGTTATAGTTTATGTAATTATATAATAGATAAGGCCTTTTCAGTCTTAAAATTAGATTAATAATGAATTTTAAATATATAAAAAGGAATTATAAAAATGATTGGATATGTTGATAATAAAGAAGTTGCGGTAAGAGAACTTAAAACAGCTTATTCTACTCAAATAAGGAGTGAAGGGGAGCAACCTTTACTACATCAAGAAGTTACCACAGTACAACAAAGAACTCAACCCTATTTTGCAGTTCGTGCAAATAACCCTCTAAATTCTACTCATTCTATTAGTTTTCCCTCATCTCTCCCAGAGCCTGCTGCTACTCCTGCTGGTAGTTCTGCCACATCTAGCGCAGGTATTATAGACCCTGCTGCTCCTGCTGCTCCTGCTGCTCCTGCTGCTCCTGCTGCTCCTGCTACTTCACGATTTGAGAGAGAACTATCTGATTGGTGGCTTCCATGCCTTGGGAGAGCTCGTGAGTTTTGCAAATTCATAGCTTCCGTAGAAAGTACTATACCACAATGGATCCTTGATCAAAGCCCCACTGAAGTAAAACCTGATTTAAAAAAACTATTCAATGAGGTGCCCCTTGTGGCTCGTCCAGAGTTTGCAAAACACTTTAGCGAGGTAATTTCTCCATGCACAATCCAAATTGCATATGCTTTTCCAAAGGAAGATACTTTCACAGAAATAATGAAATTTTTAAAACATATTAATTCAAATACTATTGTGGAAGTAGGTTGTGGATCAGGTTTTTGGCTGAAATTAATGCAAAATGCTGGATTAAGTTGCCAAGGGCACGAACTTAAATCTATGAGAGAGAAGTGGGCGTTTCCCGAATGTTATATTGACGATCAATATATTACATACCACATTGATGAAAATGATCAAGAATATTTAAAAGAAGCAGGTGCTGCTGGAAAAACTTTATTTTTATGTTATCCTGAAAGTGAAGATATGCATAAAAATATGGTCGCCTATAATAGCGCTAAGGTGTATTTGGACGCTTGTAAAAATGCAGGTAAAACAGCCTCTATAATATATATAGGCGGCTACTACGATCGCGATCATTCCGTTACCGCTGGTAAGAAATTTGAAGAACTTCTGCATAGCGCATTTAAGCAGTTTGGAAATAAAATTCTCTTATATGCTCCCCGCGAACGAGCACCTGACTCTTACATACATTTTTATGTAGCGCGATCTGTTTAAAACTGAAGTGCAATAAGTAAATTAAAAAATAGTTTGTTATATTCTTAAATTCAGATATTTAAAAAAATTATACAATTGATTTTTAAGATTTTTTATCTTATAATAAATGTAAAAAAAATTTTAAATATTTATTATGGAGAATTATGCAACCTGTTTCAAATTTAGGGAAACCTAATTTAGCTCTAGAAAAAAGTGGAGAAGAATACTATGAAGAAGGTCAACAACTTGATCGAAATCAAGAGTTTGAAAAAGCAACAGATGCCTATGAAAAGGCGGTAAACTTAGGGCATGTACCCGCAGCTATGATCTTAGCTAAATCCTATCTATTTGATGAAGAAGGTAAAGAGAAAAAAGTTATAGAATATGCTACACATGGACTTGAAAAGACAGGAGGCGAAGCAGAGTATTTGATAGGAAGGGCTTATTTTCGAACGGGAAAAGAGCGTTTAAAAGAAGCTCAAGGCTTTTTTGAAGCCTCTTTCAACCAAGATTATGAAAAAAGTGAGTATTTTTTAGCCCTTATTTATTTAGAATCCCCTATGCGCTATGAAGAGGGGTTTTCTATCCTTTTAAAACTTGCTGAAGACAACCACCTTACTGCCCAATCTGAAATAGCAAAAATATATCAAAAAAAAGGTTCTGAAAAGGATTTAATTGAAGCAAGAAGATGGTTTGAAAGAGCATGTCGCAATCCAAAATGTCTTCCTTCAAATAAATATTATTTGGCAAAAATGTACCTAAAGGGAGAGGGGGGGGAGCAAAGAACCGATCAAGGATTAGAATTATTAAAAAGTAACAAGGATGCTGATTCATACGCTTTACTTTCTTTTGCCTATTTAAAAGGTGACTATGGAGTAGAAAGAAATACAAAGATCTTTTGTGAGTACTTGGAAAAAGCCTACAATTTAGGAAATCAGTGGGCTATTCAAACGTATGCCCATTTTTGTGAAAAAGGGTTAGAGGGAGTCATTGATAAAAACCTAGCAAAAGCGCTAGAAATTTATAAATGGCAAGCTGCATTAGGTAAACAGTGGGCTAAAGAAGGTTTAGAAAAAATCAACTCTCAAAGTGAAGATTAAATTTTATTTGAAATATAATTCAGACAGTGGGATAACAAGTTTAATCTAGAAAAAGAATAAAAGGGTTCATTTTGCTGTTATCTTTACTGTTGTCTCTTATTCAAAGAAAAAAGCATCTTTTTATTGGGAGCTTTTTGGTATTGGTTGCTTCGAATTTTTTTCTCTTTCAATCAGAAATTAAAAAAGAGCTTTTTCTTAAAAAATACACCTCTTTACTACCTAGCTATTCAAATCAGGATATTTTTGTTCTTTCTAAAGAAAACAGTGACATATTGCACCCAAAACCCTTTTCTTTTCCTTATGTAAGCAATATACAATCACATGAGGATGTTTTAGGGGTTACAGCCCTTGCTTCAGAAGGTGAAGAATTTTATAAAACCTATCAAGATCCACAGCTTCTTGTTGTCTCTTTAAAAAAGGGTGCCTCTACAAAAAAATGGATGGATACTTTTGATGCCAATCCTGATTATGTAGCCCTCAGCCCTGGGCAATATAAAGTGTTATACAAAAGAGCCCTTTTGTCAACAAATGAAAGCCTTTATTTGTATAGTTCGTTACTTTCAACCCTTTCTTTATTTTCATTTATCGCCCTTGTCTTTTCTACCTCACTTTTTCCTATAATTCTTCAAAAGGAGGTTAAAACCCTTTTGCTTGAGGGCGCGGGGGCTTTAAACCTACTTTTTTCAACAACAGCAGCCTTTAGTGTGATTGTTTCGATGATTTCAATTGGGGTGGCTTTTTGTAACTGGACTCAAGGGTATCTATTTGAGATTATTGGACCCCTACTTTTGCATATCTTGACTGCCGAAATGTTGACAGTGTTTTTGATCAGTGCAGGGATTGTTTTAATTGCAAGGAGTTGTTTTGGCAAATATAGAATTCAATAACGTTTCTTATGAAGAGAAAGGAACTGTTTTTTTAAATAACATCTCCCTTAATATCGATCAAGGGGAGTTGTTTATGATTAGAAGTTCTGATCTGAAAGAGGCAACATCTTTACTTTATCTTATTCACGATTTAATTAGACCCTCAAGTGGAGAGGTTAAGATCTCTTTTGAAGACAATTTAGGGTGGGTGGGGTCAAATTGTATCCCAATGATTTCTGAATGTACAGTTAAAGAGGCTTTAAGCCTCCCTCTTTTATGTAAAAAGATTTCAAAAAAGGAAATCGAAGAAAAAATAGAAGAGGTCTCTTTATATTTTTCAATCGATCCACTCTTAAAAAAACGGGTTAAGCAATTAACCCCAGCTGAATACGCCCTTGTGGCCGTTTCTAAGGCTATTATTGGTGAACCTTCATTAGTATTGCTACAGCCGTTTTCCCATCTATTGGATCATAAAATAGCTGTCCTTATCATGACGTACCTTCATGAAATCTCTGTAGATTATAAAGTCACTGTAGTTATGGTTGAAAACGATACACGATTACACCCTTTTGCAGGAAAGATCTTACACCTTGAAAAAGGGGCGATTAAAGATCTACTTGGAGAGGGAATAGATCTTCAAAAGCTTATGCCTTTTTTAAAAATATAGGGGCTTTTAATGGCAAAAAAAATATTTGACCCCATACATGGATTTATCGATATTAAAACATTTGAGGAAGAAATCATCTCTTCATTTCCTTTCAAAAGATTGCAAGCCATTCATCAAATTGCTGCGGCTGCATTTGTTTATAATGGTGGAAATCATAAACGTTATGAACACTCCATTGGGACAATGATGGTTGCTGACAAAATTTATCATCATGTCATGAAAAAATCTAATTTCTTTCCAAATCTTCCAAAAAAGGGGACTAAAGAGTACAACTATTGGAGGTCTGTCCTAAGAGCTGCAGCTCTTTGTCATGATTTAGGTCACCCTCCATTTTCTCATCTTGCAGAAAAAGAACTCCTTCATGGAGAAAGGCATGAACAGTGGACTAAAAAAATTATTTTTTCTGAGTATTTAACCCCCATTTGGAAAAAAGAAAATTTGGACCCAACACATATTGCTAAAATTTCCATTGGAAGGGGCTATTTTGATGAACCTTTTAGTGAAATAGAGTCTATCTTAACAGAGATGATCACAGGGGATTACTTTGGGGCAGACCGCATTGATTACCTTTTAAGAGATTCTTATTTCACAGGCCTTGCTTACGGTTCATTTGACTATGAGCAGTTGATTCAATCTTTGTCGATCCTCCCTTATAAGGGTCGAGCCTATTTAGGGGTCGAAGAGGATGGACTGGAGTCTTGTTATGCCTTATTACTTGCTCGTTATTTTATGCATAAAAGATTGTACCAATATTCAAATATTAAGGCCTATAGTTTTCACTTCTCAAGATTTATCCTTAAGTATTATCAAGGGAAAAATATTACAAATAGTGTCGATGACTATTTGAAAACAAATGATTTTGAAATTTTAGCCGAAGTGTACAAAGCCTATATCGATAAAACCCACCCTTTTCATAGTGAAGCCTTATGTTTAATGAACAGACAAATGCGCTATAAAGCCACGCCTGTGGATGATGCAACCATGAACTCCTATAAGAAAAAATTTGAAAAAGAACCCTCATGGATCTTTTTTGAAGAAAATTCTATAGATAAAAAAAAGAAATTCTTCTCCTTTCCCGTATTACAAAAAGATGGTATGATTCAAGGGGCTGATACAATCTCTGATGTACATATTCCTGTAAATATGTCAAATTGGGTGTTTGTTTCCCCGGAGCATACAGATTTTTTAAAACACAAGGAAAGTGATGCTGAAGAAGTACACTGATAAACTCAGTGCTGAATACAAAGCTTATAAAATAGAAGAAAAATGGTTTGTTTTTTTTATTATGATTTGTGGCTTTGCCATTTCAGCTGAAGCTGCGATCACTCGATCGGTTGCAACCTCTTTTTTTATCGACGCTTATGGGTCTAACCAATTTCCTTACGCATGGCTTGCCTCACTTCCTTTAAATTTTGCAATAGTTGCTTTTTATAATAAATTTATCCCAAGACTTGGGTGTGGGAAAATGATGGGGGCAGTCCTTTCTTTTACTGTTGCTTTTAACCTATTTTGTATGTTTTTTTTAAAATCTATCTATTCACTCCCTTTTTTCCTCTACCTTTGGAAAGATATTTTTATTATATTTATGTTCCATAACCTTTGGTCTGTTATTCACTCCACAATTCCTATCAAAAGGGCAAAATACATTTATGGGATTTTTTATGGGATGGGAGGTCTTGGCTCTGTTCTAGGAAATGTAATCCCAGGCTTTTTAGCCGTCCTTTTGGGCTCAGCAAAGCTTTTGATCATTACAATCCCATTATATCTGATTACCTATCTTTGTTACTCAAGTGCCGTCCTTATTCGTAATAAAATTTCCACCTCCGAAGATATATCGATGAAAGATGAAAAAGGGAGTGTTTTTTTTGGATTAAAAATGATTGCTGAGTCAAAAATCCTTAAATTTATCCTATTGATTGTTGTGGGAATGCAACTGACATCTACATTATTAGATTTTCAATTTTGTACCTTTTTACATTCAAAATTCACACACCTAGATCTAAGGACACAATTTATGGGAAGATTATTTGGTGTGGTAAACTTTATTAACATATTTTTACAATTTTTTGGGTGTGCCATTTTACTAAAAATTTTAGGGCTAAGAAAAACCCATCTCCTTATCCCATCTATTCTACTTATTCAAGTGGGTTTGTTTCTTGTCCACCCCACCTTTGCCTTAATTTGTATGGCTTTTGGAACCATTAAATCGTTTGACTATTCCATTTTTGGAATTGTCAAAGAAATGCTCTACATCCCTTTAAATGTATCACAAAAATTTCAAGCAAAAGCCATTATCGATGTTTTTGCTTATAGAAGTTCTAAAGCCTTAGGTTCATTTTTAATTTTAACTTTGACCTATTTTTCACCAAAAAATATCACATCGCTCATCACAGCTTCTGTCATCTGTATTTTTTTACTATGGATGGGCGCTGTTATTTCTATGAGAGAGTACTTTGCAAACCTCGATGAAGAAAACCCATTAAAAATTAAATAATTTATTTGATAAAAAGAGAGGTTAGAGCTACTGTTTAAAATAGTGTATCTATTTTACCGGAGTAAGAACATGCTGAAAAAGGGATTATTAGGATTTTCTATTGTATCACAAATTTTATTAGTGATCTTTATGGGGGTCTATATGTTCACACATAGAGCTCAAAAAGAGATTATTCATGATTTATTTATCCAACCCTCTTCCTCTTTACAAGGGGGTGAGCCTTCTGCTTTTTCAGTTCCCTTTACTTCTTTTCTAAAGGCAAAGGGGGTTGTTGTCCCTTCCTCTGGGTATATAAAAGTTTCAAACCCCTTAATAGGAAAAGTAAAGGATGTTTTTGTCTCTTTAGGCGATAGGGTAAATCAAGATACCCCACTATTTAAACTGTGCGATGATGAAGCCCAACTTGAAGTTAAAGAAAAGGAGGCTTGTTTAGATCAATCGATTGCAAGATTAAATTTTATGAAAAAGGGTCCTTCAGAATTTGCACTACTGAGTAAGCAAAAAGAGGTTGAAGAGGTAGAAATTAAAAAACATGGACAAGAAAGGGAAGCTGAAATTTTTCAGACCCTTTTAAGTAAAACGGCAATAAGTACTCTTGAGCATGATGAAAAGCAACTTTTTTTACAGATCACAGAAAAAGAATTAGAAAGGGTCAAAGCCCAATACGATGAGTTAAAAGCAGGGATGTCTCCTGAAGAAGAGTTAATCTATATAAATGATGTGGAAGAAAAAAAAGTCTCTTTAAAATTAAGTACCTTAAAACTTGAAGATACAGTGGTTAAAGCCCCCACCTCTGGAACCGTTCTTTCTGTCGATGTTCTTGAAGGAGAGTATCTTAATGATAGAGGAATAAAGGGTGTGACTATAGGAAAGACGACCCCTTCGATGGTTTGTGTGAGTGTTGATGAAAAGGAAGCCTATAAAATTTGCTTAGGGCAAAAGCTTCGTGCAATTGCAGTTCATCCTGCAAATCCCTCGATCTATTTTGTTTTAGACTACGTTTGTCATCACCCCAAATTGAGTGTATACACAAATGGGGAGCGTAAATTAGAGCTTTTCTTTACCTTTCACAAGGGGGACTTTCCTATCTATTTAGAACAATCTTTAGATGTTTTTGTTGAGACGTTTAAAACTGCAGACCTTTCATTTGTTCACTATCAATATCATTAGTTGAAATAAATCTATTGCTATGGATGATTTAAGTGAATAGGGAGGGGATGTGGAAGAGTCAAAAATAAGGGGTAAGTCAATACTTTTTAACCCTTTACTTAATAAAGGAAGTGCCTTTACTCATGAAGAAAGGGAAAAACTTGGAATAAAGGGGCTTTTACCTGACCATGTGTCCTCAATGTCTGAGCAACTTGAAAGACGCTATGCAAGTTTTAAGTTATGCTCAACAGATTTATCTAAATACATCTTTCTTACAGACTTACAAAATCGAAATGAGGTCTTGTTTTATAAATTTTGTTCAGAGCATGTTAAAGAGACCCTTCCTTATATCTATACACCCGTAGTTGGGGAGGCTTCTTTATACTTTAGTTTACAATACAACCATGTTCATGGATTGTATATCACTTATGACATGAAAGATGATATAGAGTCTGTTTTAAGAAATATTCAAGCCCAAAATATTAAAGTCATTGTGGCAACCGATGGGGGGAGAGTTTTAGGTCTTGGGGATGTCGGAGTTGGGGGGATGACAATTCCAATTGGAAAAACGACTCTATACACTTTATTTGGGGGAGTGTCCCCAGAATCTGTCCTTCCTATCTTTTTAGATGTGGGGACCAATAATGAAGAGCTATTAAAAAATCCTCTTTATATAGGTCGGAGAACAAAACGTGTAGATTCAGATCAATATTATGAGTTCATGGACAAGTTTGTTGCTGCGATAAAAAAAGTTTTCCCAGAAGCATTGTTGCAATGGGAGGATTTACTAGGTATTCATGCTCAAAAGGTTTTAGATCGTTATAAAGACAAAATCCTTTCATTTAATGACGATATTCAAGGGACAGCAGGGGTTGTTTTAGCAGGGCTTTTAAGTGCTTTAAAACAAAAAAAATCTAAGTTAGAGAAAGAAAAGATCGCTATTTTTGGAGGAGGGGCAGCAGGCCTTGGAATTGCCCATATTATTTATCGTTACCTTGTATACAATGGGGTAAAAGAAGATGTTGCCAAAGAACAAATTTATATTATTGACAGATTTGGACTTACATACACAGGTCAAGAGGGTCTTTTACCTCAACATGAGTTTTTTGCTAAAAAAAAGTCGCTTAAAGGTGACATTGTCTCTTTAGATGAAACCATTA
>JBIKLZ010000042.1:0-6368 GCA_044359535.1 Chlamydiia bacterium
GGTTATATTCTGTAAACTCCGATTCGATCCTAGACAAAGGAGAAACTGAAGAGAAGTGTAAGGCAATCGGGCAGAAGATTTTTGATCACTACAAAAGAGCAGCAGACAATAACTATGAAGCAGGAAGAAATGCACTAGTAAGAATTTGCAATGCAGCCAGGTTTTTGACCCGGGATGGTTCTAAAAGAAAAGCCCATATCGAGCGTGCTTGGGACGGTGTAGGTGATACCGATTGGAACTGGCGATCCTAATACGATCTTTTTTAGATAAATGCTTGGTGTACAAGTGATGAAACAATGCGACTACTCCCTTATTCGTAGGGAGTTGATGATACTAGGGTTTATGGTAAACCATCGCCCTCATCATCTCCCAGCCTCTGTTTTAATTTTTTTATGATTCTGGCTAACTAAGTGAATTCACTATTTCTCAAGAAGAAGATTTAAAATCTGATGATGATATAAAACAGTGTTTTTCTTCAAAAAAAAGAGCTTGTCGTAAGCTCTTTTTTTGTTTGCACTCTAAGCAACTCTTATTGTAAAATTCTTAATTTACACAGGAAGGTCTTATATCGCTATTTCACGACTATGTTCACCACTTGCACCGATTGTGGAAATTCAAAGATCCATTTTTTCCATGACGATCAAAAGGGGTTATCTGTCATGAAAAAATGTAGCACAGGGCAAACAAACCCTAAAGAAGAGATGAGGATACAAATTAACACTATTTGGAGAAGCTATGGTATTTAAAATTTTGGCTGCAGCAGGACGGCAACGGAGTGTACAGGTTATTTTGGTCATTGCTCTATATCTTAGTATTGCAACCTCTCTTCCATTAGAAGTTCATCAAGGACTCTATACCCTTAGCCTCTTCATAAAGGATCTATTACTTTGGCTTCTCCCTATTACAGTAAGTCTATTTATAGCTCACGCCATCTTTTCTTTTGAAAAACAAGCCCCTCTTTTTATCCTTTCTCTTTTTGTTTTTGAGGCCTTTTCTAACTCCATGAGTGTTTGGTATTCATTTGGGTTCGGTCATCTTGCCGCCCAATACCTTAACACCCCTGTAACTTATCACTTCACCGATGTTTTTGAGCCCTTGTGGCGTCTTCCTCTAGCCAAACCTGTTTGGTGGTCAGCTGATAAGGGAACCTTCATCGGAATAGCACTTGGTTTAATCGCTGTTTTTAAATTTTCACATTTGCGTCCTATTGTTACGAGGGGAAAAATGATCGCAGAAAAGATCCTCTCTCAGATTTTTTCTCGCCTCATCCCTCTTTTTATTCTGGGTTTTGTTGCTCGCATGTATAAAACCCAGCTTCTTCATCAAATGTTCACTCAATACGCAGATTTTCTCTTTTGCCTTTTTTTGTGTTTAGTAAGCTACATCGCCCTCCTCTTTCTTATTGGGAGTGGTTTTTCTACAGCACGGTTTTTTAAAAGTGTCAAAAACCTTCTCCCTGCAACAGCCATTGCTTTTAGCTCCGGTTGTAGCTTGTCAACCATGCCGTGGACAATTGAAGGGACCGCTAAAAATTTGGACAATCCCGATCTTGCTAAGGCTGTTATTCCTGCAACAACAAATATTCAACAAATTGGGGATTGTATTGCTAATACCTTTCTTTGCTTTTTGATCTATCTCCATTTCAATGGCAATACCCCCCCTCTCACCATTTGGGTCCCTTTTACCCTTGTTTTTGTTTTGGCACGCTTTGCTACTGCAGCAGTTATTGGAGGAGCTATCTTTGTAATGCTTCCTATCTATGAATCTTATCTTAACTTTTCCCCTGAAATGATTGCTATTATCCTTGCTTTCAATGTCATCTTAGACCCCTTGATCACTTGTTCCAATGTGGTGGCAAATGGTGCCCTCTGTCGTATTTTTGAAAAAGTTTGGTTTTACGTCCGTCAACGTTTTACGACAACTAAGAATCAACATCGAAATGCTTAAAAGATCTTTTTGAAAAAGTTTGCACTTTTATTCTCCCTCCATTAAAATATTTCCTCCAATCCTTAAAGGAGATATCCCTATGAATCGCATTTTACTACTTTTGCTCCGAATTTTTTTAATTTTCCCTCCATTTCTTACTGGGGAGCTCATTAATCAACCTGTTGTCAATATCTATTGTCAGCCACAAGAAGATACAGAAATAGACTCTCAAGCAATTTACGGAAGTGTTGTGAAAATTATAGATCATAACAATGATTGGTCTAAGATTAGAACTATAGATGGGGTAGAAGGGTGGGTCCTTTCGTGTCAACTCATAACTAACCCATCGTATGAAAGTAGTGATCATCTAAGGCCTACTAAGAGTCTTTTTGCTCATATTTATCGTGCAACTGACACAACCCCCCATCCGCCTCTTCTTACCCTCCCCTATGGTTCTAAGGTAAAATTAGATCAAACAATCGATAGAGGTGAAAGGTGGGTTTCTATAGAACTTTTATCTGGAGAAAAAGTTTGGATTCAAAGGGGCGACATTGATTTTTCACCTCAATTTAAAACTTTAGAAGAAGTACTTGTCTTTAGTAAAAAGTTTTTGGGCCTTCCTTATACTTGGGGCGGAACCTCTTCCTATGGGTTTGATTGCTCTGGTTTTGTCCAAATACTGTTTAAAGAAATGGGTCTTGAAATTCCTCGCAATGCTCGTTGTCAGGCTGCATGCACTCTTTTTACCCCTGTTACAAAAAAAGACCTTCAAGCAGGTGACCTTGTTTTCTTTGGAACAACAAGAATTACCCACGTCGGCTTATACCTTGGCAATGATGAATTCATTCATTCTGGGGTAACAGAACTTCCTATGGTGATGATCAGCAATATCAACAGTGGAAAGTATAACTTTTTGACGGCAAGAAGAATTGATCCCCTCATGGTAGAAGCATATCGAATGAATTTTCGTTAAACAATAGAAAAAAGGGTCTAAAAGGCCATTTCTATCTGTCTACAAGAACAGGTAGTTTCCATTTGTTTTGCAATGTAAGGTATTCACTAAGAGGTAGTTGCACTAAAGTTGGCTTTTTCCTCTTGTCGATCCAGAACAAAATAGAATTTAAATCTGCTTGACTCATAGCAGTACAACCTCCTGTCCCAGAAATCTTATCCTGCCAAATATGAAAAAAAATAGCAGAACCTGCATTTGCTTTTGGATTTGGAAAATTATGATAGACATTAACTCCAATTGCATAAAGAGGCTCTTGGCTCATTTTCTCTGAAGTATCCCAATCAGGAATCACCTCTCTTTTATCTATAATACAATTGTAGTAGCTCGAAAAAGGATCATCTACCGCCTCTATGAATTCATTGAGAGGGAGATATTCCATCTTTAGATGTCTCATTTCATCACTAGAAGCAAATCCAAATACACTTCCCAAACAGAAAATTCCTGCAGGAGACTTTCCATCACCCTCTTTTTTAAAGTTCATTTCGATATCTGTGGGATGTAGCCCGATCCCCCACGCAAGGCCATTTTTCCCGAGTACAACTGGTATAAACGCTTGTACAACACTCCATTGTGAGTCTTCACCTTCTCTTTTGTATAAACTAAGCTCTCCTAAATTCTCATTCCAACCTTGGGTCGTGACCACAATCAATTGATGACACCCCTGTAAAATATCTAGCGAATAGCAATAACATCCCCATGCAAAAGGACAAAATAAAGCAACTCTTTTTAGTAAATACATCTTTAATCCTTAGTGATTTGATATTAACCCACGAACATTTTTATCACATAGTTGTTTATTCACCTGTTTGTGAGTCGTCTAAGTGAGTGTTTCCTAACTTACACCAATGCTGTTTATACAGTCCATTAAACCTGAATTGATAAATTTTACTTGCATTGGATAAAGGTTCTTCCTTTCTTAAAAACCCTTCATCCTTGAGCACAGCTCTTAACGGCAAGGGGCTGGTGTTAAATGTTGAAATAATTTAGTTATAACTATATCATAGAGATCCTCTAATCAATCTTTTAAGTAATCTTTTAAGTAATCTTTTAAAAAATGGAAACACCTCAAATTCATTGGTCTATTTGCTTAAACTGTTCCGGATGGGGTACAAAAAATGCCTTGTCTAGAAAGCAAGCTAAAGATCGCTTTGAAACTTCATTTAAAAAATATGAATTGGATAAAAAAAATGGGATCCTTTCAAAACGCCCAAAAACCACTCGATGTGTATGCAATTGTTGCTCTGGTTCTGGATTGATACCAAGAAAGAGTCTATCCCTTCCACAAAATGAGACATTTCCACATATTGCAATCATTGGAGCGGGCATTGGGGGGGTCGCCCTTGCTGTGGCTTGTTTACATCGAAATATTCCCTTTACCCTCTATGAAAAAGATAAAAGCTTTGAAGATCGTTCTCAAGGCTATGGACTTACCTTGCAACAAGCAAGTAACGCCATTAAAGGATTGGGTCTTTTTTCTCTTAAAGAGGGCATCTATTCAAAGCGCCATCTAGTCTATGATACAGAAGGCAATCAGCTCAGTGAATGGGGAATGAAGACTCATATAAAAGTGGATAAGCCCCCAAAAAGGATAAATGTTCATATTCCAAGGCAATCGCTACGTTTAGCGCTCTTAAATCAATTAGGGTCTTCTCCCTCAATACACTGGGGTTATCGGCTTGTAAACTTTAGAGAAAGAGTTGATAAGCAATTGGAACTTGTCTTTGAATCCAATGGGCAATTTAATACTGCTCAAGCAGATCTCCTAGTGGGGGCTGACGGTATCTATAGCACTGTTTTCAATCACCTCATTAGTCAAGAGGATCTTCCATTAAAATACACAGGGTATATGGTTATACTAGGCATTTGTCCAATACATTCTATTAAAGATTCAACAAGTCCCCTCCTTGACTCTGAAACAGTATTTCAAACTGTCAATGGATCTGAGCGCATCTACGTCATGCCCTTTTCCTTTGATTCTGTGATGTGGCAGTTTAGCTTCCCTCTCTCTGAAAAAGAGGCAAAAAATTTAAAAACTCTTGGATCTAGTAAACTTAAAGAAGAAGCATGTTTAAGAGCAAAATGGCATGATCCTATTCCCCAAATGTTACTTGCTTCCCCAGTTTCAAAAATTTCAGGATATCCTGTGTATGATAAAGATGTACTTAACCCTGAATTATTAAAAAACGCCCCTGCAGCGACATTGATTGGAGATGCTGCCCACCCTATGACCCCATTTAAGGGGCAAGGGGCCAATCAAGCTCTTCTTGATGCCCTTTTACTTGCCCGTACCCTTTCCGATCAATGTACAAAGACTCCTAATTGGAAAGAAATAGGTCTAAGAAAAGCACTACTTAATGAATTTGAAAATGAAATGTTAGATCGAAGTGCTTCAAAAGTCAAAGACTCAGCTAAAGCTGCAGAACTTTTACATTCTACTGATGTTCTCCGCAAAAGCTGCAAACACACTGGACGTCTTTTTTCCATACAAGGAAGGTAAAATCAAACATTTTTTCTATGGATAGTTAATTCAAACAAACAAGCGTTTTCTAAATCTAATTTCCTCAATTACTTCCTCAAGGCCTTTAAAACACTTTCTTACGCAAGAAAAATAGTACTCAGCCTGATTAAAATCCACCTCTGTGCCAATTCCTTGAGCGTAAAATACACCTAGATAATAAATGGCATTTTTTTGATCAATTGATAAATCATTCACATCGCTTATCTCTAATTTAGAAGGAACATATGTACGAAGATAGATAAAGGCTTTTTCAAAATTTGTATCAAAGCCAAACCCAAAATAGTACATTTTAAAAAGAATATGAGAAAATTTCGATTTCTCCCCTTCCTCTTCAAAAGCTTTTGCAGCTTTTCCATACTCATTTTTTTCATAAAAATAAGCCCCCAGTTCTCCCCATAAATTCTCTGCGAATTCTTTAGGGACCAAACTTAAATATTTTAGTGCTTCATCTGGATTTGTAAACAACTGACAATAAAAACCTAAATAAATTTCACACAGTTTTACTCTACTTTTGTTTAAATGGCTTGTTTCAGATGTTGAATTCACCAAAATCTTTTCAAATAATCCGATAGCCTGTTTGAGTATTTTGTCATCTCCATCCATTTTTAATAAAAGTTCTCCTATCTCTAACAACGAAGAGGAATCAAAAAACTCGCTGTAATGCTCTTCTGCTTTTTTTAGATAGGAAAATGCCCTCTCTTGATCTCTTGAAACGTAAATATGATACTTTGCAAGTTCAAAAAGTGCAAGGGGCTCCCCTTCCTCTTTGGCTTTTTCTAAGAACTCAACTGCAATAGGCTCATCTAACTTTCCATAGTTTGGGTAAAGATGGATCAACCCTAAATTATACTCTGCTTTTCCTTTTGTTAATCCCTTGCACAAACCAAATTTTTTAATAACAAGCTCTACCCT
>JBIKLZ010000021.1:0-20775 GCA_044359535.1 Chlamydiia bacterium
TTAATGACCGAAAAGGGTGTGATCAATATCACTAAAATGTAAACTAACGCATGAGAGTAAAAATTCCAAAAGCAATCACTGAGAATAAATAGACAAGAGTCAGTTTTTTCACTTTTTTACAGCTGTAACCGAACCCATCCATTAACCCTAAAAAAATCCAAGTCCATAAAGGGCCAAGAAGGATACTAGAGACAAGTTCTTTTATAGCCTCTTGAACTGGGGAAAAGGGAAGTGGGTTTTTAAAAAATAGATAGATTGAAAGGTAGAAAAGGGTAAATAAGAGTCCCACTTTGAGGGTATTCATTTTTTCTAAGGAAAAATAAAAGGCTTTTGAAAAACCTACTGCACCATAGATTGTGCAAAATCCAACAAGAGGTGCAAAAAAAAGATATTTAATAAAAAAAATAGAAAGAAGACTAATCACCCATCAACTCCTTAAAATTTTCCCATTTTGTTTTGCCATTTTCCTTTCCCATTTGAACGACATCATCTATAATTCTATCTGCACCAGATTGAATTAAGTATATAGCAACCCATCTTGAGGGGCCTGGGATAATCATCAAAAGTCCTCCTGCTAACATAAAACATCCACCTACTGCAGCGTTACCCCAATCGAAGGATTTTTCGTTAGGTAGACTACAAGTAAGATAGAAAGAATCTTCTGTGGTGTGATCCCATATATCTAAAAGAGGGATTAATATTTCTTTGAAATTGGGCTGAGTAAATATGCAATATTTCATATTTCCGATTAAGTTTTTAAAATCTTCATTCTCTAGATGACTATATAACAAATCATCTGTTGAATGTAAAATATCAGACAAAATTTGATCTTTGTGGGTCAAATAGCTGTTAAACATGAAAAGCTCAATAGAAGTATTAGACCACAATGGTTTTAAAAAAATTACAAAAAATAAAAAAATTAATTTTTTCATATGAAAATGATTGTACAACATTTCTATCATAAAAATGAATAGAAAAATGGGTTTTACCTGGAAAAAAGAGAAAAAAGGGCATCTCTTGAGAGGGTCGGATTTTTTAGAAGAGCTTCTAAACATGTTTGGTTAGAGACAGCAAACATAAATTGGTCGATTGTAATGGCATCTATCTCAATAGCGCTTTTTGCCCTTTTGCTCCTTTCTCTTAACCCATTTATGACATCGGTTTCTAACAATAGACCGTGAGTAATTTTTGCTGAACCAATAAGTTCATCGATATTGAGATCTTTAATCTTTTTTTTGCTTAGGTCTGTTAAAGGGCTATTTGAATGGGATTTTAAGTGATTGACAGAAGGGTTTAAATAGGTAGCAAATGTGGAGGAATCATGGGCTTTTTTACTCCCTTGAAGAGATAGGCTGTGGTCAATGGGGATGGCTTTGTTATCCTTTGAAATAAGGACATTGTTTAAATGTCTGTCTACATTTTGAAGGAGGGCATCTAAGAGATAAATGTCCTGCATACTTTGGGGATCAATTTTTTCTTCGTTTCCCCCTTCAATAAACTCCTTTAAAGAACCTTGGTTTTCTATAAATTTATGAGAGGTATAAATTTTATCTCCCGGGGCCTTAAGTATTTCTACTTCAGGGACAAAAACCCCTAACCCTTTACCAATGATTTCTCCCATTTTTTCTCTGTTTGCCCCTGTGTAATAGGGAGCTATAAGCTTTTGAAAGTGCTTATTGATTTCAACAGTTAAATAGGTATCTAAATCCTCTAGCATCTTTCCGTGGTTTGTAAACCCTTCGATAAAAATAGCCGCTAAAGACTCTTGAACCTCCTTTTTTTTTAAAAGCTGTTCAGGAAGGGCTAATCTTTTTACAATATACTCATTTTTACCCCCTACAACAACCAAACGAGTATCTGATATCCCCTCATCCACTTTTTTAAATTCAGCCCGCAAAGTGCCCTTATGAGGGATTTTTCGATCAAAAGCAGTTTTTAATGAGCTTTTTAGCTGTCTGCACCCTGTAGTATAGTACATTCTTAAATGGTCTTGAATACGCTTGTTAAGGGTTCGATTGGCCCCATTCCATTTTGACTCAATAAGTAGTGAAAGCTTTGTCTTATCTTTAGATTTTGATCCTGAGATGACACTATTAACCTCTTTTGCTACGTCACTATGAGTAAACATGCTTTCTCCTGTGGAAGAAGATTCTATACTGCTAGAGGCAATAGAATCCTCATCACTATTTAGATAGGAGCTTAAACTTGAATCTTCTGAAGAATCACCTAGAGGGGTGAGGGGGGGAGAAAGGGGTTTAGAGGGGGTTGTTTCGTTTAAAGAATCCTTTAGTGAAGGATCTATCGTTTCTGGAGAGAAATGTAAGGCAGCAATAGCTGAAATAGAGCTACTTACAGGGGGCGGCTTTTTCTGCATTCTTAGCAAATAGATAGCGTTTAGTGCCGAACCTGCAGAGGACCCTTGCAGTGTTTCTGAAGCAAGAGAAGAGATCTTTTGATCTGTGAAAGAAGAGTTTTTCGCAATACATTGAGAATCACTGGAATTGATCGAAGAGGTGCCAAAAGAGTCTATTGGATCCATTTTTTATTTAATGAGTCATTTAATCTGAAAGATAGAAATGACTCATTAGTTGTCAATAAATTAATAGACGTCTAAATGGATTCTTTTTTGCTTTTTTAATTCCCGTATAAAGGTGTGCCCCTCCTCTATGGAGTGGGTTGAAAAGATCTTTTCAAAAGAGGCAAGGACATCCTTTGCCATCCTTTCTGCATCTCCTGAGATAAAGATTTCCCCTTTTTTGTTCAGGATAAGATCTTTAATGAGCTCTTTTTGCTCCAAAATCCTGTCTTGGACATAGACTTTTTTAGAATGATCGCGAGAAAATGCGGTAAAAAGGTGAAGAAACCCTTGATTTTGATAGTCCTTGAGCTCCTTTTCATAATAAAAATCATATTTTTCATTTCTATCCCCAGTAAACAGGAGGTTATTTTTACAGTGATAGAGATCTATGCGTTCTTGTAAAAAGCCTAAAAAGGCTGCAATGCCTGTTCCTGGACCAATCATGATAATAGGGATATCCTCTTTTGGAGGGGAAAATGAGGGGTTGGGTTGATGAAAAAGGGAGATAGTTTTTTGGGTTTGTACGTGTGTGGCTGTTAAACTTTTGTGCCATTTTTTCCCTTTCATATAGGAAAAATTGGCTACAAGTAAAATAATTGTATTTCCCACAATTTTTTGACAGGAGGCTATGGAATAAAATCGTGGGAGTAAGGGGGACATCAGATCTATAAGTTCTTGAAGGGGCATTGTTGGGAGGTAGAAATCGGTTAAAAATTCTACAAGATCATGCGTGTCAGAATACTGTTTCCAATCCCCTTCTAAAAGGGTTTGTAGTTTTTGATCTTTTTGGTAGGGGAGAAACGCTGTTGCAATTTTTTTTGTGACGCGCAAAAGATTGACATGCTCTAAAAAAAAGGAGTGAATAGAGAGGGGATGATCTATTTTATCTTTTTTAATGATACACTCTTTATCGACTTTCAAAAGATTAAGGAGGGTATCGACCTCATGACTTGGGTTAAAAGGGTAGAGTCCAAAGGAACAGCCCACTTCATATTCAATGTTTGAACCTTCTATAGAAATTTCAACATGAAAATTAGATTTTGTCGACCCTTCCTTATTTAAAGGGAGCACTTTTTTAATAGTCCCTACAAAAGGGTTCTTTAGACAGTATTTTGCTTTCTCATTCATAGAGTTGCAAACAATTCCTTCCCATCTTGAGTGTGATAGGCCTTTTCTAAAAGGGGCATTTTCTTGCTAGAGATCCCCCCAAGAAGGGCAATGGCCTCTAAAATACGAGCTCTTCCTTTATGCTCGCCAAGAAGGGCAATAGAATCAAATAAAGGGGGACCTATTGTCTTTCCTGTAAAGGTAGCAAAAAGAATAGGAATCACCTCTTTTTTAAAATGAACTCCAAAAATCTCACTTAATGCTTTTGCATGGGTTTCAATACTTGGCTTTTCCCAACCCTCTTTTTCAAGCCCCCATAGAAAAGATTGGAGGATATAGCAGGTTTGCTGAGGGGTTATTCCACGTGGACAAAGGAGCTTTTCATCAAGATGGAGGTTGTTTACAAAGAAAAACCCACACAGATCGATAAAATCGCCAAAAGTTTTCATTCGAGTATGGACAAGGGGCATTAATTTCTCCATAAATGCATCTTGAAATCCCCATTCTTTTATCCTTTTCCATAAATCTTTTTCTTTAATGGAAGAGATCATGTACTGCTGATTGATCCAATCAAGTTTCATCACATCAAAGACAGCTCCGCTTGTCCCAATTCTTTTCTCATTGAATGTGGAAATGATCTCTTCTAAAGAGTAGATTTCTTTCCCCCCTTCATTGCTATAACCCATCAATGTTAAAAAGTTGATGAAAGCCTCTGGAAGGTATCCAGAATCTTTATAGTAATAAGCGGAGGTAGGATTTTTTCTTTTGGAAAGCTTTTTCCCATCGGTTCCAAGAAGCAAGGGCATGTGCATAAAGGTCGGAGGGGTAAACCCTAAAGCTTCATTGATGAGGATATGTTTTGGAGTGGAGCTTAACCATTCATCACCACGGATGACGTGAGAAATCTGCATGAGGTGATCATCGACAACATTGGCAAGGTGGTAGGTGGGTAAACCATCAGATTTCATAAGAACTTGGTCATCGATATCGGCACAAGGAACTTTTACAATCCCTTTAATAGAGTCGGTAAAGGTGACCTCTCCTGTAAGGGGGACTTTAAGCCTTACGACAAAACTGCGCCCTTCTTGCTCAAAAGCATGAATTTCCTGAGGGGTTAAATTTCTATGGCGTCTATCATAGCCGACCCTTGCCCCACTTTTTTTTGCAACAAGACGGATCTCTTCTAATTCCTCTGCGGTGGTAAAACACTTGTAGGCTTTCCCTTCTTTTAAAAGCTGATCACAATACTTTGAATAGATAGAACTTCTCTCAGATTGTCTATAGGGGCCAAAAGGGCCTCCCACATCTGGACCCTCATCCCATTTAAGACCTATCCATTGAAGGGATTCATAGATGCTTGTTTCATATTCAGGTCTAGAGCGCTTTTGATCGGTATCCTCAATTCGAAGGATAAAATCTCCCCCTTTTGCTTTTGCAAAAATAAGATTAAATAAAGCCATGTACAATGTCCCAACGTGTGGGTGCCCTGTTGGCGAAGGGGCAATACGGGTGCGAATTTTCATGCAAAACACTATATATTATCCATGAAGTTTTTGCAAATAGGTTTTATCGATCCTTATCATAAAGGAGGATAAACTCCTTCATGATATTCATACACTCCGACAATTGATGGTCTTCTTGTGAATAAAGCTCTTCATTATAGGTACTATCTGAGGGAGAGTCGATAGCTTGAAGAAAATGTTGATAATCTTTATTTAATCGAATTCTTTCAGCAGAAGAGTGTTGCAATGTTGGAAGGTACTTTGTAATCGATTCCTTTTGTTGGAGGTTTAGTTGCAACGCCTTTTTAATTTTGAAGCGATATAAAGGATGAACGTCTAGAAGGTCATCGACAAATAGGGGATCAATCGCATCATTATCTAAGGGAAATTTTGCATATTTTTCGCCAATTTCAGCCTTTGAGTAGATCCCTGGGACCACTATATCAGAATAGACCCCTGTTAATTGAGGGCTTTTTCCCCCCACTGTATAGTAGACCCCACCTGTGACTTTGTACTCCCCTTTTGGGTTCACATTGTCTGGAGAAGCGTCAAAAAAGGTCCCCGATTGATGAGTCCCTTTTCCCCAAGTGGTGGTATCTCCAACAATAATGGCTCTGCCATAATCTGAAAGGGAAAGGGCTACAATTTCTGAGGCTGATGCAGACCCTTTATTTGTCAAAATGATCAACGGCCCATCCCATAACTTATTATCGCTTAGATTCCTAATCCTACTTACATCCCCTGTATGGGTGCGAATAGCGGCAACCACCCCTTTATTGATAAATAAAGAAGCGACGTTAATAGCTTCGGTAAGGACTCCTCCACCATTGTTTCTCAAATCAAGGATGATACCCTTTAATTTATGGTTCTTTTGGATCTCTACAATTTCCTTTTTTAAATCCCCAAAGGAGGATGCTGAAGGGACACTATAGAAGGAGTGGAGGTGAAGATGGGCTATAACCCCATCGCCATAAGGTTCGGTTTTTGCCGTATACCGACTTTCTTCAACAACGATTTCATCTCTAACTATATCAATATCTAGGGTTTGCTTGGTTTCATTTTCTGTACGAATAATGGAAAGGGTCACTTTAGTATGTTTGGGCCCTCGTATAAGATCCACAGCCTCAGATAGATCCATCCCAATAATCGATGTGCTGTTTACAGCGATGATTTTATCCCCTTTTTTTAGGGATTTATTCTTAAATGCGGGGCCTCCTTTAATGACCTTTTCCACAGAAAGTCCGTCCATTGTGTCGCTTAAAATCGCACCAATACCAAAAAGGCGTTGTTGAATATGGATAATAAACTGTTTTGCCTCATGGGGGGTAAAGTAGGTTGTATGCGAGTCTAAGGCTTCGGCAACGCTTTTTAAGAAAAAGGCATGGACCATTCTTGCTCTTTGAAGATCTGATTCTGTAATCATCTCTTTTTCTTGATTTAACCGCTTTTTTAGGATAAAAGCCCGTTGCTTTTCTTGTTTATCTTGGGAAAGGTGAGAAAGGGCGTCTTCTTGCAATGCCTTAATGAGTCGCAACTTATCTTTGCACTCCTCTTCAGATTTTGGGTGTCCCATCGCCTCTATTGTCTTGTACTCAACCCCTTTTGGTAGCTCTTTATAGGAAATGGATTCTTCAATCCGGTGGCGCCTTTCTATCGATTTTACAAAAGTATCATATAAAGTAGAAAAAAAGAGAAAATTCTCGTGATGGTAGTCCTCTGTGGCTGTTTTTAAGAAGCTTTCTGTTGGATTTTCATACATATCCACTTCAGACTGAAATAGATAGACTTTTAATGGGTCTATTTTTTCTATAAATATCTTAAACACCCTTGCCATCACCATAGGATCTATCTTTTTGTATTTGGCGTGGACTTTAAGGATCTCTTCAGCTTTTTCAAAGGTGTCATGAGCAGTAAGCTTTGGGGGGGCTATAGCACCAAAAACGATGTTACTTACTGAAATTAAAAGTATTAGGGTGATTTTAAAAAAATATTTAATCATAGCGTTGCCTATTGATGTAAACCGGAGCATAGTAGATTTTTCCCTTTCTCACTAGAAAAAAAGAGAATAAAGGATACAGAAAGTTCAATTATATTGTAAATTATTTCTTAAATTCTTAATTTTTTTATAGTTTCGCACGAAATAGATTGATATCAATTCTTTTTTTATGGCACAATTACTTATTCAAAAGGGTAAAAGAATGAATAAAATCAAAAAGCAAGGTAACTAGACAAAATTTTTAATTATAAATTAGATTTTAAAAATGAGTAGAGTTTCCTTATTAAATTATCTTTAGAGAGGAGGGTAATACAATGTTTGAGGAGAAAGAGATGAATAAAGGGGGAGATCAGTGTCAGATGGCAAGTTCTGAAAAGGCTGTTTCAATTACTGAAGCTGCGCGGATCAACAATGTTACAAGACAAGCTATTTATGTTGCGATTAAGCAAAGAAAGCTTCGCGCTTCTAAGGATGCGACTCGTTGGACAATTGATCTTAAGGATTTAGAAGAGTACAGAAGGAAAAAATACTCTAGAGCCAAATCGATGTTTGATGGGGAATTAGTTTTTGATAACCATAAGGGATATTTTTCAGTAAACCAAGTGGCAAAAATGCTTGGAGTGCCTCCACAAAAAATTTACTATGCAACACGAATTGGGTTGTTAAAGGCAATCAGAAAAGGGGCTGCGTGGGTAATTCATTCTGATGATGTGAAAAACTATCAGTTGAACTATTTGAATAAAAGAACTGTAAATACTGAGACATCAAGTGAAGCGATGTAATGTTTGCTGAAACGCACCTAAAAATAAATCAATTTAATTTTGGGTGTGTTTCAGACCTGTTTCACTGTCTTCAATCACTATAAAATCTTTGATTTGTAGTTGGATAGAGGATTTGTTGAGGTAGATATTGATATGTGGAGTAAAAGCGATAAGGAGCTTTATGTTCTTTTTAAGGAGAGTGGGTTTTCGATTTGCCATATTGAAGCCAACCCCTTCTAAGTAGCGGTCTCCATCTTCTAAAGAGAATTTTAAATGATTTTTTCCCACAATTTTTGGGGCATGCACTTGATAGGCAGTGGCATATAAAGTCACATGGGGATTTTCCATCCCATAGGGTTCAAGAAGGTTTAAAGATTCTAGAAATTCAAAGGTTAAGTCTTTAAAGGAAATATGGGCATCAAGGTAGAGTTTTGGTTGAAGATCCTTTTCCTTTAGGTGTTTTTGAGCTGCTTTAATGAATCGCTCTTTTAAGAGGGGGATATTTTCCTCTTTGATGGTTAAGCCACAAGCGTAATCATGGCCTCCAAAATTGACTAATAAATCTTTATTTTCTTTTAAAATGTCAAGGACTGGAAACTCTGGAATGGTGCGTATTGACCCTTTTCCGATCCCATCTTTTATGGTGATAATAATAGTAGGTTTATTATAGAGCTTTGAAATCTTGGTTGCAAGGATTGCAATAATTCCGGAGTGCCATGTGTAAGAATGTAAAATGATCGCTTTTTCCCGAAGGATGCCTGGGTTATCGGCAATGACTTTATCCAAATTTTCTGTATCTTTGCGTTCAATGCGCTGCCTTTTTTGGTTCATAAGATCCAAGTCTCTAGCAAGGGCTTCAGCTTCACCCATATCGCGAACCAAGAGCAAATTAACCCCTTTAATAGGGTTGTCAATTCTCCCTAGACTATTGAGTCTTGGGGCCACTTTTGAAGCAATATCGGTGGTTGTAATGTCTTCTGGATCCACTTCAGAAACGTGGATAAGTTTTAAAAGGCCGATCCGTTGGGTCTTTTTCAATTGTTCAATCCCATATCGGACAAGGATTCTATTTTCGCCGGTTAAAGCACCCATATCAGAAATGGTTCCAAGGGCAACTAAATCTAGGTATCTTCTTAAATCAATAAGATCTGCTTGGACTTCCCCTTTTCTTGCAAGCATATTCATCATCGCATGGGCAAACTTAAAAGCGACCCCAACCCCAGTTAAATCTTTATTAGAATAGTTGCTTCCCTTCAATTTTGGATTTAAAGTGGCTACACAGTGGGGGATTCTATCGGTAGGTTCGTGGTGATCTGTAATGATCACATCAATACCAAGCTTTGTCAGTTCCTCAATTTCATTTGCGGCAGTAATTCCGCAGTCTACAGTGATTAAAAGTTTACACTCATTTTCTTTTGCATAGTCTAAAGAATCTAAAATGGTATTTCCTCGATCAGAGGTTCTAGAAACAATATAAAAATAAACCCTTGCCCCTAAAGCGCGTAAAAAATCGACAAGAAGAGTTGTCCCTGTAATGCCGTCAACGTCGTTATCACCAAAAATCAAGATACTTTCATTTTTTTTCAGAGCATTATAGAGGCGATCTGTCGCTTTATCAATTTCACTTAACTTTTCAGGGGGGATAAGATGGGGTAGTTTTGAATAGAGAAATTTATGCACATCGGTCTTTTTTGTGAATTTCCTAGAGACTAAAACCTGCGCAGTTGCTGGATGGATATGAAATTCAGAAATAAAATAATCAATTAGAGGCTGGTTTTCTATCGGATAAACCCAAACTAGATTCGATGGAGACTGTTTATATTGCATGGGATCTACTTTTTTTTGAATGATACTTTATTGGAATAAAAATATCAAGGAATGAAGGGTTTTAAAATAGTTTCTTCCATTAGATCTTTTTAAAATGTGATTTTGAAAAAGATCTATGGATATTTATGAGGGAAAGGACACTATGGAGGCAGATGGGATTTTTTTTGTCTCTTTTCTTTTGAAAAAATAAAGGAATGTGCTTGCAAGGAAGAGACTTGATATAGTTCCAACAATTACCCCTATCATCATTAAAAAGGAGAAGTTAAAAATGGATTTTCCTCCAAGAACAACAAGAGATAATAAGACTACAAGGGTTGTCAAAGAGGTCATCATCGTCCTTGAAAGGGTTTTGTTTAAAGAAAGGTTAATCACTTCCATAAGATCTAGCCGAGAAGATCTTTTTAATTCATCTCTTATTCTATCAAAAACAATGATTGTATCATTTAGGGAATAGCCAATGATAGTCATAAGGGCAGCAATAGTGTTTAAGTCTATAGTTAAAGGAAGACCTAAAGCTTTGCAAATACCTAAGAAGGCAAGAGTTAAAAGGAGATCAAAAGCAAGACCAATTGTAGCGCTGAGTGCATAGCTAAACTCAAATCGTACGGTGAGGTAGATTAAAATCGAGAGCATAGCAAGGCCAATACCTAATAATGCATTGTTTCTCATTGTGTGAGACATCTGGCCACTGATAGAAGAGAAATTTTTATCTACTGACTCTAATGATTTAGGGGTTAGGGTAACACCTGATTTTTCTAAAATGGAGACAAGGGCAGAAAGTTTTGGGTTTTTTTCATAGGGATAGGTGATCTCATTTCTAAGAGAGGGTTGCTGAAGATGTGCAAAAGGTCTCCCTGGAAGGGTTAAAGCATTGCTTAAATAGACTTTTAAAACATAGGGATTGTTTAGTTCTCTAATAGAAAATTCTGTTGGAGAAATTCCATGAGAAATAAAGGCTTGTTCAACATCCAACTTAGGTTGGGAGCCCTCTTTATGAGCAAGCTCAAGGGTGACTGTCATTCCCCCAGTAAAGTCCATTCCAAAAAGAGTTCCCTTTTGTTTATAGAGCATTACCCCACCAATAAGGATGGTTGAGGTGGCAATAAATGTGGCAATTTGGCCATATTTCAAAAATGGAAAGGAAGTATCGGGGAAAAGATTGGCCATTTTTAACGTTTGTTTTTTCCCTTTTTTCAACCAGAAGTTGAAAAATGTCCTTGTCATGTATAACGCTGTGAACATAGACGAGGTGATCCCGATAATTAAAGTGAGAGCAAACCCTTTTACAGGCCCTGCATCAAAATTTAAGAGGATTAAAGCGGCAATAATAGTTGTGATGTTAGAATCAAAAATAGCGGAAAAGGCTTTTGAGTAGCCATTTGTAAGGGCGTTAGCAATTGAAGAATGTTTTTCATTTTCTTCACGAACCCGTTCAAAAATAAGGACGTTTGCATCAACTGCCATCCCTATTGTTAAAATGATACCGGCAATTCCAGCAAGGGTTAAAGAAGCCCCAAGGTTTTGTAAAGTTGCCCAAATGATGAGGATATTGAAAACCACCGCGATGGATGCAATAAAACCTGCAAAGCGGTAGTAACCAATCATGATGGCAATCACAGCAAAAAAGGCAATGACGGTAGCCATGATCCCTTGAGCCCTTTCTTTGGCCCCAAGTTCGGGACTGATGGTTGTTTCGGAGATAATTTCAGGGGTATAGGTTAATGAGCCCGCCCTTAAATCGGCAGCAAGTCTTGAAACCTCTTTCTGAGTAAAGGATCCAGAAATTCTCCCACCGTCTTTTAAGGCGTCCTGCAAACGGGGCATGCTAATAATTTTTCCATTTAAAACTGCAGAAAGTCTCCACCCATTTCCATGGGTTACTTTTGAATACTTTGAATCCTTCATTTGAGATGTAGAAAATACCGATGTCCAATTGTAGAGAATATCCCTTGGATTTAAACCCTCTTCACCCTTTTTTGAGTCAACACTAAAGGAGAGGTAATTTCCCGTATTTGGGTCATAACCTGAATGGATATCTTTTAGCCAAGAACCCTCAAGAGCGTAGTTGTTAAAAAGGACGATCAATGGATTTGTCATCCCGTTCCAATCTTCAAAGCTGTCTCCTTCAAGGACCCCAATTTTTGAAAAGGTGTCGTCTAAAGCAAAAGTCATGTTTGGGTCAGTAGGGTTTGCAAGTTGTAAGCCATAGTCTAATAAAGACTTTTCTGCATCGCCTCTTGGAAAAGGGTGGAGAGGATCAAGATGTTCTCCATAAAGACGGGTAAAAGCGATCTCATTGATACTTTTTTCATCTGTTTTTCCAGTGACTAAAGCTTCATTCCATACCTCTTGCAAAAAGCGTGCAAGGGGATGTGCAATGTCGGAATTATAGATTGAAAAAGTTTCGTTAACCACATGGAAGGTCATAGAAGAGGCTGTGATAAGCTCACTTGCGGAAAGGGTTTGGGTGGATGGAAAATCTAAAGTAATAAACGACCCCTCTTTTCGAATGGTTACGTCTGAAACACCCATTTTATTGACTCGGTTGTAAAGTTCGTTCACCCCTTGATTGAGATCTTCTTCACTTGTAACGGGTTTGTTTTGCTTATCTTTTAAAGCAACTCTAACAGTTGTCCCCCCGTTTAAATCTAATCCCCAATGAAGAATCTTTTTTTCATCCCCCCTAAAATATTTAGCTGTAGAGAGGGCAAGGTTTGAAAGTAAAGGGCTTTTTGTCGGAGGAGGGATGAGTAAATGCCCCTCAGCGTTTGGATTGAAGGAGGATTTATTGTACTCATCTTGCCATTTTAATAGTTCCGCATGTTGAGCGGTTTCAATGGCATTGAGAGTTAAAATCCTTTGCTTAAGATCAGAAAATTCTAAAGTAGCATACTTTGAAGAGGGGCTCACCTTCCATTGTTCTCTTGTTGCATCAAGAAGGGGCTTGTAGTAGTCTGAAATTTTGAAAATGTAGTCATCTTTAAACTCTTGAGGGAAAGGAAAACTTGAACCTTCATAGACACGACCTCCAAACTGACGGAGGATACGATCTAAAGAGGACAAGTCTTTCGCTAAAGAGTCTTTCTCATCTAGATTTTCTTTAGCAAGAGACGCTTTATTTAATGAAAGTAGGTTTTTACCGATAAGATAGATAGAGTCATTTTCAAAACCGGCTAGTGAGGACTCTTTGTCGAGAATGGGGGCATAAAAAGCAAGGCAGTGGTCTTTAGATGTATCAGATAATGTTTTGTACTCTTCCCAATCGACAATGGTGTAGGTATCTGGACTAAGTTCTTGAGAATTTCTTTGCCAGTAGGTGTTTAATACACTTTTTAGTGAAGCCATCTTCTTTTCGGCAACAGTTCTTAAATCCAATGTTAAAAGGGATTTAGCATCGGGAAGAGAGGACAAGTAAAGGGTGAATAGGGGTCCGTTTCTTTCAATCTCGTAAGGGGAACTTCTTTGCACTTTAGCCATCTCATCAAAAATCAGTTGAGAGAGTTTTTTTTGCTCAGTGGGCTCTTTAGAATCGAGGTAAGAAATAAACTCATCGGAAAGTTCAAAAGAAAGGGATTTGTCATCGTAATTGATATAAAGACTTGAAATGAGGGGGTTGTAGGCTTTTGTTGAAAGGGTAAAGTACTTTTTGCCTTCAATTTTATTGTTTTTTAGCTCTGAAAAATAAAGATCGGAAGAGGGAGCTTTTGAAGAGGTCAATACCCCTTTTTTATTTTGAAGAAGGGCAATGGCTGATAAAAGTTTTTCCTCTTGTTCTTTTAAAGTGGCAAGGAGAGAGTTTTCTTTAAGATCAAGAACTGCTTCATCACTACTATCCTTTTTCATTTTCTCGATCAGTTCAATTTTTTCTTTTTGAAGCAGATCTTTAGTCGCTTGAAAGCCTTGTAGACAATGGTCGTAAAGAACTGTCGGTGCATATCTTGAAGAGCGAAAAACAGAGGCATAAAATTGGTTTTGTAGAGTGCTTTTGTTTTGAAAAAGGGATTTGTATTGTAAGAGTGCATCGGCAACAGCAATAAAGTAAGGAATCTTATATCCAATATATTGTGAACCTATAGTTTGTTCAAGAGTTGAAGCTGTAGTTGAAGAAGAGGTGATAAGAGAAGAAATTTCTAGCACTTTATCATCTAAAATATCTCTATATTCTGAACTGATTGCCCCTTTTTCATTAAACATGGGGATAAAAGAAAAATAGCTGTCTAAGGCTGTGTTGTCAAAATGGAGGGGGATTTCTCTTTTTAAGATGACCGATTTTTGCCCAAGATCTTGTGCTCCAATGTCTAAAGGGAGAATCCTTTTTGGGAAAAAGGGAATTAAATTTCCAGCTTTAACCATGTGGGATGAAAAATCTGCGGCCATGGATTCATTGGGAAATAAGACCTCTATAAGAGCGGGGGTTTTTTGATTTAAAGAAATCTTTTCAGGGTGAATTTTAAGAAGTTTACAATAGGATTTAACCCAATCAAGAGTTTCATTTTCTAAAGAGTTGACACGAGTTGTCATTTGTAAGGCAATCTCTTTAGAAGCCTGCGTTGTCACTGCCCCTTTTAAATTCTTGCTGTAGAAGAAGATTGTAGGGAGGATATTATAAAGAGTAAGAGCAGATACAGCTAAAATGACGCATAGGGCTTTTCTTTTTTGTTGGGCTTTCATGGTAAGGATTTCCTTCAAAAGAATTGTGAAAGAAAGAGTTTATTCGATTTACCCTCAATTGTCAATAGTTCTAAAATATTCTAGTCAAGAATTTCTCCTCTTGCTATTCTCAAAAGATCTTTTTCGAGGGCTATAATGTTACAATCTCCATCTATAAGGAATTCAGCGCGGAAAAACCCTATCCCTCGACATATTGCAATGATTATGGATGGAAATCGAAGGTATGCTCAAAGGGAAAACATCCCCATTCAAGAGGGGCATATAGCTGGGGCTGAAAATCTATTGAAAATCACTCAGGCTGCTGTAGAAATTGGGGTAGAGATCTTAACAGTCTATGCTTTTTCTACAGAAAATTGGCTACGAAGTGAAAGAGAAATTCAGTCTCTTTTCTATATTTTTGAGCTCTATTTGAAAAAAATGCGCCCTGCGCTTATCGAAAATGGGATTAAATTGTCCACTATCGGCAACATCGCTGCCTTTCCGACCTCTTTAAGAACGATCCTTTATGAAGTAAAGGAGGCGACAAGGGGGGGCAAGGGATTGGAACTTGTCCTTGCAGTCAATTATGGGGGAAGAGATGATCTTAGGCATTGCATGGTTGCCCTAGCAAAAAATGTCCAAAGTGGAAGGCTAGATCCAGAAGATATTACTGAAGAGATGATTGGTTCAAATTTATACACCTCTTTATGGCCTGATCCAGAACTATTAATTAGAACAAGTGGGGAAAAAAGATTGAGTAACTTTCTTTTATGGCAAATTTCTTATACAGAAATTATCTTAGAAAAGATGTTATGGCCTGACTTTTCTGTGGAAGATTTTAAAGGGGCAATAGGAGAGTATCAATCTAGATCTAAAAGGATGGGGGGGTAACAAGATGAAGGGTGCGTTTAAAGATTTAAAAGCCCGATTTTTTGCATATGCTATTGAAGTGAGTCTCTTATCTCTTGTTGTCTATTTTTCTCAAATTGAATGGATGAAGGTGGTTGTGATGCTTTGTGTCATGGGTTTTGGCCTTGCTGCCATTTGGGAGTATGTAGAATTTTTAAAAACAAAGTCTTTAATCCTTCCCTATAAACTTTTAGCTCTATTTACCGCCCTGTTGATTTTTGCTAACTATCTACAAATTTTAAACTATGCCGTAGCTGGGTTAACACAAATGATGCTCGGCCTATTTCTCTTTGCGATTTTTATCTACTATTTTTCTAAGGTGGATGAGGCAATTGTCCATATTGCCACAAGTTTTTTTGGGATAGTCTACATCCTTATCCCTTTAACGCTTATGCTTAGAATTTTATATCCAGAGTCGTTTGCAGTGGGGGATTTAAACGGACGGCTTTGGCTCACTTATTTGATTTTAGTGACAAAGTGTACAGACATGGGGGGGTATTTTTTAGGAAAAACGTTTGGAAAAAGTAAACTTGCGCCAAAAATTAGTCCTCAAAAAACAAGGGTAGGTTCTATTGGGGGTTTTTTATTTGCAGTTGGAATAAGTGTTCTTTTTTCTTTTGCGTTTAGCTTTTTTCCAGAGTTTGGATTTCAATTAAGTCTTTCCTATGCTATCCTTCTTGGAGCAGCCATTGGGATCTTTGGTCAGATAGGGGATTTAGCAGAATCCTTGTTGAAAAGGGATGCAAAGGTAAAGGATAGTAATTCTATTCCGGGTGTTGGGGGGGTCCTTGACAATCTTGACTCTTTACTATTTACTGCACCGATAGTATATGTGTTTATAAAAAATATGTGATTGAATGAAAAAATGTATAAAAGTGACTATTGATGGACCATCGGCCTCTGGAAAATCTACGGTTGCAAAGGCTTTGTCAAAAAGTCTAGGATTTACCCATCTTGATACGGGAGCTATTTATAGAGCTATTGCCCTTTTTTATAGAGATAAACAGCTTTTGACCGCAGATGACAGTGAGCAAGAGAGTTGCTTATCCTCTTTTTCCTATTATTTTTTAGGAGAAGGGGATAAAAGGAAGCATTTTATTGGATCCACAGACGTTACTGAAGAGATTAGAAGTAGAGAAATTGCCCATATTGCCTCTTTACTTTCTACAAAAGTGTTTATTAGAGATTTTGCCACCCACCTTCAAAGGGTTTTTGCTGAAGGTGAAAATATTGTTGTAGAGGGAAGAGATACAGGATCGGTAGTCTTTCCAAGTGCAGAAATTAAAATTTTTCTTGAAGCAGATGTTGAAGAGAGGGCAAAAAGGCGATTTGACTTTCTTAAAGGGAAGAAAGGTTCAGAAGGGTTAACCATTGAAGATGTGATCACCGATTTAACCAATCGTGATGAACGGGATATGACAAGGGAGGTCTCTCCTTTGATTTGTCCTAAAGAGGCAATACGCATTGATACTACTGAATTAGGGGTCAAAGACATTGTAGATTCCCTTGTATCGATTATAAAGAAATACCCCCACGCCAAGTCCCCTCATAAAAAGTATTGGTTTTCCTATAAGGGAAAAAAATGTTCACTCCTTTATTTTCCTGTAAAAGGTTTTTTTTATAGTTATTTTAAAATATTCCATCGTTTTAAGGTTTTTGGGTTGGAGCATTTTGAGATCAATTGCCCAGGGATTATTGCCTGTAATCATGTCTCTTTTATGGATCCTCCTATGTTAGGGTGTGGCTCTCCTCAGGTCATTTACGCTCTAGCAAGAAAGTCCTTGTTTAAGTCTAGATTCATTTCTTATATTTTACAAAAATTAAATACCTATCCCCTTTCTGGGGACAGCAACGATAAGGCAATGATGAAACAGGTAGTCACTTTATTGTTAAAAGGGGAAAAAGTCCTTATTTTTCCTGAAGGGTCTAGAAGTGACGATGGGAAAGTCCACCCTTTAAAGCAGGGCTTATGTTTATTAGCTGAGAAGGGTAATGCAAGGGTCTTTCCAGCAGCTGTTGTGGGCCCAGAAAAAGCCCTTCCAAAGGGAAAAAAGTTCCCGCGATTATTTACCCCATTGATCCTTGCTTTTGGTCCCTCTATTTCTTATGCAGAGATTATAAAAAATTTTGACGATAAAAAATTAGGACGAGAGGCTTTTTTAAAAAAGGTTCAAAGTGAAATAGAAAAATTAGTGGATACTTATAAACAAACATAAAGGAGAAGTTATGACCGTTAAGGAACTAAATGAAGGTGATTTTAAACATGCAATCCAATCAAAAAAAGTGGTTATTGTAGATTTTTATGCCCACTGGTGCGGCCCTTGCAAAACCTTGGGACCCATTATGGAAGAGGTAAGTTCAGAAGGGTATACAGTCTATTCAGTAGATGTTGATGAAAATAGAGCTTTAGCACAAGCCTATTCAGTGTCATCTATCCCAACAGTTCTTTTTTTTAAAGAGGGAAAAAAAGTGGATCAATTTGTTGGGGTAAGAGAAAAGGAAGACATTATTGAGATGGCTCAATCCCATTCGTAATAAGGGTTTGAGAGGGGCTAAGAGGAGCAAAGTTTTGCTGTCTTAAAGCTTCGTAGATTGTAATAGATACTGAGTTTGCAAGATTTAAACAACGTGCCCCTTTATCCATGGGGAGGGTATAAAAATCCTCTCCCCATAGCTCTCTTGTATAATCAGGTAAACCTTTAGTTTCACTTCCAAAAATAAAAATGCCCCCTTCCTTAATTTCTGTGGAGTAGATCGATTTTTTTGCCTTACTCGATAAGAAGTATTTCGGAGCCTTAGATGTTTCAAGGTACTCCTTTAATGAGGAAATGGTCTTAACTTCTACCCCTAGAAAGTAATCAAGCCCTGCACGCTTTAATTTTTTATCGGTGATTGTAAAGCCTAAAGGTTCGACTAAAGTGAGTTTACAGTTTGTAGCTTTACATAGCCTAACAATATTTCCTGTGTTTTGAGGGATGTCAGGCTCAAAAAGAATAATTTCCACTATTTTACATTTACAGGTTTTAAAGAACTATCGGCAAAAGCATCTTCAGAAGGAAATTCCCCTTGAGATGTGGGTATTGTGTTCCTTACAGAAATTTTATCCTCAAGACCTTTCATTTCTATTTCAAAAGTAAGGAGTGCATTAGGGGAAAGGGAGCTATTGATTCCATAGCCTAACTCAGGATGAATATAAACCACACGCTTTTCACCCACTTTCATTCCAATGATAGCCTTTTTAAACCCTTCAATAGTCTCATCAAGAGAGATGGTCTCATCCTTTTCTGATTTTCCAAAGACTTCTCCGTTAAGGTAGGTCCCAACATAAGAAATTACAGGGTTTTGATTTTCTGAGCAGACCTTACCTGTTCCTTCAGCAAGTTTTTTATACTGAAGTTTTCCCCCCTCAAGTTCACAAATGGCCTCATTTTTTTTATTAGCAGCTAAAAAAGCTTCGGCAGCCTTAAGGTTTGCCTCACACTCATTTTTAAATTTCTTTTCTTGTAAACTTGTTAGCATTTCAATGGTTTTTGCTTCAGAAAGGGGAGACTCCATTCCGTTAAAGGCATCTTGAATACCACTAATAATTGCACTTGAATCTAGATCTAAATCTATAGAGCTAAGGTTTTGACCGATCATATGGCCATAAGCTTGTGATAACAGCTTGATATCTTGAGTAGAAAACTCTTCGTTGTCCTTTTTTTCCAATTTTTCTGTCTGAATAGTCGTTTCTACAGCAAATATTGCTCCAAAACATGATAAAAAAATAAGATGGTATTTCATAAAGAACTCCTTTGTACTTCAATATACATTACTCGTATCGGACTTTATATCCAAGGTTTTTCACCATTTTAATAAAATTTACCCCTTGACCACAAGCTTTCTTTTTTCAATAAACAACTCTTCTAACTGAGCTTGAGAAACTTGTGACGGACAAGACATCATTAGATCAGAGGCTTTTTGAGTTTTTGGAAAGGCTACAACATCTTTAATAGAAGAAGTCTGCGTTAAAAGCATCATGATTCTATCCAACCCAAAAGCTATCCCTCCGTGAGGGGGAGCTCCATAGGAAAGGGCTTTTGTTAAAAATCCAAATTTTTCTTCTATTTCCTGTTCAGAAAGATTCAAAAGTGAAAAAATCTTTTGTTGGAGGGAGGATTCATGAATACGAATGGAACCGCCCCCAAGTTCATAGCCGTTTAAAACTAGATCATAGGCGTTTGAAAGGACACTTAGCGGATCAGAGTCAAGTTTTTCAATGTCTTGTTTAAGAGGGGAGGTAAAAGGATGGTGTACTGAGGTAAGAAGGCCTGTTTCCTTTTCTCTTTCAAATAAGGGAAAGTCAATGACCCACAAGAATTTCAAGGAATGTTTATCAATTAAATCCAATTTTTCTGCTAGATGACGTCGAAGGTGGTCAAGAGCCTGAAGGACAACAGATTTTTTCTCTGCAGCAAAAAAGATAAGATCCCCCTCTTTGCTTCGGCATCTATCGATCAGTTCTTTTTGTAATTTTTCATCAAAAAATTTAACAATATTTGAATGGAGCCCTTCGGAAGTGACTTTCATCCAGGATAACCCTCCGAGACCAAATTGCTCTGTAAAGGTGGTTAATTCATCAATTTCGCGGCGAGAAAAGACCCCTCCACCTGGAACGTTGATGGCTCGGATGATGTGGTGAGCTTCTAAAGCCTGTGTAAAAATTGAAAAACTAGATTGTTGAGCAATAGATTCTACATTGATAAACTCCATCCCAAAGCGAAGATCGGGTTTGTCCGAGCCGTAAAGGTCCATGCATTCTTTATAGCTTTTTCGTATAAATGGAGTTGAAAGATCGATCCCTTTCATCTCTTTCCATAGCTTCTTAAACAATCCTTCAGCAAGAGCGATGATATCCTCTTGATTGTTAAAACTCATTTCAATATCAATTTGAGTGAATTCAGGTTGACGCTCTGCCCGTAAATCCTCATCTCTAAAACATTTTGCCACTTGGAAATAGCGGTCTAAGCCACCTACCATTAAAAGTTGCTTATAGATTTGAGGGGATTGTGGAAGGGCGTAAAAATGATGGGGATGCACTCTTGATGGGACGATGTAATCGCGAGCCCCTTCAGGAGTGGATTTTGTTAAAATGGGGGTTTCAACCTCTAAAAAATCTTTTCCTATGAGGTAATTTCTAATGACACTTGTGGCTTTGCTCCGAGCAATCAATACATTTTTTAATTCTGTCCGACGGATATCTAGGTATCTATAGGTCAGTCTAAGTTCATCTTGAACATCAATTGTTTCATCACAAATAGAAAATGGGGGGGTGGGACAAGTAGATTGAACCTCTACACCGGTTGCTTCAATTTCTATCTCTCCGGTTGATAGATTAGGATTTACTAAACCCTCTCCACGAAAGCGTACGGTTCCTTTAACACTTATGACCCACTCACTTCGAAC
>JBIKLZ010000043.1:0-6285 GCA_044359535.1 Chlamydiia bacterium
CCTATCACAATTATGACCCTTGGATTATTTAGTTTTGTAATTAATTGTTTGACCTTTTTTATAGCTGTGGAGCTTTCCTACGGTGTCTACTTTCACACTTTTTCAGCCCTTATCTGGGGGGGCTTTATTGTGTGGATCACAGGGTGGATTACCAATAGATTTATTTGGAGAGTTAATATTTATTGAATCAAGTGATAGTATATGAGGTTTTTTAAATGACGATTCACAGACACTGCGAACTGGGTTCAGAAAAAACCTTAAGGGGGCACACCCTTTCTTCAATAGATCTTTATTATAGGCAAAATCCTAGTTTTGAAAATATAACAAATAAGGGTGAACATTTTATTGATGAAAAGGGGAGGGTGGTTCTTTTTAGGGGGATCAACATTGCAGCAAAAACCCCTTTGACAGACCTGTCTAAAGGTTTTTCAGTTTCTAAGGGGGAGTGGGCAAGTTTTGTAAACACCCCATTTTCTCTAGATGAGGCTTATATCCATTTTTCTCGATTAAAATATTTAGGATTTAATTTGCTTCGATGGGTAGTCCCTTGGGAGGCCCTATGTCCTATTACCCCTTCAAAGGTGGATTCATTTTATTTAGAATATCTAGATAGAATTATTGCCATCGCAAAAGATTATGGATTTTCAGTCCTTATAGACTTTCATCAAGATGTGTGGTCAAGATTCACGGGGGGATCAGGAGCCCCTTATTGGACATTGGAAAAGGTGGGGTTAAACGTTTCTAATTTTGATGAGACCTTAGCAAGTATTAGCCATAAAAACAAAGCTCGGTACCCCTTGGGCCATTTATTTTGGGCAACAAATGCAAATCGTTATGCAGTAAAAACAATGTTTACGCTCTTTTTTGGGGGAAAGACTTTTGCCCCTGATTTTGAGATCGATGGAAAAAATGTTCAAGACTTTCTACAAGATAATTATATTGAAGCTATTGCTCAATGTGCAGAGAAATTAAAAAAGCATGATCATATTATTGGTTTTGATGTGATGAACGAACCCTATCTTGGGTTTATTGGGGAGAAGGATTTAAGTAAGCATCAAGGTATTTTTAGATTAGGACCCTCCCCCTTACCTTTAGAAGGGTTTGCTTTAGCTGAAGGGGTCTGTCAGGATGTAGATGTCTTTGAAAAAAGATTATTGGGTATTAAAGCAACGCATAAGGTGTCTTACGACCCAAAAGGGAAAAGCGCCCTATTTGATGGAATATGTATTTGGAGAAAATGTCGTGTTTGGGATTACGATGAGAAAAAAAATCCACAATTGCTCCAAAAGAATTACTTTCAAACCCCATCACCTAATGAGGAATTTTACATCCCATTTATAGAAAAAGTGTGTAAAAGGCTCTTTGAGATTGATCCTAAAAAAATCAATTTTCTTGAACATGTTATGGGCTTTCCTATTCCAAAACTCACAAAAACGTCTTATAAAGTAGGTTTTTCAGGTCATTGGTACGACGCGTTTGTGATTTCAATGAGAAAAGTATGGTCCTTTATTTCTGTAGATATGTTTACTCAAAAAATTGTAGTGTCTCTCCCTCATTTTGTTCAAAAGCACCTTGCCTCACAAATTTTCCTCATTTTAAAGAAAGTGAGAAAGAATTTAGGATCTATCCCTTTTTTACTTTCGGAGTTTGGGATCCCTTTTGATCTACATAGGAAGAAAGCTTATGCAAATGGGGACTATAGAAAACAAAGGGAGGGGCTAGAAAGATCTTTTCAAGCAGTAGAAAAAACAATGGTCTCTTCTATTATTTGGAATTACACCTCTGTTAATTCTAATGAAAAGGGAGATTTATGGAATAATGAGGACTTTTCAATTTTTAGCACCGATCAAGTCCATGGATCAGAGGATCCCTACGCCGGGATTCGAGGAAAAGAAGCTATTGTAAGACCCTATCCTGAAAAAATTCCAGGGGAGCTGATAAAATACTCATTTGATAGAGAACATGGAATTTTTTCTTGTTCTTTTATTCATAACCCTGAAATTAAAGGCCCACTAGAGGTGTTTATTCCTGACATTCATTTCGGTAGGGGGTTTGAGGTAGAAAATAGTGAGGGGCATTATCAAGTGTGTTATGAAAAACAAAAACTCTATTTTTTCCCGGAAAGTATCACTTTAAAAACCCATAAAGTTAGAATTCTTAAAAAGCACAAATTAAAAGAAAGACGAAATAAGAGCTATTGGTTTTTTAGTTAGGTAATAAATCATAGTTTAGTAGTGTACATTTCAAATAGGGTACACTACTAAACTAAAAAACGGTGCTAGTTAGCTAACGCCCCAAGTGGATCCCAAGGGGGGAGTATCTGTGGTTTTTTTTGATAATTTTTTAACACTTCGTCACTTAAATATTTTTTGTTTATCACAACCTCTAGCATATACTCTTCAAACCACTTATCTGTCATAACAAAATAACCTTGGTCGCCCATGTACCTGCCCCAGCTATTTTCAACGCGCCATCTATTTGGAACGCCATCAATTAAATTAACACCTGTAAATAACATAGCATGAGTGATTTGTGTTTCACCATAATTCATTTTACTAACTTTATCCAAAGTAAAAGGCATATCATATAAAATATCATATTCGAATAATTCTGTATCCATTACCCCTAGGCCACCGTGGAAAAATTTAGCCACATCGCACCCAAAAAATACTGGGCTATTATCTTTAAGGGTATCTATGGTTGCTTGTCTAATTACATCCATATTCACATTCAAATAGGTGATCGGTTTTCCACCAACAACATTTCCTAAGTAGGAAATAACATAAGTTTGATTATACGGAGTGATAGCCCTTGGACTATTGACTAAGCAAACCATGTCGTCTAAAGGAAATTTCACTAAATCTGAAAAAAATGTTTTAGGAGTTAGATTTCTATGAGCAACAAAATCCCCATCATTATTCCAGTATTCCCAATCAAAGGTCTCTGGAGGAAAACCAAAATGTGTGGCTAAAATTTTGTATGCTTTTGAAATCATTTCATCTTTTACATCAGAAAGTTCTTTAGAAGAAACCCCTTCTTTTTTCAATGTGCGCAATTTTAATGCCCATTCGCGTAATTTCAATGTGAGAATATAGTTGAGTGGGGCAGAACGTATTGCCGCAAAACTGTCTGGATAGACAGATTTTGGAACAAGTCCATACTTTTTAACCACGTTTGTAAACATATCCCATTGACCCCCATCGCATATTGGATCTTTTAATAGATAGGAAACAAGTCTACTATCATGACTCTCATTACTTGTTTTTAAAATGTTCTCTAAAAAGTAATTGACCTTTTCTATTTTATCATAGAAGAAAAGATAGCTTTGAGAAAACTCAAAATTGTGGATATTGTGCTCTCTACAAAAGGGGATTCTCATGAGGTTTAAACCTGCAAATATCCAACATCGTCCACTTTCATATTGATCTGTTGCAGCAAGCTCTGGATAAACGCAGTGAGAAAAGGTATGATCAATAGCTACGTAACGATCCCAATTAAGGGCGATATGTTGAAGCTCAACATTTGTTAGAGCGTTTCTTGTAATTCTAAATGTCGAGTCGTTTTCAAGCTCAGCTTTTACTTTTGCTAGTTTTTCTAGGGAAATTTCTCCACTTGCTTTAGAACTTCCCAACAGTTGTGAAAATAGACACAAAGGGATACATAGGGTTAAGAAACCTTTTTTTAACATTAAACTTCTCCTTTAAATAGAATTGAAAAGTTAAAGAATACTCTTAAACAAACATTTTGTCAAAGAATCTTAAAGATTTAGTGAGCAAGAGCCCCTAGTGGGTCCCATGGAGGTAAAACTTTTGGCTCTTTCTTAAAGGACTCTAAGATTTCTTTAGACAGGTACTTTTTATGGATAGCAATTTCAAACATGAATTCATCAAACCATCTATCTGTCATAATGAAATAACCTTTGTCCCCAACATCTTTACCCCAGCTGTTTTCTACACGCCACTTAGTGGGTTTACCATCTTCTAAATGAACGGCTGTAAAAAGCATTGCATGGGTCATTTGACTTTCCCCATAATTCATCCTTCCAGCTTTATTTAAGGTAAACTCGGTGTTATAAATGTGGTTATATTCATAAAATTCTGTGTCCATTACCCCAACAGTTCGATGAAAATATTTTCCTACATCACACCCAAACCATACAGGAGTATTATCTTTAATAGATGCAATAGCCGCTTTTTTCATCTCTTCTATATCAACATTTAAATAAAGAACCTCTCTTCCTTCCACAACATTTCCCAAGTATTGCACTGTATATGTTTGGTTGTAGGGGGTTGTTTTTCTTGGACTATGAACCAAACAAAACATTTCATTAAGGGGAAAACCTACATGTTTATCGAAAAATATTTTCGGAGTTAGGTCGCGATGCGTATGAAATTTTTTATTTTTATCCACATATGACCAAGTAAAGGTTTCTGGTGGGAAACCAAAATGTGTAGCCATAATACGATAGGCCTCTTTCATCATTTGGTTTTTTGTTTCTTGTAGTTTTATAGGGGAGGTGCTTTTTTCTTTTAGTCCCCTTAAAATTTCAGCCCATTCCCTTAACTTTAAAGTTAAAATATAGTTGATGTGTTTGGATTCTAAACTTGCTTTGCTGTCTGGATATACAGATTTAGGAACAAGTCCATACTTATTGATAATGTTAACAAGCATATCCCATTGTCCGCCATCAGAAAGGGGTCCCGCAACTAAAAAATGAATAATTCTGCTTTCAGTAGGTTCATCAGAGGTTTTTAAAATATTTTCAAGGAAGTAGTTGGCTTTTTCTAATTTATCATAGAAAAAAAGATAACTTTGGGAAAACTCAAACTCTTCAATTTTTAGCTTTCTACAAAAAGGGATTCTCATGAGGTTTAAAGCAGCAAAAAGCCAACATCTTCCACTTTGAAATTGACTTGTCGCTTTTAATTCTGGAGTTACAAAATCAGAAAACACATGATCGACTTGAGCAAATCTATCCCAGTTCATTGAAACTTCATGAAGATCAACTCTAGACACTGCATTTTTTGCCATACAAAAGGCGGGGTCTGCATTTAAAAGGCTTTTTTGTTTGCATAATTCATCTGGGGATATAGATCCTGACATACAATCTCCTTATGTGTGTTTTTTTGAGTGTACAATAAAATTCACTAACAAGAAACCCTTTTTATGATTTTATTCTTGATTTAAACCTTGAACAGGTCTAGAGTAAAATTATTTAAAAAAGTTTACATATGAGGTCTATATGAAAACAGGCGACAAAGCCCCAGAATTTTCATTAATTGGTACAGATGGATTTATTCACACACTTAAAGATTATAAAGGCTTTAAAGGGATTTGCCTCTGTTTTTTATCCCTTACTTGTGAGGAGTCGAAGAAAAGTTTTAGCCTTTTAAAAGAGTTAAATCAGCGCTACAAGCAAAAGTCGATTGCATTTATAGGGATCTTTCAAAAAGAAGAAAAAGAGACCTTTACTGCATCTTTAGAAAAATTAAATAGATTAGAGTTAGGCTTTGATCTTTTATTAGATGCCACAAACGATCTACTAAACAAATTTAAAGTTAAGACAAGATTCCATTGTTATATTTTTAACCAAAGTAAACTCCTTATTTACAGCGGTAGAATTTTAGAGAATCCAGAAAAGGCGGACAGTCGAAATTTTGTCTCCTTAGCCCTTGATCAGTTGGTTGGGGGTTTGCCTATTGAGAATCCTTGCACTGAAGTGACAAAAAACCTCGTTTAACTTTTTTTTCTTACATAATTTCACTCGAGTTTTTTATAATCTTCAAAAGGTCTGATAATTTACATTATGTAAAAAATTAACAAAACTTACTATTTAGTAGATTTTTTAAGGTTATTTTTTTTTTATTTCTCTTTTTGAAATGAATAAGCTTCTGAGAACTCTAGTTTAAACTTCTTTGGTCCAATTTGACTTTTTTTCTCGTAGATCACTTTTACGTTCACAACGTTTTGGTCTGTTGTAATAAGATAGCCATTTGATACTTTCGAAATTGTCTCAATTTCAGAGCCTTGTGGGAGAATTTCATTGAGTCCTGGGTAATTTAAAATCCCTTCAATTTCTTTAAGACTTTGTTGAAGTGGGGCTAACAAACAAAAACCAAAAATTGGCATTCCCATCAAAACTACAATCCATTTTCTCATACTTTTTCCTTTGTACTCTGTTTTTTCACACTATCTTAAAATCTTTAACATAGCTAAAAGGGTTATATCTGCCCAGCTTTTTTATATTCTTGATATAAAAGTGTTCAAAATATAGGGTGCAAATTA
>JBIKLZ010000044.1:0-6264 GCA_044359535.1 Chlamydiia bacterium
TGCCGATGATGTTACAGCGTGTGCAATCATGCTTTATTTTGAAATGATTGATAGAGATAAAGTGATCCGCACAAGAGACATTCATCGTTTAAATACCCTTCAATTTGTATGTGATGTTGGTGGGGTGTATGATGAAAAATTAAAACGGTTTGATCATCATCAAGCAAGCTATCAGGGTAATTTAAGTAGTGCCGGGATGATCTTAAGATATCTTCATAAAGAAAACATTGTCAGTTCATCATTATTTAACTATTTACATGAAAAATTCATTCATGGTGTCGATGAAGTGGATAATGGAGTGAGATTTCCCCCTGTAGGGCATGCAGATTTTTCTTCGATTGTAGGAAGTTTTACCCCCGCTGAATATGAAGCGACAGAGCAAGAAATGGATAGAGCTTTTTTCGAAGCTGTCGATTTTGTTTTAGGCTATCTTGATAGGATTATTCACAAGTTTCACTATTTAGAAAAATGTAAAACGACGGTTTCTGAAGTGATGGCTGTTATGGATGAGTGTCTTATTTTTGAAAAGCAAATGTCATGGCTGGAGCCTTTTTTTTCCTTGGGTGGAGAAAATCACCCTGCTGAGTTTGTGATTATGCCCTCTGGCGATCAATGGAAACTTAGGGGGATCCCCCCTTCCTATGAAAGGAGGATGGAGGTAAGAAAGAAACTTCCTGAGAATTGGGCGGGAAAAATCAATCACGAGTTAAAAAGTGAAACAGGGATTAAAGGGGCGGTTTTTTGCCATAAGGGGCGATTTATTTCGATTTGGGAAACAAAACAGGATGCGTTAAGAGCCTTAAAAGATGTTTTAGGGGGAAAATGAAAACACTTTTTGAAAAGATCATCGACAAAACCCTCCCTGCTGAAATTCTTTATGAGGATAGCGAAATTATTTGTATTCATGATAAATTTCCTCAGGCTCCTGTTCATATTCTCCTTATCACAAAAAAGGTGATTCCAAGTATTCATCAACTTGAGGAAGGGGATATGGATCTTTTAAAAAAGATCTTTTCAAAAGCAAAGGATCTTGCTTCACAATTAGGTGTTGAAGAAAGCTATCGAATACTTACAAACCATGGGTCCAAAGCGGGGCAAACTGTAATGCATTTACATTTTCATTTATTAGGTGGAAAGGTTCTTGCTTCAAAGGGGGGGTAGGTGAAAAAAGCCTTTTTTCTTTCCCTTTTGTTAGCTGGAAGTCTTTTTGGGGCTTTAGTAAGTAGTGAAAAAGAATTTATTGCTAAAATAGCCTCATTAATCACAATCGGAGATACAAAAGGGGCAAGACGGGTAGGCTTTTTAACTAAAGAGCTCTATCCCACCTCTAAAAGTGTCCTCTCCTTGTACATTCGTACCCTTGCTGCCGATGGATATTTAAAAGAAGCGTTAACCTTATTGCCAGAAATTACCGGTGACAAAGAGGTTAGGGAGCACTTTTCAACCTTAGAGGCAATTGGGTGGAACTATCTATTGCATGAAGAGGGGATGTCTTCGGTTTCAAACATTGCTTCTTTGCTTGGGGCTTATCGCACTCAAGATGCTCGTTGCGTTCATCTACTCCTTAATAAACTTAACTCATCAAATGCCTATGATAGACATCTAGCTGTAAAATTGTCCATGTCTTATCAAGACCTTCCTTTGACAAAAAAATTAACCGAGATGCTTGTTTCGGAAAAGAATTATTTTGTGAAGTTAATGCTGATTGAAGCTGCGGGAAAGATGAAAATAGCTGGGTGCGCTCCTTTGCTTAAACAGATCATTGATTCAAATGCGTTGACAATAGAGGAAAGGTGTGTGGCTATTAAGTCTCTTATTCAGCTTTCAGATAAGCCAAAAAAAGAAGAGATTCTTCAATTGAAGGGCTCTTCAAAAACAACGATGAGAAGATTTTGTGCAGCACTTATTACCCATTTTGAATTGCATCCTCACACCGATATATTGATTGATTTTTTAAGTGATAGACACCCAACTGTGAGGGCTCAGGCAATTTTAGGTTTAATGATTTTAGAGACTCCAAAAGAAGTTTTAATGGGTCTAAGGGACAAGATAATTCATCTTGTCCACAATGACACTATTGAAGTTTCTGAGCTTGCTAAAATTCCTTTACTTTTGATAGATCAAGAAAGGGGACTAGAGGCTTTTTCATCGTCGCTTTTAGGAAGTGATCCGATAAGAGCAAGATTTGCTTCACGTGTTATTGGGTACACAGGTTCAGTTGCACGCCCCTTAATTCAAACCGCATTTATCCACTCAAAAGACCCTATTGTCAAAGCAAATCTATCCCTTGCAATGATGGGTAAAGATATAGACTCTCCTTCTGCTATTTCTTATTTATCAGACTTTTTAAAGGAATATAAAGAAAAAATCATGATAAGAGGGGAGTTTTCCCCTTTTTTTATTGGAATTGATGACAGCTTAGTTCGACATATTCCTTATATCCCTAATTACCCAACTCTTGTGGACTCAATGACAAGGTTGCAATTGCTTTCAAAGTTGTCTATTTTAAAAGCTGAAGGGGTTCAAGAAGCAATGAGAGCCTTTTTAAAAAATAAAATGGGTAAAGTCTCTTCTTCAGCTGCAATCATGATGCTTGAAGATTCAAAATTAGAGGATATGGATCTTTTAAGAGAATTGTTAAACGATAAGGACCCAGTGGTTCGTTTACAAGCAGCCCTTGTCCTTGCCTTTTATGGTAATGACTCCACAGTAACATATGTCTTAGAGGAGGCGTATAACAGTGTCGACTGGGAAAAGAAAATGATGATTTTAGAGGCAATTGGGGTTATTGGAAATAGGACTTCGATCCCTTTTGTCATTGATAAAATGAAAAAAGAATCGTTTATTTTGCAAAAGTTAGCCGCAGCAACCCTTTTACAGTGTCTCTATCATTAGATTTTTACTCTATATTGAAAATCTCTTTTTGTGGTACCCTTTTTTTATGAAAAATAACATCGTCAAAATTTTTTCCTTTAAAGTGTTTTCTGCAACCCTTCTTGTTGCTGGAGCTTGTATTGGGGGAGGAATTTTAGGGGTTCCTGTGGAAGCTGGGGGTTTAGGGTTCTACCCTTCAGCCCTTATTTTACTTTTTTCTTGGCTTTTTATGACATTAACCTCCTTTTTGTATGCGGAAGCGTCCCTCTGGATGGAGGAAAAAGATGCTCACGTCGTCACAATTTCAAGACACTTATTGGGAAAGTGGGGGGAATTTTTTGCCGTCATCCTCTATATTTTTATGGGGTATGCCTCTTTAGTTGCCTACAACGCTGGAGGTGGACAACTTATTGCTTCTATGTTTGAGGATTATTTTTTACTCCCTTTACCCCTATCTCTTGCTGCGATTATCTATGCTCTATTATTAGGGACGGTCTTTTATTTTGGGGCAAAAATTGTCGGAGCGATCAACATGATGTTGATGGTAGGGCTTATTGGTTCCTATCTTATTTTGGTCACTTTAGGGATAGAGGGGATTTTACCCCTTTTACTTACAAGATCTTCTTGGCATCGATTTTACACAGTGATTCCTTTGATGATCACCTCTTTTAGCTTTCAAATGATTGTTCCAAGTATTGCTTTGTATTTGGATAAAGATCCAAAGTCTTTAAAATACACCTTAATCATGGGGACAACAATCGCCTTGATTTTCTATCTTCTATGGATTTTTGTTGTGATGGGAACGGTCCCTAATGAAGGTCTTGGAGGGCTGCAAGAAGCTTTAGAAAATGGAAGGGTCGCTACTGTATCGTTAAAAATCTTTGCACAAAAGAAAATTATTGCCACTTTAGGGGAGTTTTTTGCCTTTTTTGCGATTGCGACCTCCTACCTTGGAATAGGTTTAGGGCTGTTTGATTTTCTAGCAGATCTATTTGGGATAAAAAAAACGATAAAGGGAAAATCCCTTTTAGGGGCACTTGTTGCGATCCCAACACTCTGTATCACAATGACATTCCCCAATATATTTCTTATAGCTTTGGATATCACTGGAAGCTTTGGGGATTCTTTACTTAACGGGGTAATCCCCGTTCTTTTAGTATGGGTAGGTAGGTACGTTATAGGATATAAAAGTGAACTAAAACTTTTTGGGGGAAAAGCAACCCTTGTCTTTTTATTCTTAGGCTCTATTTCTATTATTGCTACTCAAATTATGAAATGGATGTTTTGAAGAAAATTAAAGGTTACTTTTCTTACCTCGTTTAAATTTAAAGACATTTTTTGATCCATATTAGCGTCTGTTAAGGTGCAATAGGGTTTTGAGTTTTCAATCATTGCAGCTTCTTCATCACGAGAGTAATTCTTGTGATGAAAAGTATAATTTTCTTCAAACAGAGGAACTTCATTTTCAGTGTCTACATTCATCAAAATATCTTCAATCCATAAAATTTCAAGGGCTAAGTCAAGCATTTTCTTTTCACTAGAAAAGGCTTTATTAACTTGATAAGCTTCCGTATTTCTGATGCACTTTATTTTTTGTTCTAAAAAATATTTACGGGTAAGAAGATATTTTTTACGTCCACTTGATGTATTAATTGTTTCTAACGAGTTATGTTTGCTTTCTAGTTTGGTGATAAAATCACTTTTTTCATCATAGGATAAGTCAATGGTTTGAGCATCATTAAGGGCGTTTAATCTCTCTGCCCATTCCTTCTTCTCCTCATCATTCTGAGATATGCTCATCTTTCTTTTTATGTAAGTTCTTTTGAGATCTAAAAGAGCATTAAACTCTTCGTAATTGAGGTTTTTCTCAGAGTAGGTGTTAGTTTCAGTTCGAATTTTATCGATTAATTTTTTGATAGACTTCATTTCATCAGTAAAATTTTTCGAAGATACTTCACCTATTTCTTTAATTAGATCTTTCATAGAATCGATTTCTGATTTAAATTTAGAAAAGATTATTCCAGAAAGAAACGTTGTCCCTACCCCTGCTCCAAGGATGATGGCTGCAATAAAGTAAGGGGCAAAAGCGGAGGTGACTCCAATTAAAACGGCGACAACAACAAAAAAAGCTGCTGCTACTAGCCCATAAATCACTTCTTTTTCTAAGAGCTTTTTTTTATAAATTACAAGAGCGACATCTGGATTAGAGTAAGGGTATGTCTCTGTTAAAGAAGTTGTATCCATGTATAAACCTATCCTTTTAATGAATCTATTTTAAAGGATTTAATCATTAAGTGAAATTCTAAAGATATTTTGAAGCTAGATGTTTCATCTGAGAGTAGACATTTGCTAGTCCAAGTTGTCTTGTCATCGAAATTTTTTTTAGCACACTCATCTCTTGCAGACAGATAGGGGGGTCTGTAAAAAGCTTTTTGGGCTCTTGTTCTGAATACAAATAGACTAATAGTGAAGATAACCCTTTAGAGATGAGGGCTTCAGAGTGAATGTTAAAATATATTTTTCCATGTTCAAAACTGTGAGTTAAAAAAAGCAAGCTCTGACAGCCGGTCACAATATTTCTTTCTATTTTTTCACTTTCTGGGAATTCTGGCGTTGCCCTCCCAAATTCAATGATTTTTTCATAAACTTCCTTTTCCGATAGACCCTCAAAAAACACCTTTTTTAGGTGGGCGATTTTCTCTTGCATAGATTTTTTTTTAAATATCGATAAAATTTCTATTGAGAATAATACCTTATTTATTTATTATATCACAACATTAATATATACCGTTTTTAAACTAGGAAAAAAAGAGAATATGGCAAATAAAGAAGATGTATTGGAAGTGGAAGGTGTTGTGAGGGAGTTACTTCCAAATATGACTTTTGTGGTTAAATTAGATAATGGAATTGAGATAAAAGCTCATCTGTGTGGAAAAATGAGGATGAGAAACATCCGTGTTCTTGTAGGAGATCATGTAAAAATTGAGATGTCTTCTTACGATTTAACCAAGGGTAGGATTATCTATAGAGGAAAAAGGTAACAATAGAAGATTTACTATTGCGTTTTTTAAGTTTTTGAAGTATACTGTTCCACATTCGAGAGTTTAACTATAGTAACCCACAAAAACGTGGTAAGTAGGGAAGGGAAAAGAAATAGCGCCCAGGTAGCTTAGCGGTAGAGCACTTGCATGGTAAGCAAGAGGTCGTTGGTTCGATTCCAGTCCTGGGCAAAGAATATTAACAAAAAGAAAGGTCTTTTCGGAGGACAAATACTAATGGCAAAGGAAAAATTTAAAAGAGAGAAACCACACGTAAATATCGGGACTATTGGTCACGTTGATCATGGTAAAACAACTCTTACGGCGGCAATTACAAAAATTTTAGCAAAAT
>JBIKLZ010000045.1:0-6068 GCA_044359535.1 Chlamydiia bacterium
TTTAGTTCGGCTTCCAACAGAAGCCTCCCATTCATGATCTGGTCCCTTGGGGCATTTCCACCAATATTTTTTTTCTGAACCACCTAGGACTTGATCCGCAGTAATAGCGCCATTTTTAGTAGGATGAAATTCTCGGGCTATCTCTGGGTATACAGAGAGAAGTGAATTAGTTGTAGATATCTTTAATCCAGCACAACATGGACATCCGGTTCCCTTTTGTTTAGTTCGGTTTCCAACAGAAGCCTCCCATTCATGATCTGGTCCCTTGGGGCATTTCCACCAATATTTTTTTCCTGAACCACCTAGGACTTGATCCGCAGTAATAGCGCCATTTTTAGTAGGATGAAATTCACCTGCTATTTTAGGGTGTAAAAAAGCAAGTGAATTTGTTGCTGAGACTTCTCTAATAGAACAATGTTCTTTAGACGGAGAGTACTCTAGGCGAGCCCCAGATCTTTTAAGCTCTCTAGCAATCGTAGCATCTGACCTTTTTAATTCCGATCCAATCTCTCTATTGGTTTTCCCTTGATTGACCAATGCGTGAATAGATTCTCTTTCTTCTATTGTTAATCTTTTGTACTTCATGTGTCTATTATTCCATAATTTTAATTATGGTGCAATAGATTCTTGAACCCAGGCATAATCTAGAGGTTAGTCTAAAATAGTATTTCCAGTGCTCGGATCTGAAAAAGGGGTTGTTGACCCTGTAGAACTTGGAACAAGGGCGGAAGCAACTCCAGCAATGATAAACAAGACAAATCCAGTAAGAAGCATCCCTATAGCCTGTTTTTTTTGAGTGGTATCTGTAGGATCAAAGCGGTACTGTTTTTCATAGCCCCTATCTTTTGTAAAGGAAAGATCGGCATGAAGCTGTGGAAGGTAAGCTAAATTGGCAACAGCAATAATTAGATATACAACCCTTTTCATAAAAGATTCCCCCATTAAACACACACATAGGGAAATGCTTTTTTCTTGTCAAAGAGAAACCTTTCCTTTATAGTGAGAAATCATGAAATTTTTGAAAACTCTTTCCTACTACTTGATCCTTTCTCTATTTATGACAAACTCACTTTTTGCTGATGTGACTCACAGTGAAGAAAATAAAAAAGAAACAATTTTGGAAGAAGAGATTGCCCCCCCTCCTTTACCCTCGGCATTAATTGATCTAAATCAAAACAATAAAGAAGAAAAAAAGAGAGCAAAATACTCAAGCTTGTACCTATTTCTCTTTAATGTTGTGATGTTTACTACAGGGATGGTGGTTGTAAAAAATATTACTGGGACAAAAGTATAGACTAAGAAAGAAGGCTAAAAAACAAAGGGAAGGGATAAAATGACAAATAAACTAAAAGAGTTAAAAAAGCATACAGTAGTTGTTGCCGATACAGGAGATTTTGAATCGATCAAAAAGTATCAACCGCAGGATGCTACCACAAACCCCTCTCTTATTTTAAAGGCCGCCCAAGATCCCCGTTATAAACATTTGATAGAAGAGGCTATACAGTGGGCAAGTAAGAGAACTTCTCAAGAATCGATCCTTAATCTTGTTGTACATAAGATTTTTGTGAATTTTGGATTAGAAATTTTAAAAGTTGTCCCAGGTAGGGTTTCAACAGAGGTGGATGCAAGGCTTTCTTTTGATAAGGAAGGGAGCTTAAATCTTGCTCACCAATATATTGCTATGTATGAAGAGGCTGGAATTTCTAAAGAGAGGATCTTAATTAAATTAGCCTCTACATGGGAAGGGATTCAAACATGTAAAGAACTTGAAAAAGAAGGGATTTGTTGCAACATGACTTTAATGTTTAATAAAACTCAAGCAATAGCTGCAGCTGAAGCACAAGCAACCCTTGTCTCCCCTTTTGTTGGAAGGATCATGGACTATCAGAAAAAAGCTGAAGGGAGGGATTGTATCCCCTCAGATGAGGATAAGGGTGTATTAAGTGTTAGAGATATTTATCACTACTATAAAAAGTATGGATATGCAACAGAAATTATGGGGGCTTCATTTAGAAATATTGATGAAATAACAGCCCTTTGTGGGTGTGATTTACTGACAATTTCTCCTGATCTTTTAGAGAAGCTTGAAGGTACAGAAGGGACAGTTCCAAAAGTCTTATCGATTGAAAATGCCGAGAAAATGGGGGGAGAAAAGATCCATTTAGATGAAAAAAGGTTTCGCTGGGAGTTAAATGAGGATCCAATGGCTACAGAAAAGCTCTCTGAAGGGATTAGAAATTTTGCTAAAGATACCCGCACCTTGGAAAATTTTTTACTTAAGAACTTTACTATTAGACATACATCAAGTACCAAAATTTTATAAAGTAGAGCAAGTTTCTCTTATGGCAACCTTCATTTTATTGAATAATCTTGATTTAAGAGCAATTTCTAGACCTTGATTTTGTTGATTTCTAATGTGAAGTGCAGATCCAAAAAGTCTCTTTTAACGGAGTCTGTTTTTAGGCTAGCATTCTCATATCGAGTCATTTTAAAAAGTATCGATCTGAGGGTGCAAAAAGCCACATATTTAAAAAGTCAGATGCTCCAAGTAGAAATTGATTATCAAACGGGCTAAAACATCTCGTTATAGATCTTATAGAGACAATCTCTATAAATCTCAATTTAGAAAACTTCTTTATTAAATCAAAACCACCCCACACATTCAACCGAGGTGTATTGTAATTTTAGGCTATCTGTAATACCCGCTTTTGGAGACATTTAATATTTTAGCTATCTTCTAATTTCTCTTTTAAACGATAACAAGGCTGTTTCTGCTATTTTTACCCGTTCTTCTCCTTGTTGCACCGCTTCTGCTGCTTGTGCTGCGTATTCCATTGCTTTTGCTTGTGCTGCTTGTGCTCTATTTATTGCCTTTGTTATTTTTTGTCTTTTTTCTCCAACTAGTAGATACCCTTCTGTTTCTTCTTGGAATACATTGCTTGCTGCATTTGTTGCTTTTGTGGATTCACGTTTAACCGATTCTAGACAGCTTTTTGCTTGATCTATTTTGTTTCTTGCAGTTTCTAATTGTTCGATTATTTTTTTTCTTTGTCCTTCTTGTACTTTTTCTACTGCTTCTGCTGCGTATTCCATTGCTTGTGCTGCGTATCCTTCTGCTTCTGCTGCGTATTGCATTGCTTTTGCTGCGTATTCCATTGCTTGTGCTGCTGCGTATTGTCCTTTTATTGCTAACGCTTCTTCTGGTTCATCATTTGCTGCAGCTGCTATTTTTGCTGCTTCTTGAGCTTTTTTTGCTGCAAATAATGCAAGTTGTGTATTGCGTTTTATTTGACTTATGTCTTTATCTCATGTGACTATGCAGTTCACTACTTCGGCTGGTACTTCGGATGAGTATAGCAATGCATCTTTTGCGTATTTCTTGGCTGCATTTGTTGCTTCTGTTGTTATTTCTAATACTTTTTGTGCTCTTTGTGCTGCTTGTGTTGCTTTTTTTAATTGTGATTCGGTTGCTGCTTGTGCTGCTAGTGCTTCTTGTGCTGCTTGTGCTGCTTGTGCTTCAGTTGTTTCAGCTTCTGGTGTTGCTACTACTTTTTGCGATTTTTCATTTATCAAATATCTTATCACTGTTGCTAAGCCTACCACTGTTAACACACCAGCTACTACAGCGACTGTAATGACAATTGGCATAAGAGGTATCCCGAATCCAAATGTAAGGACCATTGCTGCTGTAGCTCCCAACACTCCCAAAACTATCAATGTAATTCCAAGTATTAATTTTGGATCACATTGCGGAGATTTTTCTTGTGCTGCTTGTGCTGCTTGTGATGATTGTGGTGATTGTGGTGATTGTGGTGATTGTGGTGATTGTGGTGATTGTGGTGATTGTGGTGCTGGATGTACTGACATATTTTTAATCTTATTTTTATTTTTATCTAATTATATCTAATTTATTAATTTTTATCTAATTTATTAATTTTTATCTAATTTAAAAAATAAATTGAATTCAATTTTTTAAGGCATTTTCTAAACTAAATCTTTCCTAGAATGGTTATTCAAGCAATGCTGGACAAGCTTTATCTCTTCTAATGTACCCCTTACCAAGAACTGTAAGGGTCTGCGAAATAGACTTTTACTTTAGTTTACTTTGTAAATATTTTATAACCAACTATTTAAAAACCTCTGTCATAAGTCATAGATCACTTCATATCCCCCTCTATTTCTTCAAATACATCGGCACACAATTCAAACGTAAGTATTTTTGAGAAATGTCACTTTTTTTTAAAATAAAAATTTTAATTTTTAGGAAATACTTTGCATATAAGGGTGATTTTTAAAAAAAATTCACCTTATTATTTAACTCTTTTCAATAAAGAATTTCCTTACTATAATTTTCACCATGCTTATTTATTCTGAAAAGATCATTACTTTTATCCGAGAGATCAAATCTACTTTAAAATCTATCCTTATAAATGAAGTTGGACTTAAGGTAAGTGGTGATCGTTTTTTTGATAAGAATCAACGTCTTTCATTTCCAATAAAAATCGTTATTTTTAACACAAAAGGGAAAGTTGGATATTTCAATCAAGATTTCTTAGAACTTGGATTTCACCAATCTGTTCTTTACTACTCAAAAGAGCTTCTAACAAATCTTATCCGACATGAATTAGCCCACTATTTAACCTTTATCGAATACGGAGAACATGTACCGCATCATGGAAATGAATTTAGAAACATATGCAAAAATCTTCATTGGGGAAAAGAGGTTTATGAGGCTACTTATCACCTTGATGAAACAGCCCCTGTTGAAAAAAGCTCCATCGCAAGAAAAATTGAAAAACTCCTTGCTCTAGGAGAGAGCAAAAACCCCCATGAATCCAGTCTTGCTATCTTAAAATCAAGGGAACTTTTATTAAAGTATAATATAACAACCTCTTTTGAATCAGAAGAAGCTGTTATTTTAAAACGCATTTTTAAACAAAAAAAAATGGATGCTAAAATTCAATGTTGCGGAAGGATTTTGGAAACTTTTTTCGTAAGCATTGTTTATTCTTATAGTAGGGAGGCTCTTCACCTTGAAATTATAGGTAACGCTGTAAACATTGAAATTGCTGAGTATGTAGCAACTATCTTGGATGTTGAATTGGATAGACTGTGGAAACTTTCTGGCTTAAAGGGAATCTCTGAAAAAAATTCTTTTTTTGATGGGATAGCCAAGGGCTACTGTAAAAAAATTGAGGATCTTCATAAGAGCCACAATTTTGAAACAACAAACGCTCTTATGAAAATTGAAAACACCCTTACTGAAGCAAAAGCTCTTATTTATCCCCACCTAAGTCAAAAAAAATCTTATCGCAAGCACTGCTCTCACGCATCCAATTTAGGAGAACAAGCTGGGAAAGATCTTGAGTTTAAACGGGGTCTTAAATCTCCTTCAAAGGAAAAGCCCCTTTTAGAAAAGGTATGATTTTATCGTTTTCTGGGTTTAAAAATCTAATGCACCCTAAATGATTAAAACAATATAGCTACCCCTTTTTAGGGTAGCTATATTGTTCCCTTTAAATAAATTAATTATTCAACGGTTGAGTTTCAAAACTCCACATTTGCGCATTGCTATCTTGCACTAAAATTCTAAAGAATTTTGCATCTACTGAATCTGTCAGCTCAACAAAATGTTCTAAATCACTTTGTCCAGAAGGCAATGTAAAGGTCATAGTATGGTCCCAATTTTCTTTTATCGTCACAGCATCTTGGGTTCCCCAACAAATAGTCACTGTAGACTCAAGCTCAGTATGTACCTTGAAAGCAAGGGTGACTAAATTATTCGCATTTAATGTGGCACTTGTTATTTGCGGAATAAACGGAAGGGTAAAAAATCCTTCGAGTTTTGACGAATCCATATACACAGGGCGATTTATAATTATATTCTTTTTAATTATTCCCGCTTTTTGAGCTTTTTTATTTGCTAACCCCCCTGTTTTTGTGAAGAATGCCTCTTGATCTTGAGCTATCCCTCTTCTTTGGTTGGTGATTCCTGAACCACCAGGAAGAATTAACTGATCTAAATCTGACCAATTACCCACTGAATCACAAACAAACCCTTTGTAGTT
>JBIKLZ010000022.1:0-19586 GCA_044359535.1 Chlamydiia bacterium
TATTCATTAAATTAAAGGAGCGATTTATAAACGAAATCAATCAAGATGAAAAACTCCGTCCCTACTTAAGGGAATATCCATTTACCCAAGATAGGGCAACTATTCTCCTTAGCTATTGTGATAAAAATGGAAATCATTACACAGATGGAAGTGTCACGTTGATCCTTTCAAAAGGGAAAAAAGAGGTGTGTTATTTAAGGTACGTGGAAAAAGATTCAGAATCTGATGAATTATTAGTTGAGCCATACGAAGAGGCTCTTAAAATAGTTCATTCTAAGGAGAAAAAATCTCCCCCTTCTTTATAAAAGGGGTTGTTTATAAAATCGATCAAAGTTACCATAGCTACTTCATATAACAAGAGATTGGAGAAATCATTTGAATAAATCCCCTTTAGAAACCCAACGATTAAATTATTCTGTGGATGTTTTCCCCTTATTAAGGGATATTAAAAGTGCCTATTGGAAAGATGAGGGCAATTGTATAAAACTCCTTGCTCATGAAATTCAGCATAGCCCAGCTCTTAAAGTCGGGGTAATGTTTTCTGGCGGACCTGCCCCTGGGGGTCTTAACGTCTTATGCGGCCTATACAAGGGCTTAAAAGAAATTCATCCAGAAAGTTCTCTTATTGGCTTTTTAAATGGGGCGGGGGGTTTTTTAAAAAATGACTTTCTTGAGCTAGGGGAAGATCAGATTGCTCAACTAAGAAATCAAGGGGGCTTTTCACCCCTTGGGACTGGAAGAACTAAAATTGAATCTTTAGATCAAATGAAAAAAGCTTTGGAGATTGTTAAGGAGCATCGATTGCAAGGACTTGTCTTTATTGGTGGTGACGATACAAATACAAACGCTTATCACCTCTCTTTGTTTTTTGAAAAAGAAAATGCTCGTTGCATGGTTGTTGGAGTCCCTAAAACTATTGATGGGGATTTAAAAACTAAGGACATTGAAGCTTCTTTTGGCTTTGATACCGCTACAAAAACCTTTAGTCACATGATTGGAAACCTTTGTCGCGATGCAATGTCAGCTAAAAAGTACTGGTTTTTTGTTAAACTAATGGGAAGGGCGGCTTCTCACGTCACTTTAGAGTGTGCTTTAAAAAGTAAGCCAAATCTAGCTTTTATTACTGAGGAAATTTCAGCCAATAAAACCCCTTTTAAAAAAATCATTGAGGAGTGTGCAAACATTGTCATCGAAAGGGCCCAAAGAAATAAAAATTATGGGGTCATCTTAATTCCTGAGGGACTTATTGAAGGGTGCTTTGATATGAAGGAGATGATCGATCAATGCAATAGACTTAAGAGGGAGGGAAAAGACTTAAGCCATCTACAAGGCCCTTCTCAAGAACTTTTTAATTCCCTACCTCTTCATATTCAAAAGCAATTTGGAACCGATGTAGATCCCCATGGAAATATGCAACTTTCCCATATTGCTACCGATCAACTTCTTGCTGAAATGGTTGAGGAAAAGGTGAGGAACCATGAAAAGGTACAATTTAAAGTTGTCCCTATCTTTTATGGATATGATGCACGCTGCGCCTTACCTTCAAATTTTGATGCCACCTATTGCTACAACTTAGGCTTAATAGCTTCTCTTTTAGTAAGGGATCGGAAAAATGGTTATATTGCCTCTGTTAAAGGACTCAATGATCCAGTAGGAGAATGGAGTGGTTATGGAATCCCTATTCAAACAATGATGCATCAAGAAGAAAGAAATGGTGAGATAAAATCTGTTATTGCCAAAGCGCTTGTCGATTTAAAAGGTAGACCCTTTAAAGAGTTTTCTAAAAAAAGAGATCAGTGGAAATATGAGGATATGTACGAATCTACAGGCCCGATACAATTTGATGATTCTTCTTCATCTTTTGTAAAAACTCTAACCCTTGTCTTAGAGCAAACTAAAAAAAGCTTTCTTTAAGGAAAATCCTCATTGTGCCTTTTTATTTTAGAAAAAATCCCTCCTTTATGCTCAAGGCTGATCTGTTTTTATTTTTATCCTATCTTTGGGTAAACCCCTATCGCCATTTAAGGAAATTTTTGCAAAAAAAGGGGGTTGAAAATCCTTATCAGTATGGAGAAACCCCATTAAAGATTATAGAAACCCTTATTGACGCTGCCGGCGGTCTAAAAGAATACCAATATTTTGCCGATTTAGGGGCAGGAAGGGGGAGACTCTCCTATTTTGTTCAGAAAAAATATCAGTGCAAGGTCTTTGCTTTTGAGCAGTTAGCCCTTTTTGTTAACAAGGGAAAAAAACTCTATCCAAATGTAGAGTTTATTCTTGGAAATTTTTTGGATAAAGAGCTCTTTTCTATCGATCTTATCTATCTATATGGGACCATGATGAGTGAAGATGAAATTTTATCTTTTGTCAAAAAAATTAAAGGGAATACCAAAATTATTACAATTTCCTATCCATTAAGTGATTATGATTCTCGTTTTAAGGTATTAAAAAAGGTTGATGTACACTTTCCTTGGGGAAAAACTTTTGGATATATTCAATGTTTAAGAAAATAAAACGATGTAAGGAGCTGTGTTGTGGATATAAATAAAATTGGAACGATAGATCCCTATCTTAAAGAGGTAAGGAGGCAATTACACCAAATTCCTGAGCTTGCTTTTCAAGAAGAAAAAACCATTGCCTATCTTAAGGCTGAAATTTTGGATATTATTGAAAAAAGTAATAGGAATATCACTCTTAAAGAGATGATGGGAGGGCTTGTTGTTGATCTTTTGATAGACCCCTCTTATAAGCGGTTGCTTTTTCGTGCCGATATTGATGCTCTACCTATTACAGAGGAAACCGGTCTTATATTTTCTTCAAAACATCCAGGAAAAATGCATGCTTGTGGTCACGATATCCATGCAGCAATGCTCCTTGGGGCTTTAAAATGTTTTTCTCAAGAAAATACTATGAGCGCATCTAACCTACGCTTTGTTTTTCAAAGATCAGAAGAGCGAAAAGTAGATGGGATAAGTGGGGGGCAAATGCTTGTCAATGAAGGGGTTTTAGACTCTGTAGATGAAGTCTATGCATTACATATTTTTCCAAGGGGGGAAGTGGGCCACTTTTTTTCACGAAGTGGGGTGATGATGGCTGATACAAGTCAGTTTCATATCGAAATAAACTCTACAGGGGGGCATGTTGCAAGACCCTATGACAGGACAAATGCAATTGATGTCCTTATTGAAATACAAAATAGTTCAAGGGGTTTTTTAGAAAGGTTTTTACACCCTTCTGAAGAGGCTATTTTAGTCCCAAGTATTATTGAAGGGGGGAATATCCCAAATGTTCGTCCTTCAAAGGGTAAGTGTTGTTTTGTTTTAAGACACTTTTTAAGCCAAGAGCGCGCTTTTGAATTTCAAAACCTCTATACTCAAAAAATACAAGCGATATTAGATAGTTACCCTGATTGTAAAGGATCAACAGTCACCTACATTCAAGGCTACCCCCTTTTAAAAAACTCCCCATCCTCTTTTGATAAAGTTAAAAAAAGACTTGAAGAGAATGCTATTTCTGTAACAGAAGGGACTAAATCTTATGGAGGTGAGGATTTTGCTTATTATCTTCAGCAAAAACCGGGGGCAATGTGGTATCTTGGGGTGAATGGATATGGGGGGTATGATTTACACACTTCAAAAATGAACCCTGATGAAGGAGCTATGATCCACGGGGTCCTTTTTTGGCTCCTTTTAGCTACTCTCCCTTAGATTTAAGTAGATTCCAACTTGGCTTTTTATAGGTGTGAATCACTAACGGAATTCCACACATGACTAAAAGTCCAGTAAGTAAAAATGCTTCATAGATAAATAGATTTCCCACTTGAATTTGAGAAGGGGGGATGAAGACAAGTAAGAATCCAAAAACGCATGCAACAATACCTAAAGTCGATATTATCCAAATTCCTTTGTGAGGGTGAGGGATCTTATAAGCTCTAGGAACTTTTGGGTGTGAATATCGAAGTTTAATAGATGCAAGAAACATCAATATATACATGATTAAGTACAATTGTGTACTAAGAGCTGTTAAAATCCAATAGGCACTGCTTAAATTTGGCATGATAATAAAAACAAGAGAGACAATAGTTACAATTACCCCTTGAAAAAACAAAATGTTTACAGGGACATTGTTTTTATTAAGAACTTGAAAATAAGGGGGGAGGTTTCCATGCTCTGTTGTTGTATAAAGCGCTTTTACCGGCCCTATAATCCACGTATTGACTTCACCTACTGCCCCAATAACTAACAAAATCCCTAAAACCGGGAGTAAAAAGCTTAAATGATAGTTGTTTAGAAACATTTGTAAGGCTTCCATCAACCCTGCAACTAAATTCACTTGATCCTTTGGTATCACAACAGCTATAGATAAAGAACCTAACATAAAAAGGAAGAAGGTGATGATTGCAGCGTAAATAATCCCTTTAGGGTAATTTTTTTGAGGGTTTTTTACTTCGCTTGCATACCCAGAGGAGACTTCAAGCCCTGCAAATGCAAGAAAAAGCCCCCCTAAAAAGACAAAATTTTGAACACTTGAAAAATTAGGAATAAATTCTTCCCAAGAAAAACCAATTTGAGAGGGGTTTCCTTTCACAAGCCACACAAAAGCAAGAAATATTAAAAATACCCCAGGAACAATTGTCCCTGATATAACCCCTAAAGTGGAAAACCAAGCTGACACCTTAATCCCATAGTAATTTAAAAGGGTCATTCCCCAAAAACTAAAAAGAACAACACCTAAAACGTATAAAGAATTCGATGCTAAAGGTGGATAAATTACATAGGCTAGTGTGGTTGCTACAAATGAAAGGATTGCTGGGTACCAAGCTACGCTATGAATCCATTGCAACCAAATAGCAAAAAATCCCCAATTATCCCCAAAAGCTTCTTTCACCCAAATGTAAATCCCCCCTGATTTAGGCCATCCGGTAGCTAACTCAGCCGATACAAGGGCGCATGGGATGAGAAAAAAAATCCCTACAATAATAAATAAAAACAGCGCTGAAAAGCCATAAGTGGCAACTAAGGGTAAATTACGTAAAGAGGCCATAATAGCCACGTTTAGCATCACAAGCATAAATGTTGTGATCACTCTTTTATTTCCTTTTGAAGTCTCGGAAAATTCCACAGGTATCCTTATTGTAAGATTGTCTTTATCGTTTCATACAGCTCTTTTAATTTGAAAGCAACCCTTTTGTAGAAAAACTCAACCTCTACTCATATTCAAATCCATAACATTTTTATATTAAATGAGATGAAAAATTTTAATCATTTTCTAGCTTTTAAAGCGCTTATATTCATAGTTAATAGCAGAGAAACCCTCATATATGGAGAAAATAATGAAAGGTAAAAAACTAAATAAAAATGGAAGGGAAACAACAGGGACACCTTCAAAAAGTAAAAAATATAAAAGTCTAAAAAGGGGTTGGAAAACATTTTTCCAAAGAATTTTTTGGTTCTTCTTTGACCTTCCAAATACAAAAAAATCCTCTGCAAAAAAAAGGACAACAAAAAGGAAAGTCTCCTCTGTAAAAAGAGAAAATTCAAAAAAAATTATTTCTCTCAAACAAAGACAAACCAAAAGTAAAAAGGCGATAAAAAAAGTGGCTTAAAAAACTGTTTTAAACGGTATAAAAAATGATCTGAAAAAAACTTCAGATCATTTTTTTTGTAAAATTTCTTTCAAAAAATCTCAAAAAAAATCAGAAAAATTTCCTTATAATCCTTTGAATATAAAGGGGTAGCTGCTGATTTATCAAGCGGTTGACCCTCAGTAAGTTTAGTAAGTTTTTGAAAATCAATGATTAATGTGTAAAATAAAATGATAAAAAATGGATTGTATGTTTTTATTAACAAAATAAAACTTTTTTTTTCCTTGAAAAAACAGATCAAAAAATGCCCCCACAATGGTGTTTGGTTGATAAAATGATTTTTCATATTTTTTAGTTAATTTTAAGTTTTAATGTTTTTTTGTATTTAAACTTATAATTATTTATATTCACAAATAAGAAAGAAATAGATAGCGTTTTCATACATCTGTTTAACTTTCTCATTAACTGCAATTAATTTCAGACATGAAGGAGAAGAAATGGAAGCAAAAACAAAAGCAGCAGCTAAGAAAAGACCTGCTGCAAAAAGAAAGCCTGCGGCTAAAAAGATGGGTGCAGAGCAATCAGCTGCAAAAGAGGAGACAGCTAAAAAAGTTATGGCTCCTAAAAAAACAGCAACAAAAAGAAAAGCTGTGGCTAAAAAACCTACTGTAAAAAAAGCCTCTGCAAAAAAAGCTACAGTGAAAAAAGCCCCTGCAAAAAGAAAAGCAGTTGCTAAAAAAACAACAGCTAAAAAAGCTACAGTGAAAAAAGCAAAAGCTAAAAAAGCTACAGTGAAAAAAGCAAAAGCTAAAAAAGCTACAGTGAAAAAAGCAAAAGCTAAAAAAGCTCCAGCAAAAAGAAAAACTGTTGCAAAAAAAGCAGTTGCTAAAAAAACAACAGCTAAAAAAGCAAAAGCTAAAAAAGCTCCAGCAAAAAGAAAAACTGTAGCTAAAAAAGCAACAAGTAAAGCTAAAGTTGCAAAAAGAACAACAAGAAAGGCAACAAAAGCCAAAGCAGCTCCTAAAAAAGCATCAAGTGCTAAAAAAAGAGTTGTAGTTAGAAGAAAAGCTAAAAAATAGTTTTTTTTTAACATGTGTATGTCTAACTAAGAGGCTATCAGCCTCTTAGTTTTTTTTTATATGCAAACCCTTTTTCAGTAACTAAAGAAAGGATAAGACCGATGCAAAAGCCAACGATAACATCAGAAAAAAAATGTTCTCTTAGAAAAAGTCTTGTTGCCATGATCCCAATGGGAAAAATTAAGATGCTTGGTGAGCATTTAAATAGTTTATAAATAGAAAAGGATAAGGCAGCAGCCATTGCAGTATGACTTGAAGGAAAGGAAAGGTAAGGGTCTTCTAGGGTGAAAAATTTATATCCTACAATCTGTTTTTCAAGTAAAAAAGGACGAGCTCTCCCAAAAAGGATTTTTAAAACCCCGCAAAAAAGCATGATGCCATTTGTAAGTGTAAAAAAATAAAAGGGTTTTGTTAACACTATATTACCTTTTTTTCGAAAAAAGAGGATAAGGGAAATAAGACCCCAAATGAACAGGTGAATTTTTGGATCAGCAAAGGCTGTGAAAATATGTAAAATGGGGGATGAAAAATGGGGGATGTGTCTAAAAAAATAGAGGTCTATTGGGTTTAACATTTTTCTACTATCTCTAAATTTTGATTTAAATGTATACTTTTTTATACTTTAGGGGGATTTATGAAAAGGGTATTTTTCAGTTTAGGGTGGATGTTTCTTTGTCATGCAGATCCAATAGTACCCATAGATTTTTCTTATCTTAAAGAAAAGATGCCAAAACTTGATCCAAAATTGTTAGATATTCATTTAGCCTTATATCAAGGGTATGTTCAGCAAGTAAATTTTATTGACGAAAATATGCTTAAAGCAACCGATCCTTTTATGAAGCAAGCTCTTAGAAAGCAATATGGATTTGAGTACGATGGAGCAAGACTTCATGAGCTCTATTTTAGTCAACTTGGAGGAAAGGGGTACAACCCAAAGGTCAAATTAAGGATAGGGGATGCACTCATAGAGCTTTATGGCTCGATGGAAAATTTTATAGATCAAGTAAAAAGTTACGCAAAAACTCGTGGGATAGGCTGGGTGATTTTATTTGGAGAAATAGCCACCTCTAAAATAAAGTTATCTTGGGTGGGGGATCATGAAAAAGGGTTGTTATCTGGGTGGATTCCCCTTTTAGTGATCGATCTTTGGGAACATGCTTATATCTGTCAGTATGGCTTAAATAAAGAAAGCTATGTCGATCTTTGTTTTGAATATATGGATTGGAGTGTCGTGAATAAAAGGTATGTCAATGAGTGTAAACTGAAAAGCAACGCCTATAAAAAGCATCTTAGGAAAGATTCTTAAGTTCTTCATCTAAAATCAAAAGAGAAGTAAATAAAAAATTATCTTCTTCATTTGAAGAGGTTAGTGATTTTTTAAGATAATGGTAAAAAAGAGTGTCATAGGGGTGGGTATTGGAAAACTCCTTAGCACACTCTGATATCGATTTTTGAATAACAATAGGGGCTCCACCTGGGGTGTGTAAGAGATGAAATAATAGATCATGGATCTTTTTAGTTTTAACAAGGGTATTTAAATGGGCATCAAGAAAAAGGATGTGGTTATGCATTTTGTTTAAAAATGTATTTTCATCTAAAAGGTAGTGGTTCCTACAGATCTGTTTCCAATCGATAAGAACAGATTCAATTGCTTTATGCACAATGTGATTTGATGGCTCCATAAATCCCTTCATACCAAGTCAACATCATTTTCACAAGGATTTTTAAAAGGGGGTGTTATTAAAAAAAACTCAAGTTGACACTTTCCATAAAATCACTTAAGTGTAGGGGATGTTGAAGAAAATTCAGATAAAGGAGTATGAGAAAGGGGCTTTTTATATGATCCTTTCCTCCTTTTTTGCCACATTTTTTGCCTTATTTGTAAAAATAGCTGTTGAAATCATTTATTTACCTTGGATCTTATTCCTAAGATTTTTCCTCCCCTTACTCTTTATTTTGATCTTTTCCATTTTTAAAAAATCCCTGCTCAAGCAGATCTGCTTTAAAAAAAAGGGGCTCCATCTACTTAGAGCTCTTACTGTTGTCATTTCTCAGTTAAGTTTGCTTTATTATTTTACCAAGGGGTCTTTAACTGACGGGGTGACGTTATGGAATACATCTCCTATCTTTATCCCTATTGTATCTTATATTTTCTTTCGTCAAAAAACAAGTCCAGTTGTCTGGTGTAGTCTATCTGTTTCTTTTCTTGGGGTCCTTCTTATCCTTAAACCATCCAATCAAATTATTGATCCCTTTAGTATTTTTGGATTTATTTCTGGAATTTCTGTGGCTATTTCTCAAGTGTTATATACCATAAACAGAGAAACGGACAGTTTAATAAACAATTTATTCTTATTTTTTTTAAATGCTTCGATAATCACAGGTGTGATCCTATTTTCGTTTTTTACCTTACATGGATTTGATAAGTTCTTTTTTTTAGAAAGTCATCCAAATACCTTTTCTTCAGGAGCTATCCTTTTAGCTATTGCAATAGCCTCTACGATGAACCAATTTTTAAGAGGGATAGCCTTTTCTTTAGCTAAACCCTCTGTCCTATCGCCATTTATCTATGTATCTGTTGTTTTTTCAGCGATCATTGACACAATTCTTCGTCCAGGAGAGATTGTTGGATTTTTCTTTATCCTTGGAATTGCTTTGATAATTATAGGGTCTTTAATTCCCATTTTTGCAACTAAGCAGCTTCCCTAAGGAAGTCGTAAACAGCTCTACTTGGAGGGATTAAGGATATTTTATTAAGATCTTTTAAAATTTTTAAAAACTCTTTATCTAGTAAAAACGTATCAGCTAACTTTTTTTCTCCCCAATGGGAGGTGAATATAAATTCTTCAGTCTCTTCATTATGATAGATACAAGCCCAGTTAGCTCCGTGTTTTAGAGCAATTGGCTTTATTTTAGATTCCCAAAGGGTGATAAAATCCTTTTCATATCCAGAATTTGGATGGTATGTAGCTGTAACTAGGACAGTATCTGTAGCTTTCATAGATCTTTCCCCCCTTTTAACTATCAATAATACAGCTACCTAAATAGTTCACAAGTCTTTTGATGAATATTTAACAAACAGAAGGGGAAGAACACTTAGTAATACCATAACCCCAATAAGCATAGACTCATAGACAAATATATTTGTAATAAGAACCTCTTGCGGGGGGATAAAACCTACAATAAAGGCAAGAAAGCATATGGTTATCCCCAAGCAAGCTGTTAGCCAGATTCCAATATTCCCCCCAGGTATTTTAAAGGTCCTTTTTACATCTTTTTTTCTGTAATGAAGGACAATACTTGCTGCAAAAAGGGCTATGTAGACAATCATAGCCAATTGAGAGGTGATGATAGAAAGAAAAATAAAAGTACTATTTACTGAGGGCATATAAAGATAAAAAAGGGATAAAATGGTAACAATAACCCCTTGGGTAAGGAGGGCATGAACAGGAACACCATGAGAATTTTGCATTGTAAGATACTTTGGAAGGGTGCCATCTTTTGAAGCAACCATGATCCCTTTTGTTGGGCCAATAATCCAGGCACTGACTCCACTTAAAGCTCCAATAACAATAGCTGCTGCCATAATATAAATAAAGTAGTGGATGTTATACATATCAAAATAGACTTGAAAGGCTTGTAAAACCCCCACTACTAAGTTTAATTCTTTATGAGGTACAACAACAGCAATAGCAAGAGATGCTAAAATAGTTGAAGAAAGGATTAAAACTACAGAGATAAAAAGTGACTTTGGATAATCTCTTTTTGGATCAACCATTTCACCAGCATGTGTTGCAACCATTTCAAGACCAAGGAGACCAAAAAGTATAGAACTAAAATAGCCTAGTTTGTGATAACAGCAGTCGGTAGGAAAAAAGGTAGCCCAAGACATTTCAATAGCAAGGGGTCTTCCGCTTGAATAAAAAATAATTGATAGAATAATCATCAAAGACATGGGGAGAAGTGTTCCTAAAGTGGCCCCCACAATACTTACCCAAGCAGAAATTTTCATTCCGAAACAATTAAGGATTGTCGCTACCCAAAATAGGGATAAAATGACCGAAATGATATAAAATTTATTTTCAGCAAGTTCTGGGTTGATAAGAAATGCTGAAACCCCTGCTGTCACTCCCATTACCGTTGGGTACCAAGCTAAATTAAAAATCCAATTAAGCCAGATGATGACACTTCCAAAGCTTTTCCCAAAAGCGGCTTTGATCCATACATAGAGCCCCCCAGTCTCTGGCCAAGCAGTTCCAAGTTCAGCGGACACTAACGCACTGGGGATTAAAAAAAACAAACCTCCAATCATATAATAGAAAAGTAAAGAAAAACCGTACTGAGCAGAAAGGGGCAGGGTGCGGATGCTGTCGACAGCAATGATATTGATCATTACGATGGAAAAGAGAGTGAGCGTCTTTTTTTTATTATCCATAATACCTACTATAGAAATTTAAACTTTATATTACTACAATTTGATTGCTTTTTGCTTTTGCTGCTCAAAATAGACCTGTTTTAATCAAGAACTATTAAATGTATTGAGAAATGTTTACAATGGATCTACCTCCTAGATTGATTAATGAAAGAAAAAAAACTCTGAAAAAATGGTACCTTTATAAAACTATTAATACAAGAAAAAAAGGAAAAAAAACTATGGGTTGTGTAGAAGAAATCGGGGCAGAGGGATTCGAACCCCCGACCCTCTGGTCCCAAACCAGATGCGCTAGCCAAACTGCGCTATACCCCGAAAAAGATGGGTGTAGAATACACGATAAGGTGGATATTTGACAACTATTTTGTACTCTTTTTTCAATAGCTGTTTTATGGAATCTATCTTCATTAAAGAAGAGGGTAGGGTTTTGCAATGCCGTTAGCGGCGATAAATCCTTCAATCATCCTTTTTCCATCAAAAGAAATCGTCTCTGGATCGTAGTAAAGGATATCTATCCCAAACCATTTTTCATTCATCAGATTCTCTTCAATAATCTTGAAAGGGGTGTTGTTTTTTATAAGATTTTGACACAGTTGTTCAAATTTCTTGTAGTCTGTTCTCCCTAAAAAAGGGAGTACACAAGCTGTTTTTACCTCATCTTCTTTATACTTGGAAAGCTCTCCAGTAGAAGAGAGGTTGAATCGACCGCTTCCTCTCCCCCAGCAGATCCCTTCAATAAAAAATGTGGGCTCATTGATTCCAATCTCTAAGTGAGAAAAGGTCTCCTGGGAGATAAGCTCCACTATTTTTCCACACTCTAGGGAAGGGGGGAGAAAAAATACAAGGGCCCCTTTCATGGAATCTGGAAAAATGGAGGCTAGGGAATGAAAAAAAGTGGAAAGAAGGGAGCTTGAGTATAAGTGTAATAAGTGCTCTTCTTCTAAATTATTTTCAGGTAAAAGATCTTTCCATTCATCGTACTCTTGAGAGGTTTGTTGGTGCCTTTTTATGTGATTTGAAAAATCTATTGTCCCTTTATATAAAAGAATATGGGAGATCTTTTCCTCTGGAAGAGGGGTGATCTTTTCAAGTAGTACTTCTAAGGCTCGTTTTCTTATCGCCCACTCAAATTCATTAAAAAAGGAAAAGGTTTCTGTTTCAATATCAAAAAAGCATTCAACCCAGAAGGGGATGTTAAGGAGGGCTACCTCATCTATAATAGAAAAATCTAAATTTGAAGAAGGGGAGCAATCGACAAAAATGGTTAGACAATCATAGGCGTTAGGGTTTTTTTTATAGACGTCTAAAGTTTCTGCAACGCGCATTAGGGGCCTATTTTTTTAAAGGTCATTAAACGATTGATCCTCCCTAGCTCTTTCCACAATCTTTTAAAATATGAGCCCCCATAGTCTTCGTCTAGGGGGATATACCCTTGTTCTTTATAAAGATTTTCAAAGTGGGGGTCTTCTTTAAAAAGGTCAATGATTTCAGCGCTATATTCGGCACTATCTGTAGTAATTGTGATTGTCCCTTCATTTTTTAACATCTCATAGAGGGGTTTAATAAAAGAGGGTTTAATAATTCGATGTTTTGCATGGCGTGTTTTAGGCCATGGATCAGGGAAGTTGATAAAAACTTGGTCTATAGAGCCCTTTTCAAGGTAATATTGAAAAAAATCTTCTCCCATACCACAAACAATAAGGAGGTTTTCTATCCTCATATTTTTCATTTTTGACCAGATTTTACGCACGCGCATAAATTTTTTTTCTATCGCTATATAAAAAATTTCTGGATTATTGAACGCTCTTTCTGTGATCCATTCTCCATTACCACTACAAATTTCTAGATGAATGATTTTAGCTTGTTTTAAAGTCTCATTGATAGAGGGAAAGGACTCATATTTATCAGCATGGAAATAAGCGGGAATGGATAAAACCCCATCTATATAAGATGGAACGGAAGAGGCAAAACTCTTAATAGTGTAGGGGAGATCTTTGGGTTTCATAAAATTAAAAAAATTGCCCAGGAGAAGACTCGAACTTCCACACCGCAAGGCACTAGATCCTAAGTCTAGCGTGTCTACCAATTTCACCACCTGGGCATCAGGTTGAAGCAAAACTATAAAGGATAGATCAATTTAGGTCAATTTTTTCCTGAAAATGTAAAAAAAAACTATTCTGCTATTAATAAAGAAGGGGTTGTGCTATTTTCTATTCACAAAATGTTTACAAAAAAAGGGGGGTTAATGAAAAGTATAATTTTATTTTTTTTCGCAACGTGTTCACTATGTGCCGATATTTATGAGGTCGATTCGATAAAAGAAATGGATAAATACAAAGAAGAGGGGGTCTTGTTTCTTTACGATATTGACAACACACTGATTACTTTAAAGCAAACCCTTGGGACAGATCAATGGTTTTACTACCGATTTGGACAGCTAAAAAAGGTACTTGGAGATGATGCAAAGGCTTTAGAAAGGGCATTATCAGAATGGACAAGTATTCAGTATATTTCTGAAATTGCTGAGGTGGAAAAGGGAAGTAGTGAAATCATAAAAAATCAACAAAATGAGGGTGTTTGTTGTATTGGTTTTACAACTCGAGGGCTTACCCTCTCTCATTGTACCTTAAGCCAACTTAACTCCATTGGAATTGATTTTTCAAAATCAGCTCCATCCAAAGAGGATCTTTTCTTTCAGACAACTCAAAACATCATATTCAGACATGGAGTGTTGTTTACATCTGGGACAAATAAAGGGAAAGCGTTAGCGGGATTTTTAAGTAGAATTGAGTTTAAGCCTAAAAAAATTGTGTTTATTAATGACAAACACACTCATTTAGCCGATGTCGAAAAGGGGTGTGAAGAACTTGGAATTCCTTTTATTGGACTTAGGTATAATTATCTTGATGCAGTAGTTGAAGGATTTAATCCAAAAATTGCTGATATTCAAGGGAAAAGGCTTTTTACCCTCCTTTCTGATGAAGAGGCTCAAGCAATGATCAAGAAAGACTTCTAAAACTTGCATTTGTTTTTTGTTTATGAGATGAATAAGGTTAAAGAAGAGGGGTTTTATGTCAATTTTCAATAACTATTTATCATTTAAACCATTAGAAAATTTAGCAAAAACCCCCATTGACCTCACAGCTAAGGGGGTTTTAACAGAACGTCGCATTCATCAAATGACCCTTTCTGCCTGCGGTTGGAAAATGTTTTATGGTACTGAAAGGGTGGATGATAGGGTGATAAAACATCTTGAACATCTTGCTCAAGAGGCTGATGTATTTGGCAAAATGGAACGCATCCATGACATGCAAGTGATGAATTTTGTAAAAGGGTGTAAATCAGAGGATAGAGCTGTGGGTCATACTGTTATTCGTGCTCAATATCTTTCAAAAAACGCATCGATGAATGCAAAACAAGCCCATCAAGAGGCTGTAGTAGAGCTAAAAAAACTAGAGTCTTTTTTAGAAACAACAAAAGAGTTTCGTCATATGATAGTTATTGGTATTGGAGGATCTTACCTTGGAGCGTTAGCTATTTCAAAAGCGCTTAAGGGGCTTCATAAAACCAATAGATCCCTTCATTTTGCTTCAAATATTGATCCAGATAAGATCGCTACGATTTTAAATGAAATAGACCTATCTAAAACCCTTGTAGCTGTTATTTCTAAATCAGGGGGGACGATGGAGATTATGGCTCAAGAGATCCTTCTTAAAAACCATTTTTTAGCACATGGGCTAAATCCAAAAGAGCATTTTGTCATGGTAACTCAAAAAGCAAGCCCTATGGACACCCCCCTTTTATATAAAGAGATTTTTTATCTTTGGGATTTTATTGGGGGGAGGTATTCGGTTTCATCGATGGTAGGAGGTGTTCCAATTGGTTTTATTTGCGGTATACAGGTGTTTAAAGAGTTTTTGAAAGGGTGCAGTGATATGGATCATCACGCCCTTCATGAAAGGGATTTTACAAAAAACCTCCCTTTAATGGGGGCAATGTTAGGGATTTGGAATAGAAACTTTCTTAAGATGGACACCCTTTGCATTCTCCCTTATTCAAGTTCTTTAGATTTATGGTCGTTGCATATTCAGCAATTGTATATGGAATCTAATGGAAAAAGGGTGGAGCAAAATGGGGGTCGATTTGTCGATTATGGCACCTGTCCAATTGTTTTTGGAACCTGTGGAACAGAAGGGCAACACTCTTATTTTCAAGCGATTCACCAAGGTACTGTGGCTGTCCCGATAGAATATATTGGATTTTTACACCCTCAGCAAAAAGGGGATGAGATGATAGAGGGGAGTTTAAACCAAGAGAAGCTTTTAGCTAATTTATTTGCTCAAGCAATTGCATTAGCCCGTGGAAAGAGATCAGAAAATCACAATCAAGAATTTCCTGGAAATAGACCAAGTAGAATGCTTGTTACCCGTTCATTATCAGCCTATTCAATGGGGGCGCTACTTTCTTACTATGAAGCGGTTGCTGTCTTTCAAGGTTTTGTTTGGGGGATTAATTCCTTTGATCAAGAGGGGGTTCAACTAGGAAAGGTGATTGCCAATAGCATTGTTGAAGAGTACAAGCAACATCACAAAACGGGAACATTTTCAGCTAAAGAAGAACTTGAGGTTGAAATTGCCTTTATGAAAGAAGTAAAACATTTAGAGTAAAACAGAGTGTGCACAGCTCTTAAGGTTATTGATGGGGGCTGTTAGAAATACTTGAGGTAAAAGTTTTAAACGTTCCATTAAATGATCCTGCTTTTTTTCATCAAGAAAAGAGAGGTAATCGTCCATGGCAAAAACTATAGCCCCCATCATTGTATAAGAGGCAAGTTTTAAAGCAATGACAAGGAGTCTTTTTTCCCCCTCACTGGAAAATAATTTTGCTTTTTCTTTATCTAGCGAAAAGTGGATATCATCTCGATGAGGTCCTATCGAAGTAAAGCCTAAATGAAAATCCTTTTCTCTACACTCTTTATACCCTTGTTTTGTAATCCCCCCTTTAGGGGAGGGTTTATAGATCAGTTGGGGTACTTTTTCTTTGTGGTGGAAATAGGAAAACTCTTCAATAAATCTTTCTTCTAACTCTTTAATGAACTTTTCTCTTTTCATTTGAATGATTTGAGCAGATTTAACAAGCTCCTCTTCCCAAATATCTAAAGTGTGAGTTGTTTTTGCTTTTAATAGGGCATTTCTATGAATAAGTCCCTTGTTGTATCTTGATAAATGAAAAATATAGGAAGAATCGACTTGAGATAGATGAATATCTATAAATTTACGTCTATGTAAGGGCTCTCCTGTAATGATTTCTACATCATTGGGAGAATAGACAACAGAAGGGATGAGTCCAAGAAGGCGGGAAAAGCTTTTATGGGTTGTTTGATTATGGATGATTTCTTTATTTTTTCCATCAAAATGGACGTGAATTTTTTCTGAAAGACCCTCTTTTGTGTAAGCAACCTCAATAAAAAATTTAGAGGCGTTGTGTTCAATGGCTTCTTTTAAATTGTGAGTACGGTTAGATCTTCCAATACTTGCAATCAATAAGGATTCTAAAAGATTGGATTTTCCTATCCCATTTTCTCCATGAATAAGATTGATCCCTGGAGAAAAAACAAACTCTTTATAGTGATAATTTCTAAAATGGGTGAGGGATACTTTTTTTATCCACCGCATAGATTAACCAAGACGCATAGGCATAATCACGTAGTGAGCATCCGATGTGTCGGTGATCGATCCTGGGTTAAACGAATCGGTCATACAAAAATTGACAGTTTCATCCTTACAATGTCTTAAAACATCAAGGACATAATGGGGGTTAAAGGCAATCTCCTTTTTATCCCCTCTGTAATCAACAGGCATATGAACCTTCCCTTCACCAATATCACTATTGGTCGCTTGAAGGCGGAGTTCTCCATCTAAAAAGGTGAGTTTTACAGAATGAGAAGCATCAGGGGTAAACAGTGAAATCTGTTTTAAAAGAGTCATCAACTCTTCTCTATGCAATTTAATTTCTCTTAACTCTGAATGATCGGGGATGACCCTTTCATAATCAGGGAATTGACCTGTGATGAGTTTAGAAATAAGGCAAAAATTCCCCATTTCGACAGAGATTTTGTCTTCCATTAGGGTGATTCTAACATCATCTTCATCAATCAGCACTCGAACAAGCTCCTCAACAGCCTTTAATGGAATAATGTTTGAAAAGTCAATGGGTTCAAAAAGATCTAATTGCCCATGTACTTTTGCAAGTCTTTTCCCATCTGTCCCTACAAAAAGGATGCGATTGCCTATAATCTCCATAAATACCCCATTTAGAACTTGACGGGTATCATCTTTTGCTGCAGAAAATGAGGTCCTCATTAACATATCCTTTAAATCTGCACCCTTCATGGTAAAATGCTTCCCTTCATCATCTTGAGGAAATGGAGGGTATTCTTCCTTATCCATCCCATGAAGTCTAAAATGAGAGGAACCAGCTGTAATTCGTGCAATCCCTGTCTCTGAAGTTTCAACAGTAATTTCTGGAGCTGTAAGTTCTCGTGTCAATTGAAAAAAGCGTTTTGCAGGAAGAGTAATTGCCCCTTCTTGAACAATATTTACATCCACACTTACCTTTACACTTACTGTAAGATCGGTTGCATAAAGGGTGATAACGTCATTTTTTGCTTCTAAAAGGATATTAGATAAAATAGGAACAACTGCTTTTGAAGGGACAACATTTTGCACCTTACTGATTAAGACAACAAGCTTTTCTCGAGAGATGATAAACTTCATAAAAACAACCTTTAGAATTTTTCAATGTGATCAAACATCATAGTATTTTTAAGAGTGAAATGTCAAGAAAAGATCCTAAACACCTCTTGGTCTTTACCCTTTGAAGTACCGTTTTTTTAAGGGGAAAAATAATTAAAATAAATATTTACCTCAAAAAAAGCTCATGGTAGTGTGACAAAATAGAGTCAAAATTTCCAGAGGGAAGAATGTTTAAAGGGACGTTGATAGATTTATTAGATGGGATTTATAGATTAGAAATAAGTCCAACAGAAGCTCAAAAAGTGATCCACATGTTTTTTGGTGAAGCTGGATTAAATCCTACTATCTATGAACCCTTATCGTCACTTTTACTTAAGGAAGAAGGAAGAGAAAAGATTGAGGCGTATGAGATGTTAATGAATGAGATGAATTGGTTGATTGCAAGACTTTCAGCTCGTGAAATTAATGTCGATGAATCTTTAATCATTATGGAAGAGAAAATGAATGACTACTTAAATGGTGAAGAGAGTAGGGAGTATGTGATCTAAAGGAAGGGGATTGTTTTAAAAACATCTCTTATATTGAAGGAATTAAAGAAGGGTTCTATTATGTAACCCTCTGAAGAAAGGGAGTAATTATGGATACTTTTTCAAAGATAAGAAAATCTGCAGGAAGAGAGGAGCAAAAAAGACAAATGATCAATAAAGCGATTGATCTTTTGCATAAACTATCAAATAAGCGGTTAGACTATGAAGATGCAAAGTCAGAAATTTCTAGAGTGATTTCAGAGTACTATATTTTTGATGACAAGATGGGGGTTGAGGAAAACACAAAACTTAACCTTGAGGTGATGCTTCACAACTCATTTGATGTAATTGATGGGGTAAAGGAGGAAAAACTAAATTTATACCAAGCAATTATGCTCATGAACAAAGTGATGGCTCATGCAGAAGTTGTTAAACAGGAGGTTTTAACACCCACAGTAGAAGAAAAAAATCAAACTCCTGAGATTGCAAAGCCCCCTTCTTTACCAGAAAAAAGGACAGAAACCAAAATGGAAGTTTCTGAAGCGATGAATGAAGTGATTGAAAGTAAAAAAAGGTACCTTAAATCGATAGAGCAATTAAATCAGATGTTAGAATCTCACGGCCTTACACTCAACCCTTTAGAACCAAAATGAAAAAAAAGCCCTATATAATTGTGGAAACTTTGTAGAAAAAGGGTTACTATTATTATCTTCTCTATTATAGAGAAGATAATAAGATAAATAGTTTTAATAGGAAATGTTTGTATTTTGTTAAGAAGAGCAAGTCATAGATCCAGCTTAGTTGAGGCTTTCAAAGAATTTTGGTGGGTGATTTTATTTGTTTCTTTTACATGTAGTGGTTTTGTTTTTGCCGCTTCTTCGCAAAAAAAGATTGCTCAAGAAATTCAAAAAAGGATTGAGTCTATTCAAGAGCAGAAAAATAAGGCTCTTTCAGAAAAAGAATATTTAGAGCAGAAACTTTATAGTAAAGATGATCCCGCTTATGTGGAGTTAACCTTGATTAAAGTGTTAGGGGTGACTCCTAAAGGGCAACAAAAAGTGCTATTTAATAGGGCAGATTAACGTGATATCTTCAGGGTTACTCATTTTAGGGTTGCTACTTCTTTTAGTGTGCAGTGCATTTTTTTCTTCTTCAGAAACAGCTCTTTTTTCACTTTCCCCTTCAAAAAGAAATACATTTAGACATTCT
>JBIKLZ010000046.1:0-5921 GCA_044359535.1 Chlamydiia bacterium
TTTTTGATTTTTTCCATTTTTTCAACCCTTTTAGAGGGTTGTTTAAGGACATGTTCTTGATATTTTTCTACAAGGGCTCTTCGGGCAAAAAAGCGGTTATCTGCTTGACTTCTATTTTTTCCCCAACGAATTATTATTCCAGTTGGGAGGTGTTTTAATAACACTGTGCTGTGGGTATTATTGATTTTTTGCCCCCCATTGCCAGATCCTAGAATAAACTGTTCTTCAATGTCGTCCTCTTTGATTCCAAAAAGGTTCATTGCTTCTTCAAGTTTCTTTATTTTCTCTTTTGTGATCATTATTTCTAAATAACATAAAATGTGTGGTTAAGAATCTATTTAACCGTTCTATGTAAATAAATACAATAGGTGTCACAAATAAAGTGACAATTTGTGCAAAAATCAATCCCCCAACAATTGCAATTCCAAGGGGAGAGCGGCTTTTTGCAACACTGCCTCCAATACCAAGGGCAATAGGGACTGCCCCCATCATAGCTGCAATTGTTGTCATAATAATGGGTCTAAAGCGTAAAGAGCAGGCTTTAAAAACCGCATCTTGAGGGGAAAAACGTTCTGTTTCCATAATTTCTAAGGTAAAGTCAATGATTAAAATCCCATTTTTCATCACAATCCCTAAAAGCATAAGAATACCAATTAATGCGTAGATAGAAATTGTATTGCCCGTAATCACTAAGGAAAGGAGACCTCCTAATAAAGCGACCGGGATATTTGAGATTGCTGTGATAGGATGAAGAAAATTTTCATAAAGAACCCCTAAAATGATATAGATCACAAATATTGAAAGGAGAATTAAAAATATGAACTGAGAAATGGCTTCAGTAAAAGCCGAGGTGTTTCCAGCAGCTTCTTTCATCACACTATCGGGTAAAATAGCGTTAGATAATTTTTCCATCTCCTTAATTGTTGAGGACAAGGGGGTTTTTTCAGATGGATTAAATGAAATAGTAATTGATGGAAGGGCATTGACCCGGGTTAAAAGTTCAGCCCCAGTTGTATAGTTTTCTTTTATTAACGAATTTAAAGAGACCATTTCTGAAGAACTATTGGGAGAAAGATAAAGTGAGCTAAAATTTTCTTTAGATACAGAAAAGGTTTTTTCCATATCAAGGATCACATAGTACATATTTTGAGGTACATTGATTTTTGAGATATAGGTTTCTCCGTAGGCGTACATAAGAGAGTTTTCAATATTTTTTGCATTGATATTGCCATAACTATGGGCCTGATTTCTTAAAAGGTTTAGCTGCAAAACAGGGGCATTGGGCTGATAATCTGTACTTACATTGGAAAAAAAGGGGGAAGCTTTCATCGCAGTCATTAATGAAAAAGCACTATCATCAAGAGTTTTTTGATCAAAACTTGTAAGGATATATTGATAATCAGCCTTCCCTGAGGTTGTGTTTCCCATTTGAAGATTGATAAGGGGAAGGGATTTTAATAGGGTTTTCATCCCAATGCATTGCTGACTGTTTTCTTGATCAATCCCTTTGATCACTTTCCAAATATCCTTTCTTTTTTTCGATGTTGTTAAATTATAAAAAATCAACCCTTGGTTGTCTGTTGGGGCACTTTCAAGGGTGACAAAATAGTCTATAGCTGGGTTAGATAGGGCTATTTTAGAAAGATCCTTTATTTCTTCATGGAAACTTTCTGGAGAGGTTCCTTCTGGCATTATTGCAAAACCTTGAATGACCCCAAGATCGTTAGGGGGTAAAAAATCTTTAGGAACGAGTATAAAAAGGGTGGTAGAGAGTAAAATAGAAAAAAATGCACAGATTAAAATGACAATTTTATGATGAAGGGCAAATGTGAGGGCTTTTTCATACCTTTTTTGAAAAAAGGCATTCAAATGTTCAGATAATTCTTCAACTTTTGTCTTTTTACAATCTATAGAATCAGAAAGAAAACGGCTACAGAGCATGGGGGTAAGAGAAAGGGAAATAAACCCTGAAACTAACACTGAGATGATCACAACAGCAGCAAGTTCATGAAAAATTTGACCTATGACCCCTTGAAGAAATAGCATGGGGATAAAAACGGCACAAAGCGATAGACTCATTGCAACAATCACAAGGACAATTTGTTTAGACCCTTTTAAGGTAGCTTCATAGCCATTTAACCCCTCTGTTTGGCTAAATCGTATAATATTTTCCATAACAATAATGGCATCATCGACTAAAAAACCGATAGAAATAGTTAAAGCTGAAAGCGAAATAATATCCAAACTATAGCCAAAAAGTTTCATAAAAATAAATGTAGAGATGATTGTTATAGGAAGCGATAGTAGGGGAATGAGGCTGTTTCTGATTTTTCCTAAATACAGGTATATAACAACGACAACAAGAGCTAGGGCAATATATAATGTGTTTTTTACATCTTCTAACGCCTCAATAATCCAATCTTTTAAAGAAAAGGGGATGGTAAGAGTTAAATTTTTTGGCATCTGACTGGACAGTTTTTTTAAAAGTTCTTCTACATGGGTGCATGCATTGATCGTGTTATAATTTAATTGTCGATAAAGGGCTAAAAAACACAGACTTTCTCCATCAGGGCTTTTTCTGCTATACCAATTAAAAGAGGCTTTATTGTTTTGAAGACCATCTTCAACAGTTGCAACATCTTTAAGGCGCACTGGAGCCCCTTGATCAAATTTAATGATAAGATCCTTGTACTCTTCAGCTTTAAGAAGTTGTCCCTCAACTTTAATAACCATACTTGTATTGGGTCCATAAAATTTTCCAGTCGGTTGTTGGACATTAGCATTATCAATAGCCTCTTTGAGCTCAGTAAATGAAATGTTTTTTGCAGCAAGTTTTTCTGGGTTTACATGACATCTAACTGCATATGGGTAACCATGGGTATCAATTTCAGCAATTCCATCCACAGTTCCTAGTTGTTGACCTAAAAAACTATATCCATACTCATAAAGATCCCAAGGGCTTGCAATAGGGGAGTGGATAGCAATAAACATAATTGGAGTGTCAGAGGGGTTTACCTTTGTGTAGGTTGGGTTTTCAGGGATATCTTTAGGAAGTTGTGCTAAAGCTTTCTGAATAGCTTGCTCTGTTTCTTGAGCTGCAATATTTACATCTACATCTAAGTGAAACTGTAAAATGATCGTTGTTTCCCCGTAGTAATTTTGGGAGCTAACAACTTCAATTCCCTGCATTAACATAAACTCTCTTTCAAGGGGAGCTGCAACAAGGGTTGCAATGTCTTCAGGACTTGCCCCTGGGTAGTGTGCAACAACTTCAATCACTGGATACTCAACTTGTGGAATCGAAGAAACTGGGAGGGAGTTGTAACTTAAAATCCCAAAGGTGACTAAGGTAATCATAAGTAGGGTGGTAAACACAGGTTTATCAATAAATGGTTTGGATATATTCACTCTGCAGATTCCTTAGATATGATTTCACATAAACCGTTTGGAGTTACATTAATTTGACCTCGGGTAACCACCTTATCCCCCTTTTTAATGTCGCCCTTGATATGGGTGTAGTTTCCATAAATTCCATAGGGGGTAATGGGTTTATACTCTGCTTTCCCCTCGCTATTTACAATAAAAACATAAAACCCATCTCTTCCAGTAGAGATTGCTTTTGAGGGGATGAGTAAAGCATTTTCTTCCTCTTTTAAAATTAAAGTGGCTTCAACATATTGCCCTGGCCAAAAAAGATTTTCTGGATTAGAAATTTCAGCTCGTAAAGGGACCATCCCTGTTTGAGTATTGATTGAATTATCGACTAAAATAAGGGATGCCTTTTGATTTTTTTCATTAGGAATCTGAATATCTACAGTTAAGGCAGTGGCTCCTTTTTTATACTTCATGATTGTTTTGAAATCTTTTTCTGGAAGGGAAAAGTCAATATAAATAGGATCGATTTGGTTAATGACAACAAGGATGGGTGCATCATTTGTGATAAGATTGCCTTTATCAATAAGCTTTTTTCCAGCAACCCCTGAAAAAGGGGCTTTTATATAGCAATAATCGACATTAAGTTGAGCTAGCGCTACATCGGCATCGTTTTGCATCACAGTTGCCTCATAGATTTGGTAGTCTTTTACAAAGCCATCAAATTCTAGTTGAGAAACATACTCTTTAGGAACAAGAGTTTGATATCTTTCAACAACTTCTGCAGCATATTTTAAGTGAGCCATATTTTCTGCCCGGATGGCTAAGTTTTTATCTAAAGTTGCAAGAAAAGGTCGAGGGTCAATGACAGCAAGAAGATCATCCTTTGAAACAGCGCCCCCTTCTTTGTAGTAGATTTCCTCTAAAAGCCCCTCAATTTGAGCTTTAATCTCAACAGAATTATAGGCACAGCAGTGACCTACCGCTTTTAGTCCTATCGGAATAGTTGATTCAATAGCCACTTGGACCTCAACTTTAGCTTTATAAGGGGGGGGCTCTATTTTTTTTGAACAACTTAAAAGGGGAAGGAGTAATAGAAAATACCTCATCGTCGATCTCCAATATTTTTTGCAGATAACATCCCTGTAGCAAAAGCCACAGAGACAATTCCATAGTAATAAGCTCTTTGTGCTTCAATATATTGCGCTCTTGCATCGGCTAAAAAGGATTGAGCGCTGAGCAAGTCTAAAATTGAGACTATCCCCATTGTATACTTTTGAAACATGGCTTTTGCCTCAACTTGAGCTGCTTCAAGATAGCTTTTTGTATCGACAATTTTTTCTTTAGATGAAAGTAAATTATTCATCGCAAGGTGAACCTCTTCGATAATAGTGAGTTCAGTCGATTTTAAGGATGCTTTAGCCTCTTCTACCAATGATTTTTTGGTCTTTATTTGATTGACATAGTGAAACCCTGAAAATAAAGGAAAGGTTAAATCCAACATGACATTAAAGTTTCCCGCATCTTGATAACCATCTTGATACCAATATTCTCCCCCTTCAGCAACAAGATTTAGCTGTGGATAAACCTCGCTTTTTGCCATCTTTAGATCCTCTTGAGCAGATAAAAGAGAAGACTTTGCTGCCAAGTACTCTCCACGGTTTTTTTTTGCAACATCTACAAGCTCACCAATAGAGATATCAAAAGGACAGGGGAGGACTTCTTTTGGAAATAATTGAAGGTCAAGGGTAGTTGTTGAAGGTAGGCCAAGATTTGTTATAAGGGCAATATAGCTATTATCCTTTAGATTTTTTTGATCTGTAAGGTTGACCTTTTTTTGGAGGTAGTTGGTTTTTGCCTGCAACATATCTGTAACAGCGTAAATTCCAGCATTATATTTTTCAGAAGCCGCTTTAAATGTCGCCTCTGCATCTTTTAAATCCTCAAGATCGGCTTCATATTGAGCCAAAGTACTTAAATAGGTGTAATAGCTATTAGAGACTTCTTTCATTACACTTTGAACAGTTTGATTATGAAGAAAGTTGCTTTGTTGAAGGAGCCAAAAATATTTTCCCGCCTTGGCTTTTCTCCCTCCACCATCAAATAGAAGGTAGGAAAGGGATATAATCGGTCCGTATTGAATTTCATTATTCATTACAAAGTAGGTTGTATCAGGGCTGTTAAAAATAAATCCTTCACGATTTGCATTGAATTGACCATCAAAACCTAATGAAGGGAAATAGGTAGATAAGCTATCCCCATAACTTGCCGCTGCAGCTTTTGCATCTGACCAAGTAGATTTTGTTAAAGGGCTGTTATTTAAAGCAACGTCGAAAAGATCTCCTAAAGACTGATCAATTCCAGAAAGGGGGATAAGAAGCTCTTCTGTGATCTGTATTGAGCTTAATTGAGAGAGCTCTTTTTTTGAGGGGTTGTAGCCTAAGGTGTAATTTGATGAAGCTTTCGAATAGGGATTGACTAAAGCTTTAGTATCGCAAGAGAGGAGAAAGAGTAAGGGAATAAGATAAAAAAAATATAGGTTCATTAAT
>JBIKLZ010000047.1:0-5342 GCA_044359535.1 Chlamydiia bacterium
TGCAAGAACTATATGGAGTAAATTTTCAGGATATAATAAAAGAGTTACAGTAGAAAGCGCAATAGCACGTTGGAAGAGACTTTTTGGACCTGCACTTCAAAGTAGAACTCAACAAAATCAAGATCTAGAAATTGCTCTTAAATCAAGTATATTGAATAAAATGAAGGTTGCATAAGAGAGACTTGCTCTACTTTATAAAATGGATCTAGGTCCTTTTAGTGAATTAGGAAACACTCCCAAGGGTCTGGCAATAGATGCAACACCTTTTAAAGGTCTCTTCATAACTCCTCACCTCCGCTTTAGATAATCCTTTAATCACCGCCGCTGCCTTTTCATCATCACGATATAAATCAAACACCGCCGCTGCCTTTTCATAATCACGATATGAATTAAATTTTTGATGAAGAAATCCCCCGTTAAAAATTTTATAAAACAAATAGTAACCAAAAGAAAGAAGATTATCCCTTTTCAAATCTTCGAGTATGTCAATAGATTTTTCAATTGAAGTTTCTGTACAAAGAAAAGAATAAAAAAAAGCTATCTTTAAAAAATTTAAACTTCGTTTTTTTTTGTCTTTACTATTTAAAATGAAATTCACCATTTTATCCAAAAGAGCTTCAATTTTTTGAGGGTTTGCTTTATCCTTATACACATTATATACCCTAAGTAATTGAATTCCAGAATTTACATCCCCTTGATCAATTCCTTTTTCAAACCAGTGTATCGCAGTCTTTATATTAAATTTTCCATACCTATCTGTAGAATAGATTTTTCCAATCTGGTGGGCAGATTCTTTTATTCCATCATTATACGCACTTTCAAAAAACTTTAAACTTCTATTAATTTCATGTTGATTGTCAATCAAGTGTGCAGCAAAATAATACTTAGCCTTTGCGTTGCCACTATCTGCTTTTTTTGAAAGATAACCCATCTCATTTCCATTAATTGGCCACTTTGCTTTTATTTTATTAAAAATAACCTCTAATTTAAAATCTTTTATTGATTCTGATTCTTTTCTTATATCTTCAAGTTTTTTTTTCCAGGGCCCTTCAGTATTTTTTGGAATCCTTTCCAATAATTGTATACCCTTTTCTAGATCTTTATAGCCTCCAAAATCCGCCAAGGCAATACGTGCTTTCATATATAATATTTCAGATTTACATATATCCGTTGAAAACCGATCCTCCATTATTCCTAGCACTTCAAGAGCGAGCGAAGTAGCCCCTTCTGTCCCTTTTTTAGATAATAATCGTATAACTGCTCGCTTTGAACCTTCCCAACTCAATGTTTTCAGCATTCTTTCACTATCTTGTGAAAGAATTCCACTGCCTGTCACTGCTTCATTAACTCTATTGATAGTTTCTGAACCCGTTCCTGATGGAGGGAGAGGGTGGCTTGATTGAGGGGGGGATACACCCCCCAAAGGTGTAATCAATGTCATTTTTTCCTTTTTTTTGAATTTTTTTCGAAATAGTGTATCACCACACAAAATAAAAAACCATTTAAATTATATAAGTCATTGAAACAATAAATGATTTTATTTCAAAATTTTTATTAATTGTTCAATTTGATCTTTAATGATTGGACAAGGTGCGATTCTTTTTTTTATAAAAGCATCAAATATTATGGGTTAGAAAGGAAATTTGAGCAGCACTATTATAAAGATGTATACAATTTTAAAGCAGATATTCTTGAACTGCTTAATTCTATAATAGGATAAGGGTACGTTTTTCCAAGTTCTACCCCAGAAGAATCTAAAATATCTTTTGGAGCTGTCCACGGTTTATGGATATATTTAGCTGGAAGATCTATTAACTCTTTAACCCATCTTTTTACATATTTCCCCTCTGCATCAAATTTTTCCCCTTGAGTTACGGGGTTAAATATCCTAAAAAAGGGGGCTGCATCAACACCGCACCCAGCAACCCATTGCCAGCTTGCACTATTGTTTGCTAAATCTGCATCAACAAGGCAATTCCAAAACCAATCCCGACCATGATGCCAATGAATATTTAGATTTTTCACTAAAAAGGAGGCCACAACCATCCTTGCCCTGTTATGCATATATCCAGTTTCCCAAAGCTCCCTCATTGCTGCATCAATAAAAGGATATCCTGTCTTTCCTCCTTGCCAAGCCTTTAAAAGGGAGGTGTTTTTTTTCCATGGATAGCTATTGAATTTTGGATTAAAATTTTTTTCCTCTAAAGCGGGGAAAAAATAGAGTAAGTATGTGGAAAATTCCCTCCACATAAGTTCACTGATAAAAAAGGCTTTATCCTCACTATCATGAACAACATCTAATTTTGCAACCACTTGGGCGGGAGAAATTTCTCCAAAATGTAGATAAGGGGATAAATGCGAGGTGTGTTTTTCTGATGGGAAATCCCTTCCGACACGATAGCCTTTTATCCCTTCTTTTATAAATTTTTTTAATTTTATCTCAGCTGCTTTTTCTCCCACCTCCCAATTCTCCTCTATCTTCTTTCTCCAGGGGTTTTTTGGGAGAAGGTTAAGAGCATCTATAGTCACACAATGTTTAAGATCTTTGATAAGATCTAGTTTGGTTGGGGTTGAAATGGGTTTTCTAAAGGGGAATTTTAAGGCATTTTTTTTAAATGGGGTAAATACCTTATAAAAAGTTCCATCCTCCTTGGTAAGGGTTGAAGGGTGGTAAAGGAAATTGGCATTAAATGCAGCCCACTTAATCCCCTTAGTTTTACAAAAGGCAACCACTTCCTTTGTCTCTTTTATACTCGATGGTTCATAGCATAAATTAAAGTAGAGGTGATCTACTTTATAATCTTTAACTAGTTGAGAAAAAACAGAAATAGGATCTTTTTTATACACGTGCAAACAACTTTTCAACGAATGGTTTAAACTGTGAAGACTATGATGCAAAAAGATTTTAGACGCCTCTCCTAGGGTTGAAGGATCGCAGATGTAAATAGGGAGAATCTTCCCCCTTTTTGAAGCTTCCCATAAAGGGGGGTGATCAGAAATTCTTAAATCTTGTCTAAACCACACAATGGATAATTGCTCATTCATATTTACCCTTTTTTTTATCTTTGTAGTATACTCATTTATCAATAAAACCCAAGCAAGAAAATCCCCTTTTGACTATACTTCATCCATGTTTACCTTTTTAAAAAGTGCCCTTTCTAAAACCTCATCCTTTTTCTCTAAAAAGCTATTTTCACTATTTTCCACCCCTTTTGATGAGACTTCTAAAGGGGTCCTAGAAGAAATTCTCTATGAGGCCGACCTTGGATCCTTAGTTGTAGAGTACTTTCTTGAAGAAATTTCTTCGTTTGCAAGAAAGAATCCAAAAACGTTAAAAGAGGGTTACCTTTTTGAATTAGAAAGAATTGCCCTCACAATTCTAGAAAAAAAAATCCCCCCTCTTGGAAAAGAGGGTGCCCCTAAAGTGATTTTAGTGGTGGGGGTTAATGGAAGTGGAAAAACAACCTCTATTGCAAAACTTGCTCATTACTATAAAGAAAATGGAAAAAAGGTTCTCCTTGCTTGTGGGGATACTTTTAGGGCTGCTGCTACCTATCAACTTGAACTCCACGCAAAAAACCTTGATATCGATATTGTTTTAGCTAAACACGGGGCAGATCCATCTTCAGTTATTTATGATGCAATCAATAAAGGAAAGCACGGACAATATGATGTGGTTATTTGCGACTCTGCGGGGAGGTTGGAATCAAAAACTGAACTTTTAGAAGAGCTTAAAAAAATAGCCACCGTAGCAAAAAAATTAGATCCAAATGCCCCCCATGAGGTTTTTTTAACCATTGATGCAGGTCTTGGATCGGCATCCATAGCTCAAGTGGAACGTTTTCAAAAATACATCCCCCTCACAGGCCTTATCCTTACAAAAATTGATTCCACATCTAAAGGGGGAATTGCCCTTTCCATTTATAAAAAGTATGCCATTCCTATAGTTTATGTTGCCTTTGGAGAAACTGTTTGTGATTTTTCACCTTTTGATGCAAGATCCTATGCTAAGGCCCTATTTAAGGAATAAGCGATGATTGATTTTGAGTCTATAGAGTTTTTTTTTGCAAACACTCCACATCGATTTTTTGAGGATTTTAATCTTTCTCCCCCTTTAACAAAAAAACAGATTCAAAAAGAGCTTTTGCCTCCCCCAGTAAAACAACGCCCTTTTCCTCAGGAAAAAAAAGGGGTTGAGCCTCTCTTTACACCGGTAGAAAAAACTGAACCTAATAAAGAGCCATTTTATTCTAAATGGGAAGAAAAGTATAAAACCCTTCACGCGGAAAATTTACTTGCCAAAGAGCGGTTTAAAAGATATGCCCTTTTTGTTGTTGATCAAGAAAGTGACTCCCCCTTTGCTAAAAAAATATGCGAAGCCATTTCTAGTCGTTTGATAAAAACTACCTATTGTGTGATCAAGGGATCACTTAAAGAGCTCATTGATACACACCACCCCTCTCATTTAATCCTTACTTTTATTGAAAAGGAAAAGCACACCCTCCCCGTGATTAGAATCGATGAAATTAAAACCCTTGAAAAAGACCTCTCAAGAAAAAAAGAGGTTTGGGAACGTTTAAAAACCACTTTAAGAAGCTAAATGTGAGGACATCTTTCAGAAACAATGACCTTATTTGTAACTGTTTTACTCGATAAAGGGGTAAAAAAGCCCCTTACCTACTCAGTACCAACCCATCTTTTAGATAAAGTAAAAGAAGGGAAAAGGGTGTTTGTCCCTATTCAAAAAAGGACAACAAAAGGGACGATCCTCTCTTTAGAGAAAAAGGCTCCCCCTTATGAAGTAAAAGAGGTTTGTGAAGTGATTTCTGAAGAGATCATCCATAAAGATTTAAAAAAACTTGCAGAGTGGATGGCTGATTATTACGTAACCCCCCTCCCTTTTGTTTTAAAAACCCTTCTACCAGCATCCCTTCGTAAAGATATGAAAGAAAAGATGCAGTTTAAAATCACACCGTTATTAAAGGGGGAGAAGTTAATTGCCTATACAGAGAATTTAAGAGCTAGCCACCCAAAAAGGGCAGCTATTTTAGATATTCTCCTTACTGATAAAAAAGGGATTTTTTTATCAAAACTTATAGAACAAAAAGTCTCATTGTCTGCAATAAAAAGCCTTGAAAAAGATGGCATCATAAAAAAAGAAGCTGTTGAAGTGGACCGCAGTATTCTTCAAGAGATCCCCTTTTTCAAAACGGCTCGAAAACAACTTAATGAAGAACAACAAAACGCTTTTGATCACATTTCTACCTCGTTAGAAAAGGGGGAGTTTAAAACCTTTCTTTTGCACGGGATCACAGGAAGTGGAAAAACTGAAGTTTATTTAC
>JBIKLZ010000024.1:0-17249 GCA_044359535.1 Chlamydiia bacterium
CGGAAAATGCATTAGACTGTTTCCATTTTTCAAGTTCTTCAGTAAATTTCATCTCATTTTTAGACACTTTTAAATAAAGGCATAGAGCTAGCTTTTGATCAAGGGATAAGGGGTTAAAGAGCTCATACAGATAAATAGTGGGGTAGGTTCCTTTTGGAAATTTGGGAAGAAAGGCTATCTTTTGCTCTAACTCTTCATAGGAAATTAAAGGAAGGTGGGGAAAAATGACCTTTAAAAGGGAGCACTTGTGCATAAGAAGGAGGGCTTTAAAAAGATGGGGATCTTTAGTCATTTTTTTAAATTCATCATAGACCCGTTCAATAGCAACAGAAGGAAATAGAGTATGAGCCTCACAAACAATTGCCTGAAAAGTACTTTCTTCGATAGGGAAACAAAAGCGAGCGCTATAACGACAAGCTCGAATCATCCGTAAACGATCCTCTTTAAACCGGAGGAAAGGATCGCCAACAGCACGAATGATCCCTTTTTCTAAATCCTGTTTTCCCCCAACAAAGTCATAGATAATCTCTTTTATAGGATCGTAAAACAGGCTGTTGATAGTAAAATCTCTCCTTTTAGCATCTTCTTCAGGGGAGACATGTTGAATTTTTGAGGGGCGCCTTCCATCAAGATACCCCTCTTCAGATCGAAATGTGGCAACCTCAAACTCCATCTCTTCTTCAACAACAATCAAGATCGAAAATTGCACTCCCACAGAGATGGTTTTTGGAAAAAGAGCCATCACTTCGAAGGGGGTGGCAGTTGTGGCTATGTCAATATCATCGGCCTCTTTTAGTAGAAGGTGGTCTCGAACCCACCCCCCTGCAAAATAGGTGGTAAACCCTGAATTTTGTAGAACCTCGACAATTTTTTTTGCTGTATTGAAACGTTTCATAGAAGGAGTATAAGAAAAAAATTTCAGTTTGACAACAGAATCGATTGAAATATAAGATATTTTTATGCTAAAAGTAACCCTTTTAGTAAATAAGGCCCTTATGCTTAAAGTAAAAAATACAAAAATATCCTTCAAGTTGGATCGATGAGGAAATTTTTTTTACTCTTCTTTTTTTTAGATAGGGCCTTTTGTCAAGGCCTTCCACTTCATATTACCTATAGACAATCGGTATGTATTGATACAATTATTTACTCTTTAGGGGAAAAAAGCACTGGAGCTTTGATGTTTAATGCCCTTGAACTTCGCTCTATAGGAAAAGAAATTGAACCTATTCCCCCTTTAGAGTTTCTTTATTACATTTGTAAAAAACCCTCTATTTTAACCTGTTTAAAACATACAAGGGGGAGGTATTTTCAATGGAATGCCTTTATCTCGGGCTTTGGAGAAAAGTGTAACCAAGATAGTGTTTACAAAAAAATTAGAGAGGATATAGATCTTTTTGCTGAGGGTCTTGATCTTGATGTGGATGAACTTTTTCCTTATATCGAAAGTAAGGACTGGAAGGGGTTTGTAAATTATTTATTAACAAGGAGATGAAGATGAAAATAAGAAGTCTGGCACTTATTTTGATGATGAGCCCAATGATTTTTTGTCATACAGGAGAAAACATTGGGGTTACACATTTTGAAAGTATAGATGAGAATCAAAACTTTGTAGTCAAAGTGACTTTAGATGAAGCAAAGGTGATTGAAGAACTTTTAACAACGATGGGTCACTCCTCAGTAGTTACCCTTTTGTTTAAAAAAAGCACACTAAAAAAGCTTGCTCATGCCCTCCATAGGGTGAGTTCAACATCGTTTTTAGGCTATGTTTTTCAAAGACCTCATTTAGTCCAGTGTATGAAAAATATTTCTGAATCCTCAATAAAATGGGACAACCTTACAAGAAGTATTGTAAAGGGGTTAAAGAAGGAGGCGCAAAACAGTTTATTTGAATATCTACCAAAATTTGCCCTTCATACAGGGGGGGATGAAGTTGTTTTAGCTGAACTTGCTGAAAATGGGGATTGGAATGGATTTATTTTGCATTTAGTTCAAAGGCATTAGAGGGTTCTAGAAAAAAATCTGAAGTTACTGATGTAAAAAGCTTAGGTGAGATCATCTGAGCTTTTTTCTTTTCTATAAGGTAATGAGCATTTCCCCTTTCCCATGGGGGCATAAGATCAAAGGTGTGATGGGATAAAAAATCAATGAGTTTTGGGGGTTGGGGATCATGGATAAAAATGTGTCCATGAACACTTTGTAAAAGTTCCATGGTGGTAAGACCTCCAGATTTTGCAATGATACAGTCTATGTGAAAGTAGAGGGGGGCAAGGATCGTATCATCTTGAAATGCAAGGGGGAGAATGGTTAAATTATGGGGGTAGTCCTTTTGGGTTTGCAGCTCCTCAAGAATGGCTTTATAGTATTGAGAAGAGGTCTTTTCTGAGCCGACTAAAATAAAGAGAAGTTCCTTTCTTTCTGCGCAATAGCGCTTTTTTTGCTCTATAAATTGAACCATGTAGTTGATTAATACCTCTTTTGGAGGGTAGGATCCAAGAGTGATCAACGAAAGGGTTTGGTTCTCTGCTTTGAAGGTCAAGCTATTTTTATCGCAAGTAAGGGGGGTGTTTCCATAGGAAATGGCTTTACAAATCGATAGGGTGCTTTCGGGGGAATAGGTGTTAAAAGTAAGCACTAAAGGGGTGTTTTTCTTTTTATAGCTATTGAAGGTGGGTCTTAAGGGAAAAGGGCTATACTCTATGTTGAAAGGATCCAGCCCTGTAACTTTATTCCAAAATTCGGTCTCATCTTTATACCCTTCTAAAAGAGGAACAGTTGTTACTATTTTGATGAAGGGCTTATCTAAGGGGGCAAGTCTTAAAAGCGATTTAAAATAGTGACGACACTTTTTTGTAGGCAAATCTGTTAAAACTTTTTTATATTCAATGGAATTTCCATAAAAAAATGTGAGAAACCGTATTGCCTTAACAATCGGTTTTGTTGCCATGTGCTGAGTGTCAATGACATGGGTAATTTTATGTTTTTTGAGGAGAAAAAGAATTTTGAAGAAAAAAAGAGGAGTGAGGACAACATCAATAAAGTTTGAGCAAAAAGAAAAAAAAAGGGTAGAAAAGATGTGGCCATGTCTTTGGCAATAGTTCCAAAACCCTACAATTAAGCCCCCTAAATACTTCCCTAAAAAATCAACAAGAGTATCCTTTTGGATAATGTAACAGATCCCTTCATCGATAAGTTCTGCGTATTTAGCCTTTGCTGCTTGAAGATGGCCCCCGCCACCAGATAAGGTGAAGATAAGCACCCTTTTATTTTGTTTTTTCATAGTACCCTCGAAAAAGAATTTCTTTGATAGATGTAACATATTCTATGGTTTAAAAAAAAGAATTCTTTTTTAAATAAATCGATTTACTTTAATAGAGGTATTAGAATTATTAAGGGTAAATAAAGGAGAAAAATATGGGAATTGATAAAGGTTATGGATTTCATGATAACCCTACTGGATATGATTCCAATGACTACAACCGTTCTATAGAGCAACGACAAGAGAAGCTTGGAAGTAAGTTGGACAAGCTGAAAAATTTAAAGACAAGAAAAACAGAACTTTTAGCTACTAGCGGTAAATCTACTCAAACTCTTCCGCAAAAAGTAGGTAATTTTTTTAAGACACTTTTTGGCACCTTTGAACTATATTTTATAGAAAAAAGTATCAAATCTGTATTAGGTGATATACAGGCTTTGAGAAAGCAACATATTCAATGGAATGGAGAAGCTAAAATCAATGAGCATGATAAGATGGAAGGGAAGTTGAAGAACGAATATGGACAAGGAGACATAAAAGGCGAAGGTACTGATTTTTAGTAAAATAAAATTATAATAATGATATAATTTTTTATTATTCTTCTTTTATTTGCTTCTTCGTGTTATTATTAATATGTTTGATTAACATTAATAATAATAAGGAGCTTTTTATGTCAATTGACCCTCATTACGAAAGTCCGTGTCTTTATCTAGCAAAAACAGTCGGCGTGGCAGTTATCGGTGGTACCTGTTTCTGCACAACTATAACACTAAATCCTGCTTTGGCTTTGTGCGTTTTTTATCTAACAGGTGCCGCCTTGATTGTTGCAAATCACGGTCTAGAAGGTCTAAAATTGCACACATTTACAAACAATTCAGAAAAAAGGGTAAAAAACCTCTCAAGCATTGACCAACAATCCTCCGATAACTCGCCAAGGGAATCAAAAGGGGATGAAGCAAAAGGGGATGAAACAAAGAAAAAGCAATAGCAGTTGTCTATTAATCTTTCATTGATAACAAAAATTCGGTGTTGGTATGTGTCTTTTTCATCCGAGATAAAAGAAGATTCATAGCATCTGCAGGGGATAAATCTGCTAGCGCTGCTCGAAGTTTGTAGACTTTTTCTAATTCTTCTTTGTGATAAAGAAGGTCCTCTCTTCGTGTTCCACTTTTTAGAACATCAATAGCAGGATAAAGTCTTCTGTCGGCAAGTCTGCGATCTAGAACAAGCTCTAGATTTCCTGTCCCCTTAAACTCTTCGTAGATCACCTCATCCATCTTAGACCCTGTATCAATAAGAGCTGAGCCAATGATTGTAAGAGAGCCCCCCTCTTCAAGGTTTCGGGCGGCACCAAAAAAGCGTTTAGGTTTGTGCATGGCATTTGCATCCACCCCCCCAGAAAGAATTTTTCCAGAGTGGGGTTGAACTGTGTTATAAGCACGGGCAAGACGGGTAATAGAGTCTAAAATAATCACTACATCCTCCCCTTTTTCTACAAGTCTTTTTGCCTTTTCAATACACATTTCGGCCACAACGCAATGACGCTCTGGGGGCTCATCAAAGGTTGAAGCAATCACTTGACCTTTGTTCCCAATAAGTCTTTGCATATCGGTAACCTCTTCAGGTCTTTCATCAATAAGTAGAACCAAAAGCTTTACCTCTTTGTTATTTGTAGAAATTCCATGGATGATATTTTGTAATATGATGGTTTTACCCGCTTTTGGGGGGGCCACAATTAAAGCCCGTTGCCCTTTACCCACGGGGGAGACAAGGTCAATAACTCGTGTGGAAAAATTCTCTTTTGTCGTTTCCATCATCAGACGACGTGTTGGATGGATGGGGGTAAAGTTTACAAATGATTTTCTATTGGGTTGGTCTTTTGGGGCAATACCATTAACAGTATCAACTCTTAAGAGGGCAAAATATTTATCCTTTTCTTTAGGAACGCGGATTGGACCTACCACCTCATCCCCTTTTCTTAGTCCGTAGTGACGAATTTGAGAGGGGGATACATAAATGTCTTCAGCAGAGGATAGGTAATTGTACTGCGGCGATCTTAAAAAACCAAATCCGTCAGGTAAAATTTCTAGGGTCCCTTCTGAAATAAGGATTTGAGCAGGATCGTGGATTTTTGCTTTTACAATAGCAAAGACAATATCGGATCGGTTCATATTGGTTAAAGAACTGATCCCAATACTTACTGCATAGGAAGCAAGCTCTTCAAAACTCATCTTTTGCAAATCGGCAATCCTTGTTTCTAAAGCCTCCACTCCAGGGGGTAATAAAGGAAGATCAGGTTCAATAAAGGAATCATCGCTTTCAGAAGGGGCTTTGTCTGGGCGATTCTTATTTCCAAAATGTTGCCCCTTTTTCCGATTTTGGTTGTTTCTCCCCCGATTGTTGTTGTTACTATTTTTTTTCATCGGGGTGTTTCCATGGGTGACATGGGAAGGAATTTCTTCATCAGAAGAGGGCTTTGGAGCTTGGGGGGTAGCTTCTCTTAAAGATTGGACAAGGGGAGGGGGGGTTAATAGACTTGAAAGCTCGGGAGCTTTTTTTTCAGTAGGGGTTTGTATGTCTTCTTGAGTCTTTGTGATCATTTTTTTCTCTTTTTTTGGTTGTATGGGTTCTTCTGTCATTAGGCTAAAATTCCTTCCATCATCTTGTAGATACGGTTGTTAAAATCTGTTTTGGTTCCGTTGTTTGTGATTGTAAACATCGCTTTTTGCTCTTTTTCTTCATTGGAAAGGGTATTTTTTTCCCTTAGATCAAAATCTTTAAATGGGGATCGCTTTTTTGAGATAGACTTTTCTGTTTTAACAAAAATCGTCACATCAAATAACCCTTCTAAAGAGAGTTCAAAAAGTAATGGAACCTCTATGGCAACCACCCCTTGGACCCCTTTAAGGAGGGTTTTAATTCTATCAAGGACGTAAGGAAGGGTGATTTTTTCACACTTTTTTAAAGAGGGAGGGTCGTGAAATATTTTTTGTGCTATTAATTTTTTATCTAACATGTGGTTTGTAAGGATGTCATCTCCTAAAAGGTCGCAAAGGGATTGTTGAAGCTCGACATTAGTTTTGTATAGGTTATCAAGAATTTCGTCTACGGAAAGGGTGTGTAACCCTAGTTTTTGAAGAGTCCCCATTAGGGTACTTTTCCCAGAGGATACACTTCCTGTAACCCCTATAACCTTTATATTAGCATGTGCTCCAATTTTTTCCAACCGAAACATCCACTTTTAATGGGACAGAAAGCAAGTAGGCACTTTCCATCGCCCCTTTTACAACAGTTGTACACCTATCTATTTCACTTTCAGGGCATTCAAAAATCAACTCATCGTGAATTTGAAGGACTAAAAAGCTTTTAAAATCTTCACATTGCCAGAGTTTATTGATCTTTTGCATCGCAATCTTAATAATATCTGCTTGAGAACCTTGAATAGGGGCATTGACAGCAAATCTTTCGCAAGCGCCCTTTAAGGCAAAATTCCGACTGTCAATGTCTGGAAGGGGCCTTTCCCTCCCAAGTAAGCTTACAGTTTTTTTATCCCTTTTTGCTTTGTCTATCAAATCTTGAATGCACAAATAGACCTTAGGATATTTTTCAAAATAGGTATCAATGATCTTTTTAGCTTCAGCAACAGAAATGCTTAGCTCTTTTGCTAGCCCAAAAGAGGATTGACCATAAAGGATTCCAAAGTTTACAGCTTTTGCTTGATAGCGCATCTGTGGGGTCACTTTATCTAATGGCACGTTAAAGACAGCTGATGCTGTATCTTTATGGATATCTAGATCGTTATTGAATGCAGATATAAGGGCCTTTTCACCCGACATATGGGCTAAAATGCGTAATTCAATTTGTGAATAATCTAAAGAAAGAAAAAGCCACCCTTCATTTTGAGGGGTAAACGATTCACGAATTTTTTTTCCTTCTTGGGTCCTTATGGGGATATTTTGTAAGTTTGGGGAAGAACAGGAAAGTCTTCCGGTTACCGTTCCAGATTGATTAAAGGTACAGTGGATACGGTGTGTTCGGCTGTTGATTTCTTTAGGGAGGGCATCTGCATAGGTGGACCTAAGCTTTTCTAAGGTCCGATATTCTAAAATATAGGGGATAATAGGATGAGCTTTTTCCAAAGAAAGGAGGGTTTCAACCCCAGTGCTTTCAAAAGATTTCCCCTTTTTTAGAGGGGCAATCCCTAAGTTGTGAAAAAGAACCTCGGAGAGTTGTTTTGGGGAGTTGATGTTGAATTCTTTTTTAGAAATAGAGTAAATGGTTTGTGAAAGGTGTTCAATTTTAGAGGTGAGTTCAACGCTATAGGCTTTTAAACTCTCCTTATTAAGATAGATCCCGTCCCTTTCCATACCAAATAAAATGGGGATTAGGGGGAGTTCAATGGTGGAAAATAGATTAAAAAGCCCTCTTTCTAAAAGCTTTTTTTCTAGAAGGGGTTTTAAAGAAACAAGGGCGTCTAAAGCGGAGCACGAAATGTTTTTTGCATCATCAACCAATAGGTCCTTAAAGGTGCCCCCTTTAGGGAGCCATTCTTTAATTGAGGGGATATCTTTATCCAAATACTTTTTTGAGAGAATATCTAAGGTGTGTTGCAAAAGGTGAGAGTCAAGGATATAGGAGGCAATAAAGGTATCAAAATCAATTGTAGAGATGTTTAAACCTACTTGAGAAAGGGTATGAAGATCATTTTTAATATTGTGGCCAAAAAAGGAGATCTTTCTGCTAAACAAAGGGGAAAGTTCCTCTAAGATCACCCCTTTGGGGATATTTCCGTAAAAAGGGATAAAATAACACACCCCTGGATGAGCGCAAAACGTGATGGAGATAATGTCTTTATCAATAGACTCGATGGGTTCACTTTCTGTTTTAATGCCGATACTTTTAAAGGATAAAAGGGATTGAACAACCCCTTTTAAGGCTCTTTGATCATCGATTAGAATATGAGTTTTTTCCAAAGCCTTCTGGGGGGTCTTTTTATAGAGAGAAGAAAACTCCATCTGCGTATAGAAGTTTTCTAGTAACACAGAGTCAGGGGTATGACTTTGATAAAAAGAAAGATTTTGAGGGATATCTAAATGGATTTGAATTGTGGCAAGGGAATAACTGATTTCGGCAAAAGATCTTTCAGCAACTATTTTTTCCCCTAATTTCTTGTTAGGGAAAAAGGGAGCATTTTCAATAATCTTTTTTAAAGAACCAAACTCTGTTAAAAGTTTGGTCGCTGTTTTTGGGCCCAAACTTTTTATCCCTGGGATATTATCAGAGGCATCTCCGACAATAGCAAGGTAATCGATAAATTGATGGGGCAAAATCCCATATTTTTCAAACACATCCTTTTCTTTTAAAAGGACATTCTCCTTGTTTGTATGGAGAATAAAGGTTTGTTCATCGACTAATTGGCAAAGATCTTTATCTGTTGAGCAAAGATAGGAGGTAAGACCTTCTTTTTTTGCCCATCGTGCAATCGAGCCCATCGCATCATCGGCTTCAAAACCGTCGATTTCAACAATGGCAATAGAAGCGGCTATGCAAAACTTTTTTGCTAAATCAATTTGAGGGTAGAGATCTTCTGGGGCCTTTTCTCGATGCCCTTTATAATCAGGGTAGATCGCTGTCCTTGAGGCCTTATTTTTGGGTCCATCAAAAACAACAACTAAATAATCAGGGGAAAAATCTTTTTGAATGTTTAAGATAGCTCTTATAAACCCAAAAAGGGCATTTGTAGCAACCCCCTTAGATGTTGACATCGACTTGATGGCATAGTAGGATCGAAAGATATAGTTGCTTGCATCAACAATGAAGATGTTTTTCATAGGGCAGTTAATTAAAGTCTGCTTGAAATGAAAAAGGGATTTCTGTCGATGAGTGACTGAATATAAAAGGGATTTTTGCCTCTATCGATTTTTTCCACTGGTCCATAAAGCTTTCACTATTTTGAAAGGTGATGACTTGATACTCTTCAAGATTTAAAGTTTTAGCAAGATGGGTGACAGCATCGTCATAGCGGACATTTGCCGCATCAATGAAGCCAAGTTCTTTAGCTTTTATTGGGGTGTGGATCGTTGCGCCAATATCTAAAAGTCTCTCTCTTGTTAAGCCAAAAGATCCCCGAGCACGGACAACAACATCGATGAAATCCTCATAAAGAAATTCAACATAGGCTATAAAATCGTCGTAGGAAGAGGTTCCTGGAGGCATTTTTGAAAACATTGGGAAGTGAATTTTGTGTTTGCCTGCGGCAACAGTTGTTTGAGAAATCCCTTGTTTTTGCATCCAGTCATAAAAATTGAAATTTGGATTGGTCTTTACCCCGACAGAACCAATAGCTGCAATTTTTTGAGAGGAGATAAAATCAGATGCTGAAGAAATATAAACGCCCCCTGAAGCGCACATATCGCCAATCCAAGTATGGATTGGGACATTGTAGGTTCTTTTATAATTCATCAAGTCATTGTAGATTTGCGAGCATGCTGAAACACTTCCCCCTGGTGAGTTGATTTTAAGGAGAATCCCTTTAATCTGCCCTTCAGAAAATTTGTACAATTCAGGTTGAGCTAAAATAGCTTGGATTTGATTTCCAAGTAAAGGGTCTTTCCCGATCACCCCTTCAATATTGATTTGTAATAGTACAGATTTTTTCGGAGAAAAAGGGTGTGCAACCAGTTGATTTATCGGCTGAACCTTTAAAGTCATTAATTCTGGAGCTGAGGGGTTTGACATTTTTAAAGAACCACCAATAAATAAAAGGAGAAAAAGTGCTAAAAGAGCACCAAAGACTGCAGCAAAGGCTCCAGTAAATCTTTTAAGTATTGAGGAAAGGATTGATTCTTTTTGTAGGTACATAGATTTCCTATAGTTGGGAGTAAATAAAAGGAGTTTAGCCGAATTTTATCAAAGATTCAACTATTATTTACAACAAAAGATTTTTTACGGTAGGTGTTTATCAAAAGTTCAATATAAATCACTGGACCAAGGAAGATGAGGAAATAATAGATGAGACTCTGGGGGGTATAACCAAGAACTAGAGCTAAAATGATAAAGAATTGAAGAAGGGTTGTCATTTTGCTTGAAAGGGCAGGGACAAAGACAAGGCCGTTCCATCCGATAGTGGAAAGGGTGGTAAGAACATAGAAGAAGACACTTGCATCACGAATAAGGAGGGCAAATAAACCTAATGGAGAAAGAGAACCTTGAAAGGAAAAGACCGCTAATACAAAATAGACAAAGAATTTATCCATTGAGGGGTCAAGGACTTTTCCTAAAAAGGTCCCATTTTTAAATTTTCGTGCTAAAAAGCCATCAATGCAATCTGACAGCATGGCTAAGATAATAGCGATCATTCGAATAGAGGTGGATTCAAAAAGAAATAGAAAGGCTAAAGGGGCTCTTAGTAAAGAAATGGTGTTGGAAAGAGTTAACATGTGTTTCATAATTGTTAAAAAGATGGGCTAAATTTTCCTTTTTATAGCATATTTGATTTTTGAAGGCTAGCCTCGCTTTTTGCACTGTTAAATTGTTCCCCTAAAGAGCGAACAGCTAAAATCCATCCAAAGAAAATAAGGATGACAACCCCTCCTACATATGGAGCGCTTGTGGCAACTGTTCCAAAGGCTAAAAAGAGGGCTTGATGGATGACAGAGGCACCAGATTTTCCAAGTCTTGAACCCACACCGTCAATAGCTGCTTTCCCTTTTAATTTTGATTCACGGCTTAAAGGAATAAAGGCCATCTCTTTTGTCACATCAAAAAAAGTGAATTTAGCTGCTCTTGAAAAGCAATTTTGAAAGGCCCCTAAAAATGAGGCAATCACAAGGGGAGAGGTTCCAAGAGCTGCAGCAAATGAGATCACAATGTGTGTGGACTTTCCAAAATAAAATAGGAAAAAAAGGACACCTGAAATAAGGAGGATGACAGGTGTGATATAGGCTGTTGCTGTCCACCCAAAGCGTCTTACAGATTGTCCGCAAATAAATACTGAAAAAAATGTTGATAGGATTCCAATGTAGGTCATCACATTTCCCATGTAGGTGCTATAATCGGCAGCGTATGGGTATAATTCATGAACTTGATCTTTCCATACCACCTCAATGAGGGTTAAAGAGATATTGAAGGCAACAACAATTAAAGCAATGCAAATTAAATATTTAGATTTTGACAGATAGGAAAAGTTTTCTCTGATCCCCATTTTTGGTTTTTCTTCCCTTTCCTTTTTTTCATTTTCGTCTAAAGAGGTTGTTTCTTTTAAAAATGCATGTAATTTTTGATAGACAAAAAGGATCACTAAACCAATAGCAATAATGATTGAACTAATGAGCATTAAAGAAAATGTCCAACGATCGGTTTGAATATTAAAAAAAGAGTATAAAAAAGTCCCTGAAAGGAAAATCCCTGCTTGGCCAGCAAAGATGGTAGCAATATTTGCCCCTAAACCTAAAATAGCATAGAATCTTCCAGCTTCTTTTACAGAAGTGACTTCGTTAGCAAAACCCCAAAATAAAACAGTCATAATCATTGTTCCCCAAAGCTCAGACATGACATAAAAGAGGGTAAAGGTCCAATTTCTGAAGACGGCAATAAGTCCAAGAAAGCCTTTTGGGAGAAAACTTTGTAACGTATCAGCTAATTTATGGGGGTGGAAAAATTCTTGGTTAGGGTATAAAAAGAAGGCAAAAACAAAGAAAAAACTTAAAAAACCAACCATCATGATATTAAATACTTTTTCTTTAGAATATTTATTTGCAAGTCGTGTAAAAATAAGGGTGGAAAGGATGGCTAAAGGCATCATCGCCCATACTTTGATGAAGGGGATGGTCGAGGCTCCAGAATTTTTTGCTGTAACAATCAGGGCATCTTTAGCCGTTTTTAACAAACTATAGTTAAAGACGATCAAAGAATAAATAAGGATCATAGGCAAAATTTTTCTGTATTCAGAACGTAAAATGGGCCAAAATAACCGTTTTAAAGGATGCATATCTTTTAAGACTTGTTCATGAGTCATGAAAACCTAACAGTAAAAAATTTAATTTTAGAGGTCTAATGTTTTTATATACAAAGGATCTGTATTGGAGGGGTTTGGAATGAGACGAGGAAGTATTTATTTTAATCTTCAAAATATTCTCTATTAAGAGTTATTGTCTCGTACCAGGGTAAAGCCCTTTAGTACTTACAAAAAGTATAGCAGACTGTGTTTATTAAGCAAGGAATTCTCATTGGCTTTTTCATTTTTTCGAAAAAAATTAAGGAGAAAGGGCATCTAAGCCCGGAAGTGATCCTTTTTCAATAAATTCTAATGTAGCGCCACCGCCAGTGGATATATGAGTAAATTTTTGATATTTAGGGGTAAGGTGGGCAGCAGCTGCTGTGTCTCCTCCTCCCACAATAGTCATTGCAGAACACTCCGAGAGATACTCAGCCATTGCCCTTGTCCCATGTTGAAAAGGGGCAAGTTCAAAAACGCCAAAAGGGCCATTCCAAAAAATGGTTTTTGCCCGTTTAAGGATATCTTGCAGTTCAGCAATAGTGCGAGGGCCAATATCTGCCCCAATATAGCCTTGATCTATCCCTTCTTTTATAGAGACAAGGGCGGTGTCTGCACCTTCTGATAGGGTTTGAGTGATAATAATATCTTCTGGAAGGTGAAGGGGAATTCCTTTGGATTTATATTTTTTCATGAGCCATTTTGCAGTATCAATATGGTCGTGATCGACTAAAGAATTTCCAACGTTATAGCCTAAAGCTGCAAGAAATGTAAAAGCCATCCCTCCGGTGATTACAAGGCCATCAATTCTATGTAATAGGGATTCTAAGATTCCAATTTTAGTAGAGACTTTAGCCCCCCCAATAATTGCATAAAAAGGACTTTCAGCTTGACTGAGTAGATTTTCAAGGACAAGGACCTCCTTTTCTACTAAAAATCCAGCCCCTTTAATAAGGTAACGTTTTGGGATAAATGTTGTGGAGGCGTGATTGCGATGAAGGGTTGCAAAGGCATCGTTGATGTAGATATCTCCAAGATCGGCTAAAAAATCAATAAATTGAGGGTGCTCTTCAGGGTGTTCTTCTCCTGGATGGAAGCGAATATTTTCAAGAAGGAGGATCTCTTTTGGGCCGAGGCGGTCGACCATTTTTTTTACCCCACTTCCAAAATCTTGAGGGCCAATACCTACATCTGTTCCAAGAAGTTTAGAGAGGTGTTTTGCAATAGGAGAAAGGGATAATGACTGAACAAAACGGCCCCCTGGTCTTCCAAGATGGCTTATAAGAACGCAACAAGCTTCTGATTCAAGGATGTACTTTATTGTGGGTAAACAAGCTTGTATTCTGGAATCATCGGTAATGTTTCCATATTCATCCATTGGAACGTTAAAATCAACCCGTACAAGGACCTTTTTGTTTTTTAGGTGCATTGTTGTAAGGGTTTTAAATTTTCTTTTTGAGTACATAGTATTTTTTATTCGATCCTAATTGATAGTTTCTTTAAAGACAATCTAAATTCAATGAAAGAGTTTAAAGGTCTTTAAAGGGGCTTGCTGCATCCAAAAAAGGGGTTTGCTTTTTTCGCCGCTTTCTTTCTAAATGAATGGAATAAAGAAGGTCTTCATCAAATTGTTGATGGCCCGCCCAGTGAAGATAGTCAATAGGGATTTCTCTAAATAAAGCGCCCCGATATTTTCCAAAAGGGAATGTTTTCATTGCGATCGGACGGTTTAAACGTTTTAGCATCTCTTCAGTGGTTGTAAATCCATAGGCAAGGCGCTCAAAAACCTTAATATTGACAATAACATCATTCATTGCCCTATGGGCCCCTTCCTCTGGGATATTGAAATGCTCCCTTAAAACTTCTAAAGAGTTTTTAGGAGATTCTCCATAAAGGCGTGCGAGTCGAAGGGTGTCAATGACAGGATTTGAAATGATGGAGCGACTGTGGTTATGACGTCTTAAAGCCGCTTCAATCATTTTGATGTCAAAACCTACATTGTGGCCCATGATGGGGTATTTGCCGATTAAAGTGGTTATTTCATCTAAGAGTTCTTCGATATGGGGTTTATCTTTAACCATTTGATCAGAAATGTTGTGAATAGCAGTAGATTCAAGGGGGATTGGACGTTTTGGATCAATCAAAGTGTCTAAAGAGGCCAGTTCATTTTCAAGGGTGAATTTCACAATTGCAATTTCTATAATCTCATCATTTTCTGTATCTAAGCCTGTGGTTTCACAGTCTAAGCAGATGAGTGTGTCTGTTTTAATGGAACCCATGAACTAACATTTCCTTTAAAGTGTGGATGAGCACTTTTTTCCCTGAATCATTTTTTGTCGAATAATTGACTGTTGTACACCCTTCCAAAACTGGGGGGAGCTTGTCTAATTTATTTCTCTCTTTCCCCTTTAGTTTATCTGTTTTTGTAAAAACAACTAAAGGTTTTTTTTCTTTTTCCTTTAACCACTTTAAGACTTCAATATCTTTTGGGAAGGGGGGGTGTCTACTATCAATTAAAAGGAGGAAGAGAATTTTATCCAATTTTTCGTCAATAAAATCAGATATCCAGCCCCCCCAGTTGCTTTGTTCTTGCTTGCTTTTTGCCGCATAACCGTAGCCTGGTAGGTCGACAAGGTAAAGATTATCGCCAACTAAAAAATAATTAATAAGAGCGGTTTTTCCAGGAACTGAGGAGGTTTTAGCAAGATTTTTTCCGAATAAATGATTGATTAAAGAGGATTTTCCCACATTGGATCTACCGGCAAAAACAAGAATTGGAAAATCTTGAGTAGGGTAATGAGAAGGGTCAGTAGCTGATAGAATAAATGAGCATTGATCAAAGGAGTATTTCGACATTTGACAAGACCTCCCGTTTATTCCCATGATGAGAAAAGTGAATTTGAAGTGTCTCTTTAGGGAGAAATTCTGCAATGATATCCGGCCACTCTATGATAGTGATGAAATTTGGGGAGAAGTACTCTTCAAAGCCCATAGAAAAAAATTCATTGGAGTGTTTGAGCCTATAAAGATCAAAATGAGCAAGGACTTCATCATAGATGTGTAGATAGGTAAATGTGGGGCTTGTAACAGGGTCTTTAATGGATAAATGGTGAGCAAGGTACCTTACAAAAGTGGTTTTTCCCCCCCCAAGGGGCCCAAAAAGGGCTAGGACAGAACCTTTAGAGAGCTTTTTTGCAAAAAAGGAGGCAAGTTCACACATCTGCTCTTGGTTATAGATATTTGGATGGGGACATTGAGGCATTTTAGTCCTCTTCTGTAGATGCCTCAGAGACTTCTTCAGGTTCTTCCATCCATTTTGTAATGTATTTTGTAAATTCATCACGATCAGATAGAGTTTCAACAAAGGAAGAGACTTTTGAGTCTTCTAGGTTAAGTTCTAAGAATTTTAAGAAGTCAGGATGTAGCTCAAATCTGTTTTGGGTGGTCACTTGTTTCATTGGAATATGCTTGATATGGTTATCAAGCAGATCTTTAATCACCCCTTTTGTGCTGTTAAAAAGCTTTCCTGTCACAATAGAAGAAAACACTGTTTTTGAGAGCTCAGTTTTTTGAGGGGTAATGTAGGTTTTAATGATTTCTGGGTCTTCAGAGATATAAAATTTCTTTACACGCATCCCATCTTTTCTTTCTGTATTTTCTGGGCAAGTTGAAACCCAATCATAAATGGCATCTTGGGGGTTTGGATGGGTGTTATCGGCAAAAACTTTTCCAGAATAGGGGCAAATATAGATTTTTTTACTCTCTATATTGACACTTTTTTTCCCTAATTGAATTTTAATGGTGGTTTCTCGATAGAGTTTATGTTCTTTTTCCAAAACTTGTAAAAGGTGATCCTCGCTTAAATAAATGGTCTTTTCTTTCATAAAAACAACTGGAGAAAGCTTGTTAACCATCTCTAAATAAGCAAGATAAACAGTGATAAGGTCGGTGTTACGATTTTTTTTAATAAAGTCAAGAAGATCTTTAAAAATGGCATCTGAAAGTGCAAGCTTAGTCATGAGGTTCCCTAAATAGTATTGAATTTAGGGGATATAATATAAAAAAAAGATCTTTTACGCAAGGGATAAAAGGGATGAAAGGCGCTCTTTGCGAAAAAGGGGTTGTTTTACCCTAAAAATAGGGGGCATATATATAAAAATTTACAGGGCTAAAATAGCCATTACTACATTCCTGTCATAAGCACTCTTGAAGCAATCATTGAGTTGATAACAAAGATTTCTTTAGAAAAGAGACAAAAGCCACAAGGGACAGACAATCACTACTATGAGCATATAAAAAATAAGGAGATTTGGACCCTTGCTGTACTTATGATTCCTCTGATCGGAAATCTTGTTATTGCTCTACATGATGGGATTACGATGCTATTGCAAAAGGAATGGGTGCCCCAATTTTTTATTGGTGGCAGGGCTTGCATAAAAGACAATAGAGGAAGTCAGAACTAAGTAAGATGGGGAGTTGTAATAACCCCTTTTCTCTTCCAAGTGCTGAATTAAGAAGGGGTGAAAAGTTTATTTTAGAGATGATTGAAAAGGATTTTAGTGCATTTTTGTATGCATTGCCCCCCCGAGTAGAATGAAGCGGAAGCTGATTATTTTAAAGATTCTCTGGTCATGGAGGGGGTTAAAGCAAAAATAACAGATACAGGTATAACAATCGACAAATTAGTAGATACACAAGAAAGGATTTTCTTTACCTAGATCGATAATTTTGCTACCCTCTTTAACTATTTTGGAGGGGTATGATCAAAAAATTAGCGATGATGATCGGTTTGCTCATTCTAGGCTACTTTATGGTTAGACCTTTTACTGAAGCGATTCTTCCCCCTTTCCCTGCAAATCAAGGGGTGTTTATTCTAAAAGATATAAGAAAACTCCCTTTTTCCGGATATAAAGTCTTTAACGCAGGGGTGCTTAAAATTGACGATCACTACCTTTTTGCGACCCGAAAAAGGGGGAATTCTTACCTCCATAGCCTTTGGAA
>JBIKLZ010000025.1:0-16964 GCA_044359535.1 Chlamydiia bacterium
TCCAATCACGATTTGTCTTTTGCATGAGATTTTCCTTTGTTTTTGAGTACTTTAGGATATCTCATGCGTTTTTTGTTAATCAAGAAACATTTTAGAACTTATATTTTTTTGATGAATTAGGAAACACACCCCAGACCCTTTAAAACGATATGAAAACTTCTTGTTTAGGGGTGAAACAATCAAGTCCTATAAAATCAAGCTTTTATAAAGGTTTTAATTTTACACATTTTAATTGAATCTTAATATTAATTTACCCATTAATCCAAATTAATAAGGGGTGAATTATGAATATTCATGAATTTCAAGCTAAACAAATTCTAAAAAGATACGGTTTACCGATCCATGATTTTGTCATTGTGGAGGATAGGAAAAGCATTAGGGATCAAATCACAACATTTGGAAAGAGTAAGGCTGTGATAAAAGTTCAGGTTCATGCAGGGGGGCGGGGCAAAGCAGGTGGCGTAAAAGTGGCAAAAACAGTGGATGAAATGATAACACACACCTCTAACCTTTTGGGAATGAAGATGGTCACAAAGCAAACAGGGCCATCGGGAATTATTTGCCACAAAGTAATGATTAGCGAATTAGCTGACATAGAAAAAGAGTATTATTTTGGTATCATTATAGATAGAGAAAATGCTTGCCCCTTAATTATGTCTTCACAGGAGGGGGGGATGGATATTGAAGAGGTAGCAAAAAACACCCCTGAAAAGATTTTAAAAACCCCTTTGGGTGTTAATGGTGAAATTACTGATGATCAAGTAGATGAAATTGTTGAATTTATGGGGTGGGCAGGGAAAAGTGCTGTTCAAGGGGAAGAGATCATTAAGGAGCTGGTTCGTGCTTTTATGGAAACAGATTGTTCCATTTTAGAGATCAATCCGTTGATTAAAGATCCAAAAGGGTATTTATACCTTTTAGATGCAAAGATGAATATTGATGACAATGCTTTATATCGTCAAAGAGATATTGCTGCAATGTATGACCCATCTCAAGAAAGTGAAGGGGAAAGAAGGGCTCATGATCTAAATTTAGCCTATGTAGAAATGGATGGCAATATTGGTTGTATGGTTAATGGTGCAGGTCTTGCGATGGCTACAATGGATATTATTAAGGAAAAAGGGGGGGAGCCTGCAAATTTTTTAGATGTGGGGGGCTCGGCTAATAAAGAAAAGGTGGTGGAAAGTTTTAAAATCATATTAAGTGATCCAAAGGTGAAGGGCATTTTAGTCAATATTTTCGGGGGGATTATGAAATGTGATGTTATAGCTCAAGGGGTTGTTGATGCTGTCAAGCAGGTCCATCTAAAAGTTCCCTTAGTGGTCCGTTTAGAGGGGACAAATGTGGAGGAAGGGAAAAAAATCATCAATGAATCGGGTCTTAATGTGATATCGGCAAATAATTTAGGGGATGCTGCGAAAAAAATTGTTGCTGAAGTGGGGAGGAAACAATGAGTGTATTAGTCAATAAAAATACAAGGGTCATTTGTCAAGGAATTACAGGTCAGGCAGGCAGTTTTCATACAGCTCAATGTTTAGCCTATGGGACAAAGATGGTGGGGGGGGTAACCCCTGGGAAAGGGGGAGAAAGCTCTGAACATGGACTTCCTATTTTTAATACAGTAAAGGAAGCAAAAAAAGCGTTAGAGCCCGATGCTACAATGATTTTTGTCCCCCCAAAATTTGCCGCTGCAGCCATTTTAGAGGCTGAAGAGGCTGGGATTGGTTTAATTGTGTGTATCACTGAAGGGATCCCTATTTTAGATATGTTAAAGGTTAAAGAGAGGTTTTTACAGAGCAACAGCCGGTTAATTGGACCTAATTGTCCAGGGATTATTACCCCTGATGAATGTAAAATCGGAATCATGCCTGGATATATTCATAAAAGGGGAAAAATTGGGATTGTCTCAAAATCAGGAACCCTTACTTATGAAGCTGTATGGCAGACAACAACATTAGGATTAGGTCAAACAACATGTATTGGAATTGGGGGCGATCCAACCAATGGGACAAACTTTATTGATGTGTTAAAGCTTTTTGAAAACGATCCTGAAACAGAAGGGATTTTATTAATTGGAGAAATTGGAGGCAATGCTGAAGAAGAGGCAGCAAAATGGGTTAAACAGCATTGCACAAAAAAAATTGCCGCCTTTATTGCGGGAAAAACAGCCCCTCCAGGAAGGCGTATGGGTCATGCTGGGGCTATTATTTCAGGGGGAAAGGGAGGGGCTGATGATAAAATTTTGGCTCTACAAGAGGCTAACATCATTGTTGCAATGACCCCTGATGAAATGGGGAAAGCGATGTTGAGGGCCTTTGGATAATGAAAAAAATTCCAGTAAAAATAGCCCCCTCATTTTTTGTAATGGCTTTTATATTAGGTTTTCTTAATACCTTTTCTTTGGTAGGAACCCTTATTTGGGCTGCAGTGATTTTTATTTCAGTCTTAGTTCATGAATATGGCCATGCTATTGCCGCAACCTTTTTTGGTCAAAGTGCGCAGATTCAACTTTTTGCCTTTGGAGGATTAACCCTTCCACAAGGCAAAAAGTTAAAAGGGTGGCAGGAATTTACAGTGATTGCAATGGGCCCTTTATTTGGGTTTGGTTTATATTTTGCCACTTTGTTTATCCCTTTAGATGAGGTGAGTAAGTTAGAGACTGTGGGCCCTTTGCTTGCTTACTTTATTCTTGTTACACAGTTTATCAACCTTTTTTGGACGGTGATTAACTTAATTCCCATTTTACCCCTAGATGGGGGGCACCTGTTAAGGATATTATTGCAGGGCTTTATAGGGCATAAATCTTGGAAAGTGTCATTTATCCTCTCTGTCATTTTGTCTGCAGTGGCAAGTCTAGGTTTTTTTTATATAGGTCAACTTTTTATTGGAGTTGTTTTTCTCCTTTTTACCTTCCAAAGTGTGGAAACACTAAGGCAATTTAGAAATTTTACTAAAGAAGATCTGATGGATTCAAATAGGGGGAAAATGGATAAGGCAAACCAGATGATGAAAGAGGGGGATATACAAAGTGCGAAAAAATGTCTAGAAACCCTGCTATATTCGACCCATGAAGGGATGATTCACACCCTTGCAAAAGAAAATCTTGCAAGAATTGCCTTTAATCAAGGGGAAAAGGAAAAAAGTTACCAACTTCTTTTAAGTGAGGAAAAGAATCTTTCTTTAGCTGGAAGGCTCTTATTTTATGAGGTGTGCTTTCATGTAGAAGATTTTGCTCGTGTGATTTCATTAGCTCACCCCACTTTTGATGTTCAAAGGGATAGTAAAACCGCTATTATTGCTGCAATTGCAACAAGCTATGAAAAAAAGGCCTCTGAAGCGATAGAGTGGCTTACAAGGGCAAAAATTTTTGGAGAGGTGGATATTTTAAAAGTGATTGAGGATAAGGCTTTTGATCAAATTCGCTCTTCTGAAGAGTTCAAAAAATTTTTAATAGATAATGGAGGGTAAAAGCGCTAAAATTCTCTCCAGATAACAAAATTTATACAGAATGCTTGTGTACTATTCGAACTTGTCATAAGCTGTATAAATTAACTCACCTAACATGGAGGTCACAAAATGAATAAAAATGAATTGATTGGCGAATTGTCTGATAAAACTGGATTTACAAAGTCTGATACTCAGAAATTTTTAAATGCGTATATTGAGTCTATTCAAAAGGCTTTAAAAAAAGGAAAAGAAGTTCAACTTGTTGGTTTCGGTACATTTAAAGTAACAAAAAGAAAAGCAAGAACAGGGAGAAATCCACAAACTGGAAAAGAGCTTCAGATTCCAGCGAAAAAAGTCCCTTCTTTCCGTCCTGGAAAAGCGTTAAAAGAATCTGTTTGCTAAACAATAAGGTTCGTTTTTTTTAAAAATCCCGAAAATCTATTTTCGGGATTTTTTTTATTATTTTTCTTGGAAAAAATTAAGGGAACTTTTTAAAATAATTTTCTCTAAAAGGAGGTTATATGAATAGATATCTTTCACTTATAATGTGTAGTGCACATCTTTTTTTATTTGGAAATGTAGATGCAAAGGGAAGTTGTTCTCATTGCGGAAAAGGGTTGTCCAATGCCTTTGTTGATGTTGTAAAAAAGTGTCGCTCTTCAGTTGTTTATATAGAAACAAAATATACCCATAGTCATACAGAAAGGGCTTATAGACCGATAGATCCCTTTCAAGATGAGTTTTTTAGAAACTTTTTTGGGGACTCTCGAAATGTTCCAGAAACGATGGAAAGAAAACCTCAGATAGGTTCTGGGACTGGGTTTATTGTTTCTGAAGATGGATATATTGTCACAAATCACCATGTGGTTAAAGACGCCTCAGAAATTCTTGTGGAGATGTATCAAGATGATAATGAGACAGAGTATAAGGCAGTTTTAGTTGGATGTGATCCAAAAACAGATATTGCAATACTCAAAATTGAAGAAAAGGGGCTCCCTTATCTGCAGTTTGCCAATTCAGATGATTTAGAACCGGGTCAATGGATTATAGCAATTGGTCACCCACTACGTTTAAAAGATTCAGTGACCGCAGGGGTAATTAGTGCAAAACATAGAACCAATCTACAAATTACACAGCTTGAGGATTATGTTCAAACAGATGCCTCATTAAATCCTGGATCAAGTGGGAGTCCACTGCTTGATTTAGAAGGGAAAGTTGTTGCTGTCAACACAGCAATTATCCCTCCATCTTCAAAAAATATGGGTGTTGGCTTTTCTGTTCCGAGTAAAATTGCTCAAATGGTTTACGAACATGTAAAAAGTACAGGGGTTGTCAACCGAGGTTTTCTTGGGGTAAGTATTCAAGATTTAACAGAAGATCTAGCTGAAGGTTTGGGCTACAAGAAGGGGACAAAAGGGGCCCTTGTCTCTTTTGTAGAAAAAAACTCTGCAGGAGAGCTCGCAGGGTTACAGATTGGGGATTTGGTTATCTCTTTTAACAATACAAAGATAAAAAGTGGAAGGTGCTTTGCTACCGAGGTGGGAAAACTTCCTGCAGGGAAAAAATGTGAAATCACTGTTTTAAGAAAAGGTGAGAAAATCACTTTATCTACAGAGCTTGGATCGTTAGCAGAAAAATCTTCTATTAAAGAGGATGCGATTTTAAGACTGGGAGTTGTCATTGAAGAGCTTAAAGAAGGGGGCCTTTCGATTAAAGATATTGTTCCAGGAAGCTTAGCTCACCGATCCGGATGGAAAGTGGGTAGTATCATCATTGCAGTCAATGGGGATAAAATACAAACCGTTGAAGATTTAAAAAAAGCTATAGAAAAAACAGAAAAAGGGAAAAAACTTGTTGCCCTCCTTTCGTATAATGGACATTCGTTATTCACATCTCTTACCGTTTCTTAAAATGAAAACTATATAACAAGGGAACTTTTTCCCTTTGTTATATAGTTTCTAAGACAAGAGGGTTTTGAAGATGATTATTTGCATCTTCAAGTTTAGGTTGATTGCTACAAGAAACCTGTGTGGCTTGAGATTTAAGACTTGGGAGGATTGCCTCTTTTACTGCACGTTTGATATCCTCTTTTGTGATTGAAAGAATGGCATCACGAAATGTTTGCCGAACCTCTTTAGAAAGACCTACTTTTTCTTGGAAGTAGGTGACTGTTGCTCTACAGCTTACAGGAACTGGGGAGTCTACATCTTGGATATAGCTTAATATAGCTTCGGTAAGCTCTCTATCGGAAAGTTCTCTATCAGCAAGATTTGAAGATGCTTCAATAAAAGCGTCAATAGTTGAGTGAATATGTGGATCACGAGAGCTATAGAAGTGAAGGACCCCTGTTAAGATATTATATTTGACACCCGATCCGTAAGCGCCCCCTTTTTCCCTTACCCATTTATGAATATAGATGTTTTCAAGCAAGTAGGTGGCAATTTTTAAGGCAGGGGATAGCTCAGAAGTAACGGTGACAGTAGATATAGCAAGGGCGTTATGAGCTATGGAAGAGGAGATGATGAACCCTTTATTTTTGGCAACAGGAGGAGTAGGGAGTTCTATCCAAGGAGAAAAAGATGACGAAGCCTCTGATAGGCTCATAAGGTCATAAAAATGATCTTTTTGCAATTCTTTAAAATCTTTGTCGTCACAAGAAATTACAATATGGGCATTGTTAAAATGAAATAGGGACTTTTTAAAACTCTGAAATTTTTCGATAATTGTAAAAATCTTTCTATCTAAATCTTTTTCAAGGGATTTAATGAAGCGATAATAGGGGGCGCCATACCAGAGATTTCCAAGATGATTCCATGGGGAGATATGGGAAGAGGATTGTTTTAAGGCGTATTCTAGGGCTTTTTTATTAACTCCGCTTTCAAGGGAGGAAGCGATTTGATAAATTAAATCTTTAATGCGTTCAACATCCTCAATATCGATGTTTAAAATGGTATCCTTTAAAATTTTGAAACTTTCCTTTCTATTTCGTGCTAGAAATTTTGAGGAAATGGATAAAGTGGGATAACAGGTGTTAATATGGTCTTTTTGTACGTTGAGAGCAAGAGCAGAAGAAAGGCTTCCGAAATATTCTTGAATCCGTTGCATATTGTCTTCCCAAGAGCATTCTTTAGTTCCAAGTTCAGGGATAATAGAGCTAAAAAGTTTAAGATAAGGAAGGTCCTCTTCAGGGATTTGAGGGATATCAAAAACAAGGTCGACATAGTAAATGGAATTGGTAAAAACATTATGGTGGTAGAGTGTACTTGACCCCTCCATTATTTTTGAAATAGGGTAATAGGGGACTTGTTTTGGGATATCTGAAATCTGTAGTGTGGGCAAACAGTCTATAGTTTCATTTTCAACATCCATTTGAGCTTTTTCAAAAGATTTTATCGTATTAGAAAGATTGATTTTTTCTTCTGTCGATAAACTATTTGCAATGGCTTTTAAACAAAGACGCTCCTTTTCTTGCTCTTTTGCACCAAAGGTGTGATCAGGAGTGAGGACAAGACTTACCCTATGGGTGTTTTTAAGAAACATCCTATCTATAAAATCTGGAAGAAAGGAGGGATCTGAAAGTTTTTTTCTTAGGGTATCCATCAAGGAATGAATTTTTAAGCCATCAGAAAGCCCCCCCCCTTGTTGATAGGGGATTAAGGTTTTTTGCATTAAGTCAAGGCCGTACGGTCCATAAGAACCGGTTATTTCTAACTTAGAAAATTCAAGTTGGTGAAGAGCACTTTCAATCCAAGATTGAGAAATCCCCTCATTTTTGATCTCTTCTAAACTTTTTAGAATCGATTTTTCTAAATTTTGGGGGTCCCCTTTAAGCCCTATACAGTAGAGAATATAGGGGATTTCTCTAGCATCTGTATCGTACATAGTGTAAAGATCAGAACAGAGTTTAGAGGACAAGATTTTTTTCTTCAAAAGAGAGGCGTCTGTGTCCATTAAAATGGTGTCTAGCAGGATCAGAGTAAGGGTATCTTCCTCTTGTTCAATACCACAGGTAACAAATCCTAAAGAAAAGTAGGTGAGATCCTTTTTTTCATCTGTAGAAGGGTAAAACTCTTGAAACGTTTTAGGAGAAGTAAACCTTTGAATTTTCTTCACAGGAGAGATGGTTTCAATTTTTTCTTCCTTTTCAGTGAAAAGAGTCTTGGATAAAAAAGCTAAATGCTTTTCTAACGGGATATCCCCGTAGAAAAAATAGTCACAACATCGCTTGTCGTAAAATTTTTTGTGAAAAGCTTGAAGTTGTTCGTGAGTAAGCTGGGTGATATATTGTGGAATCCCTCCTGAATCAAATCCATAAGGGGTCATTGGGTAAAGATGTTGGATAAGACTTCTCCAAACAACAGAAGAAGGGTTTGAAAAAACCCCCTTCATCTCATTAAAAACAATCCCTTTAAATTCTAAGGGGGAATCGATATTTTCTGGGTCAGAAAATTCTATTCGATGACCCTCTTGCATAAAACTGTGAGCTGTGAGGAGGGGGGCAAATACAGCATCTAGATAGACAGAAAGGATGTTATAAAAGTCTTTCTCAATTTGCGAAGAGGCCACATAACCTGTCCATAATTTTGAGGTGAAAGCATTCATAAAGGTATTGCAACTTCGACGAAGCATCGAAAAAAAGGGATCATGAACAGGAAATTTTTTTGAACCACAGAGAACAGTATGTTCTAAGATGTGAGCTACCCCTGTATCATCTCTGGGATAGGTTTTAAAACACAAACCGAAAAGATTCTCTTTATCATCGGCAGCAATGTGAAAAATCTGCGCGCCATTGTCTTGATGAACAAGGTGGGTAAGTTGTACATGTATTTCATCGATAGTCTCTACATGTTGTACTACAAATCCATGGCTACAATCGCCCTCTTTCATCTTTTGACCTTTTTAGTAATGAAGAGGGCAATTCTATCAAAACCACATCTTTCAATCTACAAAAATCTAGTTGGATTCAATAAGAGGTTTAGCTTTAGTGACGGGATTATCGATCAAGAGAGCTTTTGGTACTGTTTCAAAGAGTGAATAAGCCCTAGGTTCATTACTAAGTTTTTTTTTGAGAAAAATGAAGAATATCATCCTTTTGCAATCCAATAAATTTTTTTATACTCTTTCATAAATCAAACATCTTTAATCACTTATGATTCATAGTTGCTATTTATTTAAAATTATTTAGTCTAATAAGAAAAGGAAGGTTTAAATGTCTATTCATGGAGCAAATCCTAACGATCACCCTGTAGATCCAAGCGAACCTAAAGAATCGGTTTCCAAAAGCACAGGGGGGGGCGCTGCTAATACTGAACAGGGCGAGGATAGTGATAATGAAGAAATTTCTAGAGTTGCTCAAACCGTTTTCGATTCAACTGGGGGTGGGGGGGGCGCTCCTTCTAGTATTTCAAATCCAACTCAGGTGATAAAAGGCTCTAAAGATTTACTATTTTTAAAATCTTCGATAAGTAGATTGATAGGAATGTTGGATCTAAACAATTTAGATGCTAAAAATATCAAAAACTATTCTCAGATATTGAATAAGATGGAAGAGTATGAACAAGGAGTAATAGAAGACAACTATTCAAAAGGCTACATAAAAAGAGGATTAAACTATCTATATTCTTACGCGGTAACACCGGAAGAAGATCCATTACCAAAAGAAATAAGTACATTAAAAGAAAATTTTTCAAAAAAAGCGATGGACAAAATTCAAAATACTTATTTGTCCGTCTCTGGAAGAACTCTTTCTTTAGAAGAACGAATGAGAATTAGAGATGAAATGAAAGAACTTCTATTTGCTTTAGATCGATCTATCGATATGGATGGATTAGCCCCAACGCAAAAAGGGTTGATAGAAGGTTTAGGAACTGAGTTTGGATTGGTTAACGTTACCCCTTCTCAAATTCAAAAAACGGCAAAGTACTCAAGTGAGATATCCCCTAGACTTGATGAAATCAATAAGTATTTCTCTTTTGTCCTTCAAAATGTGAAAAGAGATGACATTGATAGAGGATGGTTTAGAACTACAGGCAATACAGTGGCTATTAAACGGGCAGTGGATCAAATTTTTTCAAACGAAACAGAAGAAGCTAAGTATAGCGGCATTCAACAAGTTGATTACACAGGAATTTTAAAGGAACTTTTAAAACCCCTTGGTTTACACGTGGTTTTGGATCAAACGCATCTGCCGGCTCTTTTTTTAACGGCTGCAAAAATCGTTGCCAATGAAGATCCCTCACAAATAAGATTATTTAATATTTATCAGGGGATCCCCTTTATAAAATTCACCTGCCTTAAAATAGAAGATGAATTAAAAAAGCTGATCAATGAACTAGAAAAATATAATGAAGAACCATGGATAGAAGCTAAACGATCTTTGAATTTACCTCAAAATGAAAAGTTTAGAGAGGGGGACTTGTTAAAAATGCTACTTGATCCTCTTTCTATAGATCCTCCCATAGATCAAGCTGTTTTAGATAGGATTGTTTCTCTTATTGCTCAAGAACAGAAATTTCATGAGTTGAGAATCTTGTGTAAGAATAATCGCTAAAAGCCCTTATAGTAAAGGGCTTTTAGGCAACATGTTTACCAGGAAAGAGAGGCTGCCGACTGATATTCGGTGACCCTTGTTTCAAAAAAGTTTTTTTCTTTTTGAAGGTCAATGACTTCACTCATCCATGGAAATGGGTTAGATTTTTTATATCGAGCTGAAAGACCAATTCTTTCTAACCGTCTGTCGGCAATGTAGCCTACATATTCTTCAAACATTGGAGCGGTAAGACCTAAAACCCCTTTAGGAAGGCAAGCTTTTGCATAAGCTGTTTCTAAAGATACAGCTTCATCAATCATGTCGATGATTTCATTTTGAAATGCCTCACTCCAAAGATTTGGGTTTTCTTCTTTAATTCCATTGATAAGATCAATACCAAAGTTTAAGTGAATGGTTTCATCTCTTAAGATGAACTGAAATTGCTCTCCAATACCTGACATTTTGTTTTGTCTATGAAGGGATAAAATCATTGCAAATCCGCTATAAAAAAAGATCCCTTCCATAATAATATAGTAGGCAATCAAGTTTTTTAAAAAGCTTCTTGCTCCAGTTTCTGTTTCAGTGCTAAAGCCCTCTTTTAAAATCTCTTGAGTGATCTTCATTTCAAATTGATCTTTTTTTCCAATGACATCAATTTCATTGTACATATTAAAAATTTCAGAAGGATTTAAATCTAACGACTCAACAATATAGTGGAATGTGTGGGTGTGCAAAGCCTCTTCAAAGGCTTGTCGTAATAGATATTGACGTGCTTCTGGATTTGTCACATGTTTGAAAATAGCAAGAACAATGTTATTGGCAACCAAACTTTCAGCAGTTGAAAAAAAACCAAGATTTCTCATCACCATGAGTCGTTCAGCATCACTTAAACCATTAGACTTCCACAGCTCAATATCTTTTGCCATAGGCACTTCATTAGGCATCCAGTGGTTTGCACATCCATTAAGGTAATGCTCCCATGCCCACTTGTATTTCATCGGCATAATTTGATTGACATCTACTTGATTACAATTGATTAAACGCTTTTCTTTAGCTTCAAAACGTTTTACAATTTCGCTTTCTTTTTTATTCATAAAATTTTTCCTATTGTTTTTTGTTATAAAGCTTTTTTTACTGACATGATTCGCAACCTTCATCCATTGAACAGACCTCTTGTTTTCTTTCTACAACTATATTTGAAGATGCCGATTTATTTTTCATCCATCGTGGTTGTAGTCCCCGTTTATTGATATCTGTTGTCGATTTTTCAATCGTTGTAGCTGCAAGGGATCGAAGATAATAGGTGGTTTTAATCCCCTTTTTCCATGCGGTAAAGTACATCTCATGAAGTTTTTTTCCAGAAGCTTCAGCAAGAAATAGGTTCATCGACTGTCCCATGTCGATCCATTTTTGACGTCTACTTCCACATTCAATAAGCCATAGAGAATCAATCTCAAAAGCGGTTAAAAAATTTTTCTTTATGTGTGCTGGGATTCTTTCAATTTCTGCAATCGATCCGTCAAAGTATTTAAGGTCATCAAGCATCTCTTTATCCCAAAGGCCAAGTTTTTTAAGCTCCTCGATAAGGTAGATATTTGCAACTGTAAATTCTCCAGAAAGGTTAGATTTTACATACAAGTTTTTATAGTTAGGATCAATGGAAGCTGACACTCCAAGGATGTTAGCAATAGTTGCTGTAGGGGCTATTGCCATTGTATTGGAATTTCTCATCCCTTGTTTTTTTACAAGGTTGCGTACAAAATCCCAATCCTTTTTAAAGGATCTATCCATATCCACTTTTTGCCCCCTTTCTTTTTCAAGAAGTTCAATGGTGTCAATTGGAAGTAACCCTTGATCCCATTTAGATCCTTTAAAACTTTGATAAGGGCCCCTTTCTTTAGCAAGGTTAGATGAGGCAATAATAGCATAGTAAGAAATGATCTCCATGACATCATCTGCCACATCAGCGGCTTGAAAACTTGCATAGCTGATTGATTTTTTGTGTAAAAGATCTTGAAAGCCCATCAAACCAAGACCTATAGGTCTATGTTTACTGTTGGAGTTTTTTGCTTCAACAATGGGGTAGAAATTAATATCAATTACGTTATCAAGCATACGGATAGCTGTTGTCACAGTATACTCAAGGAGGGCCTCGTCGATATTGTTTTCACTATCTAAGTGCGCAATAAGGTTAATAGACCCAAGGTTACACACAGCGACCTCTTCCTTAGAGGTGTTGAGCAAAATTTCTGTACATAGATTAGAGCTGTGTACTGTCCCTACATGACTTTGAGGGGATCGAACGTTAGAGGGATCTTTGAAGGTAATCCACGGGTGGCCGGTTTCAAAAAGCATGCTCAACATCTTTCTCCAAAGATCTTTAGCATCTACCCGTCTATACAAAGCAATTTTTCCATCCTCAGCCTGCTTTTCATATTCTTCATAACGTTTTTCAAAAGCTGAGCCATAAAGACTATGAAGATCAGGGACATCAGAGGGGGTAAATAAGGTCCAATGGCTATTTTCTTCTACCCGTTTCATGAATAAATCTGGAATCCAGTTTGCTGTATTCATATCGTGAGTGCGTCTTCTTTCATCCCCTGTATTTTTTCGAAGCTCTAAAAAGTTTTCGATATCTAAGTGCCATGTTTCTAAATATGAACATAAGGCCCCTTTTCTTTTTCCCCCTTGATTTACAGCAACAGCCGTGTCGTTGGCCACTTTTAAAAATGGGATCACCCCTTGGGATCGTCCGTTTGTCCCTTTTATCATTGACCCAGTTGCACGAACATTTGTCCAATCGTTTCCAAGGCCCCCCGCCCATTTAGAGAGTTGGGCGTCGTCAGAAATCACTTTAAAAATGTGAGATAAATCATCATCAATTGTTGAAAGGTAGCAAGAGCTTAATTGTGAATGGTTGGTTCCAGAGTTAAAGAGAGTTGGAGTTCCAGGGGAGTATAAAAGCTTTGATAAAATAGTGTAAAACTCTATAGCTCTTTGGGTTTTATTCTCTTCTTTTATAGATAGACCCATAGAAACTCTCATCCAAAAAATTTGAGGGGTTTCAAGCCTTCTTTCTTTGTGATGAATGAAGTAACGGTCATAAAGAGTTTGGAGTCCAAGGTATTGAAGCAGGTAGTCTCTTTCTGGGACAAGGGCTTTTGATAGGGCATCTAAATCAAAGTTGTACAATTCTGTTGAAAGCCTTTCTACAGAAATCCCTTTTTGAATGTAGCTTACAAAGTAGTCCCGATAGCTTTGTTCAAAACTTTTTTCTCTAGAAGAGCACTCTAAAGTTTCCCTATAAATTTTTTCTAAAAGAAGTTTTGCTGTCACGTAAGTATAGTTAGGTTCAATTTCAATGCACGCGCGAGCTGCCATGATTAAAGCAGTATCCACTTCATTTTCTGTAATCCCTTCATAAAAATTTAATAAAGAAGCGTGTACCAATGCATCGACATTAACCCCTGTAGTATTTCTACACGCATGAGTGATTTGCTGTCTTACATCATCTTCAGTAATAGAGTAGGTTGAATTTTTTTCCCCTGTAATAATAAAGGATTTACCTACTGTTTTTGCAATATTGACTGGCTCAACCCCATTTCTTGATCGAATATACTGCTTAGCTTCATTGTAAAATCCAAGTTCCATAAGAGAGTTTTCAATGATTTCTTCTAACTGCTCTCGAGTAAGACACTCTTGATCAAGGGCAAAAATAGTTTTTGCAACATGAGCTGTCACTTCGTTAATAGAGGAGATCACCCCTTCTTCAGCCTGCCCTTCAAGGCCATGATGGCTTCTAAATAAACTTTCTAAAGAGGCAGAAATTTTCATTGGGTTAAAACGCCGTTTTGTAATACCATCGGCACTTAAAATAGTAATGATTTTCTTTCCTTCAGCCCTTTGCTCCCGTTTTTTATCTCGATAGAGGATATAATCCCTTGCTACATCATGAAAATTGTTTTTCATCAAAGTGATCTCAACTAAATCTTGTATCCCTTCGACAGTAAGGGTAACCCCTTTTTCACCAAGGTGCTTTGACTTTTCTTCAACAAGGGTTGTAAGCCTTATAATGGTATTTTTTATAGCCGTGGGAAGGGGAGCCTCTTTGGGGAGATTTTTTGTATCACAAAATGCTGCAGCCAAAGCATTTTCAATGCGCTCTCTTTTGAAAGGGAGAATTGTACCATTTCTTTTTACAATGGTAAGAGTATGAGTGGTTGTTTGTATAACCCCGGTTAATGGATTGATAAGCTCGTTATTTTTCCTATCTTCTTTCTCTTTAGGTAATACGTTTTTATGCTCTTTCATAATACTCCTTTAAATGATTCTTTCTCTTTTCAAATACTAGATATAGTATTTTTTGTCTATGAAAGGTACTATATATTGTATTTCTTATCTATTTGTCCAGAGAAAAAAAATCTTTTTTCTAGAGGCTAAATTGTTTGCAATTTAATCAAAACATCGGGTAATGTTGAGGATTTTGCATTGAGTAAAACAGAAAAGATAGGGTAGTGATAGGTCTCTATAAGGAAGTTTTCTATAGTTTTAGAAGAATCCACATGTTGCAATGAGGTAAGGATGTAAAGGACAGAAACAATTTCACCAAAAAGGAACCATCCGAGATGAAAAGAGGGAAGATCGATCAAATATAGCCCTTTGATTTTTTCTTTTAAAAGGGTTGCAGCAAAGCTTTTTGGGTCCATAGATTTATAGATTTTAAGAAGGTCTGTTAAAAGGGTTCGGCTTAATTTTTCTAACAAGATGAGGATGTTTTCATCTGATTCAGGAAAAAATAGGGATAGGGACTTTTGGATGTAATTTTTTGCCTCGTTAAGGGGGAGATTTTTGATCGTAGGATGTGTAAAACTAAGTCTTATATCCTCTTGGAGGAGTTCGGGTTTGATCTTTGCATAGGTGTGCAAAAAAGAAATGATTTTTTTTATTAACGGGTTGAAGAGGGAAAGATCGATAGGTACAAACGCATCGATAGGGGGGTTGTTTATAAGTTCAAGAAGATAACTTATTTGTGTTTGGAAAAAGCCAGAAAGAAAATAACCGATTTGTGAATTAAAGGATTCAAGTTTTCCTAAAGGGGGTTGAACTTTTAAGTAGAAGAAATGGTAATAGCGAAAAAAATGTTCAGGGATAGAAGGATCAAGGGCTATTTTTTCTAGGGATTTTTGAAGAATATGTAAAGAAAGGGTAGCTTCAAAGAGGTTTTCACTGTGACTTTTTTGCTTTGTTTCGATGATTTTATAACTACACTGATGAAAAAGGGATTCTAATTCTGATAAAAGAGCCTCAGAAGAGGGACTTTTAAGGAGAATTTCATGGATAGTTTTTTTGATTCTATAGGAAGGGGAGAAGGGGGCATTTTTTGCAATGGAATCAAAAGAAAGTTCGATCTCACCATGCATCTGATTGAGAATTTTGCGAAGTTTTCCTAGTGGGGGAGTTAAACAACATAGGGATAAAGAAGCGATGATTTCATGAATGGGTTTTAGACTCTCAGCTGTGACAGAAGAAAAGATCGATTTTTTTAAAAGTTTCAGATGAGAAGAAAAATCAAAATTTTTGAAAACGTCTTTCTCCTTAGAAAGGGTGAGTAACTCTTTGATAAACATGTGAATAGAAGAAAAAAGATCTTTTTGTATTTTTTTCGAAGCTGGATAGGGGAGTTTTTGAAGAGAGTAAATGACAAGCAAATATTGATGGATGGTTTCCACTAAAAGTTGTGCTTTAGCAAGGGTGTGGATAGGGTAGTTGGGAAAGTAGGAGATAGAACATAGTTTTTGAAATGCTGAGGTCAATGTCTGAATTTTTTGGATCTCTTGAGGGGGATGATGATCCTCATCAGTAAAAACATAGGCACTTTTCCACATAGATCCGTGACTTAAGTTTTTTAAAAGGGATTTAAACTCAGGGAGGGTGAAAAACAGTTGAATTGCTTTTGGAAAAGTTTCTTGTTGTGAAAGGGCTAGAATTTGTTGTCCAAGTTCGATATTAAGCTCTTTATTGGATCTTTTCCAATGTGCAGAAAAGCTAAATAGCTTATTGGCTTTAGGTCGAAGTTTTTTTAAAGACCTGTGCATAAAAACCCTGTTTTTTTTGCACACTATCATAGAAAACATATATACTAAAGTCTAAAATCTCTACTACACTTTAGAAAAAAAAAGCAAGTTACTCTTGATTTTCATTACAGAGTTCATTTGCAATTTCTTCGGTTGTAATGTTATGTAAATGGCTTCTATCTCTAATACAACGCAGTATGTCCTTGTCCATTTTTGCCCAATCAGGAGCTTGAAATCGAAATAAAAAATGGTCAGAAGCAATCAAGGTGCAAAGAATGTCTGGATTGTCTTTTAAAAGTGGATTAGCATGCTCATATGCAAACCCATTTTTACTAATTGCATATTTTACAGTATCAGGATCATTTTTTAGTCTCTCTGAGGCAAATTGAAGTGCCAGTCCATTCTGATCAAGAGCCATTTTAACAGTACGAGGATCATCTTTTACTCCCTCTGAGGCAAATTGAAGTGCCAATCCATTTTGCTTAAGAGCTTGTTTAACAATACTAGGATCATTTTTTCGCTCGTCTGAGGCAAATTGAAGTGCCAGTCCATTCTCCCGCAAAGCAAAATCAATCGTAGCACCAAAATCTTCTCCATTTTTTATCGATCGGGAGGCAAATTGAAGTGCCAATCCATTGTTACTAAAAGCAGCGATACAAACTTGCCAATTCGTCTTAAAATAAGGGTAAAGTTTAAGTCTCATTCCATCTATTTTGACATCTGCAATCGCCTCTCCTAAACTAACCCTTTGGACTTCAACGGTCTCCATGTCATTGTGGGAAGAGTGTGATGAAGTATTACCACTTGGTTCTGAATGACGGGGTCTATAAGACCCATTTTGAGCAGGTGTGTATACACCTTCTTTATTTCTTAAAACTTCTCTGATAATCAACCCAATGAGTGTAGCAGGAAGA
>JBIKLZ010000027.1:0-16272 GCA_044359535.1 Chlamydiia bacterium
GCCGTTGTTTCATCAGGTGCTGTTTCTGTTGAAGAGTATATTTTTTCTAAGACCTCTTTAGAGGCTGCTGAAGGGGCTTTATCTGCCTCTGTATTTAATTTAAGGAAAGCTATTTCCCTTGTTGAGGGGACAACTGTTAGAAATCACCCTATGGTTTTAGCTGCTATTGAAGCTGTAAAGCTAGCTTTTGTGAATCTAAACAGATGCGTTATTAAAGCCCCAGCTACTGGAATTGTGGCTCAAAGGGGAGTTCAGGTTGGCGAATCTGTCACCCCAGCGTCACAACTTCTTGCCATTGTCCCTTTAGATCAGGTGTGGGTCGATGCAAATTTTAAAGAAATTCACATGTCAAAGATTCGAATAGGGCAAAAAGCTTCTGTCACCTCAGATTTTTACGGAAGTGGAGTCAATTATGAGGGGACAGTTATTGGTATAGCAGGGGGGACAGGGGCAGTGTTTTCGCCCCTTCCTCCACAAAACGCAACAGGAAACTGGATAAAAATTGTTCAAAGGGTTCCGGTAAGAATCGCTCTTTCTGGGGTCATGTTGACTAAATATCCTTTACGTCTTGGACTTTCTATGGATATTTCTGTCGATGTAAAAGATACATCGGGGCTTAAAGTCCCAGGGGTTATTAGAGATGCCATCCCTTTATGGAAAACAACGATTTTTTCTGACCAAGAAAAGGGGGTCGATACATTAATAGAAAAGATTTTCTCTCAAAACCAAAGCTTTGTTGGAATGATTTCAGAGGAGGTGAAACTTCTTGGAAACCATCGCAGATGATGAACCTATTGAAATAGGGCCGATACAAAAACTCTTCCTTTCCTTTGCCTTATGTCTTGTGGCTTTTATGTTTGTATTGGATTACACCATTGCAAATGTCGCTGTCCCTTATATTGCTGGAGGACTTGGAGTCAGCAGTAGTGAAGGGACATATGTTATTACCTTCTTTTCTGTTGGAAACGCCATTTTCCTCCCCATGACTGCCTGGCTTGTAAAAATATATGGAGATTCAAAGGTGATTATTTGGGCAACGATCCTTTTTACCTTCTTTTCTATTACGTGCGCAGCAGCCCCTGATTTAAATGTTTTGGTGGTTTCAAGATTTCTTCAAGGGGCAGCAGCCGGCCCCTTAATTCCATTATCTCAAGGTATTTTAACAAAGTTGTATCGAACTCAAGTAGAGAGAATTTCGACAATTTTTTCGATGATCATCATGGTCGCCCCAGTGATCGGTCCCGTTGTTGGGGGGTACATATGCTTTAACTATCTTTGGAGATGGATTTTTTATATAAATCTACCTGTGGGCGTTATTAGTGCTGCATTAATTATTATCAATATAAAGGGGTTAAAGATCAAAACTTCAAAAGTGGGTTTTGATTGGGTCACATTTTTACTATTGTTGATTGGAATGACCTGTTTACAGCTGTTTTTAGATAAAGGGCAACAATGGGATTGGTGGCATTCAAAAAGGGTCCAATTTTTTTCTATTGTCAGTGCTATTTCTGTGGGATACATCTGTATATGGAGTTTTTCTTATGAAAAATCGTTGTTTAATCTCTACCTTTTCAAAATAAAAAATTTTTCCATAGCCTGCTTTATGATTTTTTTTGCTTATTCCCTTTATTTTGCCGCTGTAGTGATTTTTCCTCTGTGGCTTGAAGATGTCCTTGGTTATACCTCTTTTCAAGCAGGCCTTGCTGTAGCTCCTATGGGGATAGGAGCTTTATCAGGGGCTTTGATAGTGGCTCGATTGATAAAAAAAACGCAACCGGTTTTTTTGATGGCACATGGATTTTTTTGGATGGCTGTGGGATGTTTTTATGCAGCTAATTTTGTCTATACTATTAGTTTTTTTCATATTGCAATGTCTAGAGTTATCTTAGGTTTTGGTTTAGCTTTTTGGATGATTCCAACAATGTCTTTGGTTTCAAAATCATTGAGTAATGAGGATTTACCCTCTGGCCTTGGTCTATTTCACTTTCTTCGATCCCTTTCAGGGGGAATTGGAACAGCTGTCTATGTCACTTTATATACTCGAAGGGGGTATCAGCAACATATGAATTTAGCCTATACCTATAACAACTATAAGCAGGTATGTAGATCCTATTTTAGCGATATTTTAAGGTACATTCCTAATGAAGTGAGTGCCTTTAATTACTTAGATCAAATGGTAGAAAATCAAGCTTCAACCTTTGCCTTTGTTGAGGTGAATAATCTTATGGGATACATTTGCCTCTTTTTAATGTGTATCTCCTTTTTAGGGTATCAAAAAAAGAGTCTATCTGTAGTTTAAATCCCTTATACTGTAAAGTATTAGGGTTATGAATAGTATAGAATATCTAGATGTACCAAAAGTTGATTATTCAGGGTACATTGAATCTTCACATCACATCTATAATCAAGTGGGTATTTTAAGTACACGCTCTGTAATTGCTCATACCGAATCCCTTTTTGGGATGGGGAACAATGAAAGTTTTTCATCTCTTTCCCCTCCACTAGATCCTCCGAGCGAAAGTTGCTTTGGATATGAACTTCTCCCTATAGATATTGATAAAGCTATTAAGGTAATTGATGAGGAGGGTGTAGATGAAGAAAAGCTCTTAGCTCTTTTATACAATATTGAGTATTTAAATAGCCTTTCAAGAGAAATAGCTCACCGTAGAGATTCTATTTTAGCTGGATAGCTTCATCGATAATTGAAGGTCTAACAAAAATAATTAAGTTTTTCTTTAATTCCACCTCTTTTTCTGAGGAAAAAAGAGCTCCAATCCAAGGGATCGATTTTAAAAGGGGAACCCCAGATTTTTTTGTCGTTTTCACCTTTCTTGACATTCCAGATAAGACTAAAAAGTGGTTGTTTGGAACGTGAGCTTCAGTAGTCATTTGTGTTTTAGAGGTTTTTATTCCGGAGAGATTTGTCGAGCCGTCTATCAAGTGATCGTGACTTTCTGTGATTTTTTCATCGATGGAAAGGGTAATTATCCCTGTATCGCTAATCATCGGAATAATATTTAACATCACTCCAATATCTTTGTATTCAATATTTGATGTTGTCCGTTGATTGACCCCTGTTAACTCAATGATTGATCCAGCAAAGGGGACAGAGTCTCCTTCAAAAATGGTAGAAAGCTTATTTTCTCTAGCAAGAATCTTTTGATTTAAAATAATGGAAGTATCTGTATCGGATTGAATATATTGAGCAAAAGAGGTGATTTCATGAAATATTTGCTTTCCATTAATAATAGCATCCCCAATAATTCCCATATTTATCCCTTGATTTAGGGAGTTTTTACAGGCAGACAAAATATCCTTAGAGGGGCTATTTTTCCAAGAGACACCAAATTGATGCCCTTTATTTATATCTGTTTCAATAACTAAAACTTCAACATAAACTTGTTTTGGTGGGGTGTCTAGCTTTTCTATCAACTCTTTTAAGGAGATAGAAGTCTGTTTTGAAGCGGAAAAAAACAAAGAATTTGAAGCTTTAACCCATTGAAGAGTTTTTATGGTATGAATTAATTCTGCATCGGTAACGTGATTTGTATTTAACCCATCTATTGAATTTTTCAAATGATGGAGAATCTCTTCACCTGAATGATACTTAAGTTTATAGAGGTCAAATTCAGCAGCAGGCTCCACCTTTTTAACCTCTTTTTTTTCAGGGATCTTTTTAATGAGATAGGATTCCCCTTTTTTAACCGCTTCAAGGTTGTACTCTCCAAGGAGGGTAAAAAGATCATCTAAAACATCTTCTGAGGATGAGCCGCTTTGTGATATAAAGATCACATCAAAATCAAGATTTTTTTCATCGGCAATAAAGTTTACTGAAAGAGCTTTTCCTAGGTAACGGACTAATTCACTTAGTCGTATTTTCGAAAAATTGCAGCTGTAATTTTCCTCGCCGAAAATAAAAGAAAGGGAGCTGATCAAGAGAAATAACTTTAAAAGAGGGTTCATAAGATGAAGAGTTTACCATAATGAACCATTTTTTTACAGACAAAAATTATATATTATCAATAATTAATGGAGGGGTCTTGAAGGTTGTTTTTTGCCTAAAAACTGTTTGGTAGAAATAAAGTTCGCTATCAATAGCTTTTCTAATAGTTTCATCCTTACAAAATCCATGCCCCTCCTCTTTAAAAAGAAGGTAGGCTGTGGGGATTTTTTTTTCTAAAAGGGCTCTATACATTTTTGAAGCTTGATCCTTAGGAACAATTTTATCTTCATCCCCCTGAAGAAGTAAAATGGGCTTTTTTAGCATCTTTGTGTGATACAAAGGGGAACGCTTATCATAGAGGGCTTTTTCTTCCGGATAGTTTCCAATTAACTTATCTAAATATCTTGATTCAAATTTATGGGTATGTTCAGCTAAAAGAGCTAGATCACTTACCCCAAAATAACTAGCCCCCACAGCAAATGTCTCTCTGAAAGTGAGGAGAGCAAGGGTGGTAAACCCCCCAGCGCTTCCCCCTTTTATAGAAAGTCTTTTTTTATCAACAAGCCCCTCTTTAATAAGATACAAAGCACAATCCTCACAATCATCAAGATCCTTAATCCCCCAATTTTTATAAAGACGATTTCTATAAGAGCGTCCATAACCGGTACTTCCTGAGTAGTTGACATCACAAACAGCAAAGCCTCTTGAGGTAAAATATTGGATAGATAGAGAAAAAAGGGCAGGGCTGTGCGAAGTTGGACCCCCATGAGAAATTAAAAGAAGAGGGGGTTTTTCTTGAGTTAAGTCTGCTGTTGGATTTTTAGGGGGATAAAAAAAGGCGTGTGAAGTTTCATTATGTCTTGTGGTAAATGAAATGGGTTTAGGAATAGAAGTCCATTCTTTTGGCAGGGTGTTTTTTTCCGAGATCTTTATTTCAATAAGGGCTTTTGTCTCTGTATTAAAGGAATAAAAGGCAAGGGGGTGTGTTGGAGAACCTGCTATGAAGTAAAGAGTATTTTCAATACTTTTAATCGAAGTATAATAGGTAAAAGGTAGATTATAGGGGGAAAAGGTGCCTTTAGAAATTTCTCCTAAAACATCTAAAGCATCTTGTATTCTAACAGCAGCAATGCTTCCTGAGGCTAAAGGGGCAAAAAATGGATTGTTGTAGCGCCAATGAGCTTTTGAAAAGTCATGTTTAGAAGGACAAAGGGGAGTGTTATCCTCTTTATAAATATTCCAATATCCTGAAATATCAGAGATGAAATAAAGGTCTCCATTTGGAAAAAATTGTGGAGCAAAGGAGCTGATATCCCCTTTTTGACTTATTTGTTTTTTTTCTAGAATTCTTTTTTCCTTAGATAAAGAGATTTTCCACACATCGGAAGCATCCCAAGACATATTTGGAAAATCCCATGTAAAGTAGGCAAGAGATTGTTCATCTGGGGAGAGAGTTAGACCAGAATAAAAGTCATGATTGGATTCAAAGAGGTCACATTTTCCAGTAGCCTTTTCTATTCTCATAATTCCATTTTTTATATTTTCCTCATCACTGTGATCCTCAAAAATAGCAAATAAGATAGAGCCACAACCACAGGGTTCACCAAAACGGATCTGGGGGCAATCGGTAATCTTTCGAACTTTTTTATCCTTTATTTCATAGATCTGTTGATCTTTTTTGAAGGTGAAATAGATAGAGCCTTGGTGCTCGCATAAAGAGCTTGTTCCATATTCATGAACCCCATTTTTTGATGAAAAAGGGGGTGGGGTAAGATCTTTTTTTTCTTTTGTTGAATAGATTACACACCGGCCGTTATCTTGGGGGCGCATCTCAACAAGGTAAATATCGTCTTTTCCAATGATAAACTCTATAAATTTTACAGAATCGGTGGTTAAAGAGTCGCTTGTGATAATAGAATCAAGGCTGCCTAACATATACCCTCATTTAAATGGTTTAAGAAAAGAGCCTACTATAGGAAAAATGGGGTTTAATCACAAGAATCAATCAATGCCCATGCTGCAGCTTTTGCACTTTCCCATTCTTTTTTCTTACTACTAAATAAAGGGGGGGTTAGTGTGGTTTTAGCTAATTTTTTCGCATCCTTTAAAAGCTTTTGAGCCTTTTCCTGATCTGTATTCTTAAGAAGGTGATAGCCCTTTACATGAAGCTCAATCCATGCAAAGTTTCTTTCCCATTTTTCATGATTTTCGTATATTGTTGCAAATCTATTGGCTACATAGGAGAAATCATAATATTTAAGAAGATAAGGAAGAACACGGTCTATAAAATTTAGATTAGGATCAGGACAAGGGATAAGTAAACAATAGTTTTTATCAAAAAGAAGTCTCAAGATCGTTAATCTATTATTTGAAATATCAGTCCATTGTGTTTCTAATTTATAAAGCATTTCTTCTGCAATAGGGACAATGGAGTTCCAATAAAATTCAACTTCTTTAAAAGTGTGTCCTTTTTTGCAAAAAGAGAGGTTGCTATCGCTTTGGTTCGACATGTAATAGAGATGATTGACGTTTTTAAACAACTTTAGAATATTCTGTATTTGAATAATTTCTGTGAGAAGTAAAGTATCTTCAAGAATCGGAGCATTAAGACTTCTTTCAAGATCTAGGATTTGAAGAAAATAACCTCTATGACTTTCCATTCCGTGATAAGGAATTTCATCTTTATCTTTAATCGGATGTGTCAAGTGTATGATTGCGGCATTGTCATTTATCCTAAAAGCTAAAGAAATCAGTTCTTGATATGAGTTAAAAAGGTCTAATTCTTCTTGAGAAAAGTTATTCAGGGGGCTGTCTTTAAGAGCTTTATTTGTTAGAGCTATTTTGGCTGAAGAAATAAAAGGGTTTATATCTTCAACCATTGATTGATAATCCTTCATTTGTAGGGTAAACAACTCTTTGTTTAAATAGAATTGTTTGTCCAAATGAAAGGTATCAGATAGGGTTTGTTTGATCTCATCTATTCTTGAATGATTTGCACCAGAAAAAAGATGAATAGTTAAGAAAGTAAATAGAAATAGAGTTTTTTTCATAAAGAAATAGTGTGCTTAAAGGGATTATTTTTTACAAGGAAAATATGAGACTTTTTTAAAACTCCATTTAAAAAATTAAATGGAGTTTGTAAAGGAGTTTATTTTAGAATCCTATAACGTAAGAAAGGGCAATATTTCCTTTATGAGAAGGATCTCCCTCTTTGTAAATATCAATAAGAGGTTGATCAAATTCAAGTTTTATGATGCTAACTGATTCAGAAGGTTTGCCCATCTCTAATCCGAGAGCAAAAGATCCTCCAAAAGAGGTCAATTCATTATCTCTATAGGAGTTCTCTGTTTGAGATTTAAGATTTGTAACCCATTTGGTATCTATAGAATAGGAGATGTTTGTTCCAATTCCTGCAAACAATCGATTGTCAGATTGTGTATTAAAATAATGAAGACCCATCATTTTAGGAAAATAGACAATATTTTGAATTTCATGTGAGGAAAAATCACTGTTTTTCGTTTTTTTCTCTCCCCACATACCTGAAAATTCAATCATTTTAGACTGAAAAACCAAAGAGTCAATGATTCTAGATTGATAGCCTACTCCAAGAACTGGAAAAAGATTGGAGGTGTCTAAAAATAGACCTGGGCCTGCTTTAAAAGTGACGTGTCCAATAGTTGCTTTATTACCTGTCGAACTCACAGGTTGTTGACTTATTTTTGGCTCTAAAGAGGCAACATTTTCAGAAGAAGAATTTGCTGTGAGAGCTTGTAAAGTTAATAATAGTGTTAAAATAGTTTTTTTCATTATTCCTCCTTTTTAGGAATAATTAGAATCACACAGTTTGATATTAAAAACAACAATAATTATGAGCTCTTGTAAAAACAGTTTAAATTTAATAAAATTAAAAAAAAGAAGGGGGCAAGCCCCCTCTTTTTAACAGAGAAAAACAAGTGTTTTAGAATCCTACAAGATAGGAAAGGGCAATATTTCCTGTAAAAAAAGGATTCCCATCATTATAGATCTCAATAAGAGGTTGATCAAACTCAAGTTTTATGACACTAATAGCTTCAGAAGCTTTCCCCATTTCTACTCCAACAGCAAATGAGGCTCCAAAAGATGTCAATAGATTTTCTGTAAAAGTCTCCTTTGTTTGATTATATTCATCAAATTCCTTCAAATACTCAACCTTCTTTTTTTGAGTAGAATGGGCAATATTTGTTCCAATTCCTGCAAATAGTCGATTTTCAGATTGTGTATTAAAGTAATGAAGACCCATTAACTTAGGAAAAATAGTAGTTTGTTGAAACTCTTTGATATAAATATCACTGTTTTTCATGGTTTTATACCCTCCCATATAGGAGAATTCAATCATTTTAGACTGAAAGAATAAAGAATCTGCAATTCTAGATTGATAGCCCATTCCAAAAACGGGAAGAAGATTGTAGGTGTCTAAAAATAGACCTGGGCCTGCTTTAAAAGTGATGTGTCCAATAGTTGCTTTATTAGCTGTGGAACTCACAGGTTGTTGACTTATTTTTGGCGCTAAAGAGGCAAAGTTTTCAGAAGAAGAATTTGCTGCAAGTGCTTGTAAGCTTAATAATAGTGTTAAAATAGTTTTTTTCATTGTTCCTCCTTTTTAGGAGCACTTAGAATAATAAGGTGTTTTATTGAAGTCAATATTTATTATCCTTTTGAGGGGAGGATTGATTGTTTCCATAATCTTATCCCTTCAACTAGGGTTTTTAATAAGGCATCGGATTGAGCGCTGTCTGAAAATCTAAGAATATAGGATAAGACGGGAATCTCATGGATAGTGATATAGGAAGTAGCTAAAGATGAGGTATCAAAGTCAATCTGAGAAATTTCTTCCTCAATAAAATCTTTAAACAAGGAGTTGATGGTGGCAACTGTAATAATAAAATATCTTTCCCATGTAATTGTTTTAATAAAATAGACACAGGTATTGAAATCATGTTCAAGGGCCTCTTGAAGGAGGAGAAAGGAGTGTTTTAAAGAGGTGGCTGGGAGGATGCACTGCATAAATCTGGGGGTAAAAGAATAAAAGAAGTTTTCTAAAGAGAATTCATCGTTGTAGTTGCTATGTAAAAGCTGTCTTTTAAGCTCAACAAGAACCTCATTTTGTTTTGCAATCATCCCCCCGTTAAAATCGCGTACTTCCCCAACAATGGAAGAAATAAAAGAAAAAACATCTTTTCGGGCTCTTGTAAGGTCTAAAGAAAAATCAAGACGCAGATATTCTTTTTTAGGGCAAAGAATTTCAAGGATATACCCTTTTTTAGGGATTTTTTTTCTGATTTTACCTACTGTTTTTACTTCCATTTCTTTTATGAAAATAGATTTGTTTGATCCATTTTCTTTGATGTGAATCTCATTGACCCCTGGATGTTCAGCTCGTACTAACAAAACGGTAAAAATAAGGTTTGCATTTTCTTGAGACTGATAATTGATCATCACTTGTGGTAAATCAGTAGGAAACCTTAATTGATTGTTGAGGGTTAAAATATTTCGAAGGATCTCCTCCTCATTTCTGGGCATAAAAATAGTGTTTGAAACACTTTCTATTCGAGAAATCACCTGCTCAGTGAGCCTTTCCTGAAGAACCTTAATCTCATTTTTTGAAAAAATGCCTATCGATTTTTCTATTTCCATGTAGATGATTCGAGTTCCTGTGTACTCTCTTTTATTATGAATTATAGAATCTTTCACCCCTTTAATAGGTGAAATTAAAGTGGTTAACGCTGACATTAGATGGCGTTCGTCGAAAACCTCGCTTTCAGAGGAGAAGTTAATAGCAACTAAAATTCCAACTACAGGTTTTTTTACCCCATCTTGTTCGATAACCGTTTTTAAAATTTTAGTAACAGCAAATCGATCCGATGGGTTTTGATTAAAAGCGTGGGCGGCCCGCTTTCTTAATAGATAGGTATAAGAGATGATCCTAGTAACATAGGTAAGTTTTCTTTCATTAGAGAACTTTCTTTTTGTAGGAAAAATGAATTTTTGAATTTCGTTAAATAGATCTCTTTCAAAAATTTGAGGATTTAAATCAATTAGTGGGGCTAGATTTTTTTTGATTGTAGCTATTTTTTCTTCAGAGGTAGCTTTTAATAGAAAATGTTGCATTTGCTCGAAAAGATTGTGATTGTAGCCCTTAGATGGAATGTCTAACAATTCTGAAATATTTTCTTGAACAATGATTCTTTTTTGATCCTCAGTGAGATTATTTGTAGAAACAACTCTTCGTGCATGACTTACAGCAAGGATGTTGATTTTTAATTCATGGATTAAATCAGGGAGGTTTGCTTCGACAGCGGCTAAGTTTTTCGGATCATCAATTTCTATGAACATTTCATGAAAAAATAGCCCTTTTCCCTTGTAATGCTTGAATTGAACAACAGCTGAATGAACATGGGATAAAGAGATGCTTTTTCCAGGAAGAAGCCATTTGGTAAAATAATCGCAAATAAATCTTCCTAATTCTCTTGTGTAAGAAGCTTTAGAAAGAGTTGAAATGGATAAAGTCACATTTGGACCTTCAGAATAAAAGGTAGATTTAATTAAAGGGCAATGGTCAAAAATAGATCTATAAAAGCGCCCCTTTTTTTGTTCATCATAAAGATTGTGAATCTCATTTCCATATTCCAAACAGGGAGAAGGCAACATTTCATTGATTACGGATTGAATGCTTTCATGATAGTTTTCTAAATGAACCCTCCGGTGAATTGGAATACTGTACAATGGGATTACACGCATGAGTTCATTAAATAAGGGGAGATTCCCTTTTTTCTCAGAACTCATTTCCATTGGAAAATATATATTCACTGCATCACCACACTTACTTTTCTATTTAGTAACTATTTATCTATGTAGCTATCTTGATTAATCAAAAATTGACTAGGTCGATTCGATGGAAGGAGATCCTTTTCAAGTTTAACTTTCGGGAGATAAAGAGTTCCTGAGGGATCGACAAAAAGATCTTTGATATAAGGTTTGTGCATATAAGGACTTTTCCAATGATATATTGCTGTTAAAGGAACCTCTTCATTGATCACATCCAGAGCTTTATTCAGTTCAGAAAAGCGCTCCTCTTTGTTTGCATAAAATAAGGATCTATCGACAAGCTCTCTATAAGTTTGGTTGTCAAAACCTGGGTAATTTTTTGCATTTTCTTTGATTCTAAAACGGTCCAAAATGCTCATTGGATCATAATAGTGAACAATCCAGACACATTGACCAATGCAGTAGTCCTTTTTTCCCAATTTGTCTAAAAAGACTTTATATTCAAAGCCATTGAGCTCAACAGTGATGTCTAAAGCTCTTCTCCACTGTTCTTGTATAGCTTGAGCTACCTTTGGATAAATGCCTGTCGATGCATGCAAAAGGGTGAGTTTTGGGAGCTGTTCTTTAGTAATACCTAATTCTTCAAGCCCCTTTTTTAAATACATTTTTGCAGTCTCTACATCCCCATCTTTAAAAAAGGGCTCTGGTTGGTTGGATAAAAGGGAGTCAGGGAGAAGTTTTACCCCAGGAATTTCTCCTGTTTGAGTGATATTATCCACAATCTCCTTTCGATTCACAGAGTAAGCGAAAGCTTTTCTAATGTTTTTGTTATTAAAAGGGTACTTATTTAAGTTAAAGCAGCAGATTGTTGATGCAGGAATCTCTGTGGTTTTAATCAATCCTTTGTCAAGTAGATTAGGTATTGCATCTGAAGGTATTCCAGTAAATGGAAGGCCTATCATATCTAATTGATTGTTTAGAAACATATTTAGCGCTGTGGTTTCATTATCTATGATAGAAATAGTGATTTGCTCTAATTCTACAGAATCAGCGTCCCAGTAATAAGGGTTTTTTTCAAAAATGATTTCATTGCCAATTTTTCTTCGTGCAAGTCTGTAGGGACCATTGCACACAAAATCTTTATCCACAGCTTCAGCCCAGTCACTGTTTTGTTGAGTGTGGTGTTGACAAACGGGGGAAAATACGCAACATGAAATAAGCTCTTTGAAAAACGGGGTTGGAGCCTCAAGATTGATTTCAAGGGTGTTGTAGTTTAACGCGTGAATACCCACATCTTTTAAGGAAACAAGGCCTTTTTTAGCCTTTTCAGCATTAAGTATTGGGAATAAAAGGTGTGCATTGGGCGCTGGAAAATATGGATCTAGCATATCTAGCCAGGTTTGAGAAAAGTCGTAGGCAGTGATAGGGGTCCCATTGGACCATTTTGCCTCTCTAAGATGAAAAGTATAGGTGAGTTCATCTTCAGAAACATCGACTCTTTCAGCAATAGCTGGTGCTGCTAAAGAATCAGGGGTCATCCTTAACAAACCCTCAAAAAGAAAAAATTGAAGGGTTGAAGAGGTGTAATCAGCTCCTTTTCGAGGATCTAGTGTTAAAGGTTCTTGAATGATATTTAAATGAATTCCATTGACAATTTTTTTCGAAGTGGGCGATTTAGAGCAAGAAGCAAGACTCATAAGAAAAGAAAGGGTTAAGAGAAAATAACGTAGTAATTTTTTCATTTTAGTGTATCCAATAGGTTAAGAAAAAAGAAATTTATTGTAACAGAGAAAAAAAGTAAAGAATAAAAAAAAATTATTTAAAAAAAACAGATGCAATTAGCTTTGTTTCGTGATATACACAAAAAGAACTCTTAAGGGAACTTCATGTCATTTCGTTTTTCAAAAGATAACTGGCTTGTTATATTTGCAATGGTTTGTGGATCATCTATGATTTTCTTGGATTTTACTATTTTACCTGTGGCCCTTCCAACAATACAAAAGGAGTTGGATATTTCTGATGTGAATTTACAGTGGATTGTAAACGTCTATTTTTTAACAAACGCAAGCTTTGTGATTTTTGGAGGAAAATTAGGGGATATATTTGGTTCTAGAAAAATATTTGTTATTGGAACAGCTTTGTTTGGATGTGCCTCAACTTTGGGGGGATTTGCGTGGGACAGTTTATTTTTGATCGTTTCTAGGGTCTTTCAAGGTATTGCCGCTGCTTTAATCACCCCTGCAAGTTCAGCAATTATTATCACAAAATTCCCAGAAAATCAAAGAGGAAAGGCTATGGGGATTATTGTTGCTGCAAGCTCATTATTTTTATCTCTGGGACCGTTTATAGGTGGGATTATTACACAATTTTTTGATTGGAGATGGATCTTTTTTATGAATATTTTCATCTCTTTGATTGGGGTTTTTGCAACACTAAAATATGTCCCTATTTATCCATCTAAAAGGGTTAAAATTGACACAGTGAGTTTATTGCTCTTTATTGGTGGGTTATTTTTAATCACCCTTGGAGCAATGGAGGGGGGGAGATTGGGTTGGTTTTCCTATCCAATTATCCTTTCATTTATTATTGGCTCTGTTCTTTTCTTTTTCTTTTACCTTCATTACAGGGGACATAAAACTCTTGAGCCCTTTTTAGATTTTAGTCTTTTTAAAAAAGTGAATTTTTTAGCAGGGAGTATTCAAGCCTTTATTGTCCAATTTCTTTTGATGAATGCAGTTTTTTGGGCAATTTTTCTCCAAGATGGATTGGAATTTTCTCCATCAGTAGCTGGTTTTTGGACCTTTTGTTCAACAATTTTCATTTTGATCACAGCCCCTTTTGCGGGGTATCTTTCAGATAAATTTGGATTAAAACTTCCTGTGACACTCGGTTTTATTGGGTTGATGATCTGCTTTATAGGAATCATTTCCTTTTTAGAGACCCATCTTTTTTACTTCCTTATGGGTGCTGTCATTATCTTTGGATTTTCCATTTCCTTAGTTTTTACTCCAATGGCTTCATTTATAATTACAGCAGCTCCCATAGAAAAAAGAGGGCTTGTGGCAGGGATTTATAATACTATGAGGTTTACAGGAGCCACACTTGGGATAGCTGTTTTAGGCTCTATCTATACAAATGTCTATGATCATAAAGAACAAAGATATATTTCTAGCCACTACCCACATCCTTCAAAAGAGCAAAAAAAAGAGTGGTATCAAATAGCAAAAAACCAAAAAGCGCTATCGGAAAAGGGTTTAAATACAAAGGAGATTAAAAAAGTGGTTAAACTTTCTGCATACTCAGCCTTATATGCGATCTCTGTCCTTTCTTTAATTTTTTCATTTATTGGATTATTACTTGTTTTTATAGAAAAGGTGCAGGTAAGATCGAATAAATCAAAGGGTTCTTTATGAAAATGAATATGTTTGTAGCAATGGTCTTACTTTCCACTTTTGGCTTTGTAAAAGCTCAAGCTTCTTCAATCACAGTTATAAGGTTAGAAAACTCAAAATACAACTCTAATGCAAGATTAAAGATCACCTCACCGCAGATTTTAAAAAAAGAGTCTCCAATTCTCCTTTTAGTCTCCAATTTTCCTATCGGAGTCGATGTCAATTCCCCCCAATTTAAAGAGTTAGGTCTTAGTGTAAATCCTTCTGGGTCAAGGGTTCTTGTAATTTTTAGTAATGGAAAAAGAATTTATGTGACTAAAGATGATGTCAATTTACTCCTTACAGAAAGGGCCTATTTTGATAAACGTTTTAGAATCACTATTCCTAAAGATATTTATAATGAAATTTCTGAAACAAATTTTGAAATGTATAGTATGCTTGTTACAAGTTATGGGGAGACCATTAAAAGCGATACAGCATTTTATACCGATGTTTATAGCTACCAACAAGAAAAAAAGGGGATTCAAGAGCATAAAGGGGATTTAAAAAGACCCTTCATCGTTTATAATGAGCCTTTTGGGCAAAAAGTAAGTGGCAATATTTTATTGGATTTTATTGTGAGAAATGCAATTATTTCCCCTAATGAGTATAAGGTCGATGTCTATATTGATGGGGTTAAAATTCAAAGATTGTACAGCCAAACCCCTCATGTTTTGCAAAATATTCCAAAAGGGAAACATGAATGTCGATTAGAACTTATTGATGGGGAAGGAAAGATTGTGAAAAATAGTGTATCTATCAACTCAGCAACAATTTACGTAAAATAATAACTTAGGAGTCATTATATGAATAAGTGGTGTTACACCCAAAATAAGTGTTGGGGCTTTTTGCTAACTGCATTAGGTGCCTTTCTTTTAACGTATAACTTATGTCCAGAATCCGATATTATATTGTATTGGCCCATTTTTTTAATTGGAGCCGGTCTTTGTCGGATGTTTTGGGGGTCTTCTTCAAAAGATAAATAATGCTAAAACATGAGGGTTAAACTCTTATGATAATGTATTTTTATAAAAGAAAAGTCTTGAGAAAATAATTCTCTTTTGTAAAGTCATGATTATATACATATGTATGTGTGTAAAATCAAAAGGAGAATTAATGTTGAAAAAGTGTAATATAAGTCATAATAAGTGCTGGGGCCTTTTAATAGCAGCTTTCGGTACGTTCTTTTTAGTTGCAAACTTAATTCCTAGCCACGCAATGATGAGATACTGGCCGGTGTTTTTAATTGCTGCAGGTATTATGAAAATGCATTGCGGTTCTTGCAGTAAAGGAGATAAAAACTAGATTTATTTTAAAAAATAAGGAAGTTAAAAAGATGTAGCAGAGTTGTTACATCTTTTTTGTTTTTTAGTTGCTAAAAAGTGAAAAAATATAAAGGGTGTAATTAAGATGTAATTAAGATTAAAGGGAGCCCCTTAAATGGCGAAAAGGAAGTTAGAAAAGGATCCAACAATTTTAGAGGCTGTAGATAACCTTTCTTCAATGGCTGAGATCGATGTTAAAGAGCTAAAGGGGAATGAAAAAAATAAGAGGGGGGATTTAAACACCCTTCGTTGGCTTGATTCAAGTGATGAAAGAAAGACAGTAGAGTTGGTTAAATCTAATTTAAAGGTGGTTTTAAACTACTTAAAGCATATTCATACAAAAGAAGCAGGTCAATTACATCAGTCACACATCAAAAAAGGGATCCTTTCAATCATAGAGCTTGCTCAAGAAGCTGTCGATAAAGTTGAAAAATATGGAAAGCAGTGCAAGAAAAAGATGGATATTTCTAATTCAAAGGAATATACAGCACTCATGGATTTTTATCAAAAGAGTATAAAAGGGCATTTTGAAAAAAAATCTGAGCACATTGAAGAGGAAGAAGAGCTTGATCCTGAGGATAGTAAACGTCGAGGTTTGCATGACTTAGATGGGGTAAAAAGAGATGATGATTATGAATTGTTTTATCTTCAAAAAGAGGATGGGGGGAGATTTTACAACCCCAATATTGCAAGACATATTCGGTTAGTGGCTGATTTTGATAAAATTATCTCTGGATTTACACTCTTTGATCCCCTCACAAAAGTTCCG